>NZ_LT629710.1:3802956-4408413 GCF_900104535.1 Nakamurella panacisegetis | reverse complement strand
GGTCGACTTCGAGACGGGAGTCGCTGCGGCGCAGGATTTCTCGGCTCTGCTTCCGGCGGGAACGACGCCGGCTCAGGGAGCCTTGCGCTGGATCATCGATCAGGCCGGTGTGACGACCGCGATCCCAGGCGCCCGGAACATCGACCAGGCCCGCAAGAACGCAAGTGCGGCGGGCGTTCCGCCGTTGCCGGCGGAGGCGGTCGCCGGCATCGCGGCCCTGTACGAGGAACGGATCAAGCCGCAGGTGCACCACCGCTGGTGACCTCACAGGGGAGAATCGAAGGCGCGCGGGCGTCGAACGCCCCGTGTACCCCGCCCCAGATTCGTCTTCGGAGAGGTGTATGACCCACATTCTGATCTTCATGGTGGCCGGCGTCGCGCTGGTGCTGGCCGTCGAACTGGTCGCCCACCGCACCAAACTGCCGGCCGCCGCGCTGCTGACCGTGTGCGGTCTGATCTACGCCACGCTGCCCGGGACCAACATCGTTCTCGATCCGCATGTGATCCTGACCTTCATCCTGCCGCCGCTGCTCTACAGCGCCGCCCTCAACTCGTCGTTGATCGCGATCGGGAAGAATCTCCGGCCGGTGATCAGCCTGTCGGTCGGCCTGGTGCTGGCGACCGCGCTGCTGGTCGGGTTCGGCGTCCACCTGTTCCTGCCGGCGATCAGCCTGGCCGCCGGAATCGCGCTGGGCGCGGCGGTGTCGCCGCCGGATCCGGTCGCAGCCTTGGCCATCGGCCGGCGGGCCGGGCTGCCGCCGAAGCTGATCACCCTGATCGAGGGGGAGGGGCTACTGAACGACGCCACCGCCCTGACCACCTTCACCGTGGCGGTGGCCGCGGCCACCAGCGGCGGCTTCTCGGTCGGGTTGTTCGGATTCAAGTTCCTCGTCGCCGCGGTCGGCGGACTGGCCGTCGGCATCGTCATCGCCCTGCTGATCCGCCTGCTGCGGAGCCGGATCTCCGATCCGCTGATGGTGAACAGCCTGTCGCTGATCACGCCGTTCGCGGCCTACCTGCTCGGTGAGGAGATACACGTCTCGGGAGTGCTCGCGGTCGTCGTCGCCGGCCTGATCATCGGACACGACACCCCTCGCTTCTCCTCGGGCGCGAGCCGGCTGCAGACCTCGGCCGTGTGGCGATTGGTCGACTTCCTGCTCGAAGGGTTCGTCTTCATCCTGATCGGTCAGCAACTCCCGGCCGTCGTGAAGGGCCTCGGTGCGTACTCGACCTCGGACATCGTCGTGGCCGTCGCGGTGACTCTCGCCGTGGTCCTGCTGCTGCGGCCGGTCTGGTTGCTGGTCACGCAGTTCCTGCCCCGGCGCCTGCACACCCGCCTGGGCGGAACCAGCGCCGCCGAGAGCCCACTGAACGGGCGGGAGGTGCTCGTCATGAGCTGGTCTGGCACCCGCGGGGTGATCACGCTGGCCGCCATCTTCTCGCTGCCGCTGCTGACGTCCGACGGCACCCCGTTCCCGGGCCGCGATCTGTTGCTGCTGTGCTCCTATGTCGTGGTGCTGGTGACGTTGATCGGGCAGGGGGTCACCTTCGCGCCGATCGTCCGGGCCACCGGGTTGAAGGCGGACGCGGCGGCCGAGGCGCTGGAACGGAACGAGGCGAGGACGGCGGCGGCCAACGCCGGCCTGAGCCGGCTCGCGCAGATGACCGAGGACGAGCATCTCCCGTCGGATTCGGTCGACTCCCTGCGCACGAATCTGGAGCATCGGCTGGAGCGGTATCAGCGGCGGGCCGACGTCCTCGAGAGTGCCCGCAACGGCGAGATTCCGGTGTCCCCGGAGTACGAGGCGGCCCTGGCCGCCCGGCGGTCCGTCATCGACGCCCAGCGGGAGGAACTACTGCGCCGTCGGGACCTTGGTCATCTGTCCGACGCCAGCCTCCGGGTGCTGGAACGCGAACTGGATCTGGAGGAGTTCACCCTGCCCCGGCGCCACTGACCGGGCGTCCTCAGGTGCGCCGGCGCGCTGCCTTCGATGGTCGGGGCAGGAAGGTGACCGCGGGCGGGCCGTCGGCGGGAGTCCGGAGTCGGCCGGTCAGGGTGCGCAGCCCTTCCACGCAGAGCAGCACCAGCGCCACCCAGGCCAGCAGGCCGATCGCCACCTGGTTGTCGCTGTACTTCAGGGAGTGGCCCCGGTACCACGGCAGGCCGCCGTTCCAGGCGTTGTAGATGGCGAACGTCATCCAGCCGGCGCTGAGGTTGTAGAACGTGGCCGATCCGAAGCCGATGAGGTACGCGCCGGCGACGGGCCAGACGGTGTACTGCACGCCGAAGGCCGGGGACAGCATCAGGAAGGCGACCAGGGACAGCCCGACGGCCGGCGCCACCACCGACGGGCGCCGCCAGACGAAGTACGCCGGAAGCCCGCAGCACAGGACCAGTACCAGGAAGCGGCCCGGGCCGATCAGGAACTCCGACCACCACGGGTCGCCGAACCAATGGCCGATCTGGACCAGGCCCCACTGGCGCAGGCTGCTTCCGTTGTAGCCGACGACGTCCTTGATGACGTTCTTGCCCTGCAACGCCAAAGCGGGGCCCCAGGTGATCACGAACGTCGCCCCGAGACCGGCCACGTAGCGGACGAAGGTGCGGCGGCCCGTCATGGCCGCGTACACCAGCAGGGCCGGGACGGCCACGACCGGCACGATCTTCACGCCGACGGCCAGACCCATGGCGATGCCGGCCAGCGCCGGCCGGTCCCGGTCGGTCAGCAGCAACAGGCTCAGCATGGTCAGCATGGTGAAGACGGGGTCGGTGTTGCCGTGGAACCCGGACACCGTGAACAGCACGGGGCTGACGCCGACCAGCAGACCGGACCACATGGCCAGCCGGACCGTGCCCCGCCGCCGCAGCAACTCGAAGATGATCAGCGACGTCGCGACATCGGCCAGGCTGGAGACGATGCGGATGGTCGCGCGGAGCGGCAGCCCCAGATGCTCCAGCCCGTTGACCAGCTCCAGGAGGTAACCGATCACGGGTGGGTGGTTGTAGAACGAACCTGGCCAGGTCAGGCCGTAGACACCGATCGGGCCGGCCTCACGTACTCCGTTCGAGAAGTCCGTCCAGTGGGAGATGTCGCCCGAGCCCCAGGTGCGGAAAGCCATGAGCACCTTGAACAACAGCGCCAACCCGGCGATGCCGAGGACGGTGTATCTGGCTCGTCGCGTCTCCTTGTCGCCGGCGCGACGAACTGACACGTCGGTGCGGCGCGAACCATCGGCGCGAACCATCGATCTCCCCCTCTGGAGTGCGGACGTCCCCGACCGTACAAGTCCGGGGCGTGAGGCCGCCGTTGGCTCGACGATCAGTGGGTGAGGTCACGTCCGAGGAAGGCGGTCGGACCGGAGGAGGAATCCGCATGCAGCAGAAGCGGCATGTGGCAGAGCGTGGCGATCAGTGACGGTGCGGTTTAGAAGTCAGAGGGTCGGGCACCGGATTGACGGGCTGGTGATGTCCACGTGGGTCACGAGTCCAAGACCCTGGCGGTTGAACACACAGCCGCTGGGGTCGCCCCTCCCGCTGGTCGCAGGGAAGGTTGGGTGGGGAACATCAGTCGGGCGGGGAACAATTGCCGGGCGGGGAACAGATACGGGCGGGGTCATGCTGTCAGGTCGGTGGGACGGCAGGTCGTGGTTCGAGCAGCGCCAGTGCCTCGTTCAGCCGGCGGAGGGCGTGTAGCGCCGTCCGGTTGTCCGCCGGAACCTGCGCCAACAGCTGACGGACCTCGTCGACCGTTGTCCCGCCGTCGGCGGTGGTCACCGCACGCCCGAGACTCGGTCGCTCGGCGAGTTGCCGGGCCTTGGCGGCCAGAAGTTCGCAGCCGCGCGCCATGTTCTCGTTCGGCCGCTGCGGCGAGACCGATGCCGCCACGGTGCGCGCTCCGGCGCCGGCTGCCCCCAGGACGGACACCCGATGACGGACGCCTTCCCGGTCGCCGCCGAACAGCCGGCCCTTGGTGAGGGCCCGCCGGGTACGCACCAGTTGCCGGCCGCCCGCGTCCAGGGCCACCGTGAGCGCGAGCAGGTTGCGTCCGGAGTCCTTGCCGTGCAGGGTCTCCGCGCTGGCGTCGAGCAGATCGGCCAACCCGAGCAGGAACGTCTTCCTGGCCACCCGCAGAGTTGCGCGGCTGTGCGTCGGCAGCACCAGCAGCGACACCAGGATCCCGATCGCGGCTCCGGCCGCCGTCTCGGCCAGCCGCAGCTCCAGCAGTGAATCGCTGAAGGTGCCGAGCAGGGCGTAGAGCTGTCCGAGCATGATGGTGATGAAGAAGACCATCAGGCCGTAGGACACCGGTTGGAGGAAGAAGGCCAACAGGATGCAGGCGAGGATGGTCGCGACCGCGACGGTCCGGTGGCCGTCGGTGAGATCGGCCAGCCCCACCGCGGCGAACAGTCCCAGCAGGGTGCCGGCGATCCGGCCGATCCCTTTGCGGACGGTTTCCCCGGAGGTCGCGGTACCGGCGAAGGCCACGAAGGCGGCGATCACGGCCCAGTAGAAGCGTTGGGTCGAGATCGCTTCACCGGCCACGATGGCCAGGCCGGCGGCCACCCCGGCCTGGACGGCCTGCCGCGTCGTCAGTCGCATCCGCGACGGTGAGAACCGGGACGCGTCCGTGCGTCCGATGCTCTGCTGGGCCAGCACGGCCGACCCCGGGAGGTTGCCTCCGATCAGCGCCACCACCGGCTCGAAACCGTCCTCCTCGTCCAGCGGGTCAACGTGGACGGCCCGGTCCGGAGCCCGCAGCTCCCCGCTGTCCCAGCGACCGACAGTGTCGAGGAGGAACAGGCAGGCGCTGCCCAGCCGCCGCACCGCCGGGACGGTTCCCTCATCGCTCGAGTCGATCTGGCGCGCCGCCTGCACGGCCGATTCCTGATCGGCCCAACCGAGTGCCTCCAGCACCTGACGGACGGTGACCCGGAGCGGCTCCGGCACGTCGGCCAGACGCGCCGAGATCTCGATCACGGCTCCGGCCACCTCGTCCATGCCGATTTCGAAATCGACCGTCCAGCGCCGAATGCGGCCAGGTGGTACCCCTTCCGGCAGCGAGCGGGGATCGGTCAGCTGGCCGTCGAGCAACAGGGCGATCTCCGACAGCTGGATCAGGTTCGCCCGCAACTGCCGCACCGCCCGGACGTCACCGGGTCGGTCGAGCACGGCCAGGGCGGCCGAGATGCCGGCCCTGGCCCGCGCCCGCAGCGCGACCACGATCGAGAGCAACCGGGCCTGCGGGTCGTCGAACAGCACGGTCAGCAACAGGAACGACACCCACAGACCGCTGGCCGCGATCGCCAC
The DNA here is from genome assembly GCF_900104535.1 of Nakamurella panacisegetis. Classification (NCBI taxonomy): domain Bacteria; kingdom Bacillati; phylum Actinomycetota; class Actinomycetes; order Nakamurellales; family Nakamurellaceae; genus Nakamurella; species Nakamurella panacisegetis. The sequence continues at coordinate 4,403,105 of NZ_LT629710.1, read as the reverse complement.
CAACAGGAACGGCAGTTCACCCACCGGCGGATGCAGGAACAGCGCGAAGAAGAAGCCCTGCCAGAACAGGAAACCCAGGGTGAACCAGCGCGGACCGAAGCGCCGCACCCAGACCGCCGCGAACGAAACGAGGACGAACGCACCAAGTCCGAGCAACCGGTGGCCGGCGGTGAGGACACCGAGCGACGCCCCACCGGCCGCGGCGAACGGCGCGGCGGCGGCGGTGCGGGCGATCACGGCGCGCCGCCCGTCCCGGATGCCGGTCGACATCAACATCGCGACCACGGCGCCCAGCAGCAGGCCAAGGACCGCCGGGCGGCCCAGGATCCGGGCCAGGGCCAGCTCCACCAGCAGGGTGCTCCCGACGGCGACAGCGGCCCGGAGGCCCTGCCGCAGCCGGGCCCAGCCCGGGTCGGAGGCGACGAACCGGTCGTGGGCGTCACGGAACTGCTGGGCGATGCGGCTGATGCCGCGGTCGGGCACCGGGCGTTCCGCGTGCGGCACACTCATCGGTCAGGCCAGCCGGGCACCGGTGACGGCGAGCAGGTTGGCGGCCTGAGCGTCGGTGAGGGCCTTCACGATGCTGCCCTTGCTCGGGTTGCGGGCGAACACGACCGGGCCGTACAGCGGCGCCGGGAGTTCGATGCCCTGTTCGTCGAAGGCCTTGGTGGCGAACGGATTGGCCGGCTGACCGGACGCCGCTCCGGATTCATCGCAGAAACCGAGAATGCCCTTGCCGCACCGCAGCATCCTGGTCCGGCCGCCGCCTATGGCCCGGCTGAGCACCTCCGGTCGGTCGGCGTCGGGAGCCGGCCACGCGATCTTGACCGCCGACCCGTCGGTGTCGATCACCAGAACTGTCTCTTCTCGGTCCATGCCCCGGAACCCTACGGCGTCGCCGGGCTCACCGGCCCCGCGCGATCCAGGGCACGACGGCGGCCAGACCGCGCCCCAGCACCGGAGCGAGGGCAGTGCTGTAGGCCTGGGTGATGTGGGTGGCGTCGCGGTACAGGAGGGTGTCGGCGACCACGGCGGGACAGCCGGTGGCCGAACAGAACCAGTCCGTCGGATCGACGACGGCGACGCCGTCGGCCGCCGCGGCGGACACCACGGCGGCGTGGCGGGCCGGTTGCTGGTTCTGCTCGGTTGCTCCCGATGTCTGCGACCGGCGGGTGAACTGGCAGTTCTGCGGTGTGCGGATGTTGGCGGCCAGGCATACCGGGACGTTGGTGCCGGGCAGGGGAGTGTCGGCCAGGAACACGACCTGGCGGGCCGCCCGCTTCAGGGCCGAGAGGCTGGTGGTGGTCTGGGCGGCCCACGTCCGGTTCGAGTACGCCGGACCGGGCAGGGCGTCGGCCCCGCTGGCGACCACCAGATCCGGGTCGAGGGCGGCGATCTTCGCGATGGTGGCCGATCGCCAGGCGGTGCACTCGCTGTAGGGCCGCTCCAGCTGGGCGTTGTAGAACAACGCGTCGGCCAGCGGGCAGGCGGCCTTGGTCCAGGACACCAGCCGCCAACCCCTGCTCCGGGCCAGCGCGTCCAGCCCGCCGAACCACTGCTGGGCGTGGGAGTCGCCGAAGAGCACGATGGTTCGGGTGCCGGCCGGATCACCGAACACACACAGCGGCACGGTGACGGCCAGGAATTCCGCGTGGCAGCCGTCCGAGCTGGTGACCGGCACGTCATGGACCGCATCGGTCAGGGTCGGGGCAAGGTTGGACGGCACCTCGGGACGGTCGTAGGCCCGCTGCAACTCCGCGGTCAAGGCGGCCGCGTCGGCCCCGCCCAGCTGCAGGGCCGCCGCCGGCCCGCTGTTGTACAGACCGGCCGTCGGCAGCACCGTGATGAGCACGGCGGCGGCGGTGACGACGATCGACAGCCCGGCACCGATGGCGAACCACCGGCCTCGCCGGACCGGTCGGCGCGCGACGGGGGCTTCGATCACGTGGTAGCTGATGACACTCAGCCCGAGCGCGGCCGCCGCGACGACGACGTTTCCCCACCACCCGTGGGTGGTGGCCAGGATCGACGGGGCGAGCACGATGAGCGGCCAGTGCCACAGGTACCAGCCGTAGGACATCCGGCCGCCGAACTGCATGGCCGGCCGGCCGAGGAACCACTGGGCCGACCCCGCGGTCGTCTTCAGACCGGCCGCGACGATCAGGGCGGCGCCGCCGACCGGAACGGCGGCGGCGGCTCCGGGGAACTGGGTCGCGTCGGTGAAGAAGACCGCCGAGGCCCCGATCAGGAGCAGTCCGACCCAGCTTGCCGCGTTCCCGAAACGCTGCGGCAGGCGGAGCAGCATCGGGGTGGCCAGGGCGATCGCGGCCCCGACGGCGAGTTCCCAGGCCCTGGTCTGGATCGCGAAGTACGCCAGGGCCGGGTTCTGCCGGGTGTCGACGATCGAGATCAGCAGGGAGCCGACGCCCACCAGGCCGGCCACCGTCAGGGCGGCGGTTCTGGTCCGCCCGCGAAAGGCGAGGCCCAGCAGCACGATGATCAGCGGCCAGCCGATGTAGAACTGCTCCTCGACGGCCAGCGACCAGAAGTGCTGAAGCGGTGACACCGGGCCGCCGGCGTTCTGGTAGTCGATGCCCTGCGTGGCCAGCCGGAAGTTCATCAGGTAGAAGGTCGCGAAGATGCCGTCCCGGGCCACCGTCGCCGACTGTAGCGCCGGGCCGAAGAACCGGGCCGCGACCTCGGTGCACAGCACCACCGTCAGGGCCATCGGCAGTAGCCGCTTGATCCGCCGGGCGTAGAACGAACTGAGCGACACCCGGCCGGCGCGGTGGTGCTCGGTGATCAACTGACGGGTGATCAGGAATCCGGAGATCACGAAGAAGACATCGACCCCGACGTAGCCGCCGCGGACGACCGGCACGGCGCAGTGGTACAGGACGACCAGCAGCACCGCCACCGTCCGCAGCCCTTGGATGTCCGGCCGAAACCTGCGGTCCCCGAGCACGGTGAGCCCGCCGGCCCCGGCCGGGCGAGGCTCGCCGGGCCGTGGGGGCGAGCTCACCAAGGACACCTGGACGATGGTAGGTCAGCTCATACCGGGCGGCCGCACCCTCAGCTGAACGACACCGTCTCGGCCCCCAGTACGGCCCGGGCCGCCCAGGACGTCGGATCCGCCGCGAAGTAGCGCTGCAGCCCACCGTGATCGAGCACCTTGTCGATGGACGCCATGATCATCGACTGGTCCAGGACGAGGCGCCGGTGTCCGATGGCCCCGGTGGTGGGGTTGATGGCGTCGTAGAACCCGCCATCGCGCGAGTAGCTGCCGGGGAACAGCCGGCGCATGGTGTCGATGTTGTTCATCGCCGCCTGTGGGGTGACGGTCAGCGCCAGGAACGAGGCGTGCGGGGTCACTGTGGTCTCGGTGGCGCAGCTGGTGCACTGCGACAGCTGCTCACCGGCGGGCAGGGTCAGACCGACCGCCCCGAAGATTCCGTACCCGCCGGTGTCGTCGGCCGTGCTGGACGGCGACTCACCCCAGATCGGATAGTGCAGGGCATCGGTGGCGTACTTCTGCTGGACCTGTGCGGTCCGCACGTCGGCCCGGCCCAGGCCCTTGGCCCCCCAGGTGGTCTCCGGCACCACGAGGTTCGCCATCAGGCCCTCGAACATCCCTCCGCTGAAGGTCGGGAGGTAGCTCAGATCGGTGCCGGGATAGGTGTAGTGCCCCTCCCAGACCCGGAACGTCTTGTGCGACAGCGGATCGACGACGTTCGTCCAGTACCCACCGGGCGCCTGGCCCTGCCAGGAGAAGTCGGGATCGGTCGTGCACTGCTGCGGGGGCAGCGTCCGCCAGGTCCGCCACCAGACGTCACCGGGCATCTGGCGCAGACCCATCCCCATGTACATGGCGATCCGGGGGTCGCTGTACAGGGCGCCGTTGTGATAGCCGGCCGGACCCTGGTCCACGTAGTAGCCGCCGTACATCTGGCCGGTCGGCTGGTTCCCGGCGACGGCCGGGTTGGTATTGCACGCCGTCTGGGCCCGGTTGTCGTAGAAGATCGAGAAGTCCATCGGGGCGATGAGCGCGTCGACCGGCCGGGACAGTTCCGGAACCGCCTGCCTGACCACAGCGAGACCGGACGCGTACCAACCGTTGTCGACGGCCGAGAGGAAGGAGCAGTTGTCCTGCGCCGGCGTCGTCTCGGTCGAGCAGTTCGCATCGCCGGGGTTCTTGATGGTGGCCCCGGTGGAGGTGTCGTACCACTGGTAGAGGAAACCGTGGGACCGCTGGAGGCGGCTGACCGTGGCCAGGGTCTGGCCGAGCCGGGTGCGCGCCTCGCGGCGGCTGATGATGCCCAGGTCACGGGCCGAGACGACGGCCCAGAGGTAGACGCCGATGTTGGCGGCGGACGTGTACTCGCCCCGGACGGAGCCGGGCCCGAGGTTGTCCAGCGGCAGGTGGGTCCTGGGATCGACGTCGGCCCGGAAGAAGTTCCAGGTGTCCGTGGCTATCGACAACAGGGAGGCGCGCTGGGCCGAGGAGAGTCCGCCCGACGGAGTGGGGACGGGATGCCCGGGTGGGGCGCCGGCGTCGGCCGGCCCGGCCAGACCGACCAAGGCCATCACGAGGGCCAGGGGGAACAGGAGCCGGCGGTAGCGGCGGGCGATGGTCATCGGGCGGGCCTCCTCGAGGTGTGGCGATGCGTCTTTGCATCCGTGGGCCCGTTTCCCCGGTCCGGCGGGACTCAATCACGATCGGTGTCGCGCCGGACACGCCCCGTGATCCATCAGTCCAGTTCGAACTGGAATACGCCGATCTCGATGTCCTCGTCCGCTTCCAGTTCCGAGAAGTCGGTCAACCCGTCGGTGATGGCGGCGGCCAGTTCGTTCGCCGACCACCGACCGGAGGCGGGGACGCCGACAGCCACGACCAGGCCGGCCGGGCGTCCCGGCACCGGGACCACCGCCGTTCCCCACCGCCGGCCCCTGTCGACCTCCCGGGGGAACGGCGAGGTCAGATCGATCCCACCCGGCAGGAGGAGACGGCGGGCCTGGGCCACGAGGGTGTCCACGGTGCTGATGAGGTCCTCCAAGGGGCAGAGCGGATGCCGTGCACGCTACCGGTGGCACGATCACCCGATCAGGTCCGGCATCGGGCGGCCGCCGGACGACGCCCCAATGGTCGAATCGGCGTCACTGAGGAAGGATTCTCACGTGTTCCACCGCTCAACGCGGCAGTGGTTCGGCATGATCGAGCACGGGGCCGGCACCGGCCGGACCTCGACCGAATGATCTGCCCGCGCCGGAATCCCCTCGTTCCGGTCGGGTCTGGGCGGGAGCGACCGATGGCGCTAGCGGTACTGGCTGCTCTGGCCAGCGCCTTCTGCTTCGCTCTGGGGGCGGCGTTGCAGCACCGCGAAGCGATCGCGGTCAGTTCCAGCGGGGTCGCCGATCCGCGTCTCCTGTGGAAGCTGTGCCAGCGCCCACTCTGGCTGGCCGGTACGTTGGCCGACCTCGCCTCGATGGCCCTGCACGTCCTGGCACTGTCCCTGGGCACGCTGGCCCTGGTCCAGCCGCTGGGCGTCACGGGTCTGCTGTGGGCCATCCCGCTGGCTGCGGTCCTTCGGCGGACAGCCGTGCGCAAGAGCGATATCGCCGCCGGCGCCGCCGTCGGACTCGGTTTGTTCGTGCTCCTCAAGGCGCTGCCCACGCGGCCCGGGCATCACCTGCCGACGTCCTGGTCGATGCTCGCGCTGGCCGGAGGGGTGTTCGTGTTCGTCGCCGCCATGACCGGCATCGCCCATTTCGCGCCCGGCCGGCCCAGAGCCATCCTGCTCGCCCTGGCCGCCGGCACCTCCTTCGGCCTGACCGCGGTCCTCATCCGGACCGTGATGCTGCTGGTCCGGCACGGCGGTACGGCCGCCCAGTTCGTCACCGCATCCGTGGCGACATCGGTGCTGGGTCTGATCGGCTACCTGCTGCTGCAGACGGCCTACCGGTCCGGCCACTTCGCCGGCAGCCTGGCCACCACGTCGGTGCTGAATCCCCTGGTCGCCGTGCTGGCCGGGGGTCTGCTGCTGCACGAAGGCCTGCCCGGCGGCTGGAAGCACCTGACCGTCATCGGGGTCGCCGGAGCCGTCATCTGCGGCGGCATCGCGCAACTCGTCCGCTCGCCGGCGGTGCTGCACTTCGAGACGGGATCGCCCGTCCCGCCCCTTACGGGCGTCGCGTCCGGTCCTGGAGTTGCCGTCGACGAGGCCCCGGGGGTCGTGGTCGGCGCCGCGCCCAGGCAGTGATCGACCGCGCCCGGGGGCTCGGGGCGAGCATGCTGGAGTTCGGGCCCGGCACGGCGCCCGGCCGGTCTGCGCGATGCCCGGCACCACGACGACGGAGGATCCACCGATGGGCGACTCACCGAACGACATGACCGACGAGCAGATCGAAGGTCTCAAGAAGATCCTCGCGCTGAACGCCGAGCACGCGAACCAGCGGTTCACCGATCTGGCCGCCGAATGGGGACTCGGCGGGATCCGGCACCAACTCGACGAGTTGCTGGCCGGTCTCCGCGACGAGGATCGGCCGGTGGTGGCCACGGCTCTGGCCGTCGCACTCGGAGCGTACCTGGATCAGTTCGGACCCACCGGGGTGGTCGGCCGGGCGGACACCTTCCGGGACCACAGCTGACTGTCGGGGGTCACCTCTAAACTTGCCGACATGCCTGAACCCGGTTCCCCGACCGAAATCCAGCTCGACGTCAGGGCGGAACTACCGGCCCTGCCCGACGGATACGGCTTGCCCGAGAGCATCAGCGGGCTGTTGCCGTGGGACCGCGTCGAGTCCGAGCTCGCCGCCGCGCAGCACTACTGGCTCACCAGCGTCCGACCGGACGGCCGTCCCCACGTCGTGCCCCGCTGGGGCGTGTGGCTGGACGGCCGCTTCTACTACGACGGCTCGCCGGCGACCCGCCACACCCGTAACGTCGAGGTGAATCCGGCCGTGACCCTCAACCTCGAGAGCGGCAGCCGGGTCGTCATCGTCGAGGGAACCAGCACCGCCACCCGGGCCGACGCCGACGGTCTCGGCGGGCGTCTGTCCTCCGCCTTCGGCAAGTACGCCGACGCCGGGTACGCCCCGGCGCCCGACGCGTGGGCCGGGATCGATGGCGGGGGACTGCGGGTCATCGCGCCCACCCGCGCGCTGGCCTGGTTCGACTTTCCCCGGGACTGCACGCGGTTCCGCTTCGAGTGATGGTGGTCGACCGGGTCGCGCTCGCGAGGCGACCCGGGGTCGCTGGACCAGGCAAACCCGGGACCTTGTGCTCTACCCGCCGGTAGGCCGATCAACGATCGTTGAGCCATGGTCAACGAACCCGCAGGCACGATGGTGGCGCGATGAAGCAGAGCGTTCCTGAGGATCACACCGGTATGGGCGTTCTGCCTCTCGAGACATGCCTGGAGCATCTGTCGTCGGCCCGGATCGGTCGGGTCGCGTTCCTGGCCGACGGCTACCCGATCATCCTGCCGGTGAATCACGGCGTGGATCACGGCACGGTGGTGTTCCGGACGACCGAGGGTTCCAAACTGGATGCGGCCGAGCTCCAACTTCCGGTTGCCTTCGAGGTCGACGGATTCGACGCCGAGCGCCGGACCGGATGGAGCGTACTGGTGCGTGGGATCGCCGCGCCCGTCGCGAGTCCCGCGGAGATCGCACGGCTGTCCGAGCTGAGGGTCTGGCCCTGGGCCGATTCGGTGTCCCGGACCTCCTGGGTGCGCATCACGGCCCACGAGATCACCGGCCGGCAGATCGTCCATCACTACAACTACTGACCGGTGGGGGTGGAACGCGGCCACGGCCGCCTCCACGCCTTGGTCGGATAGGGAGCAGTTCCATGCGCGCACGCGAAATCATGTCGTCCCCGGTCGTCTCCGTGCCACCGGACATGCCGGTCACCCAGGCGTCGGACCTGTTGGCTCAGCGCGGGTTCACCGCTCTTCCGGTGGTGGACGAGGACGGCCGGTTGATCGGCCTGGTGACCGAGGCCGACCTGATCCGTGACCGGGTCGCACCCGACCCGAGGATCCACGGGTTCGCCTCGCCCGCCACCGGAGGGGGCCGCGCGTCAACCGTGGCCGATGTGATGACCACCTCGGTGGAGTCGTTCACCCCCGGTGCGGATGTCGCCGACATCGCCCGCACCATGCTCGACGAGCGGGTCCGCTGCTTCCCGATCGTCGACGGAAACGCGGTGGTCGGTGTCATCACCCGCCGAGACCTGTTGCGCTCGGCGGTCTCTCATTCCGATCTGGAGCTCGAGCGCGACGTCACCAAGGCGCTGGCCGCCCTGGATGATTCCGATCGCTGGCAGGTCACCGTGCAGGGCGGGGTGGCGCAGGTGGATGACGTGGAGGACGGCCCGGACTCGGCCCGCGACGATGACCGGGCGCGCAGCACTGCGGCGGGTGTACCGGGCATAGTCGCCGCCACAATGCGTCACCGCCCGCCGGATCGGACCTGAGACCCGCTGCACGCTCAGCGCCGGGCTACGTGGCCGGTGACCGCACCGGACCCGATCCGGGTACCGGTTACGGTGAGTAGGTGAAAACCCTCACCGAAGCCCTGCTGGATCAATCCGCCCGACCGGCGGTCGTCAGCGACCTGGTCGACGTCGTCAATGACGAGGTGCACGACAAGAAGGGCGTCTCCGGCGTCACCGTCAAGACGGCGATGGCCACCGTGCGCAAGGTCAGCCCCCACATCATCGGCAAGGCGATCGACCGGATGCTGCCGGACTTCGCCCGGGTCCTGGAGCCGTTCTGGGTCGACTTCGCCGGTGACGGCGACTTCGGCACCTACCTGGCCGGCCGCGGCCGGGAAGCCGCGAACGCCCTGGTCGGCGTGACCGACCGGAAGGCCGAGAGCACGTCGCGGGCGCCGCTGCGAAAGGCCTACGGAGCGTTGCGGCCACGGGCGATCGACAACGTCACCGCCGCGCTGCCCCGACTCGGCATCGTCATGCAGAAGTACGCCACGTCGGGCTGACCCGCGCCGTCGTGGCCGCCGCGAAGCGTCGCGCGAACTGGGCCGCCGGGGGTTCGGACGAGGCGGGGTCACGGTAGGCCCGCCAGACCGCGGACGCCGTGCGGGTGAGCGGGAGAAGATCCGTGTCCTGGACCCTGAACACGGCCAGGCCGTACTCCTCGGCCACCGATCGGGCATCGGAGGTCAGCGCGAAAGCGTCCTGCTCGAAGAACACCACCGGTCGGCCCCCGGCCCGTTCGACCGCCCGCCGGACATCGGCCGGCGTGCGCGTCTCGACCGGTGCGAGCACCGCCAGGTCGGGCGATCCGCCCAGGCGGCGCAGCCACCGCACCGGTAGGGAGTCGCCTCGGCCCTCCCGCTGGACGTCGACCGGCGGACCGAGCGGCGTCCAGGATCCCGGAATTTGGGACGACCACATCAGGCCGGCCGCCTGCTCCGCGATCCGGGTGACGACGGTACGGGCGACGTCACCGGCCCGGATCCGGGCCCGCTGCACGCGCTGGTTGGCGGCCAGGATGCCGAACGCCGTGGCCCAGACCAGCGCGACCACACAGATGACCAGCCGCACGGCCGACAACGGACCGGCGCCGAACGAGCCGATCCCGAGCACGCAGACATCCAGCAGCGCCGCCCAGGCCAGGGCCTTTCCCAGCGTGGTGAAGAACGCCCGGCCGTGGGCCGGCACCGCGGCCAGGCTCTCCACCTCGATCTGGGCGTTCGCGGTGGACAGAGCCTGCGCAGTGATCACGGACAGGTCCTCGCCCGCCGCCGCCCGCCGGGCGGCGTCGTCCCAGATGTGCTGGTACGGACTGGGCGGCGACCGGTGGGACGGCATGGCCCGATCATCCTCCCGGCGGATCATTCAGCTCGAACCCATCGATCGGTGGCCTGGTCGAAGCGGGCCAGGCCGGCGGCGGCGAAACCGTCCAGCCAGCCCGACATGGGCCAGAAACCCCAGCGCCGGTGGAAGATCCCGGCGTTGCGCAGGATGTCGTCCAGATGCTGCGTCGGCAAGGGCGACGTCGGGTGGTACTGGTGATAGGCATCGGCCCCGCCCGTCCACACCAGGTCGATCCCGAGGCGGTGGGCCCGAAATCCGAAATCGGTGTCCTCGGCGCCGTAGCCGACGTAGGCCTCGTCGAATCCCCCGATCCGCTGCCAGGTGGGAGCCGCGACGGCGAACGACAACGACCAGAACAACGCCCAGTCGTCGGACCGGAGGATCTGGCCGGACTCGGGCCGGGGCCGGGCCGGGTGGGCCACCCCCAGCGGCCCGACCGCTTCGGTCCGGGCCAGGTCCACCTCGGGTCCGAGGTAGCGGACCACCCCGCAATGCAGGGCCGGCGCCCCCGGACTGGCCAGGGACCGGGCGTAGGAATCGATCAGGCTCGGTGACGGCACGCAGTCGACGTCGAGGAAGATGAGCCGGTCAGCGCCGGCGGCCAGCGCTTCGGCCGCGCCGGCGTTGCGGGCCGCGGCCAGCGGGAGGTCGGCCGGGGCGTCGAGGAGCCGGGTGCGGATCCGGCAGTCGGTCACGGCCATCGGCCCGCATCGCGTCTGGTCCACGGCGTGGGCGTCGCCCATCGCGACGACGACGTAGAGGTCCGGCAAGCGGCCGGATCGGGCCAGGCCGATCTGCTGGTTCCGGAGATGCTGGGCCCGTCCGGCGACGATGGTGATCACAGCGACCGTCACGACGCGGCCGCCGGTGGTGGCAACGCCGGCCGCAGCCGCTCGGCCGTCTCGGCCAGGAAGGCCGCCGCCCGCTGCGCGCCGTGCGGCGTGAGCCACCGCGACCACTGTGCGCCGCCCAGGGCCAGGGCGCGGTCCAGCAGCTGCGGCCAGTCATCGACCGCCGGCCAGCCCGGGAGCCCGACGGCGATGCCGGCACCGGCGAGGGTCATCGCCGTGTCGTTCTGCTCGCCGTGCGGCCGGGCGTCGGCGATCACCACGGCCGGGGTTCGCGCCGCGGCGACCTCGGCGACGGCGTTCTGCCCGGCGTGGGTGATGACCACATCGGCCCATCCCAGCAAGCGATCGACTTCCGCCCGGTCCACCCGGTGCTCGCCGGTGCCACCGGCGAACCGCCAGTCCCACTGCGGATGCGCCTCGCGCAGAGCCCCGACCCGGGCGGAACCGAAACCGGTGGTGGACGCCTCGTCGCCCCCGGCGCCCCACAGCACCAGGATCCGGCGGGGTTCGTGCACGGCCGGCCGGATCGGTCGCCCACCCGCCGGTGCCGTGATCGGTCCGGCGTGGAAGGTCTTGTCGGTCCAGGATCTGGGCCACCAGGACGGGCCGAACTCCGGTGCCCAGGGAGCGATGAGCGCGTGGGCGCTGTCATATGCGGTGACGTGCGGCCGGTCCGAACGATCACCGCGCATCGCCAGCAGAACCGTTGGCACGCCGAGCAGGCGAGCCAACCCGGCCACCTCGACCGAGACGTCGACCACCAGTAACGCGGGCTGCGCCCGCGCGATCCACTCCGCGATCAGGGCCATCCGCGTCCGCAACCCGGGGTGGTGCAGCGGCACCCAGTGCCAGGTGCCGTTGGCTGTCGGCTCGAGGAAGTCCTGGCCCGAGTCGTCGCCGGGCAGGTGGACCCAGCTCGGCCCGGCGGCCGGACGCGGCAGGCTGGACAGCACGGTCAGCGGGACGGCCATCTCGGCGGCGATCGCCAACATGCGTTCCCGGTGGCCGACGCCTTGATGATGGACGTAATAGCCGATCACCGAGCTCGCCGGACCCGTACCGCGTCGCCGTAGACCTGTTCGTAGCCGATGACCATTCGCTCGACGCTGCAACGGTTCACGGCCTCCCGGCGGACCGCGGCCCGATCCAGCCGGCGGGCCTGCGCGATGGCCTCGAGCGCCGCACCCACCTCCGCGCGGTCGAGTCGATCGGCCTTCGGGGCCGGCAGCAACCGCCCGGACCGGCGGTTCACGACCTCCGGCAGTCCGCCCCGGGCGAAGGTGACCACGGGGGTACCGCAGGCCATCGCCTCGGCCGCCACCAATCCGAACGGCTCGTCCCAGGCCGGCGTGACCAGGGCGACGGCGCTGACCCCGACCAGGCGGGCCAGGTCGGAGCTGGACAGGTGCCCGACATAGCGGATCCGGTCGGTCAGACGCGGGACGATCTGCGCCTGGAAGTACGGCTGGTCCACCACCGGTCCGGCCAGGCACAGACCGAGGCCCGCGGCCGCGGCGATGTCCATCGCCGTGTGCGGAGCCTTCTCGGCCACCAGTCGGCCCGACCACACCGCGTCGGGCCCGCCGGGACCGAGAACCCAGGTGGCGGTGTCGATTCCGTTGCGGACCACCCGGGGTGAAAGGTGTTCCGACCACGAGGCGCCGGTCGAACGGCTGACCGCGACGAAGTGCGCGCTGCGGTGCACACCCGAACCGAGCACGCGGGCCGCCCAGGGCAGCGGGGGTGTGTGCAGCGTGGTGATCAGCGGGCTCGGCAGGGTGGCCGCGCGGTCGACCAGCAGGGGGTACAGGGAGTTGTTGTGAATGATGTCGAAGTCCCCGAGCAGGCCCGTGCGGAGGTCGTCGGCCAGGGATTGGAAGCCGGCCCGCTCGGCGATCCGGACGGCCGGGCTCTCGGTGATGTCGGCGCGTTCGCCGCCGTCGTCGCGGGGCAGTGATCCGAAGACGTGGTCGACCAGACGTGGATCGCTGCCCTGCGCCCCGGCGACCACGACCAGATGCCCGCGATCCCGCAGACCCCGGGCCAGCGCCGCCGTGTGCGCCTCCAGGCCACCGGCGAATGGCTCGGCGATCGGATAGCGCAGGGAAGCGACGAGAAGGATCTTGAAGGTGTCGGCGGCTGGGGTCGACTGATCGGCCGTGAGATCACTCATGACGCCACCGCGGCCAGCGCTCGCCGGTAGACCCGTTCGTGGGCAACGGCAATCGCCCGGCGTTGCGCCGGACGGTCCGGGCGGGAGGGCCGGGCCGGGCTGGGGTCGGCCGCCAGCTCCCGTACCCGTTCCACCAGTTCGGCCCGGTCCCGGAAGGTGGGATGTCCGTGCTGGTCGTGATAGCAACCGGCGGACGGGGCCAGGACCGCGGTGCCGAGGTCGACGCACGCCTCGAGCCAGCCCGAGTGGGTACCGAACCGGTACGGGAGGATGCACAGGTCCAGCGACTCCAGGTAGGTCCACAGATCGCCGTCGTCCATCCGCGGGTGGATCTCGATCCGGATGCCGGGCTGCGAGCGCACCTGTGCGATCCATCGCTGCAATTCGATGGCCCGGCGGTCGGGGTGACCGGGCTCCAGCACGTCGGGATGGACATCCAGGCGCAGGACGACACCCGGCATCGTGGGCAAGGCGGCGGTCAGCTCGTGCAACAACGGAACCGGGTCGATGTTCGCCCTCAGGCTCTTGGCGTGGATACCGACGACGAACGGCCGACCCGATGGCTCGCGATCGCCGATCCGGTCGAGCGGGACGACGTGGGGATGCGGGATGACGGCGGCCGTGCGGCCCCAACGGCGGCTGATCACGGAAGCCGCGCCCGGGGTCAGGGTGATCAGCTCCGCCGCGGCCGGGACGAGCACGTCGAGCTGATCCCGGTGCCGCTCGGGGTCCACGAAGTGCGGGTTCAGCAGATCGTGGACCGTGAACACCAGCGGTCGCCGACAGCGGCGGAGCACGGCGGCGAAGTCGCTCAGCTCGCCCGGCGTCGAGGCGTCGAATCCGAAATGCAGATGCAGCAGATCGAATTCCTCGTGGTGCGCCTGCACCCAACCGGGATCCAACAGGCGCGGCGGCCACCACTGACCCGGAATGGGTTGCGCCACCGCGGGTGCGGGGTCGGGCAGCCGTATGACCGCACTGGGCCGGTCCGGATCGGACAGGTGCCGGACGTAGGGATGCGCGGCCGGGACCGACGCCACCCGGACGGGCGCGATGAGCACAACCACCTTCGTTCCTTCGGGCTCGCAGCCACCACAGCGCCTTCCACTCGAGGGGGCGCCGCGGGTCTGGACGGATCGTCGGTGTCGATCGACCGACGCGCGTCCGGTACCCCGGTGGCCCCGTTTCGAATCCGCGCCACCGGGCATTGGCCGCTCGGCGGCCGGGACCGGCGGCGGGATGTCGGCGAGCCGGAGCCACCGCGTCGAGGGAAGGGCCGACCACCGTGGAAGATCCCGTTGCGTTCGTGTCCTGCGGACCGTCGGAGAACGGGATCGTCCGGTTCGGCCGGGATCTCGTGCACGCCGCCCGTTCCGTCGGCTTCGGCGGTGTGGCCCGGCACGAACCCGATCCGCTGCGGCTCGACGAGTTGGTCGGCCACCTCCCGCCGGGAATCACCTGGGTACACCTCCAGATCAACGACTGGCTGCTGCGCGACGGTCGGACCGCACCGGAGGAGCGGCTCGCTTCGTTCGCCGCGGCCGTACGGGCAGCCGGAGCCGGTCTGTCCCTGACCCTGCACGATCTGCCTCACCCCGCGGTCGGGCCCGAGTTGTTCCGCCGGCGAGCGCTCACTTACGCCCGGATGTGCGCCGAGGCCGTGGCCGTGGTGGTCAGCAGCGAACACGAGCGGCGGTTGCTGGCGGATGCACTCGCGGTCGCCGCCGAGGTCGGGGTGGTGACCCCAGGACGGCCGACCACCGTCATCCGGCTGCCGGTTCCGTCCCCGGTCGCCGGTCACGACGCTCCGTCCGCGCCGGAATGCAGCGCAGGCAGCGTCGGGATCCTCGGCTTCGTCTATCCCGGAAAGGGGCATGACGACGTGCTGGCGGAGCTCGGCGATCGGGCCGGACCGGCGCCGCCGTTGACCGTGGTGGCCATCGGCCGGCCGTCGCCCGGACACGAGGACATGCCGGCCGAGCTGGCCGCTCGCGCCGCGCGACTGGGTCTGGGATTTCGCTGCACCGGATACGTCCCGGACGAGCAGCTGGCGGGTTACCTCCGCGCCGTGGCTGTGCCGGTTGCCCCGGCCGCCCGGATGTCGGCCTCCGCATCGATCAATTCCTGGATCGCGGCCGGGCGGCGACCCCTGGTTCGGGACAACCGGTACAGCCGGGAGTTCGAAGCGGCCAATCCGGGTGCGATCCGGCGCTACGCGCGCGGCGGGTTGGGAACGGCGGTGGAGCAGGCCAGGGCCCGACCCGCCTCGACCTGGCTGCCGGAGACGTTCCGGGGCGAGCCCGACGCCGCCGCGGCGGCGGCGCAGTACCTGCGCTTCGTACGGGATCTGGGGTGGCACCGGATGCGGTGATGGCCGCGGTGGCGGGTGGTTTCAGAAACCGGGAGCCGGGCATTGAGGGACCCGAGGAGTCGATACCCGCAGTCCCGGAAGAAGGTAGGTCAGGCCGTGCCCATGAGTTCATCGGAGGGTAAGGGCTGGGTCAAGGAGCGCGTCGAGGCCCTGGCCGGCGGCCCGCTCGACGTGGTCGACGTCGGCCCCGGGGTCGGGACCTACGCCAAGCTTCTGGCCGGCCCGTCGGTCGGCCGCATCGTGGGGATCGAGATCTTCGAGCCCTACGTGACGACGTACCGGCTGCATGAGTACTACGACGAGATCATCATCGGTGACGTCCGCGAGGTGGAGCTGCCCAGCACCGACGTCGTGATCCTGGGCGATGTGGCCGAGCACATGACCGAGGAGCAGGCGCTCGACCTGTGGGCCCGATCGGCGGCCGCGGCCCGCCGGGCGGTCTATCTGTCCATTCCGATCGTTCACTACCCGCAGGGCGAGATCGAGGGCAACGAGCACGAGCATCATGTGGTCGACGACTGGGACCACGACAAGGTGATGTCCGCCTTCCCCGGTATCGGTCGCTACTTCACGGGCAACGAGGTCGGGGTGTACGAGCGGCTCACCAGTTGATCCCGGAGACCGCGTCGACCCTGGAACCCACGTCCGTCGGCGCCGGCCGATGGGCGGTTCCGGGCAATCGGTGGGATCTGCTCGACGGCATCGACAGTCGCTCGGAGCCGCCCGAGATCTCGGTGGTCATACCGTATTTCGAGAACCAGCACGACCTGGATCTGCTGCTCACGGCCCTGCGCGGGCAGACTCACCCGACGAGTCGTCTGCAGGTCGTCATCGCCGATGACGGATCCGTGGAGCCGCCCCGGACCGACGCGCTGGGCGCCGCGGTCGAGGTGTCGGTGGTTCGACAGGCCGATCGCGGATTCCGGGCCGCCGCGGCTCGCAACCTCGGTTTCCACCGGGCGGAGGGTTCCGTGGTGTTGTTCCTGGACGGCGACACCGTGCCCGAACCGGAGTACGCGGCCCGGCTGGCCCGGCTGCCCGACCTGATTCCGGATGCGGTCGTCTCCGGCCGGCGGCGGTACGCCGACCTGAGCGCTGTGACGCCGGCCGGTTTGGCGAAATGGCTGGGTAGCGGGCCGAACCCCCCGGACGAATGGGCCGAGCCGACCTGGCTGAGCAACCACTACCAGCGGACCGGCAACCTCCTGAGCGTCGACCCGCGAAGCTACAAGTACCTGATCGGTGCCGTGCTCGGGTGTTCGGCGGAGATGTTCGGCGAATTGGGCGGTTTCGACGATTCCATCGTCGGTTACGGCGGCGAGGACTACGACTTCACGTACCGGGCGTTCACCGCGGGAGGCGTGCTGGCCCATGTGCCGTCCGCGGTCGCCTGGCACGACGGGCGCGATTGGGCCGGCCGCACCGCGCCGCAGGAGCGGACGCCCAGGAAGAACCGCGAAGTGATGATGTTGGCCGAACGCATCCCCGAGCCCTCGATGCGGGGAACTGGTCAGCTGTACGGCATTCCCGACGGGGTCGTCACCATCGACGCGTCGAACTGGTCCCTCGGGGCCGGCGTGCTCTGCCTGCGATCCTTGCTGACCGTCCTGGACTGCCGGGTCTGCGTCGTCGGCCGGGACCAGACGTCACGGCGGCTGCGCCGGGCCTTCGACCAGGACCCTCGGGTGTCCGACCGGGGCCCCGAGTCGGACCGGTTCCGGCGCGAACGCTGGTACCTGGACGTGTCACGCCCGGTGGTGGCCACTTCGATCTTTGCCGATCATCTGGCCGCGCAGTGGGAGGCGGACGTCGGCTCGCTGGCCGTGTGCGCCGGCGGCGACCTGATCGTGGCGGCCGAGTCGGCGCGCTACCACTGGCGTTCGCAACGCCACCGATCGCTCCCGGCCGCCCTTCGCGACCAGTGGTTTGCGCGCTGTCGGTACGACCTTGACGAGTGCGGCCTGCGCCTGATCGCGGACGAGCCGGCACTGGACGCGGAATTCGGCGGGTACTGAGCCGGTCAGTCGGCCCGCTTGAGCCGGAGGGCGAGCACCGGGCACGCGTTGGCCGCCGCTCTGGCCCGGCGGACCAGACCCGGCGCCAGAGCCCCGGCCGGCAAGATCGGGTAGCCCCATTCGTCCAGCCGGATGGCCTCCGGCAACTCCTCCGCGCACAGGCCGTGGGCCCGGCAGCTGACGGCATCGACCTTGAGCAGAACGCCGTGGCGGCCGATCACCGGGCACCGCCCTGCGAGTCGGCCGGGCGCGGCCCGACGGGGACGATCGGTGCGGGCGAGTTGCATTGACCGTGGCGCAGGTGGATCTCCAGGTGGGCCGGTTCGCTGCGGATGGCGTTCATGGTGCTGGCGGCCAGGGCCACCGCCCCGTCGGGATGTCCGCACCCACCGCGCTTGTCGATGGTCGGCAGGCGACGTAGCAGCCGGTTCGCGGCCGAGCGGTCACCCTCGCTCAGAGCCTGGACGTCGGCCGCCACCGCCGGCAGGCCGAACATGCAGGGCCCGCATTGGCGGGCCCCGGCGTCGGCCAGGAAGCTCAGGATGCGCGCCGCTTCGGTCAGCGGGCAGCCGCCGGGCGGCAGCACCACGATTGACGCGACGCCCTTGGTCGCCCCCACCGCGCTGAGTTGGGCGTTGGAGAACCCGACCCCGGAGTGGCGTGACAGGTCCAGCCACCGACCGGCCAGGCCGCCCACCAGGGCCCAGGAGGAGGCGTACCGGGGCCCGGCATCCCATCCGCAGGATGCGGTGATGACCGAGATCGCGGTCCCGATCGGCACCTCCACCACTCCCGGTCCCGACACCGCGCCGCTCACTGTGACCAGCGCCGTTCCCGGTTCGGCGGCGGTGCCAACCGATCGGAACCAGTTGGCGCCGTACCGCGCGACGAGGGCCAGTTGGGCGAGGGTCTCGGCGTTGTCGACCAACGTGGGACGCCCGTCGACGCCGGCCTTCCAGATCGCGGAGAACCGGCCGGCCGGACGGGCGTCCCCCGAGTTGAGGTAGCGGACCAGGGCCGTCGCCTCGGAGGCGACGAAGCGCTCCGGTACGCCGACGACCGTGGCCCGGGCCGCGATCGACGGGCGGTCGGCCAGGGCCTGCCGCAACCGATCGGCGGCCGCCGCCCCGTGGTGGGTGACGAAGATGATGCGGTTGGCGCGCACCGCGGTGGCGGCGAGCTCGGCGCCGTCGATGACCAGATGAGGCGAGACGTCCAGGAGGACGGCGTCCTTGGCCGACGTCGGATCGCCCTCGCAGCAGTTGACCACGACCACACCCGGATTGCGTGCGCTGGTGTGCTCGGCGACTCCGGTCAACTTGCGCATCGTGGCGACCGACGCCCCGCCGCGGCCCAGGAGGCCGGCCTCGCCGACGACGTCGATCAGGTGGTGCCGGGTCCGCTGGATGATCCCGCCGAAGTGCCGGACATGATCGGCGTACCGGAGGACCGGATCGATCGGGAGGAGCCGGTTCGAACCGGCCCGCGCGATCGGCACGGCCGAAAGGGTGGGTGAGTAGGTCTCGGTCAACGGTTTGCTCCAGGTGGGGTGCGGGGATGTACGACGTCTGCGACGGACCGCTGCAGGGTGTCCGGATGACGGTCCGGCCGCAGGCGGACGAGCAGCATGCCCGCGACGGCGGCGATGCAGACGACGTCCAGGGCGAGCATCCACGTCGAGCGGCCGTCACCGCCGGCGATGCCGAACCCGTGGACGAGGGCGATCGGCCACATCGCGTACGAGGCCAGGTGCACCAACCGCCACGTCCGCACGGTCAGACGACGGCGCACCGCGCTGGACACCAGGACGGCCAGCAGCAGGTCGACCGCGACCGATCCGAGGCCGACCCACAACGGGTCCCAGGCGGCGGTGAAGGGCAGGAACACGTCCCAGTAGTTCAGCTTCACGTATCCGTCGGCGATGGCGGTGACGATGTGCACGGTCAGGAACACGACTGCCGTGACGGACACCGAACGGTGCAGCCGCAAGGTGGCCGAGCGCGGGAAGGCCGGGCGGTTGTGACGCCGGGCGGTGCTGATGCCGAGCAGGATCACGGCGGTGAACAGGACGAGTGAGACCGCGCCGGTGGCCCGGCTGGCGTACCAGAGGGTCTGGGTGTTCATCAGGCGGCCACCGCCGGTCCGGCCGGCCACCCGGCGATCCGGCGGGTCTCGCCGTCGAGGGCCACCAACCGGGCCGGCAGGCCGAGTTCGGCCAACCAGGCCGGTGCTCGGTCGCCGAGGATGATGGCCGCCGTGGCGGCGGCATTGGCTTCGGCCGCGGACCGGGCGGTCACGCTGACCGTCCGCCAGGGGCTGTCCGGGTTGTCGCCGGTGCGGGGGTCGATCAGATGGTGCCGCTCGCCGCGGCTGGTGGGCCACCGCCGGCCCATCACCGAGGACGTGGCCAGGCCGCCGTCACGGATGGTGACGGTCACGTCCGGCCGCGTCTCGCTGGTGCGGTGGTCGTCGCCGACCGCGATCGTCCAGCCCGGTTCCGCAGGCTCCCCGGCCACCGCTATGTCCCCGCCCAATCCGACCAGCACCCCACCGCCGGTGACCGCGGCGATCCGTGCCGCCGCCCGGTCGGCGGCCAGCGGTTTGGCCGTTGCGCCGAGATCGAGCCCGACACCGACCGGCACCGTCACGGTGTGCGCCTCCCGATCGTGGTCGACCAGCCAGGCCCCGGGGGCCGCCAGCGGGCCGCAGGTCACGAACGGCAGTTCCCGGTCGCGCACCTGCCGGATGTCGCGGTCGTACCCGAGGGCGATGACCGCCGCGGCGACCGTCGGATCGACCAGGTGATCGGTGGCGCGGGCCAGTCGCAGGGCCGCCGTCAGCGCGTCGTTGAGGACCGGGGACAGCTCGACCTCGACCCCAGGGGTGCGCAGCAACCGGTTGATCTCCGAGTCGGGCCGGAACCGGCTGCAGGCCAGGTCCATCGCCGCCAGCTCGGCGTCCAGTTCGGCACGGGCCCGGTCGAGATCGCGAGCGTCGGTCACCACCAGAGTGGCGGTGGTGGACCAGATCTCGAAATCGACCCGGGTCGCCTGCCGGTCGGCCGGGCTGGTTCGGATGGCTTCCATGGGTTCGATCGTGCCGGGGTTCCTTCTGTGTGCGTTCTCAACCGGCCCCGTGGGGCCGGTGTCGGAACCCGGCTGTCAGCCGCCGAAATGGGCCGCATCCAGGGCCGATTGCAGGGAGGACTGGAATCCCTGGCTGGTGTATGTGGCTCCGCTCACTCCCTGGATTGCCGCGCTCTGCGCGGAGATCACTTCCGATTGCAGCTGGGGGACGGCGAACGAACTGATGTCCGAACTGTGGCCGCCGGACGGGTACTGGATGGCCGTCGCCCTGGTGATCCGCCGCCCGGTGATCACCACCTGGACCTGGACCGGCCCGAAGGCGGTATCGACGGTCCCGCCGTTGACGACGATCGGCGCGGGCGCCGGGGGCTTCGTGGGCGGGGGAGTCCGCGGCTTGGGCGGTGGCGGTGGCGGTGCCGGTGCCGCGGTCGTGGGTGCCGGGCGTGGGGCGACCCGGTGGGTGCTCGGCGGCGGCGCCGGGACGGACGTGTGGTGGACCGGAGCAATCGTCCGCGGCGGCGCGACGGCTGAGGTCGCAGCGGCTGGGCGTGGGGCGGGCGTGCTGGGCGGCGGCGCCGCGGCGGCTGGTGCGACCGACGTCGTGGCCGGGGTCGTCGCCGCCGTCGGGGTGCCGACCGTGGTCGGTCCCGACGGCAGTGGACGCCCGCTGCTCGGTGTGCCCGGCGGTGTCCGCTTCGTCGGGGACCCACTCGAAGGGGTGGCGGAGAGCGGAGCCGAGGACGGCGGGCCGCCGGGGGCGACCGCCGGGCCGGACGTCAGCGGACCGACCATGACGGAGCCGCTCGGCGGCGAGGACGAGGGGTCGGGACCGGACGAGACCGACCCGGAGACCACCTGACCGGCCACCACCTGCGCGGCCGCGACGATCCCACCGGCCTCGGATCCGGGGGCTACCCGGTGCGGGTCGCTCTCGCGGTACGCGAGCAGCAGCATCCCGACCGACACCGTGCTCACCAGGGCCATCCCGGCCCGCCTCATCCCCGTTCCCCGGGCTGGGCGCGATCGTCGGGTCTGGGTCGGGTCACCATTGGAACTCCTCGGCGTGGATCTGCTGTTCGGGGACACCGGCCGCCACCAGGTGGCGACGTGCCTCGTGCATGAAGGAACGGGGCCCGCACAGGTACACCTCTCGGGACACCAGGCCCGAAACCAGGGTGGGGAGCCGGCGCTGCGGGTCGACCTCGTCCGGTCCGGGGAAGATGGACGAGTGCTCGCTGCGCCGGCCGATCAGGGGAACGACCGTCAGGTCGGCTCGGCGGGACAGATAGGCGAATTCGGCCGCAAAGGTCTGGTCGGCCGGCGCCTGGACCCGATGCAGGATGGTGACGGCCGGTCGCCGCAAGCGGCCGGAGTCAAAACTGGCGCCCTCGTTGAGAATGTGCTCGGCCAGCGCCCGCATCGGGGTGATTCCGATTCCGGCGCACACCATCAGCACGTCCCGGCGGTGCCGGCGCTCCGGCGTCATCCGTCCGTAGGGGCCCTCGAACAACACGCGCTGGCCGGGCCGGAGATCCTTCAGCGCGCGGCTGCCGTCACCCAGGAACTTGGCGGTGATCCGCAGCCGGTCCCCGGTGGGCATCGCCGACAGAGAGAACGGGTGGGCCCTGGTCCAGCCGCGGCCGCCCAGGAACCGCCACTGGCAGAACTGCCCGGCCCGCAAGCCGGCTCGGTCGAGCCGTCGCCCGGACATCACCACCGACACCACACCCGGCCCCTCGTCGATGACCTCGTCGACCTGGATCCGGTGACGCAGGCTCCGCAGGATGGGCAGGGCGATCCGGCACGCGATGACGGCCAGCGTGGCACAGGCCCACAGCCCCCACCAGAACACCGTGGCCGCCTGGGACCTGGTGAAGTCCGTTCCCGCCCAGAGCTGATGGGGCAGGGCGAGTCCGACCCCGAGGTAGGCGTACAGATGCAGCAGATGCCATGACTCGTACCGGAGGCGGCGACGAGCGGCCCGCACGGACGTCACGACGACGACGACCAGGGCGGCGGTGCCCGCCGTGGCCAGCAGCATTCCGGGATAGGTGGTCACCTCGGTCCACGTCTGGGCCAGGACCGGCGCTCGGCCGGCCTCCGCGTAGCCGATGGTGATCAGGACGATGTGCGCGACCATCAGATGGAACGAGGCGAATCCGACCAGCCGGTGTCGACGGGCCAGGACATCCTGTCCCCAGGTTCGCTCGACCCAGGGGATGCGGGCCATCAACAGGACCTGCAGCAGCAGCAGGACCGACGCCACCAGCCCGGTGACCCGGCCCAGCGACGACGGGACCGATCCCGGTCCGACGTTGTGCTCGATGCCGCCCCCACGGACCCACAGGGCGATCGCGATCACCACGAGAAGGACGGTCAGTGCCCCGAACACGTCGGCCCGCAGCACGTGAAGGCGCCGGGCCCGATGGGATCGCCCGCTCGCGTAGGTGGTCGTGCGGCGGTCCTCGGCGGTCGAGCTCCGGGTGGTCAAGACGCAGATCCCGAGAGGCGATCGATGGGACTCGTGGTTCTGCTGGGGCTGCTGTGACTGCTGTGCATTCGCGGAGCCTGGCAGACCAGGCTCTGAAAGCACTCTGAATCGGCCCCGGCGTCGCGGCGCCCGACGGGACCCGGCGATGGTCGGGCCCGTCCCGGCTGACGTGGCCATACACCCGGTCGGGCGCATGATCGGGCCGGTCGAGCGCCCCGCGGCACCGCCCCGGCCGAGGGTCGGGTGTCCCTACAGTCGGGTGATGTCCACCAAGCACCGGAGAGGGGAGCCGATGTCGGCTCGGAACAGAACGATCGACCACACCAGCATGCGACGCCGGGTCCGGTTGATCACCGCGGGAGTGGCCGGGCTGGCCGGAATGGCCTCGATCGGCGCGACCGTCGCGCTGGCGTCCCCGCCCAGTGCCGCGCACAGCACGGCGAAGGCCGGCCATCGAACCAACGCATCCTCGACGAAGGAACGCCTCGCCCGGGCCGCGGCGACGCGCACCTCGACGAGCCCGCGGACCACCCGTGCCGCGGCCCGGACCACGACCGAACACCCGGCGACCCACTCGAGAACAGCGTCGTCGACACCGAAGAAGCCGACACCCGTGTCCTCGTCGAAGGCACCGACCACCAGTGCCGCGCCGACGCCCACCCCTACGACGACGGCCATCGCACCCCCCACTCAGGCCCCGAGCACGGCCAGCAGCAGTTCGAACGCCGGCTCCGGCGGGTCCTGACGCCTGGCGGCGCTGGGAAATCCGTCCCGCACGTCAGGGGCCGGCCGATGCTGCGGCCGCGTTCGCGCCGGCCCGGGTGGGCGCTCGGCCGTCGCTGCTGAACCGGGCGGTGCGGCGCCGGAGGTGATGGCCAGGTCGGTACGGCCGCGGCCGGTGCGGCTTTCTGGCCGTGGCCGCGACCCGGTAGAAGATCGACTTGCCGACCTCGATCAGCACCAGATAGCACACGACCAGGGCGCCCATGGCGGCGAAGTAGGCGCCTGGTAGCGGCTGGAAGCCGAGTTCACGGGCCAGCGGCGTGGAGGGCAGCAGCGCTCCGACCAGGACCACACCCAGAGCGGCCAGGGTGAGCGGCAGACTGGGGTGGCTGCGGAAGAACGGGACGCGCCGGGTGCGGATGGCGAAGATGACCAGGGTCTGCGTAGCCAGCGACTCGACGAACCAGCCGGACCGGAACTGGGCCGGACCGGCGTGGAACACCCAGAGCATCACCGCGAAGGTCAGCAGGTCGAACACCGAACTCAGCGGGCCGAAGCAGACCATGAACCGGCGGATGAAGCCCAGGTCCCAGTGGGACGGGCGGTGCAACTGTTCCTCGTCGACGTGGTCGGTGGGAATGGCCAGCTGGCTGGTGTCGTACAACAGATTGTTGAGCAGGATCTGGGACGGCAGCATGGGCAGGAACGACAGGAACATCGAGGCCGCCGCCGCGGAGAACATGTTGCCGAAATTGCTGGACGTGCCCATCAGCACGTACTTGATGGTGTTGGCGAAGATCCGGCGCCCCTCGGCGACGCCGTCGGCCAGTACGTTCAGATCCTTGTCGAGCAGGATGACGTCGGCGGCGTCCTTGGCGACGTCCGTGGCCGAGTCGACCGAGATGCCCACGTCCGCCGCGTGCAGGGCCAGGGCGTCGTTCACTCCGTCGCCCAGGAACGCCACCCCACCGCCGGTCCGCCGTTGCACGCGCACGATGCGCGCCTTCTGCTGCGGGCTGACCCGGGCGAAGACCGTCGTGCTGGGGATCCGGGTCGCCAGGGCCTCGTCGTCCAGTTGATCGATCTGCGTCCCGGTGAGGACGGCCGTACCGGTCAGCTCCAGGTCGTGACAGACCTTCACGGCGACGGCAGGGTTGTCGCCGGTGATCACCTTGACCGCGATGCCAAGGCCGTCCAGACGCCGAAGTGCATGCGCCGCATCTGGTTTCGGAGGGTCGCGGAACACCAGGAGACCGGCCAGCGTCAGGTCCCGTTCGTCCGTCACGGACAGTCGGTGCGCGTCGGGGGCGGCCCGGACCGCGACCGCGATCACCCGGTTCCCGGCGGCGAACTCCGCGTCCAGCGCGTGCCGGGTCGAATCCGACACCTCGGTGCAGCGTTCCAGGACCGTCTCCGGCGCACCCTTGGTGATCATCTGTGGGGGGTCAGCCGGGGTCTGGACCAGAACCGACACGAGGCGCCGGTCGTGGTCGAACGGCAGGACATCGCGGACGGCGTGAGCGGCGACGTCGGGCAGAGCCGGGGCCGCGGCGGGGGAACGCCACAGGGCCTGGTCGAGCGGGTTGCCGCCGACGGCGGCTGCGCCGTCGAGGGTGTTCTCGGTGCACAGCAGAGCCCAGCGCAAGAGCTGTTCGGACGTGGTTCCCGGCGCCGGGACGGCCCGCATGTAGTCGATCCGTCCGATGGTCAAGGTCCCGGTCTTGTCGGTGAACAGGACATCGACGTCACCGAGATCCTCGATGCAGACCAATCTCTTGACCAGGACGCGGCGGCGACTCATCCGCCCGGACCCGGCGGCGAGGCTGCTCGAGACCACCGCCGGCAGCAGCTGGGGCGTGATGCCGACCGCGATCGCCAGCGAGAACAGCAGGGCGTCAAGGACCGGTTTGTGCAGGACCACGTTGATCAGGAAGATCGCGCTGGTCAGGGCGCCGGCCACGTAGACAAGCAGCATCGAGAACTTCCGCAGCCCGACCTGGAACTCGGTGTCCAGTTGGTGCGTGCTCAGACCGGCGGCGATCTTGCCGAACTCGGTGTGGGGGCCGGTGGACACCACCACCCCGCGCCCGCGCCCGGCGTGCACCACCGTACCCATCAGAGCGCAGCAGGTCAGGTCGGCCACCGCCGTGTGGTCGGGGACGCGGGCCACGTTCTTCTCGGCCGCCGTCGACTCGCCGGTGAGGATGGCCTCGTCGCATTCCAGATCGGACGCCTGCAGCAGGCGGAGATCGGCCGGCACGATGTCGCCGAGGGCCAGCTCGACGATGTCGCCGGGGACCAGCTCCCGCACGTCCACGACGGCCCGGTGCCCGTCCCGGGTGGCCACGCAGTTGTGACGGATCCGCGAATGCAGGGCCTCCGCCGCCTTCTCAGCCCGGTACTCGTTCACGAGACCGAGCCCGACCGACAGAGCGACGATCACACCGATGATGACCGCGTCACTGCGTTCGCCGACGAAATAGGAGGCCACCGCGGCGGTCAGCAGGAGGGCCAGCAGCGGCGACCGCAGCTGGTGCCACAGCACCGGCAGGAATCGGGCTCGGTGCGAGGTCACCGCGTTGGGGCCGTAACGGGCCTGCCGCTCCGCCACCTGCGCGGCGGTCAGCCCCTGGTCGGCCGTCACCTGCAGTGCGGCCAGGACCTGGGTCTCGGTGCGAGCGGCCGCGATGACCAGGTCAGGATCGGCCTCCAGACGGATGCCCGGCCCGGCCGGGGAGGATGCCGGGTCAAAGCCGCGGACGGACACGTGCATCGATCCACTGTCATTCCCGCAGGACCCGGACGGTAGAGAGGTTCGGTCCCGATCGGCCGGGACTTTGGTCTCGAATCGGGCGCGGAATCGGCTGCTCGCCACGCTCGTGCGCCGCCGATCGGCTGCCGCTCCGGCCAACCGGCCGGGACGAGCAGGTGGTCCCCGGCGATCAAGGACCTTGTGCCCTACCAGGAGCAGGGCGGCCGGAGAAGCCTTGACGGCATGATCGAAACGGCGAAACGGACGAGCGAGCAGTTGACCGACGATGCGAGGCAGGCCCTGGCCGCGCAACCGCAGTTGCGCGGCCTGCCCATCTTCGTCCAGGTCGACAACGGAGCCGCCACCCTCTACGGGCGCACCGAGACCAAGGCCCAGGCGTTGATCGCCCAGCGGACGGTGCTTGGCGTGAGCGGCGTCCATGTGGTGGCCCAGAAGTTGCTGACCTCGGCCCCGCCGCGGTTGTCGGACACCGATATCGCCGTGGAGGTCGCGGCCGCGCTGGCGAGTGCGCCACACGTTCCGGACTCGGTCCGGGCCACCGTCCAGGACCGGCGCATCACCCTGACCGGCGAGGTCAACTGGCAGTACGAGAGCCAGGCGGCCTGCCGTGCGGTCGACGAACTGCCAGGAGCCCGGTCGGTGCTCAATGCGATCACGGTTCGTTCGGGCACCATGGCCGCCGAGCTGGAGCGGTTGATCCTGGCCACCCTGGCCAACCGGGACCCGTTGTCCGACATCCGGTTGACGGTCACCACCAACAGCCGCGGCGCCATCATGCTCGACGGCACCGTACCGACGGTGGAAGCCCGGCGCGAAGCGGAGGCGATCTGCTGGGGAGTCCCGGGGGCGGCGTCGGTGACCAACCACCTCGTCGTCGCGCCGATCACGCAGGGCGCGGGCGAGACCAGTCGGCTCGGTGCCCAGCGGTGAGGAGTCCCCGACCGCCCTTCCCCGCCGCACCGGACGCCCCCTGCCCGCCGTCCAGAAGGAATCGAGAGAAAGAGGAATCGTGAGCGAATCCAGCAAGAAGAGGGTCGTCGTCGGCGTCGACGGTTCGGCCGCGGCGACCGCGGCCGCCCGGTGGGCGGCCGACGAGGCGCAACGGCGAGGCTGCTCCCTCGATCTGATCGAGTCCTATCTGATTCCGGTGGGGTACGCCGGGCCCGGAGCGGTGCTTCCCCCCGAGTTGTTCGACGCTCCACGGCTGAGTGCCGAAGAGGACCTGAAGCGGACGATGGCCGAGATCCGGGCCCAGCATCCCGACCTGGAGATGACCTCGACGGTCAGCATGGACACGCCGTCGGCCTCGCTGCGAAAGGCCTCGGCCGGAGCCGAACTGGTCGTCGTCGGCTCGCACGGCCAGGGTCTGGCCAGTGAGACGCTGCTGGGGTCGGTCGCGCAGAAGATCGTCAGCCACAATCCGGCTCCGGTGGCGGTGATTCGGACCGACCCGCACGATCACGGCTCGACGCCACCTGCTCCGGACGCTCCGGTGCTCGTCGGTCTGGACGGGTCCAGCGGCTCCGAGAGCGCTCTGGCCTTCGCGTTCGAGGAGGCCGGCCTGCGCGGCGTGGAACTGCTCGCCGTCCGTTGCTGGGACGACGAACCGCTGGACGGCTTCCTGCAGGCCTACCCGCTGGAGATCGACCGCGCCCAGTTGGACCTCAAGGAACGGGCCGAACTGGACGCCCAGCTCGCACCCTGGCTGGAGAAGGACCCGTCGATCAAGGTCCGTCCGATCGTCCGCCGAGGCCGGTCCACCCAAGCGTTGCTGAAGGAAGCGGCGGCGGTGAAACCGGCGCTGCTGGTTCTGGGCAGCCGCGGCCGAGGCGGCTTCGCCGGATTGCTGCTCGGTTCCACCAGCCACGAGACCGTCGCCTACGCGGTGTGCCCGGTGGTCATCGTCCATCCGCCTCGGGCCTGAGCTCACCGAGCCGGCGGGACGCACCCGGCGCGCCGCCGGTCACCCTCCACAGAAAGGTAGACAACCCATGAACGACCCCCGGACCGACGTCGGTCAGATCCTGGTCGCCGTGGACGGATCCCCGGCCTCGTTGGAGGCGCTGCGTCACGCTCACCGGATGGCCACCTTGCTCGGTGACGAGCTGGTGGCGGTCACGGCGTGGCAGCCGTTCCGCCGCCTGGTGCTTCCGCCGCCCACCGCCCACCCGCAGGAGGCCGCCGAACAGTTGTTGGCCGCCAGCGTCATCGAGGCCTTCCGCGGACAGGTCACACCGCTGGTGCGCACCATGGTCGTCGAGGGCGACCCGGCCGACTGCCTGGTCAAGCTCAGCCGCGACGCCGACCTCCTGGTGGTCGGGAGCCGCGGTCACTCGGGATTGGCCGGTGCCGTGCTGGGATCGGTCAGCGCCCACTGCGCGGCCCACGCACACTGCTCGGTGCTGGTGGTGCACGCCCCGCCGGGCGCAGCCGCCGCCGAGGACGCCGAGGCCGCCGTCGAGTCACCGGATCCCGCGGAGCGGATCGTCGTGACCTACTGAAGGCCTACTGAAGGCAGGCCCGCCTGAAGTCCGGCGCCGCCGGATCCGGGTTGCCGGATCCGGCGGTTGGTGCGGAGCCTCAGCCGGGCGGGAGTGCCCCTCAGCCGGGTGACCGCGCCGGATCTTCCGCACCGGCAGCCGGATCCCCGGTTCCGGCCGATGCCTCGGGCCCGGTGACGACCCGACCATGGCGGTCGACCACGACGACCGGGCAGGTGGCGTGCCGACGGACGGTCCGTTCGACCGGACCGCGAAGAAGGTCGCGCACGGCCCGTTTCTCGCGGGCTCCCAGCACGATCATCCGGGCGTTCCCGGACCGCTGCAGCAACGCGGTCGCGGCCCGGCCGTGAACGCTGCTCTGGGTCACCGCGGGCGGACCGGCCATTCCGCGCACGGCGGCCGAGACCTCGGTCTGCAGCAGACAGACCGAAGCCGTGGACAATTCGTGGGCCGACGCGAACAGCACATCGGTGAAATCCTGGGGCTCCCAGCAATGGATCACTTCCACCGGCACCTGTGCCGTCACGGCCTCGTGCAGTGCCCATCGGAGGGCGGCCAGACTGCTGTCCGACCCGTCCAGCCCCACGATGATGGGCCGCGAGTCGTGAGCACTTGCGGACATGACATTGCCTCTCTCGTTTTCCTGGATGGCTCCGGCGGTCCTCCTCCGCCGGTACCTCCAAGGAACGCTCCGTCGAGATGTTCTCGACAGAGCCGAAAGTCCCATCCTTCCCGGGCGATGACGGACCGCCGATCCGCTCGGCCCGGGGAGTCCGTCGGCCCGGGCGGGTGGGACCAAATGCCCTGGCGTCCGGGCGTCGGGCGGAGCGAACATATTCGGCGGCAGGTCAAGGGAAATGACATCGGGGCGCATGCAGCGGCCCCCTTCGGGTTGATCAGACATCGCCCGATTTCGGCACCACGTCAAGGCATCGGCGGTCCGACATGACACGAGCTGGGCATCACGGCCGCTTTCGGGGTCATCTTCCTGGCCTGGCCTGGCCTGGCCTGGCCCGGTCGGTACGGTCGATCGGGCGGCCCGAATGACGCCGTGCCCGCCCCGGCCGAGCGGGGCGGTCGGCTGAGATGAATCGCTACCGGCGCGACAAGGATGCGGCCCGGCGGCGGTTGGCCGCACGTGGGCGAAGGACGCTGGCCGCACCTTCGTGGGGGAACATCGAATACGCCGTCTGGGGCGAAGGCCCGCCGGTGCTTCTGAGCCATCCGCTGTTCGGCGGGTTCGACATCGGGCCGGGCCATCAGGATCAGGGCGCCGGTGCCCGGATGCTGTTCGGCTCCGACCTGTTGTTCTGGGTCCTCAAGCAGTACGCACCGCCGGTGCTCGCGCGAATCCTGGGCCAGCCCAAGGGGTTTCACCCCACCGACGACGAGGCCCGGCGGGTGCGGGACGCCGAGCAGAGCCTGTTCCCGATTCGGCCCCGCAAGCGCGGTGCTCTGTTCGACACCTTCGTGTCCAATCCCGATGTCCAACGATATCCACTCCAGGACCTCGCGGTACCGACGCTGATCATCAACGCCGAGGACGACGGCCTGTCGGCGTTCGAGAACGCCGCCCGGGCGGCGAAGCGCATCCCTGGGGCGAAGCTGGTCGCGGTGGAACGGGGCGGCCACCTGCTGCTCGGACGCCAGAGCCGGGTCCGGGACGAGATCGGGGCCTTCATGGCCGGGGCATCCTGACGCGTCCAGATCCGACGTCGGCGGGCCCGACGACACTCGGGGCCGCCGGCCCGTTCGCATGGGACCAAAGACTCTCGTCGCGATCGGCCGACGACGCCAGACTGACCTCATGACGACTTCACTCAAGGCCTCCGACGTCGCACTCCGCAACTCCGTCCTGCAGGAACTGGAATGGACGCCCAGCGTCGACGCGGCGAACATCGGGGTCGCCGTCAGCGACGGCGCCGTGACGCTCTCCGGCGAGGTCGGGACCTATCCCGAGAAGGCACAGGCGAGAAAGGCGGCCCTTCGTGTGCGTGGGGTCACCGCGATCGCGGACGAGATCACCGTCCGAGCGAACTGGGCGCCCAACGACACCGACATCGCGCGTCTGGCCGGCGAATCCCTGGAGCACGCAGTCGACGTGCCCGACGGCGCGGTCAAGGCCACCGTCCACGACCAGGTCGTCGAGCTGACCGGGGTCGTGTCCTGGGAGTACCAGCGGCGGGCGGCCTACCGGGCGGTGGCCTTCATCAAGGGTGTCGTCGCCGTCAACAACCACATCCGTATCGGTGCTCCGTTCCATCAGCTGACGGCCGTGGAAGCCATCAAGGCCGCACTGGCCCGCAACATCCATGTTCGCCCCGACCGGATCCACGTCTCGGCGACCCCGAAAGCGACGGTGCATCTCACCGGGACCACCAGCTCGTGGTTCGAACGCGAGCAGGCCGAGAAGGCGGCCTGGTCCGCGGCCGGGGTCCTGGACGTGGACAACCAGCTCCGCGTCGAGATCGACGAAACCGATTGACGAGCAACGACCACAAGGCCGGGCGGGCCGCGCCGCGGCCCGGTCGAAAGGGAAGGGAAGGGCACATGCACGCTCAGGTAGGGGACTGGTTGCTCGTGCACAATCGCACGGATCGGCAGCGTCCGCGGCGAGCCGAGATCGTCGACGTGCGGTCCGAGGACGGGTCGCCGCCGTATCTGGTCCGCTGGCTGGACTCCGGCGAGTCCACGCTGGTCTTCCCGGGATCGGACGCGACCATCGTCTCGGCGGCCGAACAGCAACGGCGGGACGAGGAGGAATCCGCGCGCGTCTCGGCCGTCCAGCAGTCGATCGCCGGTGGGCACCTGGCCCAGGGCACCGGCCATTTCCGGTGAACGATCCGCAGTGAGACCGAACCGGATTCCCGGCCGTGGGAGCAGTCCGGGCACGACGTCCCCCCGCGCCACCGATGGATCCGACCGGCCCGGCGACGGGCCGACCCGGTGAAGGCATGGGTGGTCGATCGCTGCGGCCCGATAGACCGCGGCCCGCTCCGCCGGGTGGAGCGCGAACCGCCGACACCGGCGCCCGGCCAGATCCTGGTCAGGATCAGCTGTTGCGGTGTGTGCCGCACCGACCTGCACCTGGCCGAGGGTGACCTCTCGCCCCGCCGCCCCCAGACCACTCCCGGCCACGAGATAGTCGGGCACGTCGAAGCCCTCGGAATCGGAGCCCACCGATTCCGGATCGGCGACCGGGTCGGTGTGGCCTGGCTCGGACACACCGACGGTGTCTGCCGCTACTGTCGACGCGGCGACGAGAACCTGTGCCCGGGCGCGGCGTTCACTGGCTGGGACCGCGACGGAGGCTACGCCGACGCCTGTGTCGCCGACGAGGAATTCGCCTATCCGCTACCCAGCGGGCTGAGCGACGAACAGGCCGCTCCACTGCTGTGCGCCGGGATCATCGGGTACCGGGCACTCCTGGCCGCCCGGGTGCCGGCCGGAGGCAGCGTGGCCCTCTACGGCTTCGGCGGCAGTGCCCACCTGACCGCCCAGGTCGCATTGCATCTCGGGCTTCGCGTGCATGTGCTCACCCGCGGCGAACACAACAAGTCCTTGGCCGCCGCCCTCCGGGTCGACTCGGTCGGAGACGAGCGCGAGAGGCCGCCGGAGCGGGTCGACTCGGCCATTCTCTTCGCGCCGGCCGGTGACCTGGTGCCGGTCGCGCTGCAGGCCCTCGACGCCGGCGGGACCCTCGCCGTCGCCGGGATCTACCTGTCCGAGATTCCGAGTCTGAACTACGAGACCGACTTGTTCCGGGAGCGGAGTGTCCGCAGCGTCACCGCGAACACCCGACGGGACGGGGAGGAGTTCCTCCGACTGGCCGATCGCTTCCGGCTCCGGGCGACCACGGTCGCCTACCCGATGAGCGAGGCCCCGGCGGCGTTGTCCGATCTTGCGCACGGGCGCTTCCGCGGGGCCGCCGTCCTGCACAACCCGTGAACGCCCGCGAGGTAGGGACCAAAGACCCTCCACCGACGACCGAACAGGGGACACGATGACTGCGACCCCCCCAACCGTCCCCGGGTGATGGTCCCGGCCGGCACACAGACCCGACGATCGAGAAGGTGTGATGAATCGACATCCAGATACCGCAGTGCTGCGGCCCGGACGGTCCGAGGTCCTGAAGGCGGTGGTTCCGGCCCAACGGATCGCCGACGTGTCGGCGCAATCCGCGGCGGGGGATCAACGGCGGCGGGAGAGCGAACTACTGCAGCTGGCCATCGACATCGCCGCCGGTCGCTGAAGTCTCCCGGCCCCGGTGCGATTCATCTGATCGGTCCCCAGATCTGATCCGTGCGCCAGAAAGGACTGCCCCGGTCATGTCGATCCTCACCAGCCGCACCGATGCGGATCTCAAGAGTGCCGTGCTGCAGGAGCTGGAGTGGACGCCCAGCGTCGACGCCGTCAACATCGGCGTGTCGGTGACCGACGGCGCGGTCACTCTGTCCGGAGAGGTCGACAGCTACCCGGACAAGGAGCAGGCCGAGCGGGCCGCGCTGCGGGTGCGTGGCGTCCTGGCCGTGGCCGATGAGATCGTGGTGCGCTCCCTGGTCCCGACCAATGACACCGACGTCGCCCGGCACGCGGCCGAGGCGATCGAGCACGCGGTCGATGTGCCCGACCACACCGTCAAGGTGACGGTCCGGCACGGAGTGGTCACGCTCACCGGCGCGGTGGCGTGGCAGTACCAGCGGGACGCGGCCCGACGCGCCGTGGCCTACCTGAAGGGTGTCCGCGGCGTGGTCAACGACATCAAGATCCACCGGGGCGGGATGGCCGCCGACGCCAAGGCCGCGATCGTGGCCGCCCTGCACCGCAACGCCCAGGTCGAGGCGCAGAACATCACCGTCACCGCCACTCCCGACGGGACGGTCCGCCTGTCCGGGAGCGCCCATTCCTGGTTCGAACGACAGCAGGCCGAGCATGCGGCGTGGAGCGCCCCCGGTGTCACCGACGTGGAGAACGAGCTCCGCGTGCAGTTCTGAAAGCTGCCGCGTCGCTCATCGGCCGCCCACCGCGGACGAGTCCTGCCGTTGCCGGCGGCCGACGACGGCCGCGAGAACCCCCGCCCCGACGCACAGCAGCCACTCACCGTAGGTCAGCGGGCGGGTGTGGAAGAGGGCCAGCAAAGGGGACCAGGTCACGGCCAGCACGACAAGGAGCAGATTCAGCCCCACGCTCGCCGGGAGCAGCGGGTTGTGCCGGATCGCGCGACCCGGTCGCAGCGCGACGGCCACGCCTAGCTGGGCGAACGTCAGGGCGACGAAGATGGTGCTCTGGGCCGACCCGCCGGTCGCGGCCCCGATCCGGCCGGCGAGCAGGCAGACGGTGGCGATCCAGGTCCCGAGCAGGGCGACCCGGAGTCCCGCTCGGCGATCCAGGAGTTGATCGGTCGGTGTGCGCGGCGGCCGGGTCAGCACGTCGGCCACGGCCGGCTCGCTGCCCATGGCGACGCCCGGCAGGCCGTGGGTGAGCAGGTTGATCCACAGGATCTGGCCCGCCGACAGGGGCACCGGGACCACCAGGACCGGCCCGATGATCATGATGACGATCTCCGCGATGCCGCCACTGACCGCGTAGTGCAGGAACCGGCGCAGGTTGTCCGCGGCCCGGCGTCCTTCACGCACGGCCGAGATCATCGACGGCAGGCCGTCGTCGGTGAGGATCAGGTCGGCCGTCTGCTTGGCTACCTCGGAACCGCGTCGACCCATGGCGACACCGATGTCGGCCTGGCGGAGGGCCGGGGCGTCGTTGACTCCGTCACCGGTCATGGCGACCAGTTGCCCGCGGCGTTGCAGCTCGCCGACGATCGCTCGCTTCTCCTCCGGCCGCACCCGGGCCAGCACGCTTCCGTCGGCTCCGGCCAGGAATTCGGCGGCCGAGAGCGGGTGATCTCCCGGTCCGATGAGGCCGATCGCCGACGCGATCGCCTGTGCGGTCGCCTGGTGGTCGCCGGTGACCATCACCGGCCGGATACCGGCCCGCCGGAACTGTTCGATCATTCCTCGGGCCGTGCTGCGCGGAGCGTCGGTGATGGCGACGAGGCCCAACAGGTGCCACCGGCCGTCCGTGCGGCCGGCGACCGCGATTACCCGGCTCCCGGCCGCCGCCCAGCGCTCGGCCATCGCCCCGGCCGCCGGGTCGGACTCGTCCAGCACCGATCCCAGTACCGCCTCGGGCGATCCCTTGCACAGCTCGACCTGCCGGTTGCCCGACCGATGGGTGGTCTGCATGCGGGTCGCCGCCGCATCGAAGGGGATCTCGCCGACCCGGACCCACCGACGCCGGAGGGCCGCGACGTCGATCCCGGCTGCGGTCGCCGCATCGACCAGGGCGACCTCGAGCGGGTCGTCATGCGTGCTCGGCAGCGGGTCGTCGGCGTTCCTGGCATTGTTGCAGAGCGCCGCGGCCGACAGCAGATCCACTCCGCCCACCGCGACCGAGATATCGGGGGCCCAGGTGTCGGACACCGACATCCGGCCCTCCGTCAGGGTTCCCGTCTTGTCCACGGCCAGCACGGTCACCGACCCGAGGGCCTCGACCGCGGCCAGATGGCGGGCCAGGACGCCGGCCTCGGCCATCCGTCGCGCGGCCAGCGCGAGCGCGATGGCCGAAACCGCGGGCAGCGACTCGGGGATGGCGGCCACGGCGAGGCTGATCGCCAGGACGACACTGGTTTCCAGGCCGTGGCCCATGGCCAGATTCAGCCCGGCCACCACCACGGCCGCGGCCGCCGCAGCGACGGCCAGGCGGTGCCCCAGGGTGGCCAACTGACGTTGCAGAGGCGTGCCGGCCGGCCGGATCTTGCTCAGCGAGGCCGCGATCGAGCCGATCGAGGATCTGGCCCCGGTCTCCTGCACGACGGCCAGACCCCGACCCGTGCTGACCACTGTGCCGGCGGCCAGCCGATCGCCGTCGGTCTTCTCGACCGGTATCGACTCACCGGTCAACATCGACTCGTCCACCCGCAGGAACTGGGCCAGGGACAGGGTGGCATCGGCGGCCACGATGTCGCCGCCGCTGACGGCGAGCAGATCCCCCCGCACCACCTGGCTGGAGGGGATCAGCCGCGGGACCGCGTCGCGGATGACCGTTGCCTGCGGAGCGGTCAGATCGGCCAGGGCGGCGATCGACCGCGCCGACCGCACCTCCTGGACGGTTCCGAGAATCGTGTTCAGCACGATGACCGCGACGATGACGGCGCAGTCGGTCCAATCCGCGGTGAGCGCGGTCAACCCAGCTGCGGTCAGCAGTACCAACATGATGGTGTCGAGCAGTTGCCGCCGGACCGTGGTGAGCAGATGCGACGAACGAACGGTCGGCACGTCGTTGCGGCCGTCGCGTTCCAACCGCGACGCGGCCACCGAACTGCTCAGGCCGGTCGGCGCCGAGCCGGGAACGGTCGGCGAGCGACCGGCGTCAGCCATGGCCGGGAGCCTTCCGCATCGTGGCCCCGACGACCTAGGGCCGAAGGTCACCGGCCGCGTCGGCCGGATCGACAAGCTCGGTCCGGTTCGTGCGACGGCCCGGACCGGGCAGTTGCGGGGTCCGGTCGGTGGGGACCTTCGGCCCTTCTCGGACCGCCGCGCCCCGGATCAGAATGGGCTCGGC
The DNA here is from genome assembly GCF_900104535.1 of Nakamurella panacisegetis. Lineage (NCBI taxonomy): Bacteria > Bacillati > Actinomycetota > Actinomycetes > Nakamurellales > Nakamurellaceae > Nakamurella > Nakamurella panacisegetis. The sequence goes on along the minus strand of NZ_LT629710.1, from coordinate 4,366,660 downwards.
GCGGCCGTGCGGGATCTGCTTGCTGCTCGGCCGTGCTCATCAGGCGAAGGGAAGTGCGCGCATGTCGACTCAGATATCGGCCCAGGACGGGGACGCGGCCGGGACCGGCCGTCCGGCCGAACGACGGACCGGGAGAAAGGCGCGGTCCTGGGCCGACCTGAGCCCAGGAGCGAAACGGGGAACCGTCGTCGGTGCGGCCGTGCAGCTGGCCCTGTTGACGGCCGCCCTGCGCGATATCGCACGCCGCCCGCAGAACGAGATCCGTGGACCCAAGGGGATGTGGGTGGCGGTCAGCTTCATCAACTTCGTCGGTCCGGTGGCCTATTTCGTGTTCGGGCACCAGCGCGTGCGCCGCCACTGACCGTGGGGCCGATCGGTTGACGGGTGGGGACTTTCGGCCCTTTGACGGGCCGGTAGGAGTTCCGATGATGGAAGGCGCGGGCGGGACAGACCCGCCGACGCGACGGAGAGGAACCCGAACATGTCCATCGTGAAAGCGAAGAATGCTGTGACCTGGCCGTCCGAAGAACTATGGTCCGACGACTGGTTCGACCGGGCGTTTCGCGGTCTGTTCCGCAACTACTTCGCCGGCGGGGATCAGGTGGACCCGTTCGTCGACGGCCGGACCAAGATGATCAAGGTGGAGGAGTACGTCGAGGACGGACACGGAGTGATCCGGGCCGAGCTCCCGGGCGTCGATCCGGAGAAGGACATCGAGATCACCGTCGCTGACGGGATTCTGCACCTGGCCGCCCAGCGGGAGGAACGGGACGAGGAGAAGCGGCCGGACGGCTACCGCTCGGAGTTCCGATACGGCAGCTACCGCCGGTCCGTGCGGCTGCCCGAGGGCGTCACCAGTTCCGATGTCAAGGCCAGCTACAAGGACGGCATCCTGGAGGTACGCATTTCGATGCCGACCAACCCGCCGGTGTCCGCGGCCTCCCGGATCGCGATCGAAAAGGGCTGACGAAGGGGGCAGTGAGATGCATACAGCGCAATTGCAGGCCGACACCGACCTGCAGGACGCGGTGCGTAAAGAGCTGCAGTGGACACCGGCCGTCCACGACGCCCACATCGGGGTGGCCGTCACCGACGGTGCGGTGACCCTGTCCGGCGAGGTGAACAGCTACCCCGAGAAGGTACAGGCGGCCAAGGCTGCATTTCGGGTGCGCGGCGTGACCGCCGTCGCCGACGAGATCGAGGTCCGCAGCGATTCGGTGGTCAACGATGCCGACGTCGCCCGGGCGGCCACTCGTGCCCTGGAACGCGCGGTCGACGTGCCGGACAACTGCGTCAAGGTCGCCGTGCACCACAACGTGATCACTCTGACCGGTTCAGTGCCCTGGCAGTTCCAACGGGCCGCGGCTCGGCGAGCGGTCGCCTATCTCAAGGGCGTGGTCGACGTCGTCGACGAGATCAAGTTGCGCCCGACCGCACCGGCGGCCGGAACCAGACGAGCGATCACGGCCGCCCTGCATCGCAATGCCCAGGTCGAGGCGGACGGGATCGAGGTCACCGACGACCCGGGCGGTGTGGTCGAGTTGACCGGTACCGTCCATTCCTGGTCGGCGCGGATGCAGGCCGAGCACGCGGCTTGGGCGGCGCCCGGTGTGACCAAGGTGAGGAATCTGTTGGTGGTTCGGGGCTGATCGAAGAAATCGCCCCCCCCCCCCCGGTTCAGCTGGCCCGATCGTCGATCATCGATCGGGCCAGTTGGGCTGTGCGCTGCGGGTCGTGACCGGTGTCGATGACCGCAGCCTCCGGCCAGGGATCGAAGTGCGCGGCCATGGTCGTCGCGATCTCACCGGTGGCGTCCGACGGATCGCCGGAACCTCGTCGTCGAGCGATCCGGTCCATGGCCACCGAGGTCCCCACCGTGCAGCGGAGTTCGGCGATCGGACTGGACGAGTCGGCCGCGACGGAGCGCGCCCGGGCACGCTGGGCGGCCGAACTCCAGCTGGCATCCAGGACGACCGTCTCGCCCATGTCCAGCATCTCCCGCGCCCGGACGAGCATTGCGGCGTAGGCCATCTCGGAGATCTCGGGGCGGTAGAGGCCCGCTTCCCACGCCGCTCCGGCGCGTGCTTCCGGGTCGATGCCGTTGATCTCCTTTCGCACCCGGTCGGACCGCACGATCGCCCCGTTGAGTTGGTCGGCCAGGGCTCCGGAGAGGGTCGACTTCCCGGTTCCGGGCAGTCCGCCGACCAGGATCAGCCGGGGTTGACCGACGCGCAGGTGCCATTGGGCCATGGTCAGCAGAAATCGCGCCCGCTGCTCCTCTTCGACCACACCCTGCTCGTGGCGCAGACACGCCACCTTCGCCCGGACGAGCGCCCGATAGGCGGTGTAGTGGTGTTCCAGTGAGGTCGACCTGGGTCCGGCCGAGAATTCGGCGTACAGATCCAGGAATCGGCTGCCGAGCCTGGGCGCACCCAGCCGCTCGAGATCCATGGCCAGGAAACAGGCATCGTCCAGCCCGTCCACCCAACGGAGCCGATCGTCGAACTCCAGGCAATCCAGCGCGCGCGGCCCGTCGGGCAGGCAGAAGACGTCGTCGGCGATCAGATCACCGTGACCGTCGCAGTTGCGCCGTTGTTCGGCCCGAGCACGGAACAGCGCGGCCCGCCCGGCGATGTAGCCCAAGGCCCGGCCGGCCACGTCGTCCAGCACATCGGGTTCCAGCGGATCACCTCGGAAGCGGGACATCTCGTCCAGATTGTCGCGCCAACGGCGTTCCAGCCCGGCCGCGGAGGCGGCCGCGTCGATCCGAGGGCCGCGTTCGGCTCGGGAGTGGAAGGCGGCCAGCATCTTGGCCAGGGCCCGTAGTTCGTCGTCGACGTCGGCCCCCTGTCGGACCAAGGTGGACAACCGTCGGTCGGCCGGCATGCGCCGCATGACCAGGATCCAGTCGCAGGGCCGTCCGGCTCCGTCCGACACCTCGGCCACATCCAGATAGACGTCAGGGGCGAGACGTCGATTGAGTTCCAGCTCCCGGTGGCACACCGCCTTCCGGGCCTGGGGCGTGGTGAAGTCCAGGAATCCGAGGTCCACCGGCTTCTTTATCTTGAACGCCTTGTCGCCGATGAAGGTCACGACCGCACAGTGAGTCTCGGCAATCGCTGCCGGTTCCGGCTCGGTCACGATCACGACTCCGCCCGGGCGATCTCGGTCCGTTCCCGGTCCCGGTGCCGTGTGTTCGGCCGTCCGCCCGGAGCGGGCGAGAGGTGCCCGACCTTGAACTCGGTCCATCGTTGATCGTCACCCGTCCGTTCGGCGTCAATGAGGGGCCGATGTCCCGCTCCCTGACTCTTTCTCAGCCTGCGGGACGGAGGGATCGGCCGTCGTGCCCGATCCTGATCCTGCTCCAGTGGGCGAGGTCCGGCCTAGGGCCGAAGGTCATCAGGACCGGAGGTTCCGCGCGGCCGGGGCACCGGCCTGACACAACACCACCGCCGACGTATACGCCATGAGAGCGACATCGGCCGGAACTACCCGGATGCCACCGTCACCCGTAAGGGTCGAATCCTCGCACGCGGCGGCATCCGCCAGCAATCATTCGCTCATTACCATCCGATTACGCAGACGCCGGCATTCCCGCTCACGCGCGACTGACGAACGCGGTCAGGAACGTCACCGCTGCGGCGACTCCGATGACCACCGCCAAGACGATCATTCTCCGGCCTCCTCGTCCCGATTCAGTCGATACCGGGCCAGCACGAACGCCATCTGCGGCAACGCATCCGACCGGATCGAACCCTCCAGATCCCGAGCCGCTTCGACCAACGCGTCGTGCACGACGCCGGGAGCGAACCGCCCGGCGCACTCCGACTCGAGTTGATCGACCATGGAGGGATCCAGATGCGGCACAGCACGACTGACAGTCATGGAACGACCCCTTTCCCCGAGCGGGATACGCCGCAGACGTTCGGCGGTGATATCCGGTGAATTCCATTGTGCCCGGCCGGGCCATGCCACCTAGGGTCAAAAGGCCTTCGTTCGGAACCGGTCACGGCGGAACGTCGGCTCCGGACTGGTCGTGCTCGGGGCCGGGCGCCGGCGGCGATTGGCCGTCGGAGTGACGCAACCCGGCGAGGAACAGGTCCACCGCATAGCTGACGCCTTCGGCCGGATCGATGGCGTCGAACAGGCCGAGGGGACCGAGGCGACCGCTCGCCGTTGTCTGCGCGCGCGCGGTGGGCAGCCCGTCGACCTGGGCGACCAGGAACCCGACGATGATGCCGAGGAGGCCCCGGAAAGCGTGCACCATCTGGGGTCCGGACAATCCGGCTTCGGCCAGCATCCGCAGGATCGACTCCAGCAAACGCATCACGGCACCGCCCGCGTCGGGTGCCGAGATCAGAGTCCGAGGCCGGAGCTGTTCCGCGGCCAGTACTTCGAACAGAACTGGGTTGTCCAGGCCGGCCTGATACAGATCCAGGAGCACCGTCCGGAGCCGATCGGGCCAGGGCAGCGCCGGGTCCGGAGCGGGTATCAGGGCCACCGAACGGTCGGCCATCAGCACCAGGAGCGCATCCCGGCTGGGCACCCAGTGGTAGAGCGACATCACCTCCACCCCGAGCGCGTTGGCCACCTTGCGCATCGAGACCCCGGCCACGCCGCCGACGCGGGCCAGAGCCAGGGCCTGGTCGACGATCAGGTCCCGGTTCAGGTGCCGCAACGGGGCCTGCCGTGAACGGCCGGTGGTCATGACGCCGGCCGCGACGCAGGCACGCTCCGGACCGGGGGAGGGAGGCCGCCGTTGCGGACGACCTCGGCCGCGAGCACGTGCAGCCGGACATTGCGCTCCCGCGACAGTCGGCGCAGGACGCCGAACGCCTCGATGGCCCTGACGCCCAACTCGTTCATCAGGATGCCCTCGGCCTGACCGATGCTGTGCCGGGCGTCAATGGCCTTCCACCAGTGGGTCGGCCCACGGACGTGGGCGAACGCGATCGATGCGTGGGCGGCGATCAAGCGGGCCGCCTCCCGATCGTCCTCGGAGTAGTCCCGCGGACGGTCGCTGTACACGTTCAGGGCGGCCATCGCGTCCTGGTCGGCGAACAGATGGACGCTGATCAGGCTGGTGATGCCCCATTCGGCGATCTCCGGGCCCCATCGTGGCCACCGGGGGTCGGTGGCCACCGCGGACGACGTCAGGACATCCCGGAAGTAGACCCCGTCGATGCAGGGGCCCTCCCACAGCCGGTGTTGCGACTTGTCGATCAATGCGACCAATTCCCCGGATGAGGCGGTCGTTTTCATCTCGCCCCCTGGCACCCGCTCGGAGACGCTGACGTGGTCGCCGAGCTCTGCGTCCACAGCGGCGGCGATGACCTGGCGCAAGGTGGTCTCGAGTTCGGCTGCGCCATCTGTCCGCGCTTGATCAGGCGGCCACGGCGCCCCTTCGGCACGATCGATTCGGTTCATCGGGATTCGACTCCATGGCCCAGGCCACGGCACGGCACGCAAATACCGGCGGTAACGCGACGGTCAGCGGGCTTGTTGTCGCTGCATTCGAAGCGTACGGCGTAGGCGAACCGGGAGGGCGGGGGATTGCGAAGGTTCCACCAGTCGGTCCAACGGCAGGATGCACTCGGCCGCGGCACCCTCGGGCGGAGCCGTCCGCCCGCGCGCGGAAGGGTCTGTCTCATCGCCGGTCGGCTGGGCCACCGGGCCGGGCCGGGGCCGATTCTCGGGCCGCCGGGTCAGCTCGTTCGGGCGCGTCCGGGGGGCCGGGCGGCCGGCCGAGCAGCCGGTCGTCCGCATGCACGACCAGGACGGGGCAGTGGGCGTGGGCGGCGCAGGCCGAGCTGACCGAACCGATCAGCAGGCCGGCCATTCCCGCGTGTCCCCGGCTGCCGAGCACCAACAGGTCGGCCGTCCGGCTGAGCCGGAGCAATTCCTGCGTGGCATCGCCTTCGATGACCAATCGCTCGATCCGTCCGGGATCGACGCCGGCCGCGTGGATCGAATTCTCCAGGACGCGGAGAGCGTCGGCCTCTGGGGTCCAGGTGGACGGCAGGTTGACTCCGTAGTACCGATGCCAGACCTGGACGGCGGTCACCCGCACCTCGGGATCGGTGGACAGCCGGAGGGCCTGGGCCAGGCCCCGCACCGACGACGGTGAGCCGTCGACCGCGGCGACGATTCGAGCAGCACCGGCAAGCAAGGTCATGATGAGTTCCCTTCCGGGGGCGGACCGATCGGTCTCGGGCCTTCCCACGAATGGACTGTCGTCCCTGCGCGCTCGTGGCGATAGGGCCGAAGGTCATCAAGCGGCCATGTGCGGCACCAACCCTGGTCGGCCCGAACGGGACCTTTTCCTCTGGACCCCGGCCGGGGACCGAACCACGCTGGTCATCGGCCGATCACCGCGGTCGGCCCGGCACTGGATCGGAGGAAGGCCGTGGTTCATTCCAGAATCGCATCATCGCCCTCGATATCGTCGGCTCCGGCCGGCCAACATCGGGGAGCTGCCGGCGGAGCCGGGCGGGCCCGCTGGGTTCTGGTTGCGCTGGAGGTGGTGGTCGCCGTCGGGGCGGTCTACGGCGGGGTCGGACTGATCGCCGACGATCGCATCGGCATTCCCTCGGAGTGGCTTCGGTCGACACCGTTCTCGACATGGGTGTGGCCGGGAATCTTCCTCCTGTTGATCGTCGCCGTGCCGATGGCGACGGCCGCGGTCGCCGAGGTGCTCGCTTCGCGTGCGGCGTTCGCCCTGACCATGCTGGCCGGAACGGCTCAGGTGGGCTGGATCGTCGTTCAGTGGTTGATGGTCGGGCACTTCTTCTTCTTGCAGCCGGTCATGTTCGTGGCCGGCCTGCTGGTGATGCTGATCGGTTGGTTGGTCCATCGTCACGCAGTGGGTCCAATGCCGCGCGGGATGTGACTTTCGGCCCTCTTCGGGGGTGGTGGCGGGGGAGATGCTTTGTTGGTCCTGGTGTTTCGATGAGGTGAGAGGAGTTCGGTGATGTCGACGGACGAGCGTCGGTCGGTTCGGGTTCCGGTGGATCAGGGTGGTGCCGCTGCCGCGGTGGAAACCCGCGTGTCGCCGGTGGCGGGGATGGGTCGACCGCATTGGTCGGTGGAGTTGTTGCGGTTCGGTCTTGGGTGGGTGTTCTTGTGGGCGTTCGCCGACAAGGCATTCGGCTGGGGCTACTCGACGCAGAGTTCGCAGGGGTGGGTGCGAGGTGGCTCGCCGACGCGAGGGTTCCTGAGTCACGTGGAGGTCGGTCCGTGGCAGAGCGGGTTCCGGTCGATGGCCGGCAACGGGTGGGCTGATTGGTTGTTCATGATCGGCTTGCTGGGAATCGGAGTCGCGTTGATCACGGGGGTGTTGTTGCGCGTGGCGGCGGTGGCCGGATCCATCTTGCTGGTGTTGATGTGGGTGGCGGAATGGCCGATGGCCCGGTTCACCTCGACCGGCACGGCCAGTGGCTCGACGAACCCGTTCCTGGACTACCACTTGATCTTTGCGGTGGGGTTGATCGTGGTGGCGACGTTGGGTGTTGGGTCGGCGTGGGGGTTGGGACGCTGGTGGTCGCGGCGTCCGGTGGTGCAGCAGTACCGCATCCTGCGATAGCCCGCCGCTTGCGCGGCGACGAGGAAGCCCCCGGCATCGACGCCGGGGGCCGACGCGGTTGGACGGAAAGGGACGATGGGATGAGCGGGTACCCGGACAACCAGGTGGTGGTCGGGATCGATGGGTCGGCCTGCGCGTTGGACGCCGCCCGATGGGCGGCCGGCGCCGCTGTGCGTCGCCGGGCCGAGTTGACGTTGCTGCTCGCCTATGACGTGTCGGTGGGGTTCGCCGGGCCGGGAGTGATGATCGCCCCGGATGTCTACACCGACGTCAGGCACTGGGCGCAGCAGGTGCTCACCGACGCCGCCGAGGCGATACGGGCCCAATTCCCGGAATTGACGGTGTCGACGCTGCTGCGCCGCGGCAACGCGGCTCGAGTGCTGATCGAAGCGACCGGGTCGGCGTTGCTGACGGTGCTCGGGTCCCACGGTGACAGCGAGTGGACCGAGGCGGTGCTCGGGTCGGTGGCGGCGCGGGTGGCCGCCCATGGCCGAGGTCCGGTCGTCGTGTTGCGCGACGTCGCGGCCGACAACCCGTCCAACCGGCCGGTGTGGGTGGGGGTGGAGGGCTCGGACCTGGACGCCGCACCGTTGGCCTTCGCCCTGCAGGAAGCCTCGTTGCGGCAGGCGTGTCTGGTTCCGCTGCACTGCTGGGGGGAGGAGCCGGGCGTCATCGATGTGCCGTACTACTCCTCGGAGGCCGCGGACCAGCGACGTCAGGAGCGGGAGCAGCGGTTGCTGGCCGAACAGCTGACCGGCTGGGCCGACAAGTACCCCGACGTCCCCGTCCTGCCCACCTTGTTGCACGGCCACCCGGCCACCCAGATCCTGCACCGCTATCAGCAGGTTCCGCTCGACGCCCGGCCCAGTCTGATCGTGGTCGGAAGCCGTGGCCGCAGCGCCATCGCCGGGCTGCTCCTGGGCTCCACCAGCCACACACTGATCGCCCATTCGCCCTGTCCGGTCGCCGTGGTCCGTACCCGGCCCGATCGGCCCTGACCAGATCCTCTCGTCCACCCCTGATCGAGGAGCAGCGTCCATGCACATCGTCGTCGTCTACGAATCGATGTTCGGCAACACCCGGCAGGTGGCCGAGGCCATCGCCGATTCGATTCGGCCGGTCCACTCGGTCTGGTGCCAACCGGTCGGATCCGCCGATCCGACGATCGTGTCGACCGCCGACCTGCTGATCATCGGCGCGCCTACTCATGCCTGGTCCCTGAGCCGGCCGACCACCCGGCAAGGAGCGGCCGACCAGGCGAGCGAACCCGACAGCCACAAACAACTGGAACCGGACGCAACCGGCATCGGATTGCGCGAGTGGCTGGAACGCGAGGATCCGCTCCCGAGCCGAGCCGCCGTGTTCGACACGAGGCGGAACATCAGCCCCCTGTTGAGCGGGCGGGCCGGGCGGGCCATCAAGCATCTGTTGCACCAGCACGGGGTGAAGGTGGTGGCCGGACCGGTCAGCTTCCTGGTCGATGCCGACAACCAGCTGGTTCCGGGCGAACTGGAGCGGGCTGCGTCCTGGGGGCGGGAGATCACGGCGCACATCGAGCCGCTGGTCCTGCGTGGCCATCGCGACGACCTGCTCTAGGCCGGATGAGGGACCAGCGGCGCAGGTGCCGACCCGGCAACAATGATCCGCACGCGATCCACCGCACGTCGTCCTTACGCCCTAGAATTGGCCTGTTGGTTGCACGCCGCCGTCGGCGGCCCGGGGCTGATTCGGGAGCGCGAAGATGCTGAAGGTTTTCCTCACCGATGACCACGAAGTCGTCCGTCGCGGCGTCGCCGACCTGCTGGACGAAGAATCCGACATGACCGTGGTCGGGCAGGCATCCACCGTGGCCGAGGCGCTGGCCCGCATTCCGGCCGCCCGGCCCGATGTCGCGGTGCTTGATGTGCGGCTGCCCGACGGGAACGGTGTGGAACTGTGCCGGGAGCTGCGGTCGATGCTGCCGGATCTGAATTGCCTGATGTTCACCTCCTACCCCGACGAACAGGCCATGGTCGACGCGATCATGGCGGGCGCCGGCGGGTACGTCATCAAGGACATCACGGGGTTGGACCTGTTGTCCGCGGTGCGGACGGTCGGCGCCGGACGGTCCCTGCTGGACAACCGGGCCGCGGCGGCCTTGATGAATCGGCTGCGGGCCGGTACCGACTCGGATCGGCCAGGGCCGCTGGCCGGGCTGACCGAGCAGGAGCACACCGTCCTGGATCTGATCGGTGAAGGTTTGACCAACCGGCAGATCGCCGAGCGGATGTTCCTGGCCGAGAAGACGGTCAAGAACTACGTCTCACGGCTGTTGGCCAAGCTGGGAATGGAACGCCGCACCCAGGCTGCTGTCCTCGCGACCGAGATGCGCGCTCGAACCCGATAGGTGAGGTCGCGCCGAGCCGGGTCGAGTGACGCGGCCAGTGTCCCACTCCGGGGTGTTCGGCTTTGACGTGCGCGGCCCTTGCTGTGCGGCCCCTCAGTCGACGCTGAGCACCTCGTCGAGCCGCCGTCGGGGAGTCGGGGGGGCCGGTGAGCCGTAACCCAGCCGAAGGACGGTCTGCGGCCACAGGGCGCCGCCGAGCAGCCCTCGAAGTTCGGCCCGCGCCGACGGCACCTCGATGACCTGCGACATGAAGGAGGAGGCCAGACCACCGGCGGTGGCGGTCAGCAATACCCGCTGCATCGCCTGGCCGGCGTTCAGTTGCGCCAACGGGAGATCGTGGAACGAGCCGATGACGGCAACCAGCGGATCCGATTCGAACTCCTTGCCGGGCCGGCGTTCCGGCGCCGACCCGGTGCCGAAGTCGCGCATCGTCCAGACATCCTGCGGCGCCGGGCGGATGCCCGCGCTGCGCAGCGGCACACCGTCGGACGAGTCACCGGTGCGGGCCGTCCACGCTTCGAACTCGGCTCTGAACTGTGGATCCTGTTGTTGCACCCGATGGGCCTCGGCCAGGATGTCGCGCAACCGGCTCTGCTGGGCCGGTGCGACGGTGGCCAACCAGGACTGCTCGGTCCGGGCCGCGCGCCGCATCTCGGCACACAACTCGGGCGGCACCGGCTCATCGAGGAACGGGCGCCGGCTCGTGTGACGCTGGCGGATCGCGCGTGCCAGCCGCTGGTCATGCGGAGTCACCCGGGCGAACCCCTCGGGCCGGAGGATGGCCAGCAGATCGCGATCCGCCGGATCGGGCAGCAACCGCAGATCGACCGCCGATCCCAACGCGCCGATCGCGATCCGCAGATTCAGCAGGGCCGCACCGCACGCCAACAACGTCTCCCGACGGTCCGGATCGCTGGCCGGCAGCATGCGTTCCGGGTCCGCTCGCAGCTCGATCGTCCGGTCGGTGCATCGGAACAACCACGGCTGGCTGTTGTGCAGCGAAGGGGCGGCAATCGCCGCCTGCAACACGGACTCGACTTCTCCGTCGGTGAGATTGCCTACTGGCCTCAGAAGCGTCGTCATGCTCTCCGGTCCTCGCTGCCTGCCGAATCGACAGCCGAGACGGATGCCGATCTGCCCTCACTCTGCTCGGGCGACGCGGATCGGACCAGTGCCGAAAGTCCCGCCTGCCCGCCCGATTGCGGAAGTTCCTCCATACGGTGTATGGGTGAACCGTCCGTCGCGTGTCAAGGTTGACCGATGGCCGAACGGTTAGACCTCCCCGCTTCCGGTGGACAGACCGATCGGCACGCGAACCCACCGTCACCTCTCGACCTGAGGCCGCTGATGGACGAGACGCAGCTGAGCCAGGGCCATCTGGCTGCCGTCGACGGTTCGACGGGCTGGGGCGGCTTGTTGTCGGCGGTGTTGGCGGTGTCGCGGGGGTTGGATTTGGAGGTGACGTTGCGGCGGATTGTGGGGGCGGCGCGGGAGTTGGTGGGGGCGGAGTATGGGGCGTTGGGGGTGTTGGGGGTTGATGGTGGGTTGTCTCATTTTGTGTATGAGGGGATTGATGATGTGACGCGGGAGCGGATTGGGCCGTTGCCGACGGGGGGTGGGGTGTTGGGGGTGGTGATTTCGCAGGGGGAGCCGTTGCGGTTGGCGGATTTGTCGGTGCATCCGGCGTCGGTGGGGTTTCCGGTGCATCATCCGCCGATGCGGTCGTTTTTGGGGGTGCCGGTGTCGGCGCAGGGGGCGACGTTTGGGCGGTTGTATTTGACGGAGAAGCGGGGTGGGGTGGGGTTTACGGCGGAGGATGAGTCGGTGGTGCAGGTGTTGGCGGCGGCGGCGGGGATTGCGGTGGGGAATGCGCGGTTGTTTGAGCAGGGGGTGCGGCGGGCGCGGTGGTTGGAGGCGATCACGGAGGTGACGTCGGAGTTGTTGGGGGGTTCGGATCCGGGGCGGGTGTTGTTTTTGATTGCGTCGCGGGCGCGGGAGTTGGCGGGGGCGCAGTTCACGTTCATTGCGTTGGCTGATCCGGATGATGGGTCGGTGTTGGAGGTGACGTTGTGTGTGGGGTTGGCGCCGGACACGGTGACGGGGCGGCGGATTCCGGTGGTGGGGTCGACGGCGGGGGAGGTGTTTGTGGATCGGACGCCGCGGAATGTGGGGCGGTTGCGGTTTGATTTGGGGGGGCAGTTTGGTCCGGCGTTGGTGTTGCCGTTGGGGGATGGGGAGGCGCGGGCGGGGGTGTTGTGCACGATTCGGTCGCCGGGGGCGGCGCGGTTTGATGAGGAGGAGTTGCAGTTGGTGTCGGCGTTTGCTGATCAGGCGGCGTTGGCGTTGGGGCGGGCGCAGGCGTTGGCGGCGCGGCGGGAGTTGGATGTGTTGGTTGATCGGGAGCGGATCGCGCGGGATTTGCATGATCAGGTCATTCAGCGGTTGTTCGGGATCGGGTTGGCCATGCAGGGCACCCAACACCGGACCGTCGTCCCGACCGTGTCGCAGCATCTGACCGAACACATCGACGACCTGCAACAGGTCATCCACGACATCCGCACCGCCATCTTCGACCTGCAGTTCGATTCGCGTCAGGGGCCCGGGCTCCGGGCGACGCTGCAGGGCGCGATCAGCGAGCTCACGGCCGGCCGCCCGATCCGGACGACGGTCCGGATGTCGGGGCCGGTCGACATCGTCGCCCCCGCGATGGCCCGGCAGGCCGAGGCAGTGGTGCGGGAGGCGGTCGGCAACGCCGTCCGTCACTCCGGAGCCGACGAGCTCAGGGTGACCGTCTCGGTGAACGACGAGATGGTCGTGTCCGTCATGGACGACGGCATCGGCATCCCCGACACCGCCGTCCGCAGCGGTTTGCGGCGCATGGCCGAACAGGCCGTCGTCGCCGGTGCCACCTGCACCATCGGACGGGTCGACCCGCACGGCACCCAGATCCGCTGGGCCGTACCGCTGCCGTGACGCCCGCGCCGTCCACCGCGGGAACGCAGAGGACGACTCTCCGGAATCGATCAGGCCATCGACGGCCGCCCCGACCAAGGGCGGACGAAGAAAGAGTGCTTGACAGAATTCGCCCTAAACCGGTTTAATCCTCGCAGTCGGATTCAACGGTGAAGGGACGGCGAGTGAGCGCAAAACCCACGATCTCTGACGTCGCTGCGCGCGCCGGGGTGTCCAAGGGGCTCGTGTCCCTGGCCCTGAACGACAAGCCCGGGGTCGCCTCGGCCACCCGGCTCCGTATCCTGCAGGCGGTCGAGGACCTGGGGTTTCGGGCCAGTCATGCGGCCCGCGCACTCTCCTCGTCCAAGACCGGCACATTGGGACTGGTACTGGCCCGGCGCCCGGAAATGCTGCGCGCCGACCCGTTCTTCCCGCCGTTCATCGCCGGGCTGGAGCAGGTGATCGCACCGATCGGAATGGCCCTGATGCTGCGTTTCGTCTCGGATGTCCGAGAGGAGAAGCAGGCGTACACGGAATTGGCCAACGGACGGGTCGACGGTGTCTTCGTCACGGACCTTCGCCAGGCCGACCCCCGACCCAGCCTGCTGGCCGAGCTGCGGCTGCCGGCGGTGTCGCTCAACCGCCCGTCGGAGGACTCCCGCATTCCGGCCGTCTGTCTGGACGACCTGCCCGGTGTGCGAACGGCCCTGGATCACCTGATCGCGCTGGGGCACCGTCGCATCGCCCACGTCGGCGGTCCGCAGGAGTACCTGCACGCCGATCGGCGCCGGTCCGCCTGGGCCGAGACCCTCAGTGCCGCCGGTCTTCCGCCCGGGTCGTGGGTGGAATCGGACTTCACCGCCGCCGGCGGTGCGCGGGCCACCGCCGAACTGCTGGACGCACCGCACCCGCCGACGGCGATCCTCTACGCCAGCGACCTGATGGCCGTGTCCGGGATGGCCGAGGCCCACCGTCGGGGCCTGAGCGTGCCGGGCGATCTGTCCATCGTCGGCTTCGACGACGCCGAACTCTCGGCCCATCTGCATCCGCCGCTCACCACCGTCCGGACCGATGCCTTCGCCTGGGGTCAGGCGTCGGCCTCGGCCATGGTGGCCCTGCTCGGCGGCGGCGTTGTCACCGATGTCCAACTTCCGTCCGCCTCCTTCATCCTTCGGGGCTCCACCGCCCCGCCGCCCTAGCGCACGCCCGCTCCACCACCGTTCCCCACATCACCGGGTACTAGTTCCGGTGTCCTTGCGTTGCCACCCGCTTGCCCCGCCGTGTCCGCGAAACCGGGCCACGGCCTCCGCTCCTCTCATCGGAGCGGTGCACCACACACCTGTCCCCACCACGACAAGGAAGTCGTCATGAAACGCACGTCGCTGGCCATCGCCGGCCTGCTCCTCGGCACCATCGCCCTGACCGCCTGCGGATCCAGCAGCGGGGGTTCGGGTTCGAGTTCCACCGCGACCGGTCCGATCAAGATCTGGTACTCCAACAACGCGCAGGAGGTCGCCTGGGGCAAACAAGCCGTGGCGGCCTGGAACACGGCCCATCCCGACCAGACGGTGACGGCCGAGGAGGTTCCGGCCGGCAAGTCCTCCGAAGAGGTCATCGGGGCGGCCATCACGGCCGGCACCGAGCCGTGCCTGATCTACAACACGTCGCCGGCCGCGGTCCCGCAGTTCCAGAAGCAGGGCGGCCTGGTCGATCTGAACTCGTTCGCCGACGGAGCGTCCTACATCGAGGGGCGCACCGGCGACATCAGCAAGCAGTATCAATCCTCCGACGGGCACTACTACCAGCTGCCGTGGAAGTCCAACCCGGTGATGATCTTCTACAACAAGAAGATCTTCGCCAAGGCCGGCATCACCACACCGGCCCTGGCCACCTACGCCGATTTCATCGCGACGAGCAAGAAGATCGTGTCCTCCGGTGCGGCGAAGTACGCCATCTTCCCGTCTCCGGCCAGCCAGTTCTACCAGTCCTGGTTCGACTTCTACCCGCTGTACGCGGCCGAGACCGGGGGCAAGCAACTGCTGGTGGACAAGAAGTCGACCTTCAACTCCCCTGAGGGGCTGGCGGTCGCCAACTTCTGGAAGACCCTCTACACCGACAAACTGGCCGGTACCGAGACCTACAACGGTGACTCGTTCGCCGACGGGGTCGCGGCCATGGCCGTTGTCGGCCCCTGGGCCATCGCCAACTACAAGGGCAAGGTCGACTGGGGCGTCGTTCCGGTCCCCACTTCCAAGGGCACCGCGGCGGACAAGATCCACACGTTCTCCGACGCGAAGAATGTCGGGATGTACGCGAGCTGTCAGAACCGCGGCACGGCCTGGGAGTTCATGAAGTTCTCGACCAGCGTCGCGCAGGACTCCCAGCTCCTCACCCTGACCGGGCAGATGCCGCTCCGCAAGGACGTGTCGACGGTCTACGCCGACTACCTGACCAAGAACCCTGAGTACAAGTTGTTCGCCGACCAGGCGGCCCGCACCGTGGAGGTCCCGAACGTCTCCAACTCGGTGCAGATCTGGCAGACCTTCCGCGACGCCTGGTCCTCCTCGGTGATCTTCGGCAAGAGTGACCCGGCCACCGCTCTCCCCGGGGCGGCGACCAAGATCGATTCGCTGGCCGGACAGTCCTAGGTCCCGTCATGACACTGCCTTCCTTGGATCGACCGGCCCAGCCCGGACGACAGAGTCCGAAGGTCGAGCAGCGGAGCGAGAAGGCTCGTCACGATCGGTTGGTGGCCAAGATATTTGGCCGCCAGCCGATCGGGATCGCCTTGACCGCGCCGTATGCGATCTTCATCGGGGCGATCTTCGCGTTCCCCCTGGGGTTCGCCGTGTACATGTCGTTCCACAAGTACTACTTCACCGCCCCCGGGGTGAGCGTCCCTCACCCCTTCGTCGGGTTCGCCAACTACAAGACCGCACTGACCGACCCGGACGTTCTGCAGTCGTTCGCGCACGTCGGTGTGTTCCTGATCATCAACGTGCCCCTGACCGTCGTCCTTTCACTCGGACTGGCGGCCGCCTTGAACCAGGCCATTCGGGGGCGGACGTTCTTCCGGGTCTCGTACTACGTCCCGTACGTGACCGCGAGCGTGGCGGTGGTCGGTGTGTGGCTGTTCCTGTTCAACTCCGACGGACTCGTCAACAAGGTCCTCGGGCCGTTGGCGCCCAGTCCGTCCTGGTTGGTCAACTCGTTCTGGGCCATGCCGACGATCGCCATCTTCGTGACCTGGAAGCAGTTGGGCTTCTTCATCCTGCTGTACCTGGCGGCGCTGCAGAACGTGCCCAAGGAGCTGTACGAATCGGCGGCCACCGACGGCGCCGGGAAATGGAAGTCGTTCACGTCGGTGACGATTCCCGGAGTGCGGCCGGCCACCGGCCTGGTCATCCTGCTCGCCATCGTCACCGGAGCCAACCTGTTCACCGAGCCCTACCTGCTGACCTCGGGCGGTGGCCCCGACAAGGCGTCCACGTCGCCGGTGTTGCTCATGTACCAGAAGGGCATCGAGCAGGGCAATCCCGACGTCGCGTCGGCGATCGGGATCGTGCTGGTCATTCTCGTCCTGGCGATCGCCCTGATCGGACGTCGACTCACCGAAGGAGACAACCGATGAGCGCCGCGATCACCGAGTCGGTCGAGGTCACCGCCGTCCCGAAGGGCAAGCGGGGGCGGCTCGGCCGCATCGTGACCATGCTCGTCCTGCTCATCGGGGCGGTCGCGTTCCTGTTCCCGTTCTACTACATGATCGTCGGTTCCCTGCAGAAGTCGCCCAACACCTCGGTGGCCGGCGCATTTCCCAATCCGTCCAACCTCACGTTCAACAACTTCGCCCAGATCAACGCCTCGATCAACCTGTGGCGCTCGCTGGTCAACTCGGGGATCTTCACCGGGGGAGTGCTGTTGTGCACCATGGTGTTCGGGGTGATGACCGGGTACGCCCTGGCCATGTTGCACTTCCGCGGGCGCGGACTCGTGTTCGGTGCCATGCTGCTCATGCAGATGGTGCCGTTCCAGCTGTTGATGATCCCGTTGTACGTCCTCATCGCCCGCACCTACGGCCTGGCCGACAACTATCTCGGGATGATCCTGCCGTACGCCATCAACTCCACCGCGGTCTTCATCTTCCGCCAGTACTTCCTGCAGTTGCCCACCGAACTGTTCGATGCGGCCCGGATCGACGGGGCGAACGAGATCAGGATCCTGCGGTCGATCGCTCTGCCCCTGGTCCGCCCGGCCATGCTGACGGCCGTGCTGCTGACCTTCATCGGCCCGTGGAACGAGTTCCTGTGGCCGTTCCTGATCACCAAGAAGCAGTCCATGCAGCCGTTGGCTGTCTCGCTGGCCAACTACATCTCCACCGTCGCCTCCAGTGCGGCCAACCCGTTCGGCGCCATCCTGGCCGGCGCGGTGGTGCTGGCCGTGCCGGCCGTTGCCCTGTTCATTGCATTCCAACGCAAATTCATCTCCACCGATCTCGGATCCGGTGTGAAGGGATAACTCTTGTTCAACCACGTGAAGGCCCAACCCCAGATGAAGATCAGTCATGAGGTGCCCTACACCCTCACGCGGGCCGGGACGGTCATGATCCCCGATCCCGCGGACCCCAACGAGGCCGAGGGTGTGCTCAATCCGGCCAGTGGTCGCGGTCCCGACGGGACCCTGTACCTGTTGCCCCGGCTGGTCGCGGACGGCAACGTCTCGCGGGTCGGCCTGGCCACCGTCACGGTGGTCGACGGCCGGCCGGTCGGCGTGGAGCGTCAGGGTGTTGTGCTCGAGCCCGACGCCGGGTGGGAGCGCAGCCCGCTGCACGCCGGGGTCGAGGACCCGAGAATCACCTTCCTGCCCGGTCTGGGCCGGTTCGTGATGACTTATGTCGCCTACGGCCCGCTCGGCCCGCGGCCCGCGTTGGCCACCTCGACCGACCTGCACACGTGGGAGCGACTGGGCCCGCTGCACTTCGGGTACCAGGAGGACCTGGACATGGACCTGAACCTGGTGCCCAACAAGGACGTGGTGTTCTTCCCGGAGCCGGTTCCCGGCCCGGACGGAGCCCTGTGCTTCGCCGCGCTGCACCGCCCGATGTGGGACCTGGACTGGATCGTCCCCGGAGCCGGCAACCACCTGCCGGCCGGGCTCGCCGATGACCGTCCCGGTATCTGGATCTCCTACGTTCCGGTGGCCGACGCCCTGCACGACGTGGCCGCGCTGACCCGGCTGGGCGGGCACAAGTTGGTGGCCCTGCCCGAATTCCCGTTCGAGGACCTGAAGATCGGGGCCGGCCCGCCGCCGATCCGGGTACCCGAGGGCTGGTTGCTGATCCACCACGGGGTGTCCGGCACCATCGTGCCCGGCGTGGACCAGCAGAAGGGCGCGCACTACTCGGCCGGGGCGATGATCCTGTCGGCCAACGACCCGTCGACGGTGCTGGCCCGCACCGCGGTGCCATTGCTTGAACCGACCACCGAGGCGGAGAGGAGCGGCATCGTGCCGAATGTCGTGTTCCCAACGGCGATCGAGATGATCGGCGACCAGCGGTACGTGTTCTACGGCATGGCCGATTCCCGCATCGGCGTCGCCACCCTCGAACGCGTCGGGGCGAGCGAATGACCACCCGCGGCCGGCGGGTTCGCTCCGGGCTCGGTGCGCTCGGTCTTGCTGCCACGTTGACCCTCGGGCTCCTCGAGCCGGCCCAGGCCTCGTCGCCGGCCACGGTGACCGCGCCGTTGACGAATCTGTCGCACCTGAACTTCCTCACCGACCGGGTGACCGTCAAGGACACGGCCGACCACAGCACTTACCACCTGTCGACCGAGCCCCAGATCGGGGTGGTCTGGGTGTACGCAGATCCCCGGCCGGGCAACACGTTCGAGCGGGTCGGTGGCGGCGCGTATGACTCGGCGACGAACCACTGGGGGCAGGGCGCCTACGACGGCGACGACATCTCCCGGGCGGCCGTGGTGTACCTGCGCCAGTGGCGGGCCACGGGTGACCAGGCCTCTCGCGAGCAGGCTTATCAGCAGCTCCGGGGCCTGGCCTACCTGCAGACGCTGACCGGCGCCCACGCCGGCGACAGTGTGCTCTGGATGCAGCCGGACGGGGAACTCAATCCGAGCCCGACTCCCACCGACACGCCCAATCCGTCGGATTCTGGCCCGTCGTACTGGCTCGCCCGAAGCCTGTGGGCCTTCGGCGAGGGCTATGCCGCCTTCGCGCACAGCGACCCGGAGTTCGCCGCCTTCCTCCGGTCGCGGATGGACCTGGCAATCGGTGCCCTGAACCGCGACGTGCTGTCCAAATACGGTCAGTACCAGGTCATTCACGGGGTGAAGGTCCCGGCCTGGCTGATCGTCGACGGCGCCGATGCTTCATCGGAGGCCATGCTCGGACTCGCCGCGTACGCCCGGGCCACCCCGCCCGGCACATCCGGCGACACGGCGCGCTCGGCGCTGCGGAAACTGGGCGTCGGAGTGGCGAAGATGTCGGCCGGTACCACCACCAGCTGGCCCTATCGAGCCTTGTTGCCGTGGGCGCTGTCCCGTTCGGACTGGCACGCCTGGGGGGCCCAGATGCCGGCTGGTCTGGCCGCCGCCTCGGTGACTCTGCACGACCGATCACTGCTGCAGCCGGCCATCGCCGACGCCGCCGGGTTCACGCCTCACCTGCTCACCTCGACCGGTGCGGTCAACGGTCTGCTGCCCACACCGACCGACGGCACGACGATCGCCTACGGCGCTGACGCACGGGTCGAGAGCCTGCTCGCGGTGGCCACCGCGTCCGATCGCCCCGGGCTGCGGACGCTGGCCGGCATCGCCGCCGGGTGGTTCTTCGGACAGAACGCGGCCGGGACAGCGGTCTACGACCCGGCCACCGGCGTCACGAACGACGGCGTGTCGGCCACCGGCACCGTCAACCAGGGCAGCGGCGCCGAGTCCACCATCCACGGACTGCTGACCATGCAGCTGCTGGACGCCAATCCCGACATCGCCGCGGTCGCCCGGTCATCGGCATCGATCCGGTCCCGGGACGGACAGCGCGTGGTCGAGGCGGAGTCCGGGAAGCTGACCGGTAACGCGTCGGTGGTCGTCCCGGCGTCGACCTGGACGGGCGAATCCGCCTGGAGCGGTTCGTACCTCACGGTCGGAAGCGGAAGCACCGCGACCTGGCAGCTGCCGGCCGCGACCGGTGAACGCCGCATCGAACCGGTGGCTGAACTGACACCTGGCTCGACGGCTGTCTCGACCTTCACCGCCGGTCGCCAGATGCTGGGGCAGGTGCGATACGGAGCGACCGGTGCCCAGGGCAACGCCCCGTCACCGACCGAGCTCACCCCGGTCGATCTGAGATCGCCGGTACCGGCCGCCGCGACCACGGTGACCGCGCGGACCCGTGGTGGCAGCGGCAATCTCGATGCCCTCCTGGTCACGCCGGTCGTCTCCACCTTGTCGTTGACCGGTGACGGCCACCGCACGGTGTTGCTCAACAGCGTGTCCCGTTCGCGGGAGTTGGTCGCCGTCGGCGGTCCGCGGGACCGGTTGACGGTCAACTCCTACGACCGCAACGGTGCTCTGGTGCAGACCCGCACCGGCTCGACCGCTCTGGTCCTGCCCGGCGGGTTCACCATCGCCCGGAACTGAGCCGCTGACGCTCGGCCGTCCTCATCGAGGGCGGCCGAGCGTCGGGCGTTCTCACGGCCCGGCCCGGTACCGATGGACCGGCCGGCCGGCCGCTCCGTAGGACAGTTCGAGCCGAAGGAGCTTGCGCCGCTCGAGTTCCGACAGGTATCGCTGCGCGGTGGGGCGGCTGATCCCGAGGGCACGGGCCACATCTGTTGCGCCGAGCGGTGTCTCGTTCGACGTGACCGCCTGCAGGACCTTCGCCATGGTGACGGGAAGATCGTCGCCGGCCGGCCCGGTTGCGGCCGGGCGGAGCAGATTGAACAGCGAATCCACCGTCGCCTGGTCGGCCTGCGCCCCGACTTCCGACGTGAGCTGCTCGTGCCACCGCCGATAGGCCAGCAACTGCTGGGCCAGCGCGGGGAATCCGAACGGCTTGACCAGGTAGTACACCGCCCCCAGGCTCATCGCGGACCGGACCGTGGCCAGGTCCCGGGCGGCCGTGATGACAATGGTGTCCGGCGCATCTCCCTGCGCGGCAAGCTCTCTGAGCAGGGTGAGACCGTCCGTGTCCGGCAGATAGATGTCCAGGATCATCAGGTCCGGCCGGGTCGCGGTGACGGTCTCCGCCGCTTCGGCCGCGGTGTGAGCCTGTCCGATGCAGGTGAATCCGGGCACTCGCTCCACGCTGGCCGCGTGGATCCGGGCGACCTGGAAGTCGTCGTCGACGACCAGGGTCCGGATCACCGGTCGGCCCCGACCTTCGGCAGGTGTACCTCGAAGCGGGCGCCCGGCCCGGTGTTGACCACGATGCTGCCACCGGCCCGGGTCACCAACCGCCGGACCAGAGCCAAGCCGATGCCGCGGCGCCGATCGGACTGGGCGGCCTTGGTGCTGAAGCCGTCGTCGAAGATGCTCTGCCGGTGGACAGCGTCGATGCCAGGACCGTTGTCCTGCACCACGATGGTCAGAGCCTCGTCATCGGTGATCGTCACCTCGACCGCCCGCGGCGCGGGCCGCTGGGCCACGGCGTCGAGCCCGTTGTCGATCAGGTTGCCCAGTACCGTCATCACGTTCTGGGCGGTTGGGCCACTCGGGAGGTCCAGCCGTGAGTGCTCGGCGATGGTCAGGCTGATGTCGCGCTCGGCGGCGATGGTCTGCTTGGCCAGGAGCAGCGCGGCGATGATCGGCGGTGAGATGCGGGCCCGGAGATCCTCCCCGGTGCCCGTGTGGCCGGACGCGACGACGCCGTTGACGTAGCTCCGGGCTTCGGCGAACTCCTGCAGGTCGAGCAGGCCACCGATCACGTGGAGCCGGTTGGCGAACTCGTGCTCCTGCGCGCGGAGTGCCTTGGCCAACCCGGTCGCCGAGTCCAGTTCCCGGATCAGCCCTTCCATCTCGGTGCGGTCGCGCAGGGTGACCACGCTGCCGGCCGGCCGGCCGGCGATGACCACGGCCCGGTGGTTGACCACCAGGAGCGAATCGTCGGTGAGCACGACCAGGTCCGGGCCGCGCACCTCGCCGGTCAGGACGTCGCGCAGCCGCCCGGCGGGCACCTCGGCCGTGAGTGGCCGGCCGATCACCTGGGTGGACAGGCCCAACAGGCGCCGGGCCTCGTCGTTGAGCACGGTCACCCGGCCCCGGGCGTCGAACCCCAGCACTCCCTCCCGGACGCCGTGGAGCATGGCCTCACGCTCCTGCAGCAACGAGCTGATCTCGTTCAATTCCAGACCGAACGTCTTCCGTTTCATGGCCCGCGCCAGCAGCAGGGCAAGCGTGACCCCCAGCGCGAGCGCGATGGCGAGGTAGGTTGCGATGCTGCCCACCTGTGAGGCCAACGCGGCGCTGACCGTCGTCTCCAGGACGCCGACCGAAACCTGCCCGATCACCTCACCGGACGGCGCGAACACCGGCGCCTTACCGTTCGCCGATCGGCCCAGACTGCCGTTGTTGATTCCGACGTGGGTCTGCCCGTCCAGGACCTGAACCGGCTCCTCGAGGTACCGGCCGATCATGGCCGGGTTGGGGTGGGAGTACCTGCGGCCTGCGGCATCGGTGATCACCACGTAGGCGGCGCCGACGTCGTGCTGCAGACGCCCGGCGAGGCTCTGCAGACGGTGGTCCGGGTCACGCGCGATCAAATCCGCCCGGACCTCGGGGATGTCGGCCACCGCGCTGGCCGCGACGCGGGCCTGCTGCTCGTACTCCCGATCGAGCGCGGCGCTGGTCTGGCGCGTCTCCAGGACGCCGCCGATCACGGCCGTGAAGACCAGGACGCCGACCACCGACCAGAGCATCCAGGAGGCGATGGATCGCATGGGCGGGCCTCCGGTCAGTGTGCGTCGTCGCTGCGCGGATGCTGCCCGCGCCACCGTTCGCCCGAAGTGAATCACAGTTGCCAATCGGCTCCAAGCGGGGCTGAGCAGAATGCGCAGAAGTCCGACAAACGCGCAAATGGGCGAGCAGAACGCGTCATTTCCGTTCCGAACGAGCAAAACGACGAGTAGGGCGCAGAAACTTCCCCATGCCGGGCGACCACGCCATTGTCCTACCCAATCGGATCCACGAAGGAGAAACCGACGGTGACAATGACGACATCGAACGCAGGCCGGACAGTTCCGGCCATCGAGATCAAGGGCGCGACCAAGCGGTTCCGCACGCCCAAGGGCGGCATCTTCACGGCGCTGCAGGACTTCGACCTGACCATCGCACCGGGTGAGTTCTGTGCCGTGGTGGGACCGACCGGTTGTGGCAAATCGACCACCCTGACCCTGGTGTCCGGATTGGAGAAGGCCTCGGCGGGCACCGTCGAGGTCGACGGGCGAAAGGTCTCCGGCATCACCCCCGGAGTGGGATTCATGTTCCAGCAGGATGCGGTGTTCCCCTGGAAGTCGGTGCTGGACAACGTCGCCGCCGGTCCGAGATTCCGCGGCCAGTCGGGCGGTCAAGCCAACACGCTGGCCCGGGACTGGCTGCGGCGGGTCGGCCTGGCCGGCTTCGAGGACCGCTACCCACACCAGCTGTCGGGCGGGATGCGCAAGCGGGTGGCGTTGGCCCAGAGCCTGATCAACGAGCCGCGCGTGCTGTTGATGGACGAACCGTTCTCGGCGCTCGACGTGCAGACGCGGTCGATCATGTCCGACGAACTGCTCGGCCTGTGGGACCAGACCAGGCCGGCCGTCATCTTCGTGACCCACGATCTGGAGGAGGCGATCGCGTTGGCCGACAAGGTGGTGGTCCTGACCGCCGGCCCGGGCACGGTCAAGGCCGTGTTCCCGGTGAACCTGCCCCGGCCCCGCAGGGTGCAGGAGATCCGCTTCGACCCGGAGTTCATCGCGATCTACGAGAACATCTGGGAAGCGCTGCGCACGGAGGTCGAAACGGCCTACGCCCGGACCACCGCGGCGGTGACCGCATGATCGGGTCGGGACACGACGTCCGGACCGGCCGGGTGGACGACGCCTCGGACGAGCCCGGTTCGCCGCCGCCGGCATCAGTCGAGCGGCCCGCGCGGTCGGCGCGCGCACAGAACGTTCGGCGGCGGGTGTGGATGATGATCGCGCGGCTGGGCCTGGTGGCCGTCCTGCTCGGCTCCTGGGAGTGGGCCGTGAACAGCGGCCACGTCGATCCGTTCTTCTGGGGTCAACCGAGCCAGGTGTGGGCCACGCTCCGCGGTTGGATCACCCAGGGCACCGACCACGGATCGCTGGCCGAGCAGATCTCGATCACCCTCCAGGAAGCGGTGTACGGCTTTCTGATCGGTGTCGCGCTGGGTGTCGTGCTGGGCATCGGGCTCGGGAGCAACCGCTTCCTGGCCGATCTGCTCTCACCGTTCATCAAGGTGGCCAACTCCATCCCCCGCATCGTCCTGGGATCGATCTTCACGGTCGCCTTCGGGTTCGGGATCGAGTCCAAGGTCATCCTGGCCGCGGTGCTGGTGTTCTTCGGGGTCTTCTTCAACGCGTTCCAGGGCACCCGGGAGGTGGACCGGAATCTGGTCTCCAACGCCCGGATCCTGGGCGCGTCCCGGCTGCAGCTGACCCGCCAGGTGGTCCTCCCGTCGGCCTTCACCTGGATCCTGGCCAGCCTGCACATCAGTTTCGGTTTCGCCATGATCGGTGCGATCGTCGGCGAGATCCTCGGCGCCGACAAGGGTCTGGGCTTGCTGATCCGTAGCTCGCAGAACAACTTCGACATGAACGGCGTCCTCGCCGGCATGGTCGTCGTTGCCGTGATCGCGCTGGTCGCCGAGCTGGCGATCACCCTGCTCGAGAAGCGCATCCTGCGCTGGCGCCCGCCGGCCAGCTCGGCCGCCCAGGTGTCCGTCTGACCCGTTGATCCGGCCGCAATCCGCCCGCGGCCGGACGACCAGGCCGGGTTGCCCGCCCAATGCGGGCCACCCCGGCCGTCCGTACCACCCACCCCTCGAAAGGAACACAACGATGTCCTCCCCACGATGGAAACTCCTCCTGGCACTGACCGCGGTCGGGGCGCTGACCGTCACCGGCTGCGCGACCAAGTCGACCAGCTCCGCGGCCGCGGCCCCGGCCTCGTCACCGGCCGGCGCCTCCGGGGCCGCTCCGGCCGGCAGCTCGGCCGCGGCTGTCGCCAGCGCACCCGGTGTGAGCAGCTCCCCGGACCTGACCATCATGGTCGGCGGCATGTCCAAGCAGATCTATCTGCCCTACATGCTGGCCAAGCAACTGGGCTACTACGCGAAGGTCGGCATCAACGTGGCCCTCGTCGACGAGTCGGCCGGTGGGGATGCGACGACGAACATGCTGGCTGGCCAGGTCCAGGGCGTCGGCGGCTTCTACGACCACACGATCGTGTTGCAGGGCAAGGGGAAGTCAGCCGAATCGGTCGTCTCGATGTTGCAGAACCCGGGCGAGGTGGAGCTCTGCCGCACCGACCTCAAGGGCACCATCAAGTCGGCCGCCGATTTCAAGGGCCGCTCGCTGGGCATCACCGACACCGGTTCGTCCACCGACTTCCTGACCCAGTACCTCACCACCAAGGCCGGGGTCGACCCGTCCACCACCGTCCGCCGCGGCGTCGGAGCGGGCCAGACCTTCCTGGCCGCGATGAAGCAGAAGGCCATCGATTGCGGAATGACCACCGAACCGACCGTGTCCCAGGCGGTTTCGTCCGGTCTGGCCTACATCCTGCTGGACATGCGCAGCTCGGCCGGCGCGGTGGCCAACCTCGGCGGTAACTACCCGGCGACCTCGTTGTACATGCCGACTGACTACGTGAACTCGCACAAGGCGCTCGTCCAGAAGCTGGTCAACGCCTACGTGGCCACGCTGAAGTGGATCCAGACCCACAACGGGAGTCAGATCGCCGACGTCATGCCGTCGTCCTACTACGCCGGCGTCGGGAAGAAGGCCTACTCGGCCGCCCTGGACAGCGAGAAGGGCATCTTCAACCCGACCGGCCTGATGCCGACCGGTGGCCCGGCGACCTGCCTGGCCGTGCTCTCCGCGTTCAACCCGTCGGTCAAGGGCAAGACGATCGACACCAGCAAGACGTTCACCGACGAATTCGTCAAGGCGGCCACACCGATCAGCTGATCATCTTCCCACGGCGCCTCGCGCCCCCACCGGGAGTGAACCACCCAGCCTCGGGTGGTTCACTCCCGGTTGTTCGTCCCACCCGCTCCGGTGCCCGCGCGGACCAGGGCCCGGGGCAGCCGTGGTCCGGGTCAGTCCGGTCCGGGTCAGACCGCGGGCTCGGCGGACAGGTCGGCCAGCAGCCGGAGCAGGGTCCGCGCACCGAAACCCGTTGCCCCGTCGGAGGAGGCGTCGCCGATCCAGGCCGGACCGGCCATGTCGCAGTGAACCCACGGCACCGTGTCCGGGACGAACTCGCCGAGGAACAGCGCGGCGGTCAACGCCCGTCCCGAGTCGCGCAACGGATGGTTCCGCACGCCGGACGATGTCCGGACCTGGTCGAGGTACCGGGGGGCCCACGGCAGGCGCCACATCGGCTCCCCGGCCGCAGCCGCGGCTCGCAGCAGTTGGTCGGCCGCTCGGCCGTCGCGGGCCAACACCGCTCCGATCTCCGGCCCGAGGGCGACCTCGGCCTGGTAGGTCAGCGTCGCCAGGTCGACCAGCAGATCCGGCCGATCGGCGGCGGCCAGCGCGAGGGCATCGGCCAGGATCACCCGGCCCTCGAAATCGGTGTCCAGGATCTGGATCTCGGTCCCATTCCAGGCCGTCACCACGTCTCCCGGCCGGGCGGCCCCGGGGCCGGGCAGATTCTCCGCGAAGGGCAGCACCGCGTGCACGGTCAGTTCGCAACGGGCCCGCGCCAGGGCGCCCATGACGGCGAGAACCGTCGCCGCGCCGGCGACATCCAGTCGCATCGACTGCATCGCGGCCGGCGACTTGAGGGACAGCCCGCCGCTGTCGAAGGTGATGCCCTTGCCGACCAGGCTGACCACCGGCCGGCCGGCCGATCCCTGGTGGGTCAGCCGCACCATCCGCGGTCCGTTGACCGAACCGGCACCGATCGCGGTCAGCGCTCCGAACCCCTGTTCCGTGAGGTCCTGTGGGTCGAGAGTCTGACATGACAATCCGGTACGCGCGGCCAGGTCGGCCGCCCAGATCGCCGCCTGCTGCGGGGTCAGCACGTTCGCCGGTGCGCTGACCAGGCGGCGGGCCAGCCGGACGGTGTCGGCCGCGAGCAGGCCGTCGCCGGCGGCGATCGCGTCTCCGGGGGCGATGGCGAGCTGCATCGCCGGCTCGCCCGGGTAGCCAGTGGCCAGGCCGTCGACGACCGGTGCGGCCAGTTCTCCGGCGGATGCGCCGAATTCCAGCTGGTAGGCGCCGCCGGTCAGTTCGCGCCCGGCGATGGCTCCGGCCCGCCGTGCGGTCTCGCTGTTCGAGTCGTCGATCGGGCCCAGCCCGACGGTCAGGGTCCGGCCGGAGGCGTTGAGCTGACCCAGTTCCCCGGTGAAGGGCATCCAGATCGAACCCGGGTCGGTGACCTCCTCGGCGTGGACGAACCGGATGCGCCGATGCACCGGATCAGGCGCGGTGAGAGTCACCGGAGGGGCCGATCCGGCCAGCGCCGAGATGGCGTCCTCGATCTCGGCCGCTCGGTCTCGGGCCGACGACTTCATGGTCATGGTGGTCTCCACGGACTCGGTGCTGCACCGACCGTATCTCGATGCGGTTGAGCCGCAGTCTCTCGCGACCGAACGCGGGGCCGCTCGTGCGCATCGCACGCACCCGGACTCCCGCGGTATGCGGTGCGCACATCGACCATCGGGGTGCCCGTCCTAGCTTGAGCGCAATTCCAGCTCAGGCTTGAGCGCCAACGTCGACGGGGAGAGCTATGGCCCGATACCGAGTTTCGATGGACATCGGTGGCACGTTCACGGACGTGGTCACCTACGACGACAACACCGGGGTGTTCGCGGCCAGCAAGGCCTCGACGACCCCGGGCAATCTGAGCCAAGGGGTGCTCGCGGGCCTGGATTCCGTGGTGGACCAACCGTCCGACATCGGCTTCCTGGTGCACGGCACGACCCAGGGCCTCAACGCCTTCCTGGAACGGCGGGGCGTCCCGGTGCTGCTGCTGGCTACGGCCGGGGTGGAGGACAGCTACCACATCGCTCGCGGGCCGCGCACCCGCCTGTACGACCTGCACTACCGCAAGGCAGAACCGTTGGTACAGCGGCGGGACGTGCTCGGCATCGCCGGCCGGATCGCCGCCGACGGTTCGGAGCTGGTGGCGCTGGACGAGGACGCGGTGCGAGCGGCCGGCCACCGGGCCCGGTCGCATGGATACGGCGCGGTGGCGGTGGCGTTCCTGTTCAGCTACAAGAATCCGGCCCACGAGCTGCGGGCCAGGGAGATCCTGCTGGAGGAACTCGGCGAAGACTTCACCGTCTCCCTGTCGCACCAGGCGGCGAAGGAATGGCGGGAATACGAGCGGACCTCCTCGGCGGTCGTCGAGGCCTACACCGGGCCGATTGTCCGCCGCTACCTCAGCGAGCTGGAGGGCAAGCTCGTCGAGCGGAAGCTGGCGGTACCGCTGCACGTCATGCAGTCCTCGGGTGGCATCCTGACCGCCGAGTCGGCCCGCGCCCGGCCCTTGCAGACGCTGCTGTCCGGCCCGGTGGGCGGGGCCATCGCCTGCGCCGAACTCTCCCGTCAGACGTCGCGGCCGAACCTGATCGGGATCGACATGGGGGGCACCTCCTTCGACGTCTCGCTCATCGTCGACGGCGAGCCCGACGTCTCGGCCGAGGCGCACCTGGAGGGCCTGCCGATGCTGATGAGCGTGGTCAACATCCACACGGTGGGTGCCGGCGGCGGTTCCGTCGCCTGGTCCGAGGCGGGCGGCCTTCGGGTCGGACCCCGCTCGGCCGGTGCCCGGCCCGGGCCGGCCTGCTACGGGCGGGGCGGGACCGAGGCCACCGTCACCGACGCCAACCTGGTGCTGGGCCGGATCGACCCGAACGGATTCGCCGGTGGCCAGATGACGCTGGACACCGGGCTGGCCACCAAGGCGGTGTCGGACCTGGCCGAGCAGTTCTCGCTGTCCACCCTGGCCATGGCCGACGGCATCTGCGACGTGGCCAATTCCAAGATGGCGCAGGCGATCCGCACCATCACCGTGTCCCGTGGCATCGAGCCGCGTGACTCGGCGCTGGTTGCCTTCGGCGGGGCCGGACCGATGCACGCGGTCTTCCTGGCCCAGGAGCTGGGGATCGCCGAGACGATCGTGCCTCGGTTCCCGGGTGCCTTCTCGGCCTGGGGAATGCTGCAGACGCAGATCCGTCAGGACTACACCGAACCGTACTTCTTCCTCGATGAGGATCTCGATGTCGACGACATGGCGGCCGCGCTGACCCGGACCGAGCAGCTCGGGCTCGAGGCTCTCCTGCACGAGAGTGTCGAGCAGGACCGGCGTTCCGCCTCGCACGCGGTCGACATCCGTTATGCCGCACAGGAGTACACGCTCACCGTTCCGTTGCTGGGCGCACTCGAGCCCACCGAGCCCGGTTTCGTCAAGACGATCGGCGAGCGGTTCGCCGAACTGCACCAGGCCCGCTACGGCCACGCCAATCTCGGCGCGCCGATCGAATTCGTGATGCTGCGAACCACCGCGTTCGGCGACCTGGGCAAGCCGGCCCCGCAGCTGTGGCCGTCGGCCACCGGCACCGAATTCCCGCACGAGATCCGCCCGGTGACCTTCGGGGGCCGGACGCGGGATTCGATTGTGGTGCGCCGGGACGACCTGCTGGTCGGGCACACCCTGACCGGACCGGCCGTCGTCACCGAGGACACCGCGACCACCGTCGTCCCACCGGGTTGCACGGTCACCGTCGACGGAATCGGCTCGCTCATCATCAAGTCGCAGGAGAGCAAATGACCATCGCCACCGCCATCGACCCGGTCACCGTCGAGATCATCCGCAATGCGCTGAACTCCAGTGCGGACGACATGAACGCCACGCTGATCCGGTCCGCCTACACCCCGATCATCTACGAGGCGGGGGACTGCGTGGTCGCCCTGCTGGACGCGCAGCACCGGGTGCTGGGTCAGTCGGCCGGGCTGCCGATCTTCCTGGGCAACCTGGAGACCTGCACGCTGGCCACCGAGGAGCGCTTCGGTCGCGAGGTCTGGCAGCCGGGTGACGTCTGGATCCTGAACGACAGTTATCTGGGCGGAACTCATCTCAACGACGTGACGATTTTCGGGCCGGTGTTCGTCGGCGCGACGCTGGTCGGGTTCACCGCCTCCCGCGCGCACTGGATCGACGTCGGCTCCAAGGATCCGGGAGGCTCGATGGACTCGGTGACCATCTTCCAGGAAGGCCTGCGGATGGGGCCGCAGAAGCTCGTGTCGGGCGGCGTCGACGAGCGGTCGATCATTGACATCATCGTCACCAACGTGCGGTTCCCCTACCCGACGAGCGGTGACATGCACGCCATGATCGCCTGCATCAAGATGGGTGAGAAACGCCTGCAGGAGTTGGTGCTCCGGTTCGGCCTGGAGACCCTGGAGCAGGCTCGGGACGAGATCTTCCGACAGACCGAGGTCCTGGAGCGCGCGGTCATCGCTGCCATCCCGGACGGCAGCTACGCCAGCGAGGGCGTGCTGGACAACGACGGTATCGATCTGGACACCCCGGTTCCCATCCGGCTGACCATCACGGTGGACGGGGAGAACATCGACTTCGATGTCACCGAGTCCGCCGACCAGACCGTCGGGCCGGTGAACTGCGGTGTGGCGCAGGCGGTCTCGGCGCTGCGGGTGGGTTACAAGCTCCTGGTGAGCCCGGACCTGCCGGGCAACGGCGGGTCGTTCCGATCGATGACGACCCAGGTCCGACCGGGATCGGTGCTGGGCGCCCGCTCGCCCGCGGCCTGCCAGTGGTACTTCTCGCATCTGGGCCTGCTGATCGACATGGTGGCCCGGGCGCTGGCTCCGGTGCTGCCGGACCGGGTCGCCGGGGCCAGCCACGGCGACTCGATGATCATCCTCACCGCCGGGACCGACCCCAGGGTGCAGCGCGAGTTCGTCAGCCTGGAGGCCACCGTCGGTGGGTGGGGCGCCTGGGAGGGCTCCGACGGCGAGAGCGCGCTGATCAACAACGTGAACGGCTCGCTCAAGGACATCCCGATCGAGGTCTACGAGACCCGGTATCCGTGGCGCATCAACGAGTACCGCATCCGTCCGGATTCCGGCGGATCCGGCCGGTGGCGGGGCGGCAACGGCGTGATCCGCGAGTACGAGGCGCAGACCGACATGACGGTCTCGCTCTGGTTCGAACGGTCCCGGCAGCCGGCCTGGGGTCTGTTCGGCGGAGAGGACGCGGTCGGCCCGGACGTCGTGATCAACCCCGGGCGGCCCGACGAGCGGCGGATCCTCAAGGTCAACGGGATGAAGGTGCGCAAGGGCGACGTGGTGCGCTGCGCGACCGGCGGTGGCGGCGGGTACGGGGATCCGGTGGAACGCGCCTCGGCCGAGGTCAACGCCGACATCCTGGACCGGCATGTCAGTGCCGAGGCCGCCCGCAGCCGCTACGGGTTCGACCAGGAATAGACGCCGGGGCCTGCACCCGCACCGTGGGTGCGGGCCCCGGCCCTAGCGGGAATCGGACGCGTGCAGAGCGGCCAGCGCGTAACAGAGGACGTGCAGCGCGAGGCGCTGGCTCGGATCGTCGAAGACCAGGCCGAGTTGCTTGGCCCGCATGATCCGGGCCAGCACGGTGTTGCGGTGCACCCCCAGACGATGGGAGGCCTCGACCAGCGAGCCACCGCAATCCATCACGGCCAGCGCCGTGTCCACCAGGGCGACCCGATCGTGCGCGGCCATCAGATCACCCAGGCACAGGTCGGCGACCTTGGCGATCTCAACCGTCGGGAGCCAGGCCAGCGCGGCCGGCGCGCCGACCCCCTCGAACCACTGCACCTCCTGACGTCCGGACTGCCGGGCGACGTGTGCGGCCAGCCGGGCCTCGGCCACGGACCGCATCAATCCGGCCACGCCCGGATGGGCGCGGCCGACCCCGACGGCCAGGGCGAAGGTGTCGGCCGAGCCGGAGAAGCTGGAGAGAGCCTTGCGCAGCGGGGCGACGTCGGCCGGATCGGAACTGCTCTGCCAGGAGATCCAGCCGTCGTCCTCGGCGATCAGCGGCCAGGTCGGGCGGCCGCGCTGCCAGGCCGACCGGACGAGGTGGGTGAGCTCCTCCGGAGGGGGTCCGACCGAACGCAGCGGAGCGATCCAGACGGCCCGGTTCATGCCCTCCACCTGCCAGCCGAGATCGGTGCTCCACGAAGGAGTCTCGACCTCGGCCTCGACCTCGGGGGCGGGGAGGACCGCGGTACCGGCCAGCCGGCGCAGCATCCCGAAAGCGGCCGCCTCCTGCGCGGCGTGGGTGGCCGAGTTCAGCCGGGTCTGGGCCCAGGCGGCCAGCAGTGACGGCCGGGCCAGCTTGAGCAGGGCCTCGACCTGTGGCACCGGGACCGAGGCATTCACCGGCACTCCGGCGACCAGGGTGGCCCACGGTTCCCCCGGTCCGTTGACCGGTACCGTCACCTGCACCACGTCGGGCCGCTCATGCGTCGCGCCGGCCCGCCCGGCCAGCACCGCGTCACCGGCCACCAGGGCCACCGGGGTGCTGCCCAACTCGGCGTTCAGGACGCTGAGCACCCCCCGGATGCTGGTCTGCTCGGTCAGCTTCTCCGCGCACAATGCCTGACGCAGGGCGCGGGCGGCGGCCGGGGCGCTGATCTGCCCGGCCAGTTGCAGCGCGACGTCGACCGGGTCGGTGTCGATCAGCAGCAGGGACATGTTGAGCCGCGTGGCCAGCGCCGCACTGGAGGCGCCGGCCACCGCGGACGTGACGACGACCCCGGCGAAGTTGCGCTCCCAGGCCAGGTGCAGAGCCGCGGCGAGTGACCACCCGCCCGTCGCGGCCTCGGCGTGCAACACGACCAGCGAATGCGGGGGAGTGCGGCGCAACCGGTCGAACGTCTCGGCCAGCACGACCTGCGACACGGTCCGGGTTGGACCGGCCAGGTGCAGGACGGTGGCCGAGGCCAACGGCTCGATCCGCAGCAGGTCGGCCAGCATCAGAGGCAGGGTCGACGGACGCGGGCTCATCGTCGCCTCGGGTGCGGCAGCGGAATCCCGTGGGAGGCCAGGCCGACCATCGCCATGCCCTCCGGGGAGTACCAGATCGCGTCGGCCGGGGTGGCCAGTACATCGACCAGATCGCCCGGCTCGAGGCTGTCCAGGGTGGCCAGCACGCCCCGAGACGCGTCGAACAGGCAGAGCAGGTCCGGCGCCGCCGCCACCAGCTCGCCGTCGGCGAACACGGCGACGATCTCACTGCGCAACTCGATGCGCAGCTGCCGTCCGAGGCCGCCGATCTCCTGCACCACCAGGCTGGACGGGTGCGCCGGGATGGTCCAGTCGGTCGGCCGGGACAGGTGCTCGAGTTCCACGATGCGGCCCCGAGCGATCCGGCGGCACCCGATGATGGCGGCCAGCCGCACCAGCAGCTGGTCGGGGTCGGTGTACTGCAACAGGACGCGACCCACGTTGATCAACCGCGAGATGGTGCCGGGCAGCGCCGCGGTGCGGAGCACCCCGACGGTGGTCGGATAGGCCGCCAGCGCGGCCCAGCCGCCGAGCGCGTCCACGTTTCCGCGCAGGAGCCGGTCGGCCCGCGGGCCGGCCGGCGTCTGCACCAACACGCTCTCGCCGGTCGGTCCCTGGGCGACCAGGGGGGTCGCCGAGACGCCGGCCAGGTGCATGGACGTGTGGTGGATCAGCGCGAAGGTCCGGCCCATGCCGTCGGCGTCGATCAGGGGCACACCGAGCTGGGAGGCCGCCACCACCGGGACGAGGGCGCTCACCGTCGCCGCCGCGAGCGGATAGATGGCACCGAACCGGGTGTGGGTGACCCGCTCGATCTGCCGGACGGCCATGGCGAACTCGTTGCCGGACGGCGGTAGATCGGCCATCGCCGACCCGGATCCGATCACGCACAACGAGACGCAGGGGGTGCTGCGGGCCATCACCTCGGGTCGACGCAACGACACCGGACCGTTGCGGTCGAGCAGACCGATCAGCCAGGACGTCAGGGACGACTTGTTCGCATCGCCCACCGCCGGCGAGTAGAACTTCGCCCCCTCGAACAGGGCGGGCACGTCCTCGGACGAGATCGACGCGATCGCCCCCACGTACCCCGACGGTCGAACCTCGGCCGCGCTCACGGCGCCATCCGGTCGTAGACCTCGACCCGTCGCGGGTCGGTGTCCGGCGCCCCGGTGACCCTGACCCGGATCCGGACCGTGCCGGGCGGGCTGTACGGCACGGCGACGGTCGAGACCTCGGCCACGCAGGCGGTGCCGGGCGCGGCCCCGTTGGCCACGACGATGGCGTTGGCCCGTTCCTGCGCCTCCTCGCGCACCCGATCCAGTTCGTCGGCCGATTCGATGAACGCGAACTCGTCCAGCCACGAGGACGGTCGGCCGACCGCCGCCCCCACGCAGGCCAGCTCCACCGGGTCGCGCCCGGCCCGGATCACCGGCACGTCGGTCAACCGGCCGAGCCCGTCCTGGGAGGCGTCGCCCGGGTCGGGGGTGAGCACGGCGGTCGGAACGACGAGTTCGACGCCGAAGCCCGCCAGCTGTCCCGACCGGATGGCCACCAACCCGTTCCGGACGTCCCCCGCGACCTGGCCGGAGGGACGGGGGAGCAGGACGCGGCAGTCCGTGCGGCCGGCCAGATGTGCCGCGCCGGCGACCTGGATGGCGTCGGATGCGCCGAGTGCCACCACGGGCAGCGCGCGGACCCGCGACGACGTGCTGTACCCGCCGTCCCCACGGGCCACCCGCAGCGGCACCCCGGGCGCGCACCGGGACAGCACCTTCTCCCATCGGGAGAGCAGCAGCTCGGTGAGCGGGCCGAGAGCGCAGTCCAGAGCCGCGGTCGCTTCCCTGGCCACCAGTCCCTGCCCTCCGAAGTCACTCGCCACGGAGATCCTGGCCTGCGGCACCATGGCCTGGATCACGTTCGCCGCCTCCCGCTCGTGCAGCGGGCTGGCCTGCGACCCGGCCCCGACGATGGCGACGTCACGCAGGCCGACCTCGGCCAGCCGGGCCGCGATCAGGGCCAGGCCGGCGCGGTCCAGCGGGCAGAGTTCGTGGCCGAGCAGATCGTGGCCGCCGGCCACGCTGAACCGGTGCGCGATCAGCTGTTCCACCAGGCGGGCGGGCGAGCTGGCCAGGGCCGGATCGGTGGCCGGCACGGGCACGATCCGGACCACCGCCACGTGAGGCAGTTCCATGTCACCGTGCAGGACGGCGTCGAGCAGCACCTGCGAGAGGTCGATGGTGACCGCCTCCAGCGCGACGCCGGCCACCTCGACGATCCTCCCGACCAGTTCGGGGGCGTCACCGGGACCGTCGGGTACCGAACCGACGCTCACGACCTGTTCGTCGCGCAGCACCACTGCGTGGGATCGGCCCAGCTGCAGGCTGATCCCCGCATAGGCAGGGCCGCCGGCCCGGGAAGGCATGCCCTCGACATTAGCGTGCCCGATCGCCGGTCACCGGTTCCGTTTGCGCAGCAGACGGTCGACGGTCACCGCGAACAGGATCAGCGCACCCTGCACCACCTGCTGATAGGTGGTGTTCCAGCCCAGGAGGTTGAAACCGTTCCCGATCAGCGTGAGCAGGAAGGCTCCGACCACACCCCGCCAGATCGCACCTTCACCACCGAGGATGCTCGTCCCGCCGATGACGGCCGCCGCGATCGCGGTCAGTTCGATCCCGGTGGCCATGCTCGACTGGGCCGAACCGGCTCGTGAACACAGGATCAGGCCGGCCAGGGCCGAGCAGATGCCGCTGATGACGTAGGCCGACACCTGGACCGAGCCGACCCGGATACCCGAGAGCCGGGCCGCTTCGATGTTGCCGCCGACGGCGTACAGACGCCGCCCGAAGGTGGTGAACGCCACGGTCACGCCGATGATCACCACGACGACCGCGAAGACGATGGTGGCCCAGGTCAGACCGAAGATCGAGCCGGTGGTGAAGACGGAGAAGGCATCGGTCTGCGTTGCCAGTGGGTAGACGATCGCCCCTGAGGTGAGGATCACGGCCAGCCCGCGATAGATGATGCTGGTGGCCAGGGTGGCGATGAACGAGTTGACGCCGCTGCGGACCACGATCATGCCGGTGATCCAGCCGATCGCCGCGCCGACCAGGACCGAGGTGGCGAAGCCGAGCGTCACGGAGGTCATCCGGACGACCTGTACCCCGATGATGGACGAGAGGGCGAGCGAGGCACTGGCGGTCAGGTCGAACACTCCGGCCAGGATGCAGACGGTCGCGCCTGCGGCCAGCAGGCCGACGACCGCGCACTGGTCGAGCACGTTGATCGCGTTGGCCTTGCTGAAGAAGGTGTCGGTGCTCAGCGAGAGGGCGACGACGATTGCGACCAGGGCGATGACGATGCCGTA
The DNA here is from genome assembly GCF_900104535.1 of Nakamurella panacisegetis. NCBI lineage: Bacteria > Bacillati > Actinomycetota > Actinomycetes > Nakamurellales > Nakamurellaceae > Nakamurella > Nakamurella panacisegetis. Next base: position 4,330,113 of record NZ_LT629710.1, on the reverse strand, counting down.
GTCGCGGAGCCGGACTCCCCGGCGCAGGGCCACGTCGGGCCGGGCCGACGTCGTCTCTTCGGTGGTGGACTGGACGGTCACGCTGGTTCTCCTTGGTCTCCGAAGGCTGCGGCGATGAGGACTTCGCGGGGTGTGCCCCGTGGGAACTCGGCCACCGCCCGTCCGTGCCGCATCACCATCACCCGATGCGACAGGCCGAGCAGTTCCTCGATCTCGGAGGACACGCAGATGACGGCCATGCCCTGCGCGGCGAGATCGACGATCAGTCGGTGGATCTGGCTCTTGGCCGCGACGTCGACGCCGCGGGTCGGTTCATCGATCAGCAGTGCGCGCGGCGAGCGCAGCAACCACTTCCCGAACAATGCCTTCTGCTGGTTGCCGCCCGACAGGGTGTCGATGGTGGCGTCGGCCCTGGCCGCGCGGACGTCGACCGAGGCCGACATCTTGGCCACCGCCGCCCGCTCGGCCGGCAGCCGGACGAACGGGCCGGTGCGGCGGGAGGCCAGCGATGCGAGGGCCATGTTCTCCCGCACCGACCTGACCATCACCAGGCCCTGCTCCTTGCGTGACTCCGGCACCAGCGCTATCCCGGCGGTCATGCTGCGGCGCGGGGTCGGCCGACCGAGGTTCTTGCCGTCCATCTCCACGGTGCCGGCGGTCGGACGGTCGGCACCGAAGAGCATGCGCAGGGTCTCGGTCCTCCCGCTGCCGACCAGCCCGGCGATACCGAGGATCTCGCCCGCCCGCACCTGCAGGTCGATGTCGTGGACCGGGCCCCGGGACAGGCCGCGGGCGGCGAGCACCACCGGTGCGGAGTCGGCCACCGGCGCCGGTTCCGGGTACAGCACATCGATCTCGCGACCGACCATCTGTTGCACCAGGCTGCGCGGGGTCTGACCGGCGGAGGGGCCGGTGGCCACCAGCGCGCCGTCCCGCAGCACCGTGATGCGGTCGGCCACGCCGAGCACCTCGTCCAGGAAATGGGAGACCAAAATGATGGTGGTGCCGCTGGCGGCCAGACGCCGGATCAGCGCGAGCAGGTTCTCCTTCTCGTGCTCGGCCAGCACGGCGGTCGGCTCGTCGAGAGCCAGTACGCGCGCCCCGCGGGCCAGCGACCGGAGGATCTCCACCTGTTGCTGGACGCCGTTGGGCAGCGTGTCGACACGAGCCGCGGGGTCGATGTCGAAGCCGGTGATCCCGATCAGCTCGTCGTACCGCTGACGATCGAGGTGGCTCTGCCGGAACCCACCGCGCTGCGACCACCGGGCGAGGAAGACGTTCTCCAGCACCGGTCGGGCCGGCACCAGCGTTCCCTCCTGCGAGATCAGGCTGACCCCATGGGCGATGGCGTCGCGCGGCCGCCCCAGTTGGACCCGTTCACCGTCGAACTGCACCGTGCCCTGGTCGGCGCGAACCGCACCGCCGAGGATCTTGAGCAGCGTGCTCTTGCCGGCGCCGTTCTCGCCCACCAGGCCGTGGACCTCGCCGGGTGCGATGTCGAGATCGATGTCGTGCAGGACAGTGACACCGCTGTAGCTCTTCCCGATCCCGCGGATGGAGATCTCGGGGGATCGCGTGCCGGACGCGTTCAAGTTTTCCGCTCCTGCCGTTGGTTGGACAGACGATGACCGGGGTGGGTATCGGGACGGCCGATACCCACCCCGGGGCGATCTCTCGCCGATCAGTCGGAGTAGTCCGCGGTCAGTCCGGCCAGCGTGGCCTTGGTTCCGAGGCATTCGAACGTGGTCAGCACGGTGCAGGCGTTCGACGCCACCGGCGGGTTGCCGCCGCGGGCCTTGAGCAGCCCGAGCTCGGCCGCCTTCGCGCCCTCCTTCTTCTCCGGCACATCGTAGGTGCCGAACCAGGTACCGGCCTCGACAAAGGCGAAGGCCTGGGTCGAACCGCCGTTGCCGACGAACTGGATGTTCTTGCCCTTGGCCAGCGGTGTGGCACCCTCGAGGGCCTGTGAGGAGCCGACCACCACGTTGATGTCCGGGTTGGACTGCAGCAGGTTCTGCATCGCGGTCCGGCCGGCGTCCGGGGTGTAGCCGCCGACCAGGTTGGAGACGACCTTCGCGGCGCCGCCGGCCTTGAGCGCGGCCACTGCGGCGTCGGTGCGGGCGCCGTCGAGCGGGTAGTTGGCGAAGCCCTGGAGGTAGGCGACCTTGCAGTCGGTGGCGTGACCGCCCGCCTTGCAGGCCTGCAGGGCCAGCTTGGCCAGGCCGACACCGTTGACCGTCGGCGGATCGATGATGTTGATGGTGCCCGGGATCTGCGGTTCGATGGTGTCGAACTTGCCACCGACCGGTGTGAATTCGATGACGACGGTGATGCCGGCGGCCAGGGCCTGCTTGACCGGGGTGGCGATGGCCGTCCCGTCATTGGCCTGGATGATCACGACGTCGAATCGCTTCGAGGTGACGGCGTCCTGGAGCTGGTTGACCTGGGTCGGCCCGTCGAAGTTGGAATCCAGGAACTCCGATGACGCATTGTGGGCGTTCGCATAGGACTGGACTCCGGCCCAGGCGGCCTGGGCGAACGAGTTGGCCTTGGCGAATCCGAAGAATCCGATCCGCAGCTTCTTGGATTCGTCGACCGACGTCGCGGCCGAGGAGCCGGCCACCGCGCTGGACACGGCACTGGTCATCGCACCGGAACTGCCCGCTGCGCCCGACGGTGCGGCCGAGGACGCAGAGGACACCGGGGCCCCGGCGGCGCTGGACACGACAGAGCTGCTGGACGAGCTCGACGAGCTGGACGTTGCGGTCGAGCTTGAGGAGCCGCAAGCGCTGAGCGTCAGTGCCAGGGCGGCAGTACCTACCGCCATCAATTTTGTGGTTCGGTTCACGCGGGTCACTCCTTGGCCGGTGGGTGGGCGGGTAACTGGATGGGCTGGGCGGCCCGATTCGGGTGGAAGTTCAGACGAACTCGTACAGTCTGCCAACGACAGGTTCGTCCGGCCCGATGTCCAGCAGTGCGACAAGCTGTTGGGACACAACGGATCGCCATGGATCGTCGATCCATCGCTGGTAGTCGGCCGCCGAGTCCCAGTCGGCGGTCACCAGGTGGGTCGAACCTGCGTCGTCGACGGATCGCAGCAGTACCGCCTCGCGGCAACCGTCGAACTCACGGGCCCGCTCGAGGACCCCTTGCTCCGCGTAGAAGTCCTCCAGCGCCTGGGCTTTGCCGGCTGCGGCGCGGAGGGTGAGAAGGCTGCGGATCACATGCACTCCCGGAGGGTGAGGTCATCGAGTGGGCAAATGCTGACCTGCCGCCCGCGTCGATCCATGTGCGCCGAGCACACTGCTTGCCGGTGCGGCTGTGCGCAGGCCGACCTGCTGGCTCGGAGGAGCGGCGGCCGGGTCACTCCGTGGCCGCCGGGCCGGGCCCGATGCCGGTTGACAGCCCCGGAAAACGTGTGTCACGGTGTGCTCCATTCCCCGCCGTGCCAACCGGTCGGGATGTTCTGCCGACATTCGGCGCGCTTCGGGCAAGCGCTTTCAACTGCTCTCGATCATTGATGCGGCACAACGGCTTTCCTCCTTGTGTCGACTCTGATCACGTGATTGGACAATCAGGAAGGCCTGTCAGCGATGAATCGCACCAGCCGGATCGCCATCGATGTCGGCGGCACGTTCACCGACGTCGTGGAACTCTCGTCGGATACCGGGGAGATCACCTTCGACAAGGTGCCGACCACCCCCGAGGAGCCCACCACCGGAGTACTCGCCGCATTCGGGGTGACCAAGGCGGCGCTGGACGAGGTGACCATGTTCACCCACGGCACCACCCTTGGCCTCAACGCCCTGCTCACCCGCAACGGTGCGCGGATGGCGGTGATCGGCACCCTCGGATTTCGAGACGTCTACCTGCTCGGACGGACCGACCGCCGTCCGATGTACAACCTGACCTATCGGCCGCCGACCGCCCTGCTCGAGCGGTACGACACGTTCGAGGTCCCGGAAAGGAGCCTGTTCGACGGCTCCGTGCACCGACCTCTGGACGTCCAGGCGGCGCGCCAGGTGGCCGCGACGGTGGCCGAGCGTGGCTACGACTCGGTGGCCGTCGCCTTCCTGCACTCCTACGCCAATCCGGCCCACGAGTTGCAGATGCGGGAGATCCTGGCCGAAGTAGCTCCGGACGTAGTGGTCTCGCTCTCGCACGAGCTGTCGCGGGAGTACCGCGAGTACGAGCGCACCAGCACCGCCGTGCTGGATGCCTACGTCAAACCCATCGTCCGGCGGTATCTCACCGCGCTGCAGGACCGGCTGGCCGACGGCGGCTTCGCCGGGCGCTTCCTGATGACCAGGTCCGGCGGTGGGGCGATGACCGCCCTGGCCGCTCGCGAGCAGCCGGTCAGCCTCATCCTCTCCGGCCCGGCCGGCGGCGTGATCGGCGCCGCCGCCTTCGCCCGGCTGATCGGCCAGCCCAATCTGATCACCATCGACATGGGTGGGACCAGCCTGGACGCGTCGTTGATCGTGGACAACGAGCCGGTGCTGCATCAGGGCGCCGAGTTCGAGTCACTGCCGATCAACACGCCCTCGCTGTACATCCACACCATCGGTGCCGGTGGCGGCTCCATCGCCTGGCTCGACGACGCCGGAGCGCTCCAGGTCGGTCCCCAGAGTGCCGGTGCGGCCCCGGGGCCGGCCTCCTACGGGCGAGGCGGGACCGCCGCCACGTTCACCGATGCGGCGCTGGCCGTCGGCTACATGGGGGCCGGAACGCCGCTGGGTGGTCGGCTCACCCTGGACGCCGATCTGGCCATCGGCGCCATCGCGCCGCTCGCGTCACAGCTGGAGATGGAGCCGTTGCAGCTGGCTCGCGGCATCGTCCGGATCTCGACCACGAAGATCATGGGTGCCGTCCGGGCCATCACGGTCGAGGTCGGCCGCGACCCGAAGGACTTCGCCCTGCTCTCGTTCGGTGGCGGTGGGGGCCTGGTGGCGCTCGACGTCGCCCGCGAACTCGGGATCGGCACCGTCGTGGTGCCGCCCGGCCAGGGCGCGTTCTCCGCCTTCGGCATGCTGATGGCCGATGTACAGCACGACTTCTCGCGGACGGCGGTGGTCGCGTTGGCCGACCTGGACACGTCGCTGCTGGACGCCGGCTACGGTCCGATGACCGAGCAGGCCCGGGCCGTCCTCACGGACGAGGGCTTCGAGCCCGCCGGTCAGGTGCTCCTGCGCAGTGTCGACGTGCGGTACAGCGGTCAGGAGCACACCGTCACCGTTCCGCTGCCGGAGGTCCCGGCCGCGCAGGTGGCCGCCTGGATCGAGAAGGAGTTCACGCAGCTGCACGAGCGCCAGTACGGACACGGGATGGACGACCCGATCGAACTGACCACGATGCGGCTGCGGGCCACCGGTCTGGTGGACAAGCCCACCCTGCCCAAGGTGGCCGTGCGGACATCGGGTGGTCCACTGGCCGCGGGAGCACGGGCGGTCTACCTCTCGCCCGAGGATCCGGCCGTTTCGTATGCGCTGTACTCCCGGGAGGATCTGCTGGGTGGCGACGAGATCGCCGGGCCGGCCGTCATTTCCGAGCACACCGCGACCACCGTCATGCACGTCGGCGATCACCTGCGGGTCGGTGAGTACGGCGAGCTGGTCATCACCGTCGCGCAATCGTCCACCGTCTCCGAACCGGCTGGGAAGGCCTGAACCACCATGAGCGATGCCATCACCACCGAGATCATCCGGCACGGCCTCCTCGCCGGCGCCGACGAAATGGCCCGCAATCTGTGTCGGACCGCCTACAACACCGTCGTCTACGAGATCCACGACTACGGGATCGGGATCCACGACGCGGCCGGCGACGTCGTGGCCGATGCCCCCGGTATCGCCGTGTTCACCCGCGGCAACGACCACGGCATCAAGGAGGCGATCAACTTCCTGGGCAAGGCGAAGATGTTGCCCGGCGACGTCTTCCTGCTGAACTACCCGTACTGGTCCTCCGCCCACACACTCGACCCGCTGGTCTTCGCGCCGGTCCACGTCGACGGGGAGATCATCGCCTTCGCCTCCTGCCGGATCCACGTCCTGGATCTGAAGCAGAAGGACCCCGGCTACGTGCTCGACTCCACCGACATGTACCAGGAAGGGCTGTTCTTCCCGGCCAGCAAGCTGTACCGCGAGGGTCAGCCGAACGAGGACATCTTCAACATCGTGCGGTACAACTCCCGGCTGCCCGAGCGGACCATCGGCGATCTCCAGGCCCAGGTGTCGGCCTGCATCACGGGGGTCCGGCGTACTCAGGAGATCGCGGCCAAGTACGGCACCTCGACCCTGGTGCAGGCGATGGAGGCGATCAACGACCACGGTGAGCGTCTGGCCCGGCTGGCCCTGGCCAAGTTGCCCAAGGGCACCTGGACCGCTCACGACTTCGTGGACTCCGACGGTATCGACCTCGATCGCCTGGTGAAGATGAACGTCACCGTCACCGTCACCGACACCGAGATGATCATCGACTGGACGGGCAGCGAGCGTGATGTCCGTGGCCCGATCAACCTGCCGGTCGGGCAGACCGAGGCGTTCTGCAGCCTGATCTTCAAATCACTGACCACGCCGGACACGTCGGTGGTGGCCGGCAACTTCCGGCCGCTGCGGGTGATCACCGAGCCGGGTTCGGTGATGCACGCGGTTCCGCCCATGCCCACCTTCACCCTGTGGACGGCCCTCATCGGCGGCGAGGTCGTCCTCAAGGCGCTGGCCAAGGGGATGCCGGACCTGGTGCCGGCCTGCTCCGGCGGTGACGTCTGCTCGATGATGGGCCTGGGGGTGAACCCCCGCAACGGGGAGTCCTGGCTGGAGGCGACCAACGAGGCGGTCGGGTTCGGCGGGCACGCCGGCGGTGACGGTTCCGACGGCATCATGCACCTGAGCGAACCCGGATGCCGGAACAACCCGGTGGAGGTGCTGGAGACCAAGTCGCCGATGTTCATCGAGTCCTACGGATACCGGCCGGACAGCGCCGGGGCCGGGCTGAACCGCGGTGGCGTCGGTGTGGGCCGGGTGTACCGGTTCACCGCGCCGTCCATCGGGATCTGCCTGGTGTACAAGACCAAGACCAAGCCGTGGGCCATCGGCGGCGGCCTGGAGGGCGACAACAACCACGTGATCCTCAACCCCGGCACGGACCGGGAGGTGCGGCAGGGCGGCAGCTACAACCACATGGGGGCGGGCGAAGTCCTGGTCAACAACACCGGTGGCGGCGGGGGCTACGGAAACCCGCTGCTCCGGGAACCGGCCCGGGTGGCCCGCGACGTGCGCAACGGGTTCGTCTCGGTGCTGGCGGCGGAACGTGACTACGGTGTGGTGGTGGATCCCTCGAGTTTCGCGGTCGACAACCTGGCCACGGCGGCGAGTCGGGCGGCGCGCCGGTGAGCACCCTCTCCATCGTCAACGGGCTGGTCTTCGACGGTGTCTCCAGTGAACTGATCGACGGCCCGGTGCATGTGGTCGACGGTCGCATCGCCTCGGTCGGCGGGCCGGTCCGGCCCGCCGACCGGGTCCTGGACGCCCGCGGCGGCACGGTGCTCCCGGGCCTGATCGATGCCCACTGCCACGCCTACGGCATCGATCTGAACATGCTGGCGCTGGAGTCGTTGCCATTGAGCTACGTCGCGCTGGCCGGGGCCCGGCGGCTGGCGGCGTCCCTGGCCCGCGGCTTCACCACCCTGCGCGATCCGTCCGGCGGCGACGCCGGACTGGCCCGGGCCATCGCCGAGGGTCTGATTCCCTCACCCCGCTACCTGTGGCTGGGGGCCGCCCTCAGCCAGACCGGCGGGCACGGCGATGCGCGGGGCCCGGACAGTGACGTCTGCGGGTGCGCCGCGCACACCTGTGAGGTGGTCGACGGCGTCGATCCGCTGCGCCGGGCGGTCCGGGATCGGTTCCGCCGCGGAGCGCACGCCATCAAGATCATGACCTCCGGCGGCGTGGTGTCGTTGACCGACCCGATCCGGATCCCCCAGTACTCGGCCGAGGAGATCCAGGTAGTCACCGCCGAGGCCGGCCGACGGGGAAGTTACGTTGCGGCGCATGCGTATTCGCCCGAGGCGATCCGGCACTCCATCGACAACGGCGTCCGGACCATCGAGCACGGAAACCTGCTGGACGCCGAGACCGCCGCGGCCATGGCGGCGACGGGGGCCTTCCTGGTGCCGACCCTGGTCACCTACGAGGCGATGGAGCGCCGGGGCGGCGACCTGGGCATGGCCGCGGTCTCCCGGCAGAAGAACAGCGAGGTGCTCGAGGCCGGTCGCAAGGCCGTGGAACTGGCCCGCGGTGCCGGTGTGCGGGTCGGCTTCGGCACCGACCTGATGGGGCCGCTGGAGGACGAACAACTCAACGGCCTGCGGGTCCAGGTCGAGGTGGACGGAGTCTTCCTGGCCCTGCAGTCGGCCACCTCGGTCAACGCCGATCTGATCCGCCGTCGTGACCTCGGGCGGGTCCAGGAAGGTTGCGTCGCCGATCTGCTGGTCGTGGACGCCAACGTCATGGACCAGCCGTCCGTGCTCTGGGCCGGTCCCGAACACCGCACCGTCATCCAGGGCGGCACCATCCTGACCTGACCCCGGGCTCGCGGACTCAACGGCCTGAGCTGACCCGAGTTTGGTGCCCGGCGACCCCGGAACGCCGGTCAGCTCAGGCCATGGGTGGCGAGGACGGCCGGGAGTGCGCTCCGCGGCACGCCGAGACCGTCGGGGCGCGGCCAGTGCACCGACACCTCGTCGAATCCGAGCCGGCCGAGGTGGTCCACGCACTCGGCGTAACGATCCCCGCTGGCGAACGGCCAGGCCTGGTCGACGCCGAACTGCGCGATCCGCCGGACCGAGCCGGCGGATCGGCCGGCCGCGGCCAACGCCTCGGTCAGACGCCGACTCTGATCCGCCAGGGCCTGGAACCAGTCCGGCTCCTCCACCTGGCCGCCGTACGGGCCGTAGGTCACCCAGGCCGCGCCGTGCTCGGCGACCAACGCGAACGCGCGGGGTCCGGCCGCGGCCACCGTGAACGGCACCCGTGGTTGTTGCACGCATCCGGGAAGCTGGAGCGCGTCGACGGCGGAGAACCGCTCGCCGCGGACGGTCGTCACCGGGTCACGCAGCAGCCGGTCCAGCAGGCCGATCCACTCGACGAACCGATCGGTTCGTTCCCGGCGGCTGCGTGGCGGGTCGCCGAGAACGGCGGCGTCCGGGCCCTCCGTCCCCGCGCCCAGCCCGATCTCCAGGCGACCGCCGGTCAGCTGGTCAAGGGTCATCAGTTCCTTGGCGAACGGAACCGGGTGCCGGAAGTTGGGCGTCGCCACCTGGATGCCCAACCGGACCGTCTGGGTCGTCACGGCCGCCGCGGCCAGGAGCGGAACACTTCCGTACCAAGGGTTGTCGCGCAGCAGCGGCCAGGTCAGATGGTCGTAGGTCCAGACGGTGCGCACGCCGGCGCGTTCGGCGTCGCGCACGTCGGCCAGGAACTCGGCCGGTGGATGCCGGTCCGGCAGCACGATAGCGGACAGGGCGGGGGTGGTGGTCATGCGTTGACTACAGCACGAATCCGCGCGGGAACGGGTCCCGCGGGTCCAACATGTACTGTGCGGTGCCGGTCACCCAGGCCCGGCCGGTGATCGTCGGGGTGACGGTCGGGATGCCGTTCAGTTCGCCCTGCTCGACCAGTCGACCGATGAAGTGCGTACCGATGAACGATTCGTTGTCGAAGTCGGTGTGCAGCTCCAGCTGCCCGCGGGCGTGCAGCTGGGCCATCCGGGCGCTGGTCCCGGTGCCGCACGGGGAGCGGTCGAACCACCCCGGGTAGATGGCCATGGCGTGCCGCGAGTGTTTGGCGTCCGAGCCGGGCGCGGCCAGGTAGACGTGATGGCAGCCGCCGATCTCGGGATTGCCCGGGTGCACCGGCCGGTCCTGCTCGTCGATCGCGGCCATGATCGACAGCCCGGCCGCGAGCATCTCGTCCTTGTTCCCCCGGTCGAACTCGATCCCCAGGTCGGCCAGATCGACGATGGCGTAGAAGTTGCCGCCGAAGGCCATGTCGTACCGCACCTTTCCGAACGGAGCGACCTCCACCGTGCGATCAAGGCCCAGTACGAACGACGGAACATTCGTCAGGGTCACCGATTCGGCGGCGCCGTCACGTACCTGGACCTCGGCGATCACCAGACCGGCCGGAGTGTCCAACCGGATGGTCGTGACCGGCTCGACGACCGGCACCATGCCCGTCTCGACCAGCACGGTCGCCACCCCGATGGTGCCGTGTCCGCACATCGGCAGGCACCCGGACACCTCGATGTAGAGCACGCCGAAGTCGGCGTCCGGGCGGGTCGGAGGCTGCAGGATGGCGCCGCTCATGGCGGCGTGGCCACGAGGTTCGTTCATCAGCAGTTCGCGCAGATGATCCAGATGCTCCAGGAAGTACGCCCGCCGCTCGAACATCGTGGCCCCGGGGATGGTGCCGACTCCACCGGTGATGACCCGGGTCGGCATGCCTTCGGTGTGCGAGTCCACGGAGTGGAACACTCGGCTGGTGCGCATCAGTGGCTGTCCTTCTTCTCGGGTTCGGATTCACGTGCGGATTCGGGTGCGGGATCGGACCGACGATGGTGTTGCGCCGCAAGCTCTCCGAGGGTGATCGGGGCGGCGATGGGCCGCCCGGCCACGCCCTGCAGATCGGAGGTACTGGGGGTACCGCCGGCCGCGTGGGCGACCAGGCAACTGGTGGCGTAGCCGCAGACGCGGCCCTGGCACAGGCCCATGCCCGGCCGCGCGTAGAGCTTGACCGCCCTGGAGTCGCCGGCGCCGAGGTGGGTCACGGCGTCGTCGATGGTGCCTCGGGTGACCTCTTCGCAGCGGCACACGATGGTGTTCCGGTCGGACCAGCTCATCCAGCCCGGCCGTACCGGATAGGCCAGGGCCAGCGCGGCGGCGAACCGGCGTTGGGCGGTCCGCCGGCGGCGCAAGCGAGTCAGGTCGGTCGCAGCGGCGAAACCCAGGTCTGCGGCGGCTTCCCGTCCGGCGATCTTGCCCTCGACGACGGCCAGGGCCGCGCCGCCGATGCCGGTGGCCTCTCCGGCCAGGAACACGCCGGGACGGCTGCTGCGTTGCCGGTCGTCGACGTCGGCCACCAGGCTGCCGTCCTGGTCCACCCTGGTCCGGCAGCCCAGCTGCACCGCGAGTTCCAGCTGCGGCGTGAAACCGTAACCGACGGCGAGGGTGTCGACCTCAAGGGTTCGTTCGGTGCCCGCGACGACCTCCCATGCGCGGTCCAGCCGCGCGACCCGCACCCCGGTGACGTCGCCGTCGCCGTGCGCCGCCACCACAGCCGTGTGCAGCCGGTACGGGATCCGGTGGCGGGCCAGGATCCTGGCGTAGTGCGCGCCCTCGGCCAGCTTGGCCGGATTCCCCAGAACGGCCAACGGGTGCCGGGCGAAGGCGGTCGGCGCCCCGCCCGCCTCGAAGACACCGACCACCCGGGCACCGGCCTCGGCCAGCCCCGCGGCGACGGCCAGCAGGAACGGACCGGTGCCCGCGACCGCGATCCGGGAGCCGGGCCGCACCCCGTGACCCTTCACGAGTGCCTGGGCCGCACCGGCGGTGAACACGCCGGGAAGGGTCCACCCGGGGAAGGGCAGCTGACGGTCGTAGGCACCGGTGGCCACCACGACCCGGCGGGCCAGCAGGGTGCGCAGCCCGGAGTCGGCCCTGGTGTTGACCCGGAACGTGCCGTCCGGCAACGTCTCCACCTGCCAGACCTGTTGGCCCGGCAGGTGCCGGACCAGTGCCTGGTACTCGTGCAGTTGTCGCGACAGCCGTTGGTACGTCGGCCATCCGGTGTGGTGGGAGCCGTCGTCGTCGGCGCGGTGCCGCCAGTACTGGCCGCCGGTGCGGGCGGCGGCATCGATCAGGGCCACCCGGGCCCCGGCCCGAGCGGCGGCCCCGGCCGCAGCCATTCCGGCCGGGCCGCCGCCCAGCACCGCGACGTCGAACGGACCGGACGCCTCGGCGTCAGCAGGTGAGGTCGGCATGACCGGCTCCGGACTGGCTGCTGATGCGGTCGTCGGGCTGGACCTCGACCAGACAGGCCCGTCTGTTGGGCACGTCGTTGACCGTCACCAGGCAATCGAAACAGATCCCGATGCCGCAGAAGATGCCGCGGGGGGCGCCGCCGATCCTGGTGGTGCGCCAGGACCGGTACCCGGCGGCGACCAGGGCCGCGCCGACGGACTGTCCGGGCGTGGCCGGAATCGGGCGGCCGTCGAAGGAAAAGTCGAACGGCGGCGGGGTCATAGCTCTACGGCCTCCGGAAACCTGTTGGGGCGGAACGGATCCAGCGACATCTCGGGTTCGGCCCCGGTGATCACCTGGGCGATCAGGCGGCCGGTCGCCATGGAGAGGCCGATGCCCGCCCCTTCGTGCCCGGTCGCCTGGATCAGGCCCGGGGCCCGTGGATCCGGGCCGATGACCGGTAGGTGGTCGGGGCAGTACGGCCGGAATCCGAGGTAGGTGCGGAGCAGGTTGACCCGGGCCAGGAAGGGGAAGACCTCCACCGCCTGCGCGGCCAGCTGCCGGATCACCGGAAGCGATATGGTCCGGTCGAACCCGACGCGCTCCCGGCTGGCCCCGATCAACACCGATCCGCTCTGCGTTCCCTCCACCACGACCGATGTCTCCAGCCCGGCGTCGCTGCTGGCCACATTGGCCACGTAGTCGGCGGTGTAGACCTTGTGCCGCACCACTCGGGGCAGCGGCTCGGTGACCAGGATGAAGCCGCGGCGGGGGAGTACCGGGATCGTGGCGCCGGCCATCTCGGCGATCCGGTCGGCCCAGGTCCCGGCGGCGTTGATCACCCACTTCGCCGACAGCTGGGGCAGGGTCGGCGAGTCGGTCCGCACACCGGTGACCGCCCCGTCCCGTCCTCGCGTCACACCGGTGACCGATGTCCCGGGTACCACCCGGACCCCTCGGTCCCGGGCGTACCGGACCAGCTGCGCGGTGGCCAGCATCGGCTGGACCTGGCTGTCCTGCGGGTAGAACGCCCCGCCGACGGCCGCTGCACTGACGTTGGGTTCCAGTTCCCGCAGCGACGCGGCGTCGAGGTCGACCGATTCGATCCCGGCCGCCCGCTGCTGCGCCGCGAGGTCACGCAGAGCGGTGGCGCTGTCGGTGGTCAGGGCGACCACCACCCCTCCCTTGCGCTGGTACTCGAACTTGTCCGCGCCCACCTCCTGCGCGACCTCCGACCACAGCCGGGACGACAGCAGGGCCAGGTCCAGTTCGGGCCCGGGTTCCTTGTCGGACAACAGGATGTTGCCCTCGCAGGAGGCGGTGGTACCGCCGCCGATCGGCCCGCGCTCGATCATCGTGACCGACAGTCCGGCCGCCGAGCAGAAGAACGCGCAGGCGGCACCGACCATCCCGGCCCCGATGATGACGACATCCGTGGTCGCGGTGGTCAATGGGCACCACCCGGGGTGGACGCGGCAGCCCAGGCGGTCTGCGCCGCCTGGGCGACGGCCAGATCCTGCCAGCCCATGCCGACGCTCTTGAAGACCGAGATCCCCGGTACCCCCGATTCGTCGAGAATCTCGGCCAGGCCGAGCAGATCCTGCGCCGCCAAGGCACCGGCGGCCACGGCCATGATCACGTCACCGGCCTCGCGGAGTGCCGTCGCTTTGTCCTCGACCACCACGGTGGAGGCCCGGCGGAAGACGTCGTCGTCGAGTTCACGCAGGGTGCTCTGGTGCGATCCGATGGCCACCACGCAGGCCCGTGCCGGTAGCTGGTCACCATGGAACAGCGGAGTCGACGCGGTGGTGGCACACAGCACGATGTCGCTGTCCCGCAACGAGTGTGCGGTACCGATCCCGGCCGGAACCCCGGCCGCCCGCAGCGCGTCGACCAGGCCAAGGGTGCGGTCCGGGTCGCGGCCGATGATCCGGACCGCGGACAGGGCCCTGATGCTGCCGATGGCGTGGACGTGAGCTGCCGCCTGGGGTCCCGTCCCGAACACGGTGAGCACCGCGGCATCCGGCGCGGCCAGTCGCGAGATCGCCAGCGCCGACACGGCCGGGGTCCGCAGGGACGTGAGGGCCGCTCCGTCGATCAGCATCTTCGGGGTCAGCGTCGCCGCGTCCAGCAGCAGGTACAGGCCCTGGATGCGGGGGAGGCCGGCAGTCGGATTCTCCGGCGCGATGCCCAGGATCTTGACGCCGACCGCCTCGGGTGACTCGGCCGGCATCAGGAGAAGCTCACCGGCACCGGCCCGAAGTACGCTGCGTGCCATCGACTTCGCCGGATCGAGACCGGCGCGCAGGGCATCGGCCAGGGCCTGCACGGCCACCGGCCAGGACAGCAGCGAGTGCAGGGTGGGTGAGTCCAGGTAGGGCAGAGCGGTCATGGTCAGGACGCGGCCTGTGTTGACGGGGCGTCGGTCGTGGCCGATCCCCAGTCCGTACGAATGTGCTCCAGGTGATCGACCATCAAGTGCTGCAGTCCTTCCGCGTCGCCGGCCACCATTGCGTCGAGCAGGAGCAGGTGCGACCGGGCCGTACGGGTGAGTTCGGCGCTGCCCAGCTGGGCCGCCAATTTCAGTTGCCGGGTCTGATCGCGCAACGACTTCACGGTGGCCGTCAGGCGCTCGTTGCCCAGGATGCGCAGCAGGTCGAGGTGAAAGGCCAGGTCCGCCTCCAGGTAGGCGACCATGTCCCCGGCCGCCACGGCCTCGACGATGTCGTCGGCCTTGGCCCGGAACTCAGCTTCCCGGGCCAGCACGGCCGGATGCCCGGCCAGGGACACCATGCTGGGGATCTCCAGGAGCGACCGCATCTGATAGATCTCCTGACGGTCGCTCTCGCCCAGCGGCAGCACCCGGTACCCACGGTTGCGGACCGCTTCCATCACACCCTGGTCGACCAGGGTCAGCAATGCCTCACGCACCGGGCTGGTGGACACGCCCAGCTCGCTCGCGATCGCGGCGGCCGAGTACAGCTCGCCCTCGACCAGGTCGCCGGTGATGAGGTTCTTCCGCAGGATGGCGAGCACCTTGTCCTTGAGACTGGACTGCTCGATGCGGCCGCCGAGGTCGTGCATCAACTGTCCCCGAGCCGGAGTTGGCCATCGATCCGGCGCGGGATGCCCAGGGTGTTCGCGTCGTCCAGGGCCGTGGGCAGTAGCTCGACCGGAAACCCTTGGTAGGCCACCGGTCGCAGGAACCGGTTGATGGCCGCGGTGCCCACTGAGGTGGTGGTGGGGGCGGTGGTGGCCGGGTACGGGCCGCCGTGCTGCTGGGCGTGGGTGACGCTGACCCCGGTGGGCCACTGGTTCCACAGCAGCCGTCCGGCCTTGGTGGTCAGTACGGCCATTAGGTC
This sequence comes from Nakamurella panacisegetis, assembly GCF_900104535.1. NCBI lineage: Bacteria > Bacillati > Actinomycetota > Actinomycetes > Nakamurellales > Nakamurellaceae > Nakamurella > Nakamurella panacisegetis. The sequence continues at coordinate 4,314,738 of NZ_LT629710.1, read as the reverse complement.
CGGCACCACGGCGTCGTCGGGCTCGCCGTGCACCGTGGCGGTGAGTTGGCCGTCGAGAATCTCGGCCGCCGCGAGCATGTCGGCATCCGTGCGGTAGGTGACCAACAGCACGGTCGGGCCGAAGCACTCGGTCAGCAGGGTCTCGGGATCGCTCAGCAGGGCGTCGACGGTGGTCCGCAGCACCGTCGGCGCCGGTGCGGTGTCGACCGCTCCCGATGTGAGTATCTCGACCTGCTCGTGGGTGGACAGTTGCTCGAGCACCTCGCGGTAGTGACTCTCGATGCGCGGGTTGAGCAGGGTCGCCGCCGGCGGCAGGTCGGCGTGCCCGAGGGCGTCGAGCAGGGCGCCGTGCCCGGGCAGGAACACAACGCCTGGCTTGGTGCAGAACTGCCCGGCGCCCAAGGTGAACGAGGTGACCAGACCGGCGGCGATGTCCGCCGGCCGGATCGCGGCCGCCGACTGCGTGACGAAGACCGGGTTCACGCTGCCCAGTTCGCCGTAGAACGGGATCGGCTCGCGGCGACCGTTGGCCAGATCGAACAGCGTTCGGCCGCCCCGGATCGACCCGGTGAAGGCCGCGGCCTTCACCCGTGGATCGGTCAGGGCCTGGCGACCGGCCTCGTCTCCGATGATCAGGGCGAACGCGTCGACCGGGGCGCCGACGTCGGCCAGTGCACCGACGACGACTTCTGCGGTGCGGACCGACAGGGCGGGATGTCCTGGGTGGGCCTTGACGATGACCGGGCATCCGGCGGCCAGAGCTGAAGCGGTGTCGCCGCCGGCGACACTGAACGCGAACGGGAAGTTGCTGGCCGCGAACACCAGCACCGGACCCAGCGGCTGCAGCATCCGCCGCAGATCCGGTCGCGGCGCGCCCATCGGCCAGCCCGGATCGGCGTGATCGATCCGCGCGTCCAGATAGGAACCTTCGGCCAGGACCGCCCCGAACAACCGGAGCTGGAACGCGGTGCGCTGGATCTCCCCGCGCAACCGGGCGTCTCCGAGGTGCGTTTCGGTGACGGCGATCTCGACCAGTTCGTCCGTGTTGGCGGTCAACGCATCGGCCACCGCGTTCAGCGCGTGGATGCGGTCCGAGGCGGACGTCCTGGCCCAGGCACTGGCTGCGGCGGCCGCGATCGCGCGGTCGACATCCGGCGCCGACGTCGACCCGGCGGTGTCGGACGGGGCCGACCCGGTGACGGTCACCGGTAACCCTTGGCCAGCACGGCTTCGGTCTCCTTGACGATCTGAGCGGCGGCCGCCGGAGCCAGCGGAGACCGCGGCGGTCGGCAGACGCCACCCTTGCGGCCGGCCACATCCATGGACAGTTTGATCGCCTGGACGAACTCGTGACGAGAATCCCAGCGCAGCAACGGGTGCAGGTCACGGTAGAGAGGAACGGCAGCGGCCCAGTCGGCCGGATCACTGGAGATCGCGAGCCGGTAGAGCTTGAGGCAATCGCGGGGGAGCGCGTTCGGATAGCCGGCCACCCAGCCGACGGCGCCGGCGATCCCCAGTTCCAGCAGCACGTCGTCGGCGCCGATGATCAGGTCGAGTTCCGGGGCCAGCTCACGGATCTCGTACGGACGGCGGACGTCGCCGGAGAATTCCTTGACGGCAACGATCAGGCCTTCGTGGAACAGCTGGGCCAGCAACTCGGGGACCAGGTCGACCTTGGTGTCGAAGGGATTGTTGTAGGCGACGACCGGCAGCCCGACCTGGGCCAGGACCCGGTAGTGCTCCACCACGGCCTCCGGTCCGGCCTTGTAGACGTTCGGCGGCAGAGCCAGGACCGACTGCGCTCCGGCTTCCGCGGCCTGCTCGACCCACCGCAGGGCCTGATGGCTGGAGTAGGCCGCGACTCCCGGCATGATCCCGAAACCGGCTGGTGCGGCGGCAACCGCGGTCTCGACGACCCGAGCCCGTTCCTCGTCGGACAGGGTCTGGTACTCCCCGAGCGATCCGTTGGCGGCGACGCCATCGATGCCGTTCTGGGCCAGCCACTGCACGTGCTCGGCGTAGGCGTCGTAGTCGACGCTCAGATCGTCGTTGAAGGGCAGTGCGGTGGCGACGTGGACGCCGCGCCAGGGGGTCGGGGTACCGGTCATTGAACGCATTCTCCTCGGGCAGGGCGGTGTGTAGCACGTAACATATTACCTATGGGAAGTCGACGCAACCTCGCCCGGCGGGCCGGACGACGTGGGACCGCGGTTCGGCCCAGCTACTGCGGGACGATGGCGCAACTGGTGGCACCCAGCGAGCGCCAGGCGTCGGCCAGAGCCGACCATTGTTGATCGACCGCGTCGAATGCATCGCTCAGTTGGGTTCGCAACGGTTCCGCGGTGACATCGTCCGGATTCAGCTGCCGGATCAGGTCGGCGAGGGCGTAATAGCGCCGGGTGAGCTCCTCGGCCGATCGGAACGCCGCCTCGATGTCGGCGCGACGTTCGTCCGGCACTCTGATGGCCCGGAGCCCGCCGATGATCACGGCGTAGTAATCGGGCGCTGCCTCCATCTGTCGGGCCGCGGCCTCGATATCGGGTGGCTGCTGAGTCAGAGCCTCCTGTGTCGCGTTATCCACCTGGCTGAAGTCGTTGCCCAACTGGGCCCGCTTGGAGTCGCAGACCGAATTGGCCGACTGGGCCCAATCGGCGAGCCGGTACGGCGCCGGCCGATTGTGGAGGGCCAGGTAGGTCGTGACGACGGTGCCCACGATGGCCACGACCGTCCCGATGACGGTCAACATTCCCTTCGCGGTCGACAGGAACGGCCGCCGCGGCGGGGGTTGGCCGCCCGGCAGTGCGGAGGGGAGCGCGCCACCTGGCGGCGGGGGTTGGCTGTCCGGCGGTGGCTTGTAGGTGAAGCCACCTGTGGATGGGGGTTGGCTGTCCGGCGGTGGGTTGTAGGTGAAGCCACCTGTGGATGGGGGTTGGCTGTCCGGCGGTGGGTTGTAGGTGAAGGCACCTGTGGATGGGGGTTGGCCGCCCGCCGGTGGGTTGGAGGCGAAGCCGTCCGGTGGGCCCGGCGGGTACGGAGAGTACGAGGGACCCGGCCGACCGGGCTGGTAGTCGGGTCTCACGTGTACCCACCTCTCGCCCGGGCCGTCGGGACTACCGGCCCTGCATCGTCGCTCCGGATAAACCCTGCTCGCTGCCAGCATCGGCCGCCACCGAAGATGGCTCCAGGGACTTTCGTCGTCTACCCATGGGGTCCAATGCCCCAGCCGAGGCGAGCTTCGGGTCAGCGGTGACCGGTCGGTTCGACGGAAGCGGCCTCGATCGGATCGCCCAGCCGCTGCGCTCGACCGCCGAACACCACCGCACAGCACAGGAACCACCCGTACCCGAGAACCAACCCCGCGATCACGTCGGTCAGCCAATGCACACCGAGCAGGGCCCGGCTGGTCGCGACCGCGGCCGCGATGAGGCCGGCCGCAGCCGCCAGCAAGGACCTGGCCACCCGAGGCAGACCCCGGCCGAGCACCAGCGCGATGGCCGGCCAGGCCATCGCGGCGGCGGCGGCGTGACCGGAGGGAAAGGACGGACCATCCCAGGGGACGAGTTGGGCCAGATCCGGGCGGGCCCGGTTCACGATCGACTTGAGGGCGTTGGCGATCAGCTTCTCCCCGCCCAGCACGGCCCCCAGGAAGAGGAACACGTCAAGCCGACGGTGGCGGAGGAAGTCGATGACGCCGGCCGCCAGCATGGCCGGAACGACGACCGAGGTCTCCCCGAAGTAGGTCACCACCTTGAGGAGACTCACCGTGCCCGAGGTCGCGTGGGTCACGCCCCACTGGGCGACGTTGTCGTCCCAGCCGGCGAGACCCCAGCGACGGTCGACCATGTCCAGCACCAACCCGACGACCAACGCCGCCGCGAAGGCCACGACCAGAGCGACGGTCAATGCGAACCCACCCGCCGCCCGGCGATCCATGCGCTGCCGTAGGAACCGGCGAGCCCGCGGATGGCGCGCCAGCCGGCGGGCCACGGCACGTTCGGCACCGACCGGATCGATCGGATCCGGCAGGCCGCGAACCGAGGACGCGGCGAAGATGAGCACCGCGACCACCAGCGCGACCGCGAAGACGGCGAGGGTGATGGGCATCAGAGCGCCGACTCTGCGCTCCCGGGCTGGACCCTCTCGGGCTCGCCGGGCCGGGTCGCGACCGGGGCGTCCAACCGTTGAGCCGATCCGTCGCCCCGTCGCGGAGCGGGCCCCCTGACCGGGTGCTCGGTCCGCATGGCTGCCGCTTGCTCGGTTGGCCCTGCGCCCGGCCCGAATGTGTGCCTCACGATCAGATACATGATGGCCACACAGGCCAGACCCAGTGCGGCTCCGCCCAGCACATCGGTCGGGTTGTGCACCCCTCGATAGACCCGGGACAGCCCGATCAGTACCGGCACCGTCAGGGCGAGGACCACCGTGACTATCCGGGCCCAGGTGGCGCGGAACCGCTCCAGCAGGACCACGGCGATCGCCGAGTACGCGGCGCCGGCAGCGGTATGGCCGGACGGGAAGCTGCTCATGACCGTGACCGGATCCAGCGCCGGAACGTCCGGCCGCGGGCGGCCGACCAGATGGGTGATGGTGAGGAACGCGAACCCCTCGAGCACGATGGCGCCGGCGATCAGCAGCGGCTCCCGCCACCGGCGGTACACCGCCAGCGCGATTGCCGTAGCCGCGACGGCGACGATGACCTTGACCAGGGTCTGACCCATCATGGATCCGACCTTCGTCCATTGGTTGCCGGCTGCCGTGCGGTGCTGGACGAACCAGATCAGGACGTCGTGGTCGGTGCGTACGACCCCGGTGTGCGCGAGGGGTCCGGTCAGCAGCAGCCCGAGGCCGGTCCACACGAGGGTCACCGCCACGTACGCGACCACTACGTAGACGGCCGTCAACTTCAGTGCTCTCCGTGTGTCCGGCACAACAGACCACCTCCTTCCCCCCTACGGTTCCCAATCGACGGACCGGCAACCGTCTTCCGTGAGGGTGGCGGCGTGGTCGGACCGACTGCCGCGTGTGCGTCTGCGGGACGGTAGGCGACTCGTCATACCGGGTGGGCACTTGTCATACCGTCGGCGAGATGACGAGTGCCGCCAGGCATTACGAGTGATCCCGGACCGTGCTGCGACGCGTCTGCGGATCACGACGCGGCGAGTCGCTCCGCCCGTCGGGCCTGCTGGACGGCCGGGTCGGGAACGGGGGCGGCGGCCAGCAACCGCCGCGTGTACGGATGCACCGGACGGCGCAGGATCTGTTCCCGCTCACCCTGTTCCACCACGAGTCCCTGCTCCATGACCGCGACGCGGTCGCAGAGTTGGTCGATGACGGCCAGGTCGTGGCTGATGAACAGGCAGGCGAACGCGTACTGCTGCTGCAGGTCCTCGATCAGCCGAAGTACGGCAGCCTGCACCGAGACGTCCAGGGCCGATGTGGGTTCGTCGGCGATCAACAACCGCGGTTCCAGGCTCACGGCACGAGCGATGCTGACCCGCTGCCGTTGACCACCGGAGAGCTCGTGCGGATATCGGTGGGCCCAGGCCGCCGGCAGCCGCACCGACTCGAGCAGCGAAGCCACCCGGGCCGACAACGCCGCACCGCGCAACCCGAGGTGCGCCCGGGACGGTTCCCCGATCGACTGTCCCACGGTGTATCTCGGATTGAGGCTGCCGGTCGGGTTCTGAAACACCACGCCGATCTGCTTACGCATGTCCCGCAGGGCGGAGCCGGAACGGCTGGCCAGGTCGACTCCCTCCACCCGGATCGTGCCTCCGGTCAGCGGGGCCAGACCGAGCACGGCTCGCCCGATGGTCGACTTGCCGGAGCCGGATTCGCCGACCAGACCGAGGATCTCGCCCGACTCGATGGACAGGTCAACGCCGCGCACCGCCCGGACGGCGGCTCGTCGTCCGGCGTAGGTCACGTGCAGATCGCTGATCTGAAGCGCCGGGCTGGGCCCAGAGCCGACCGCCGAACCCTCCGCTGCGGACAGGACGGTCTCGGCGACTCCCACCTCCGCTGCCACAGGCTGCCCGGCGACGAACGACGGCGCCGCATTGTGCCCGGCCGCGAACTTCGCCGCTGCACCATCCGCGTCGCCGTCGGCGAGCGCAGGATCCTCCGCGGCCCCGTCGGCGAGCGCAGAACCCTCCGGCGCCACACCTTCCAAGCGGGGAACGGCGGCCAGCAGGCGCCGGGTGTACTCCGCTTTCGGATCGGCGAACAGCTCGCCGGCGGGTGCCTGCTCCTCGATGATGCCGTCGTGCATCACCACCACCCGATCAGCGATGTCGGCCACCACGCCCATGTCGTGGGTGATGATCAGCACGGTGGTTCCCATGCGGGCGCGCAGATCCAGCAGCACGTCCAGCACCTCCTGCTGGACGGTGACGTCCAGCGCGGTGGTCGGCTCGTCGGCGATGAGAACATCCGGGTCGCACGACAGCGCCATGGCGATCATTACCCGCTGGCACTGCCCACCGGAGAACTGATGCGGGTACCAGCGCAGCCGCTGCCTCGGGTCGGGGATGCCGACCAGGCCGAGAATCTCCTCGGCCCGCTCGCGCGCCGCCGCTCGCTTGATCCCTGGGCGGTGCCGGCGGATCGCCTCCACGAGTTGGTATCCGACCGAGAAGACCGGGTCAAGGGCCCCGACCGGATCCTGGAAGATCAGTGCGATGCGATCGCCGCGGACGGCCCGCATCGCGGCTTCGTCCAGAGCCAGCAGGTCCACCCCGCCCAGGAGAATCCGGCCGCCGATGGTGGAGCCGCGGGGCAGCAGACGGACCGCGGCCAGTGCGGTGACCGTCTTGCCGGAACCCGACTCGCCGACCAGGGCGACCACTTCTCCGCGCTGCACATCGAAATCGATGCCGTGCACCACTTCGGTGCCTCTGCGCGAGTGAGCACCTTGACCGGGGAAGGTGATGGTGAGGTTCTGGAAGCTGAGCAGAGGCTCGGAGCTCATGACGGGTCCACCTTCGGGGCGACGTGCGAGGCCAGATGGGCGTGCCAGTCCCGCAGCATCGTCAGGTTGTAGCTGCCGAGCCAGTTCATGTACTCGGCCGCCACCTGGACCCGCCGGTCGGCCGTGGGGGCCAGCGACATTTCCTTCCGGGCGTTGTCCAGGACGGACTGCATGCGGTGCACCCACCGCCGTTCGGCCGACAGGAAGCCGCCCCAGACATCTTCGGCGGCGGCGAAGTAGTGCGAACGGTCGCCGGCCACCCGCAGCCGGCGGATGAACCCCTGTTCGACCAGGGCCCGGGTGGCCATGGAGATGGCGCCGGAGCCGGCTCCCAACGCATCGGCCAACTCGGCCGAGGACACCTTGTCGGCGCTGACGACCAGCAGGTAGGCCAGCACCCGGCCTTCCATCCGGCCCTGCCCGCTGGAGTGCCAGTTCTCCGAGAAGGCGTTGATGAACGCCTCGATCTCGGGCGAGAACTCAATGGCCATCGGGCGTCTCCTCTGCAGCCGGCTGCACACGGTCCTGCGCCGCCCGGCCCATCTGGGCCCGGCGGCGGGCGAGGAATGTCTCGACCGGCCACGACCGCATCCCGCCGACCACCGCCGAGGCGATCGATCCGTCCGCACTCCGCTCGAACTTGACCGTCTCGCCGGCCAGGGCATAGCCCGCCGACGGTACGACGGAGAGCGTGTCGGCGTCCAGGACCTGCAGGTAGGCGGCATCCGACGCGGGGTCGGCCATCCCTGGGTGCAGCAAGGCAAGGCGACCGCCGACGTCGACCACGTCCAGGTAACCGAAGCCAGCGGCCAGCCGGGTACCGAAACGGGTGCCGTCCAGTCCGTCCGGAATCGCCGGCCATTCGGAGCCGGCCTGCTGCGCCGTGACGGCCAGGTCGATCATGGCCAGCACGCCGACGGCCAGTTCGTGCGCCGGCCCGCCACTCTGGTTGGTCAGCACCGAGACCACCAGCTGATCCGCCGGATCGACGAACGTCCGGGTGATGAACCCGGGGAAACCGCCGCTGTGGCCGAAAGTCTTCCGCTGGCCGAGGGTGTGCAGCTCCAGACCCAGTCCGTAGCGGCCCTTCTCGACGCCCCGGACCTCGACGATGGACTCGGTTCGCTGCATCAACCGCTTCCCGGCGTCGCTGACCAGACGGTCGTCGCCGGGCAGATGAGCCGACGCGTAGGCGGTGAGGTCATCGGCGCAGGCGACGAAACCCGTGGCCGCTGACATCGCGCCGGTGGACGGGTTGCTCAAGGTGAACTGCTCGTCGAGGGCGTCCAGCCGGAGCGAGTGCCCGACCGCCAGCTCGTCCGGATCGATGCCGTCGACGTCCGGGTGCACCCGTGGCAGGTCCAGCTTGTCCATGATCGCGTGGCGGACGAATTCGTTGAAACCGACGCCGGAGGCCCGTTCGACGATCAACCCGATGACGGAGTAGCCGTAGTTGGAGTACTTGAAATGTAGGTCCGTGGCGAAGGTGGAGCCGTTGTGGCGCAACGCCTCCACCAGGCCGGTCTGATCCGGGAAGGCCCGGATCAACTGCCAGTAGTCACTGTCCTGTCCATCGCGGATGACGCCGGCCTGGTGGCCGAGCAGAGCTCGCACCGTGAGGCCGGCCAACTCGGTGTCCGCCAGTTCGGGTACCCACTGCGCAACCGTGTCGTCCAGGCGGATGACGCCGCGCTCGGTCAGGATCATGCACGCGGTGGAGGCGAAAGTCTTGGAGTGCGAGGCGATCCGAAAGAGGTGATCGGTCGTCAACGGCACCCCGCGCTCCTCGTCGGCGTGGCCGAGAGCGGCGCTGACGAGCAGTTCGCCGGCGACCCGGACGCTGATCTGCACTCCGGGTACTCGCAACATCCGGCGGCGCAGGTCGATCCAGCCCGGCAGCCACTGCGCCAGCGCCTGCACGGCGGCCTTGGTCGCGATGCTCGCGTCGGCGTCGGGGGTGGTGCCGGTCGGTGCGGTGAGCATGCCTGTCCTTGTCCTGTCCGGGGGGGTGGAGTCAACGGGTGCGGGGGTTGAGTGCGTCCCGCAGCAGGTCGCCGAGGGCGATCAAGCTCAGGACGGTCACGGTGAGAAAGACACTGGGGAACACCAGCATGTGAGGGTAGTTGTCGAACTGGGCCTGGGCCGACGCCAGTTGCAGGCCCCAGCTGATCGACGGCGATTCCAGGCCGACCCCCAGGAACGTGAGGGTCGATTCCGCGACGATCACGGCGCCGACCAGGATGGTGGACAACGCCAGCACCGGACCCATCGCGCCCGGTAGCACGTACCGCAGCAGGATCCGTCCGGTCCGCAGCCCCATCGCCCGGGCCGACATCACGTACTCCGCGTCGCGCACCTGGCGGACGCAGGTCCGCACCAGCCGGGCCATGCTCGGCCAGCTGAACAGGGCGAGCACGAGCGAGACGGTGACCGGTCCGCGGTCGTTCAGGCTGCCGAGCACGACCACCGCCCCGAGGAGGAACGGGAAGCCCAGGAACACGTCCGTCAGCCGGGCCAGGACGGAATCCACCCAACCGCCGAAGTATCCGGCCACTGTGCCCAGCAGCAATGCCACGATCAGGCAGAGGACGGTCGTCAGGACCCCGACACTGACCGACGTGCGGGTGCCGTAGATGACGCCGGAGTAGATGTCGCAGCCCTGCAGATCAAGTCCGAAGGGGTGGCCGGCCTCCGGCGGCAGCGCGCTGCTCAGCAGATCGCAGTCGGTCGGGTCGCCGTTGCCGAACCAGCCGGCGAACCACTGCGGGGCCAAGGAGATCAGCGCGAGCAGGCCGATCACCACGGCACAGATCCAGAACGTGGGACGGCGGCGGACGCTGCGCCAGAATCCGCGTCGGGTGACGGTGAGCTGTTCGGACTCGGTGGCCAGGGCGAGTTCGGTCATGGCAGAACTCCTGTCGGACGGTTGCTCTCAGGCACGGCGCATCCGCGGGTCGAGAGCGGAGTTGATGACGTCGACCAAGGCGCTGAGGACCAGGAAGATCAGGATCAGGGCCGTCGAGACACCCACCACGGTGGGCCCTTCGTGGTTGCGGATGGCCGAGAACAGCAGCCCGCCGATACCGGGCATGTTGAAGATGCCCTCCACGACGATGGCTCCGCCGAGCAGGTATCCCAGGTCGACGGCCAGGAACGTCAGCACCGGGATGCCGGCGTTCCGCAGAACGTGCACGCCGACCACCCGGCGGGCGCTCAAGCCCTTGGCCCACAGGGTCCGGACGTAGTCCGATTCCAGCGAGTCGATCACGCTGCCGCGCATCAGGCGGGAGACGGCAGCCAGACCGAACAGCGCGATCACGGCCCCCGGCAACAGGAATGCGACCGGCCAGCCCTCCTTGGTCCCGGCGATCGGGAACCAGCCCAGCCGTACGCCCAGGCCCAGTTGGGCGGTGACGGCGACCACGAAGATGGGCACCGACGACACCAGCACGGTGCCCAGCAGGATCAACCGGTCCGGCACCCGACCGCGGGTGAGTCCGGCGATGAGCCCGAGCGCACAACCGAACACCACCTCCAATGCCCACGCGGTCAGGGCCAGCACGATGGTTGTCGGCCAGCGGGAGGCCATCCGGGCGGCGACCGACCGGCCGGTGAAGTCGGTTCCCAGATCGAAGTGCAGGAGCCCGTTCAGGTATCGCACGTACTGCTGCCACAGCGGATCGTCCAGGTGGTAGCGGGCCCGCAGGGTGGCCACCACCGAGGCCGGCAACGGGCGGTCGCCGGCCAGGGTGGCGATCGGGTCACCTTTCAACGCGAAGACCAACGCGTAGATCAGGAAGGTGACCCCGAAGAACACGATCACCAGTTCGGCGACCCGACGAAGTACGGTTCTGAGCACGGTCTCAGCTGACCGTGACCTGCGACCAGACCGGGGAGCCCTGGGACGCGGGCAGCGCGGTGATCTTCTTCGAGGTGACGAACATGTACTTCTCGTAGAACATCGGGATGACCGGCAGGTCGCGGGCCAGGACCTTCTGCACCGCAACGTAACCGGCGACGGCCTTGGTCTGGTCGACCTGGGCGTTGGCCTGGTCGATCAGGTTCTTCACCTCGTCGGTGTAGTAGGCCGCACAGTTGGTGCAGCCGCCTCCACCCCCACCCTTGATGAAGAAGGCGTTCAGCGTGTTCTGCTGGCTCGGGTACAGCGCTCCCCACCGGGAGAAGTACGGGCCCTGCAACTTGGAATCGGCCCGTTGCTTGGCGAAGTCGGCGAAGTCGGTGGTGGCTTTCGTCGTCACGTCGGTGATGCCCAGGTTTCGTTTGATCTGGTTGGCGTAGGCCTTGTAGAGCTCGTCGAGACCGAAGCCGCCGGGATAGGTGATCACCATCGGTCCGGTCCAGCCGCCGGCTTCGGCCAGCAATTGCTTGGCCTTCACCGGGTTGTAGGTGCATGCCTCGCCGCAGGCGTTCGCCGGTGTCCCGGGCTCGGTGGGCGGGGTGAAGCTGGTGGCCGGGGTGTAGAGGCCGGCGTAGATCACCTTGTTGACCGCGTCGCGGTCGATGGACATCGAGATGGCTTGCCGCACCTTGACATTGGTGTAGCGCTTGTCCCACAGCGGCAGGCCGAGGAACGCGATGCCGGGGGCATCGTTGACGTGTAGCCGGTCGCCGAAGTCCTTCTGGGCGGAGGTGGCCTTGGCCGCGCCGATCCCGACGACGTCGATGTTGCCGGCCAGTGCGTCGTTGTACGCGGTGGCCGGATCGGTGTAGTTGCGGAAGGTGATCTTCGCGGTCTTGGCCGGCGTGCCCGCGTACTTCGGGTACGCGGTGACGACGATGTCCTGGTTCTCCTGGTGCGGCGAGGTCATCATGTAGGCGCCGTCACCGATGGGCTGCTTGTTGTAGGCGTCCAGGTTCTTGAACGCGGCCTTGGGCATCGGGAACAGGCCGGTCTGAGCCTGGCTGAGCTGCAGGGGGAACTGCCCGTCGGGGGAGATCAGCTTGACGGTGAAGGTGGTGGTGTCGACGACCTTCAGGCCGGACATGGTCTTGGTCTTGGGGGTTCCGGACTTGGGGTTGAGGTCGTCGTACCCGACGATCTTGGCCAGCTGGCCGGTGTTGGCCCAGGCATTCGGGCCGTAGGCGGTGGCGTTCCAGCCGTCGACGTAGGACTGAGCGGTCACCGGCTCGCCGTTGTGGAAGGTCCACCCCGGCTTGATCTTGATCGTCCAGTTGGTGGCATCGGTGGAGGTGACCGACTGCGCCTGGGCCATGCTGACGACACCGTCGGTGGAGACGTCGGTCAGCGAGGTGTAGAGCGCCATCACCTGGTCGTAGGCGGTGATCTGCTTGCCCGGGTTGAGATCTCCGGGTTCGGATTCGGACACGATGAACGACGAGTTCGGGTCCGGCTGCACCAGGGCTGCGCCGGAGGAGGATGCCGCACCGGACGTGGCCGACCCGGCGCTCGCGGCCGAACCGGAGGCGGCGCTGCTCGCCTGAGCCGTCGAACTCGGCGAGCTGGACGAGGCGGCGTCGTCGGAGCCACCGGAGACCGTGCAGCCGGCCAGGACCAGGGCCCCGGCGAGAGTGAGGGCGAAGCGGGTGCGCCGTGGGGGGCGACGCATCGTGTGGATCATCGAAAGACCTCCGTGAGGCTGGCAGGCTCGGGCCTCGGGCGGGCACCGAGGGGATGCGCCGACGACCACTGGCGACGCTGCTGCAATCCGAACATTCAAATATTTCTGAGACTTGCAGACGCTGTTTCCATCGTGTGAAGACGGACAACCTCCTGGTTGTCCGAATTGAGGACGCGGCTCAGGCCTGCCCACCAGGCTTGAGGTGAGTGAGCAGGTTCAAGACCTGTTGGCGGGTGAACGGTTTGGGCAGACCCCCGTGGGCCGGGGGATAGGTATCGGCATCGAGTACCGAGGTGAACACGACCCGGCACAACGGGTGGCTGCTCCGGACCTCGACGGCGACATCGTTCCCGCCGATTCCCGGTAGCCGAAGATCGATCACGGCCAGATCGAATACGTGGTCCTGCAGGCTCGCCACCGCCAGTTCACCGCTGGAGACGGCGACGACGTCGCAGTCCGCACCCTGGAGATGAGTGGAGAGCAGATAGAGCTGGTCCGGGTCGTCGTCCACGACGAGGACCTTCGGTCTCGCCCCGGTCGAGGTCGGCGCCGGCCGCTTCACAGCCACACCAGATGGGCGAAGATCATGATGCCGATGACCACCAGAGCGATCGCGGTCACCGACACCAGCCGGTACTCGGACCGCCGGTTCTGCTCGATCTCCCGCTGCAGTGACTCGGCGCTCAACAGGTCTTCACCGGTGTCGCGGACGTGGACCACGCTGTGCCGGCCACGCGGGATGCGGCTCATGCCATCACTCTGCCCGTCTTCTCCGTCTTGTCCCATACCTGCGCCGCGCCTCGCATCTCCTTGATGTAGGCGTCGAATGTGATGGCGCACAGGAGTGGGCCGTAGCCGACCAGATAGACCAGCAGGGACGTGAGGGCGGGACCGATATTGGCCTTCTCCGCCCGCTTCACGAGCCACGCGGCCAACATCGAGAGCGAGAGCCATCCGTAGACGCACAGAGTGATGATGTGCTGCACCGTGGTGGTCGGACGCACGTGCAGGAGATCCGGAACGGTCTGACGCATCAGCACGGGCGCGAAGGCAGTCACCATGATCACCAGGGAGATCACCCCGGGGAACATGAGAGCTTCGCGCCAGCTGCGTCGGCCGGTGCGCGGATCGAGTTGGGCCGTCATCAGGGTCTGCAGCACGTAGGAACCGGTGGCCAGGGCCCAGGTCTTGTGGAAGAGGGTGTCGGCCAACGAGGAGTCCACGACGTAGAGACCGAGGAGGCCCACCGACGCACCGATCATCAACAGCGGTAGCAGCAAGGTGGTGAACCAGAAGAGTCCGAAGCTGAATCCGCCGAGTTGTCGATGCCGCCACGGTCGGAACCACAGGTTCGAGTACCGCCGAGTCACCTGCACGTTGCCGCGCGCCCATCTCAGACGTTGCTTCCACAGGGCATCGATGCTGCCCGGCTCCTCGGCCAGCACCTCGGCGTGCGGTTCGAAGACCACCTTCCGGCCGCGCAGTTGGGTTTCGATCGTCGAGATGGTGTCCTCGGCCAGGGTACTGGTGTCGATGGCGCCGCCGATGGCGATCAGATTCTCCCGCGAGTGGAGTTGCGCCCCTCCGGCCAGACAGGCCAACGCACCGAGCACGTTCTGCGCCCTCCGAGACGCGGCCTGGGCGGCGGTGTATTCGAAGGCGATGAACCGCGTCAGGTAGTTGGGGTCCATGCTGCCCTCGCGGATGTAGGCCGTGACCGCGCCAACCGCCGGGTCGGCCAGGTGGGCCGTCATCCGGCGCAGCGAATTGGGTCGGTAGATCACGTCGGCGTCCATGATCAGGAGCGCCTGCATCCAGTCCTGTTGCAGGATTTCCCGGATACCGAAGTTGAGGGTGTGCGCCTTCCCCTCGCCGCCTTTGGCTCGGCGCAGGTGGAAGACCTTGCCGGGGTAGCGGGCGGCCCGGTCCAGGACGACCTCAGCCGTGTTGTCGGTACTGGCATCGTCGACGACGTAGATGCGGAGGCAGTCGGACGGGTACTCCAGAAGCATCAAACGGTCGATCGATGCGCCGACCACCGCGCCTTCGTTCCACGCGGGCACCACCACGGCGACTCTGGGCAGGTAAGGGGCGGCCGCCCGGTAGTGGTTGCGGAACGCGTGCAACGGGATCAGCAGGAATTGATAGACCCCGGCCGCAACGGGTAGCGATCCGAGAACGATCAGTGCGACGAAGAACACCGTGAGGGCCGCCGTCATGGTCGCTCCCCGGCGGTGGCACCCAGGATGTCCTCGACCCGCGGGTACCGGCCGATGGACGAGGCCGCGTGGCTGTCCGTCGATGCGACACAGGTTGCCCCAGCGTCCAGTAACACTCGCAGCGCTTCCGGACCTGGGCAGGCCCACTTCTCGTTGACCTCGATCAGGCACCCGGTGGCCACCGCCGCGGTGCCCAGGGCAGTCAGGTGGTCGGTCCCGATGTCGGACTCGGACAGGCCCACCTTCGGCAGGATCGAGAACGGGTGAGCCAATTGCGGTCGGGGGACCAGGTGCATGGCACGGATGGACGCCGTGATGAGCATGTCCACCAGATCCGATCCGGCCATTCCGTCCGCTCGTCGGCGCAGTGTTTCGGACGGGGACCAAGGACCACCGCGGCCGGGGAACTGGTGGTCGGCGATGAGCACCCGATCGAGACCGTTCGTCCCGAGAGGGAGATCCGGCGGCAGATCCAGACGCCCGCTGGCGTCGAGCATCTTGGTCTCGACTCCGGTCAGCAGGGTGATGCCTCCGCCGGCCAGGGTGGCGACCTCGGCCAGGAACTCCGGGACCCAGGTAGTGGAGGACCGGACGTGGTCAACCAGGCGGATCGTGTGCAGGCCGGCCCGGGCGGCGGCGCGCACGTTCTCGTCCAGGGTGCTGACGGCATCGTCGGAGAAGGTGGAGTGGACGTGATGGTCGCTGCGCAGGTCTGGCCGGGTGGGGGCGTCGGCGGGCGGGCGGCCCGGAGCCGCGTTCAAGGTCATTGCTCGGAAGCCGTGCTCGCCACTGCCAACCCCGATGTGTGGGCGTCGACGGAGATCTCGGCCGGTCGCAGGAAGATGTCCTCCAGATAGCGGACCACCGCAACCTCGGAAAAGTCGAGGGCCCGGGGGACATTGATGCCGACCATCATGTCCAGCGTCAGGCTCGGCATATCCACGCCGGCGGCGATGGTGAGCGGCAGCGACCCGGGGAAGCGCGGATTGACCTCCAGCAGGGACGCGGTGCCGGCGGCATCGAGCCGCAACTGCACATTGGCCACCGTGGTCATTCCCACGGCGACGGCGACCCGCCGCGCCGTCTGTTCGATGTCCTCGTCGTGCACGGTCTCGCCGGCCACGGCGACCCCGGAATCGATCCGTAGGCGTGATCGCGGCACGGCGGCGATGACGTGACCGTCCAACCCGCAGACCACATCCACCGAGAACTCGGCCCCGGGCAGGTAGTCCTGCACGATCCGGTCGTCGTCCGTCCCCAGCGCCAGTAGTTCCGCCTCCGAGGCGACCAGATGCACACCACGGGATCCGGCCCCGCGACGAGGCTTCACGATGACGGGATAGCTGCGTCCGACGGCGGCGCCGGGTCCCAGAAGATCGGTACGGGGTGTGGGCACCAGAGCTGAGCAGCGCAGAGCCAGCTCATACTTGTCCAGGCAGACCTCGAGCGTCTCCACCTGCGGTGAGGCGATCACGGTGCCGATCGCCGCGAACTCCGCTCGCCGCCGGGCCAGGGGGAGCAGTTCGACGTCGACCGTCGGGAAGAGAACGTCGATGTCGTCGGCCCGGCACATGTCCAGCAAGGTGTCGACGAACGCCGGATCGAGCCCGGGTGGAACCAGTCGCCGGCACGAGGGCTCGACCATGTACAGCCCACTGGCCAGTCGATCCATGTCGGCCGACACGATCTGCACATCGCCGCGCTTGCTCAGCGACCGCAGCACCGCAATCCCGGCGGGTCCACCGGTGCCGGTGATCATCACACGGACCGTCACTGGGTCACGCCCCAGTCGGCGTTGCCGAAGACCGTCGAGCCGTCGGTGTCAGGATCCGATCGAGCGGCCGCCGCCGGACCGGACACACCGGCGACGTCGCGGATCACCTCAAGAGGCTCGGCGCTGCGTCCGCCGCCGAACCGTGACCAATATCGAGCCGTGGCCAGGACGAAGTCCGGTTCCAGGTAGTCCCGGACGGACGCCTGCGACGAGAAGGCGGCCAACAAGGCCAATTTGGTGCTTTCGAACGTGTCGATGGGCGCAAATCGGTTGGGACGGAAGTCGACCGTGGCGGATGGACTCTGGAAACAGGCGAATGTCGGAACCTTTCGGGCGGCGACTGCCGCGGCCTGATGCACGGCCCGATGGTCCTGGTGCCGGTCGTGAATCGAGTGGGTGTACATGATCGTCGGCGATACCTCCGCGATCACCCGCTCGATCATTCCGACCGTGGGATCGCCCGAACTGATCTTCGTGTCCTCGAGATCCTCCATGAACAGCCGCGCCCCGATCAGCTCGGCGGCGGCCAGCGACTCGTGCTGGCGATCGTCGGCCGCACCCCCGCGGGCCCCGCGCGACAGCGTCAGGATGACCACCTGGTCACCGGCGGCCCGATGCGCGGCCATCAGGCCGCCGACGCCGATCTCGGCGTCGTCCGGATGGGCTCCGACGACCAGTACCACCTGGGCCGTTCGCGCCGACTCCCGGCTTCGCCCCAACGTCACCAGAGCGTTCACCTTCGCGATCAGGTCGGCGCTGTCCACCGGCTTCAGCACGAATTCGTCCACCTGGCTTCGCAGGGCGGTGATTGCGTAGTCGACCGACGCATGCGCCGTCATGACCATGATGGGCAGGTGCGGGTGACTGTCGCGGACGGACGCGGCGATCTGCAGACCGGTCAGTCCAGGTAGCTCGATGTCGGTCAGCAGTACGTCGAAGCCGCCGCCCCGGATCAGGGTGAGTGCCTCTTGGGGATCCGCGGTGTGCACCACCTCGAACCCGGCGCGCTTTTCCAGCACGATGCGCAGATACCCGGCCACGTCGAGGTCATCCTCGACGAGAAGAACACGAGCAACTGCAACCACGGTCACTTCCCTCTATCCACGCATTCACGGTTTCACCTGCATTACAACAGATTTGAATGCAGGTGCTCGGTACCGTGAGGTGGTCTACCCGATGGGGGTGAGCCCAGGGCACCAATAGTCACTGCGTGTGATCACGCAGACGGGCCCACCATCCGTTTGCCCGATGCCGCCGTCTGGATGTCGTGATGCCGAATCCCGGCGGTACCGGTACCCGCCACCGTCAGCGTCCGCCGACGGTCACCCCCCGTCCGGTCGCGAGCCGCGGTCACCATTGCGCGGACGCGGTCATCGGGCAGCGGTCACAACGAGAACACGACCCGCGCCGTCACCCGACCGGACAAGACCTCGTCCACGGCAGCGTTCACATCGTCGAGCCGGCGATCGACGACGACCACCCGCGTACGGCCGGCCTCGTGGAGCGCAAAGACGTCGGCCAGATCGTTGCGGTTGCCGACGATGGAGCCGATCACCGATTTGCCGCCGATCACCATGTCGAAGATCGGCACGTTCAATGCGGCGTCGTTGGCCGGTAGGGCGACGCAGACCAACCGCCCACCGCGGCGCAGGGAGCGAAAGGCCTGATCGAAAGACGCCGGGGACGCGGCGAGGGCGACCGCGACGTCGGCTCCGCCAAGGTCCTTGATCGCCTGGACCGGGTCGGTCGTGCTGGCGTTGATCACGTGGTCGGCGCCCAACTCGGTGGCCATGGCCAACTTGTCGTCCTGGATGTCGACGGCGATCACGAAGCCGCCGGCGATGCGCGCATATTGCAGGGCCAGGTGCCCAAGGCCACCGATCCCAAAGATCGCCACCGTCTCGGCGGGAGCGACCTTGGCGACCTTGATCGCCTTGTACGTGGTGACCCCGGCACACGTCAGAGGGGCGGCGTCCCGGGCCGAGATGCTGTCCGGGACCGGGTTGGCGAAAGCGGCGGCCACCACGGCATATTCGGCGAACGTGCCGTTGACCGAATACCCGGAGTTCTGTTGGGCTTCGCAGAGCGTTTCCCAGCCACTGATGCAATGGCGGCAGTGACCGCAGGCCGATCCGAGCCAGGCGATCGCGACCCGAGTGCCGATCGCGGGCTCGCTGACCCCACTCCCGAGCTTCTCGACGACCCCGATGCCCTCGTGACCGGGGATGAACGGTGGCGCCGGCTTGACCGGCCAGTCACCGTGCGCCGCATGGATATCGGTGTGGCAGAGCCCGCTGCACTCGATCCGCACCAGCACCTGACCGGGTCCCGGGTCCGGAATCGGCAGCTCCTGGATTTCCAGGGGGGACTCGAATCCGGTGACGACGGCAGCTTTCACGATGGTCTCCACAATCCACGACTGAACGGCATTTCCGTTCTCCAGTAGACGGTAGGTCGCCGTGCCCGGCGCCATCAGGGCCGTTGGTCCGGGCATCCTCGGGACCGGTTGTGGCGCCGAGGGGACCTTGGACCCTTCCGTCGGCGCGCCACATCGCCGAAGACAGGACCGACGAGGCCCAGGACACAGGAAGGTCCCGGGCCCCGCCGGTCGTAGTTCAGGGGGTGCGGACGGCGGGGAACCGATCCCAGGCCCGGTGCGCGCCCAGGAGTTGCAGGACCGCTGCGGCGACCTCGGCCGGAGTCCCGGTGGCGCTGCCCGGCGCCTCGGCCGGGAGCAGCGCCGGCGCCGATGTGCCTGCGCCGGGTGCGGTTCCGATGGCCTTCGCGTGCCGCCAGGCTTCGCCGATCATCTTCAGGACTCGTGGGTCCACTGTCGTTTCCGGTCCGCCTTCGGCGGCGCTCTTGGCGTCCAGGGACGGTACCGCGTCCGGGGCCGGCGGGGTGGCACCGACGATGATCAGAGCATCGAACTCGGTCGAGGCCGCGTTGGCGTAGGTCCGCTGTACCGCGATCACGCCGATCTTGCCCCCGCGCGGGCCCACCACGAGCGGCAGGACACCGGCCTTGGTCAGCGCGGCCCGTACGGCCTGGATGTCCTTCGCGTCGCTGTCGGGCCCGATGACGACGCCGACGATGCGCCCGGCCACCGGCCACGTCCCGCAGATCTGGCTCACCGCGGCGGTGGTGTCCGTCTCCGTCGGCGGCACGCTGGGCGCAGGGGCGGGGAGCCCGAGTCCATCGGCCACGCGCGCACACAGGTCGGCGTCGATGTTGGCCAATGCCAGCAGCTGTCGCTCCCTGACCGTCTGCTCGTAGCACTTGGACAGTTCGAAGGTGTACGCCGCGACGACGTGGTCCTGCTCGACCGGCGACAGCGAGCGGTAGAACATGGTCGCCTGTGTGAAGTGATCTTCGAACGTGAGCGGATTCTCGCGCACCTTCAGGGCCGCGGCGACCGGCGCCGGAATGTCGATGAACGGGTGGTCGCCGGGTCCGGCGGTGAACGGACAGCCACCGTCGAGAGAATGGGGTCGGTACGGGGCGACGCCGCCGTGTACGGCGTCCTGGTGCTGGCCGTCACGCAGCATGTCGTTGATCGGGGCATGGGCGCGGTTGATCGGAATCTGGTTCCAGTTCGGGCCTCCGAGCCGGGTGATCTGGGTATCCAGATAGGAGAACAGCCGGGCCTGCAGCAACGGGTCGTTGGTCACATCGATCCCGGGCGCCAGATTCGCGGGGTTGAAGGCGACCTGTTCGGTCTCGGCGAAGTAGTTGACCGGGTTGCGGTTCAGCGTCATCGTCCCGAGGACCTGTACCGGTGCCAGTTCCTCGGGCACGAACTTGGTCGGGTCGAGCAGATCGATCCCGGCGAACATCTCGTCTTCCGTGTCCGGCATGACCTGGACTCCGAGGTCCCATTCCGGGTAGTGACCGGATTCGATGGTGTCGGCCAGATCGCGTCGATGGAAGTCGGGGTCGTTGCCGTTGGTCAGCTGCGCCTCCTCCCAGGTCACCGAGTGAACACCCTGCTTCGGCTTCCAGTGGAACTTGACCAAGCAGGTCTGCCCGTCGGCGTTGATCAGGCGAAAGGTGTGGACCCCAAAGCCTTCCATCGTACGAAGCGAACGGGGAAGGCCACGGTCGGACATGTTCCACAGGGTGTGCGCCTGCGCCTCGGTGTGGAGGGATACGAAGTCCCAGAAGGTGTCGTGTGCGCTCTGCGCCTGCGGGATCTCGCGGTCGGGATGGGGTTTCGCCGCATGCACCACGTCCGGGAACTTGATTCCGTCCTGGATGAAGAACACCGGGATGTTGTTGCCCACCAGATCGTAGTTGCCCTCGTCGGTGTAGAACCGGGTGGCGAAGCCCCGGGTGTCGCGGGCCAGATCGGCCGAGCCGCGCGAGCCCAGCACGGTGGAGAACCGGACGAACACGGGCGTTTCGACACCGGCGCGCAGGAAGCCGGCCCGGCAGATGCTCTCGCCGGCACCGTTGCCGACGAAGACACCGTGAGCCGCGGCGCCGCGGGCGTGCACGACCCGCTCCGGAATTCTCTCGTGGTCGAAATGGCTGATCTTCTCCCGCAGGTGGTGATCCTGCAGCAAGGTCGGCCCGCGGGAGCCGACCTTCAGCGAATGATCCGTGTCCGCCAGGCGAGCACCGTGAGCGGTCGTCAAGAAGGCGCCCTGCTGGGCCACGTCGAGTCCCGACGCGGACGTCGGGGCACCGGTCGCGGTGCGGGGGTCCGGCCCTTGCTGGTCCGGTTTGGGCGGCAACGGCTCGACCGGTGTCATCGGTTCGGCCAACGATGGCGGCTGCACGCCGGGAGCTCCGGGGGCCAGCGGTTCGGGCTTCTTCGGATCCGACTTCTTCGAGACTGGCTTCTTCGATGCCAACGCGCACTCCCACTTTTGACGGCGACAGCCCTGGTGGGCTGCACGTCGCGTCGGTACCCGTTGGAGTAGGCGCTGGAACCCCGCGCCGTCCGGGGAATTCGAGGCCGGGTCGTCCGGCTCGGCGTCAGCCGCCGTTCCGACCCAGGAGGGCGGTGTGCGGATTCAACGAGCGACGCGGCGGCGCGGTCTGCGAAAGAGATGGGGCCACTGGCCGTACTGCTGGTCTCCGTCGGGCTGGGCCTGCAGAACGTTGCCGGCCGTCGGTGGGGTGGACGCATTGGAGAGGCCGGCCAATTTCATCAGCGGCGTGACCAGCAGGTCGAAAACGCTGGGCAGCAGGCGAAAGCCCGCGATGACGAAGCCGTTGGCGATGCCGACCGACCTGTCCCGTCGGGATGAGTTGAGACAGCCGACGACGGCCGCCGCCACCTTGTCCGGCGAGTCGACCGGCGGCGGGGGCCGGCCGTGCCAACCGAGGTAGCTGGCCGCCTGGCTGTAGGCCGGCGTGTTGACGCTGCCGGGCGAAACGAGGCTGACGTGCACGTCAGGCGTCTCTCGGGCCTCGATCTGCAAGATCCGGGCCAAACCCTGGACGCCCCACTTGCCGGTGACGTAGCTGCTCATCATGGGCACTGCGATCTTGCCGAGCAACGAGCCGACCAGGACCAGGTCACCGCGCCCCGGACGCCGACCGAAGTGCCGAAGGGCCGCTCTGGCCACGTTCGCGGTACCCAGCAGGTTGGTGGTGATGGCCTTGTCGAAGACCTCCACCGGCACGTCTGCGAACCGCCCGTAGGCGACCGCGGCCGCAGTGTTGACCACAGCGTCGATCCGGCCGAAGCGTTCCGCCGCGACGGTGAAGGCCGCGTCCACCGCTGCGGAATCACCCACGTCCGCCTCCACCACCAAGGTCGGCGCCCCCAACCGGACACACCGGGCCGCAGCCCGGTCCAGGCTGGGATGCGATCGAGCCACCAGGACCAGTGACCAACCCTCGGCCGCCAGGATGAGGGCGCTGGCCAGCCCGATGCCGCTGGACGCGCCCATCACCAACGCAACCTTGCTCGATCGAACCGGATTGTGTGCCATGTGCCCTCTTCCGCGTGGTGCTGACACCGAATCGGTGTGCGTCCGCAGTAGCCGCGCATCCGACCCTCGAAACACCGGAGATGCGATCGGGCGACTCCAGACATCCGTTTCCCCGGCCGGCAACCCGGGTACCGCCGATGCACCTCATCGTTGAAGAAGACAATCTCTGGAGACTACGTGAAAGCTGTTACCTGGCAGGGCAAACGCAATGTCCGCGTCGACAACGTCGATGACCCCCGACTCCTGGAACCGACCGACGCGATCGTGAAGATCACCTCGACCGCGATCTGCGGATCGGATCTACACCTCTACGAGGTGCTGGGCCCGTACATGGCCGCGGGTGACATCCTGGGGCACGAGCCCATGGGCATCGTCCAGGAGGTCGGGTCCGCGGTCACCAACATCGCCGTCGGCGATCGCGTGGTGATCCCCTTCAACATCTCCTGTGGTCACTGCTGGATGTGCGAACGCGGACTGCAGTCGCAGTGCGAGACCACTCAGGTGCGGAGCCAGGGCAAGGGCGCGGCCCTGTTCGGCTACACCTCCCTCTATGGATCGGTGCCGGGCGGACAAGCCGAGTATCTGCGGGTGCCGCAGGCCCAGTACGGACCGATCAAGGTGAGCCCCGACGGGCCGGACGAGAAGTACCTGTTCCTCTCCGACGTCCTGCCCACGGCATGGCAGGCCGTGCGGTACGCCGACGTCCCCGCCGGCGGCACGCTGGTTGTCTACGGTCTCGGTCCGGTCGGCCAGTTCGCCAGCCGCATCGGACGCCACCTGGGGTACCGCGTCGTCGCGGTGGAGCCGGTGCCGGAACGGCGCGCAATGGCCGAACGACACGGGGTCGAGGTCGTCGACCCGAGTGGGGTGGACGATGTGCCGGCGGCGTTGATCGAGATGACCGGTGGTCGGGGAGCGGACGCTGTCATCGACGCGGTCGGGATGGAGGCCCACGGCTCGCTCGGCGCGACGGTCGGCAAGCTGGCTCAGGCGGCGGCCGGACTCCTGCCGGATACGTTGGCGCAGAAGCTGATCGAGAATGTCGGCGTCGACCGGCTCACCGCCCTGCAGAACGCGATCGGCTCCGTACGCCGCGGCGGGACGGTTTCGATCAGCGGCGTGTACGGCGGAATCGCCGACCCGATGCCGATGATGGACCTGTTCGACAAGCAGATTCAGCTCCGGATGGGTCAGTGCAACGTCAAGAAGTGGATCGATGACCTCCTGCCGCTGGTCGAAGACGGCGCCGACCCGCTCGGGGTACTCGACCTGACCACCCACGCCGTGTCGATCGACGAGGCGCCGGAGGCCTACCAGATGTTCCAGCAGAAGACTGACGGTTGCGTCAAGGTCGTCCTGAAGCCGTAGCCGGCTGAGCACCGCCCGGCGAGCCGGCCGGTCCAGTGGGCGGGAGCAGACAGCTGCGCTCCCGCCCACCGATCGTCAGTGCGCTGAGCGCCCGGAACGTCCGCCGAACCGTCGGAACCCCAGTCCGAGCACGACCAGAGCGAATCCGGCGAGGATCAGGTCGACGGTGTCGACGCCGGTCCGGGCCAGGTTGTTGGAGTCGTCGACGTCAGTGGTCGGCGTCGTCGAGGCACTCGTGGGCAGAACGGCGCCACACGCGGCCGGCAGGGTCACCACTTCGCCCGGGGCGGCGGTGACCTGGGCGTGGATGTTGCTCGCGTCGGCCGCTGCGTTGTGCACGACCCGGCTGGGTCCGGGGACCCCTCCAGGGGGGCCCGGTGCTCCCGGCGGGCCTTGTGGGCCCTGCGGTCCGGCGGGTCCGGTCGGACCCTGTGGTCCCACCGGACCGGCGGGTCCGGTCGGACCAGCAAGCCCGACGGGCCCGGTGGGTCCGGCTACCCCGTCCGGTCCGGTCAACCCGGTCAGTCCTTGCGGGCCGGTCGCACCCCGAGGTCCGGTGGCTCCGGTGGTGCCCCGAGGGCCGGCCTTCCCGACGTCGCCGGTCTTGCCGGCCGGGCCATGCTGTCCCTGGGCTCCGACAACAGTGATCACGCAAGCGGCGGTGAAGGACGAACAGCCGGCGGCCGGTGACTGCACCAACGCGGCAACGGAATGCACGACGCGCCCCGGCCCGAATGCCAGAACGGGCCCGGGAGGCCCGGGAATTCCGATCGGGCCGGCCGGCCCGGTCGGGCCTTGGTCGCCGACGGGGCCGGCGGGACCTTGCGGTCCCTGGTCACCGGTCGGACCGGTCGGCCCGGCCGGCCCGGTCGGGCCTTGTGCTCCTTGCGCACCGGCCGGGCCACGAGGGCCAGTTGGACCCACGGCTCCGGTAGCGCCCTGCGCGCCCGTCACCCCGGCCGGGCCGGTGGCACCCTTGGCGCCGGCCGCACCAGCCGTCCCGGTCGCGCCGGCCGTCACCGTGACACACACCGTGCTGATCGTGCCGCAGCCGACGGGCGTCGTTGCCTCCTGGTGGACCATGCGGCTGGGGCCGCCGATCGGTCCCGGAGGGCCCGGGGGGCCGGCCGGGCCAGTTGGCCCGGTGTTGCCGATCGGACCGACGGGGCCCGCGGGGCCCTGTGGGCCCTGGGCACCAGCGGCGCCGACCGCACCCTGGGGGCCGGTGGGTCCGGCGATGCCGGCCACCCCGATGTCGCCCTGCGGGCCAGCGGCTCCGGTCGGACCCTTGTTTCCCACCGGCCCAGCCGCCCCGGCCGGACCGGTATTGCCCCGCGCCCCTACGGCTCCGGCCGGGCCGGTGGCCCCGGCGGGCGCGATTGGAGCGACACATTCGATTGACCCGGATTCAGGCGCCTCAGCGCTGGCCGGCTGGACGACGGCGAAATTGAACACGAGCAGACCTGCTGCGGTGGCCAAATAGGCGGCACTTCGACGGATCATCAAACGTCCCTCACGGTCTGTGCAAGCCGGCTGCGGCCAGTCGAGTGGAACATAGCCACGGAGTAAAGAATCTGCAAGGCAACCCAAGTCCGGCGAACGGCTCTGCGCACCTGAGACCGGCTGGGCCCAGCGTGCGCAGGAAGAATGCTCGGCGACGGCGGCTGGCGTCGGGCGGAACCACCACCGCAGCAGGCAGTTTCGTCAAGATTGCCCCCGTTACGATCGGACATGCCCCCACCTCATGGACATCGCGTAGCACGCCGGCCGAACCTGGGACACCCCCCTTTAGTGGACGCCGAACAGCGCGCCACGCGTCGCCCGTCACTCACAGCTATGAACGCGAGCCCCGCGGCGCCCGAAAGTGGAGAAGCCGCAAGGGCCGGCCGCGACGTTCGTCCTCAGCGGGAGGAGAATTTCACCTGAACGGTGGCCACATCGCTCAGTCCGGTCACTTTCACTGACCAGCCTTGCCCGGTCCACTCGCCGCTCCTGGGAGTCAGTAGGTCGAAGAACGGGGCGGTACCGACTTCGGTCAGTTGGCGTCGTCGGGGTCCGAGGCAGCGTGTGGCCTGATTGCATGCGGCCGGGGACTGGTCGATCAGAGTCACTGTCACCCCACCGGTGGGAAAGAAGCTGTCCAACCCGGACTTCGGCAGGTACTCCACGGTCAGGAACCGGTTGCTGTCGACCGGGAGCACCAGCAGGCGGGTACCACTGGCGCCCGTCGATGGACGCAGCGCAAACGTCTGCGCTGTGCCCTGGATCGGTTGATCGATGGCAACGTCGGACAGCGGCAGCCATCGCGCGGCCAATCGGTTGATGCCGAGCGTGTCCTGACCGTCCCGCCGACCGGGGTCGAAGGACCGCGGTGCGGCGCTGTTGCTCATCACATCAATTCCGCTGTTGTGGTCCTCACCGATATCGTCGCCGGAATGGGTCCAGCCCAGCATGTGTCCGAGTTCGTGCTCCTCGAGATCGACTGCGGGTTCCGGGCCCCAATCGGGATGGAAGTCGCTCGCGCCGACGTAGGCGCCTCGGCGGGTGGAGGCGGCCGGACAGCGGCTGAGCGGTCGTGAGGCACAGATGTAACCGATCGTGCCGAATCCACCCGCGGCGGTCGCCGCGTTCTCCGCGGTAGCGACGGCCAGCACACCGCTGGTGGTTGCGGCCGATGAGTTCAGGGCGGCATCGAGGCAATCCTGTGGCGACTCGTCGACGGTCATCTGGTGGATCCGCCCCGGGAGGAACGCCGGCTGGTAGGCCCCGTGAGACAGCTGCTGGTAGTACGCGGTCACATACTTGTTCAGCAGACCGCTCAGGACCGAGGGGTCCAGCGCCAATCGGAGGGTCGACCGGTTGAACGTCGGATCCGTGGCACCTTGGGGGACCTCGCACACCCAGACTTCGATGCGGTCGGTACCGAGAAAGGCGCTGGTGGACGAGAGAAAGTCATGCACCGAGGGCGGTAGCGAGTGTTCCAGCGTTGTGGTCGGCGAGCCAGGCGGTGCTGTGTTCGGGGGGCTGCTCGTCGCGGCGTTCGGGGGAGCATCGGTGGCCGAACTGCAGGCACCGACGGAGCTGATCAACAATACGGCCAGAACGATCCGCCATCGCCGACGTCTCGTGGGACTGAGGCGCATCTCGGCAGACTACGTGACTCCGGAAGTCCTGAATCCCGCGCCAACTCGGCCAAAGTCCCCGGCTGCGGGGGAGAGCCACGGAGGAGATGGTCACTCGCCTTCGAACGCGGCCACCGGCCAGCCGATCTCGGTGCGCCATTCCTCGGGTCGTGGGGTGTCGCGAGGACCGACGAGGTAGGTCTCCCGTACCTGCCCGGATGGCTGGAGATCGTGGTCGAGTGCCCAGTGGGCGAGTCGCCCGTAGGTGACGTCGATGTCGTCGTGGTCTCCGTGGTGAATGGTCACGGCCAGATCGGTGGCCGGCAGAGTCATCGCTCGTGCCCGTCCGGCGGTTGGCGGGTCGCCAATGGGTAGGAAGACGGTCAGCTCGCCGTGCTCGTCGGTGAAGATCGCGTTGTCGACCAGGCTGCCCGGCGGTCCTTCGGCGACGCGGCCCGCTGCGGCCAGCAGTTGGTCCAGTTCGGCCATGGCCCGGGCGTACCAGACCAGCAGGTCAGCCTGATCGAGCACGGCACTGATGGCCAGGACGGGCGTAGCCGGGACGAGTCGGCGGTCAACCCTCAGCTCGGCGGGCTGGGGTGCGAGCAGGCGGCGCAGCGCAGCAACCGAGTTCTGCGTCTGCGAGAGTCGTTCCTCGAGGCGGCGCAGATGGCCGGCAAGCAGATCTTGTCGGTGCCGTTCGTCCGCTGTGCCGACCAGGTCCGCGATCTCGCCGAGCGGCATGTCCAGGTCGCGCAACCGGCGGATCGTCTGGGCGGTGGCGATCTGGTCCGGGTCGTAGTAGCGGTAACCGGTCCACTCGTCCACCTCGGCCGGTGCCAGCAGACCTCCGTCGTGGTAGCGCCGCAGGGTCTTGACCGAAAGGTGGGTCATCGATGAGAACTGCCCGATCGTCAATCTCGTCTGCACGACACCAGTGTTGGCCCTCCCCCGGGGGAGACATCAGCATCGACATCATGACACCGCACGTAGACCAGATCGCCACCTACTTCACCCGCGCCTCCGGACCCGACCTGGACACCTACCTGGCCTTGTTCGCCGAAGACGCTGTCGTCGAGGACGAGGCACATCAGCATCGTGGCGTGGACGCCATCCGCACGTGGCGGAGCGGCACCCCGTCGGTCCGCTCCGAGGTGCTCGACACCTCGGTCGACGGCACCGGCAACGGCCAGATCGCACACGCCCGGATCAGCGGCGACTTCCCCGGGAGCCCGGTTGTCCTGGCCTACCGATTCCACTTCGACGACAGCGGGCACATCGCGTCACTGAGCATCCGGTTGCCGGAGACTTCTTGAGCGTCGCCGAGCCCGGTGCCCATCGGTTTCCCGGCCCGCGCACGAAGGTCAGGCCGACGGAGCGCTGACCCGCATTTGCGCAACGACCGGCGCGTTCATGGCTGCACGATGTTCGGTCTCACGAGACACGCGCACGCGCAGCAGATTTCGTCGCATCCGAGGCGTGACCGGCCGTCACGCCGTGGCGCGGCCCATCAGAGCGGGTGCGAGAATCGGCCGGCCGAACTGGTCCATCCGGCGGTACACGGCGGCCGCGCACCGTCACGGTGTCTGTGGGTTGGCCGTACAGGTGGGGTTCGCACCCAGCAGGCCCATGGCGGCCGTCCATGACGAGAGGGTGGACGACCATCCGTTCTCGGCGGACCTCAGACCGATGATGTACGAGCTGCCGAGCAGGCCGCTGAGCAGGCCGGACGAGAAGGCCGTCGTGTAGTTGCCGCCGGACGGGCCGGTGGTCGTCAAACCGGGGTTCCCGGCCAGGATCTCGGTGAGTCCCGACCCGCCATTCGTGTAGTAGTGAATGTTGGTGAGGGAGTAACCCGCGCCGATCGGAAGCTGCCAGGTGATGGTGACAACGGGGTTCGCACCCAGCAACCCCGACTGCAGCACACAGGCCGAGATCGTCGGTGGAGGAATGGTCTTGGCGCTGAAGGCGCCGGCGCCGAACTCGTTGTCGTTCCAACTCGCCGACGTCGCTGACGTGGCCGAGGGCAGGCTCGTCAGCAGCAACGTCAGGCCCGCACCGGCAATGGCGATTCGACGACGGTGAAACCTCATCGTCGGGACTCCGCCCACCGCTTGCCCATCGCGGCCAACGCCAAGCCGGCCGCAATGGCCGCGCAGGCGACCAGAACTGGTGGATACAGAGCAAGGCCGGTGGACGGCAGCCAGTTGCCCGGACCGACGTGCCCGTCGACCGGTTCGCCAAGGGCGCTGACCTCGATGACCACCTGGCCGCGCTCGCCGCGCACCGCGTTGGTCGCATCCGCGGCCAGGCTGACCGCCAGCAGAAGTTCGACGTCCCGTGGAACCGTTCCGTCCGGAAGCTGGATCTCAGCCTGGTGGTTGTGCCAGGCGACCGCAGTCATCGTCGGAGCGACATCGATGGCGATCGCCGGACAGTTGGCGCCCAGCCAGCGTGATGTACAGCCCCGAACGGAGAACGACAGGGATCCGTTCAGTCGTGAGTCCTGACCGCTCGGTGTTGTCACCCTCACGGACAACGACTCGAGCCTGACGGCGCTGGTCGTCACGCCGATCGGCCACTGCGCGGTCTGGCCCGGACCGAGCACATGGACGACTCCCGGCATCCGGTCGGAGACGTCCAACCCAGGATCGACGGGCGGCGTCTGCGGCCCGGCGAATGACCCGAACAGAGCGAGGGCCACCAGGGCCACCGGCAGGATCGTCATGACGCCCGATGCTTGGCGCGTCGGGCGCGACCTGACCCGTCGCGCGGCCAGAAGGCCCAGGTGACGAGAGCGCTGATCGTCAGTGTGACGGCCACCATCACCCAGCGTTCGGAGACCGCAACGATGACCGGCGCCAAACCGGCAGCGGATGTCAGCACCCGGCGGACCGTGGAAACGAGGTATGGCGCCGCATCCGGTGCCGGGTTTGCATCACCGCGCAAGGTCAGCCAGACCTGACCATCGGTCGCCGGTTTGATGGCGATGACCCGGTGGGTGATGGGAAGCCTCCCCGGGCGGTCCACGGTGACGACATCGCCGATCTCGACCTGGGCCGCTGGAATCTGCCTGACCAACGCCACCGATCCGGCCGGAATGGCCGGGGACATCGATCCCGTCTTGAACAGAATGAGGCTGATGTGGAATGTTGCCGCGAGTATGACCAGCACGATGCACAACACGCCGCCACCCGCGGCGAGGTTCAGCAGGGTGTTGCGGACGACAGAGCCGACCCGACTCCGTCGTCGTGGCGGATCGGCGTGGGGACCGACGTCCTCGACCTCGAGTGTGGTCACGGTCGAATCAGCTCGAAGTGGCAATGAGTTGCCAGATGATCGTGATGGCTTGTCCCTGCAGCGTGTTGTCGGCGCTGGCCAGCATGGAGACCTCGAAGCACAACTGCGAATTCGACGCACCGTTCGCGGTGACCGGCGTTGTCGACCCCGCGGTACCGATGGTGGCCGATGCGCTCGAGGACCCGACGACAAAGGTCGGCGTGCCGGTGAACGATGCGGCCGCGCACGTCCCGGTGAACGTGACAACCCGGTACTGGAGTCCGGCCGCCAGGGCGGTGTTGTTGGATGTGCCGCCCTGAAGCGCAAGGGTTCCGCTGACCGATCCGGGTTTCGTCCTGACGTACAGCGGGGCGTAGCGAACCGCCGTGGGGGACATCCCGCTGCCGTTGAAGGTCATGGAGGCGGCGGCGCCGGAGGTCCCATGGTCCGCCCAGACACTGCCGTCCAGCGACGATTGGATGTCGAACGAGCTGGTCGTGAAAGCGCCACTGACGTACTCGTTGTCCGTCCATGAAGCGAGGGTCGTCGCGGTGCCGATGCCGAGCACGAGGCCGCCGGCCAGCAGCGCGCGGATCAGTCGCCAGCGGTGCCCTCGGGCGATGCGGAGATGCTGTGCCATTTCGCCACGACCTACGGCTGGGAAACCGCGGTGAACTCCCAGGTCGCTGTGCCTGTCTGTCCCTGAACCAGTCCCGAATCGGCCGTCACGACGAAACAGAGGAACACGGGTGCGCCGGGCGCGGAGACCGGGCTTCCGGTGGTCAGCCCGAATGTCACGGATCCTGGGACGGTGCCCAGAACGGTCGCGGCCGGCACGAGATCGGTGCCCGTGGTCGCGGCCGAGCAACCCCAGGTCGCGGACTCGATGAGACGATAGGTAAGTCCGGTCAGTGAGCCGCCGCTTCCGCCGGCGGTGACCGTGACCACCGCCGGGCTGCTGGTATTGCCGGCCAGCCGGACGGCAAACGGTGCGTAAGTCGAATCGGCCGGAGCAAGATTGGCCGGATTGACCACAAAACCCAACGCCGCCCCGGGGGCACTCGCGTGATCGGCGAAGGAGACGCCGTCGGTGGAACTGCCCTGGAGATTGAATGACCCGGCAGCGAAGGTGCCAGTGGCGAACTCGGAGTCGTTCCAGGCCGCGAGCGTCACGATGGCACCGAGTCCGAGTACCAACCCTCCGGCCAGGAGCGCACGAAGTCGCCGTGAGCGATGGGACGTGATGGCGGCCATTGGCTGCTCCAAAGTTGGTGGCCGGGCATTCTCAGATCCGACGGTTCCAGCTGACCCGGGCGATCATGGTCGCACCATGTCGGAGGTATGTCCAAAGGTCGCGGATGATCCTGGGCTCAATCGATCACGAGAATGTGACAGCCTGTGCGACCAATCGTTCCCTCTTGATTCAACGACCAACGAGCGGTCACCCGGAGGAGTGGGCGCCACACGCCATGCACACTCAGGGTAGTGGGCGCTGTTCGGTCAGCAGCATTGATGCCTATAGGTTGTCGGCACCTATAGATACGCCAATTGCACCCTATCGAGTTGCTCCTTTGGCTCTGGATCGGCTGGCGCGGAATGACGTGCGCTATCGTTCGTGCTCGACACGACCGCCTTGCAGAATGCATGACCGCTCTTCGAACGGGTCCGCCACGCCTGACGATCCGGCCGCTCTGACCGCGCCCGACCGGGGCGCGGGGCTCCGCGCCTACCTGTCGGGGACGGTCGGCGTGCAGCCCGTTGGTGCTACGTCGGCGGTGGTGTCGATGGAATTGGCGGTTCGGCGTGACGGTGATGGTTCCGCTTGCGTGGCCCGGGTGTCCTCGGAGATGAGAAATGCCGCCGTCACGGCCGACGTGGTTGGCCTTCGTGCCCGACCAAGTAGGCCCGATTGACGTCGATCATGTGATCGAGCGCGCGAAGCGCAGCGGTGAGGGCGCCGATGGCTGAGGCGATGCGGGCCTGCTCCCGGGTCATGATCGCCAGTGAGCGGTGAGCCTCGTTGACGCTCGGGGTCACCAGACACGGAACCATGCCGGCGATCGTGCGGGTGCACAAGCCCGCTGCCAGGAACTCCTGGATGAGATGCACCCGGATGACGTGCGCATCCTCGAAGTGGCGCTGTCCGCTGGCGGCCCGCCTGCTGCTCAGCAGACCCTGTTGCTCGTAGTAGCGCAGCGAGCGCTGGCTCACCCCGGTCCGGGCGGACAACTCACCGATCCTCATCCAAGCCCCTAGTGCGGTGTAGCGTAAGTAGTTTGGCGGTTGTTTTTGGGACAATTGGTCATGCGGATACCGGCACTGGTGTTGCGGGATGGCGAGCGGAAGCAGTTGGAGAGCTGGGTGCGGTCCTCGTCGGTGCGGGCCGGTCTGGCGCAGCGGGCCAGGATCGTGCTGTTGGCCGCTGACGGCGTGTCCAACACCGAGATCGCCGAGCGGGTCGGGGTTTCCCGTCCGACGGTGACCGGGTGGCGGGCGCGGTATGCCAAGGACGGGATCGACGGTCTGTTCGACGAGCAACGTTCCGGCCGGCCCCGCCAGGTGGACCGGCTGAAGATCATCGCCACCACGTTGAGGCCGCCGCCGCAGCGGCTCGGGGTGACCCACTGGTCCTCCCGACTGCTGGCCCAGCATCTGAAGACCAGCAACAGCACCGTCGCCAAGGCCTGGCGCGAGGCCGGTGTTCAGCCGTGGCGGTCCGAGACGTTCAAATTCTCCACCGACCCGGAACTGATCGCCAAGGTCACCGACGTCGTCGGGCTCTACCTGGCCCCACCAGAAAACGCGGTGGTGCTCTGCGTCGACGAAAAATCGCAGATCCAGGCGCTGGACCGGACCGCGCCGATGCTGCCGATGCGACCTTTCGTGCCGGCCAAACGCACCCACGACTACGTCCGCCACGGCACCACCACCCTGTTCGCAGCGCTGGACATCGCCACCGGCACCGTCACCGGAATATGCCAACCCCGACACCGCCACCAGGAGTTCCTGCGGTTCCTCAAACAAGTCGCCAAGGCCTACCCCGACACCGACCTGCACCTGGTCATGGACAACTACGCCACCCACAAACGCATCGAAATCCGCGACTGGCTGGCTGACAACCCCCGCATCCACGTCCACTTCACCCCCACCTCCGCATCCTGGATGAACCTGGTCGAAGTGTGGTTCGGCATCATCGAACGACAAGCCATCCACCGCGGCACCTTCACCTCCGTCAGCCAACTCACCGGCAAGATCCGCGGCTTCATCAACGGCTGGAACGACCGCGCCCACCCGTTCGTCTGGACCAAAACAGCCGACCAGATCCTCACCAAAGCCATCCGCAAAACAACTTCAATCACAGACCACTAGTGCGTTCTGGGCCACAACCGCTTGCCTCTGACATCCATGACAACACCTAGCGTAGACCGCACCACGCCGCATCCAGCGGCCAAGAGGACGTGACGAAGAAGTGATCAAGTTCGCCTACATGATCAATCGGATCGACGGCATCAGTTACGACGAATTTGTCGATTATCACCGACAGCGCCACGCCCCATTGTTCACGTCGATTCCGGAGGCTAGGCAGTATGTCCGGAAGTACGCGGTGTCACACCCCGTTCCTGCCCCGGGCTATCCCGTCCCCGCTTTCGACGGGATGACCGAGATCTGGTTCGACAGTTGGGAAGACATCAACAACTTCTTCTCGTCCGCCAACTACAAGGAGTTGGTGCAGCCGGACGAGCGCACGTTCGTCGACCACGACTCGGTCGCTGTGATGGTCACCGAGGAGAAGGTCATCATTTCCTAACTCCGAATGGGCCCGGTGGGTGGCTGTTGAGGGCGACCGGTCGGCTGGAGTCGCCTGACGAGCGGCACAACTTCGTCTGTACGGTGGATTCTTGCGTGCCACCGTTACGCGAATTGCGCGCGCCGAGCTGGCCCCTCGTCGAAGCCGCTCTTCCGGTACGCCCCACTCGCAAGGCCAGACCCGTTGTGGTTACGGCTGACTGGATTCAGTAAGCTGGCACTGACGCGCCGCGTCGGGCGCGCACGACCGGGGGAGGGATTTCAGGTGGTCCGATCGTCATGGAAACTCAGCCTGACCATGGGGACGGTAGTCCTGGGGGCGCTCCTGGCGACCACGTCATCGGCGTCCGGTGCCGCACCCGAGCCGGAATCGACGCCATCCAGCACGGCTGACCAGACTGGAGCGACGGTACACATCCCCACGCTCGACGAAGCCAAGTCCTTCAGGTTCATGTCTCGGGAGCAGTACAAGGCCGCCTTCGGCGAGAAAGGGTTGGCCGCAGGACGGGCTCGGGCCGCGGCGATCGCCGCAGCCACCAACAACGCCAACGCGGAGGCGGACCCCCCGACAACCACTCACCAGGGCAACTGACGTCGGGGTTACGGCAGCGAACGACTTGGTTCCGCCGCCGTCACTTGGACTCAGCCGCCGGCTTCTCCGGCGCTGCTTGTCAGGGGCCGGATTCAGTGACCGGGCAAGGATCGTGGGGTATCTGTGATACTCGCACCGAAGCAGGTCCAGCCACCCACCCGATCGGCGAGTGGCTCGTTGCAGTGTTCGGACGCCGCGTCGTGTTGGGTGCTCCCTGCGTAGGCCGGCTCCGAGGGACGTGACGTGGGCGGCGAGGAGGTGGAAGTCGCTCCGGCTATCGTCGGCTCGGCTCCACCAAGAAGGCAGATGGCGACGATAAGTGCAGCTGTGCGGCCGATCTGCTGCCCGCCGAACCGATGCATATCGAACCGATGCATACCGAATCCCCGCCCCTACGGTCCTAGGCAGATTGAGCACCCCGGGAACAGGGTGCGCCCGTCCCTTGTCGACGTCAAGCCTTCGGCAGTACGAGTGCCCGGGGGAGTGTCCGGTGACGCGTCGACCACGGGTCACGATCTCAGGGGCCCGCCGAAGCTTCGGCTCGCTTGTCACGGCGCGGGAGGGGTGAGTACGGCCAGGATGTGGTCGACCACGGCCGCCGTGGCCGGCCAGGTCAGCGCCCCGGCGCGCACGACGCTCCACATCCGGCGTTCGACCGACCCAAGATCTAGCGGCACCGTTCGGACCCGCCGGGCGGCCGGCGCGTCGGCCACCATCACGCTCACGCCCTGCCCGGCCAGGACGAGATCCACGACCAGGTCGAGACTGTCGGCGCGGTGCCGGATGACGGGGGTCCAGCCGCCCAGGGCGCACAACCGCTGGGTCAGCTCGTCGTCGGCGGTGTCGCGGGAGTTCGCGATCCAGCCGGTCCCACGAAACCCGGCCAGATCGGCTGCCGTCCTGATCCGGTCGGGCACGTCGGCGTCGTTGGGCACGGCGAGCACCATCGGACTGCTGTGGATGAAGGTGTGCGGGTGCCGCCAGACCCGGGGGACGAGGGAGTACTCGTAGACGAACCCGAGATCGATCTGGTCGTCGTCGAGCAGCCCGATGACCTCGGGCGGTTCCCGTTCCTGCAGCTCCAGCTGCACGTCCGGATAGGCTTCGAGCAGCCCAGGGACCGCCGGGATCACATGCTGCTGCAGTGCCATCGTGTGCCCGGCGACCCGCACCAGGCCGTGCGGCTCGCTGCGCGCGGCCACGTCCAGTTCGGCCGCGGTCACAGCGGACAGGATGCCCACGCCGTGGTCGGCCAGCCGACGGCCTGCGGGTGTCAGCCGCACCCGCCGACCGGAAGCCTCCAGCAGCGGGACGCCGACCTGGCGTTCCAGAGCCGCGAGCTGCTGACTGACTGCGGACGTGCCGTATCCGGTAGCGGCGGCGACCGCGCCCATCGTGCCCCGACGGGACAACTCCACCAGGGCGCGAAGCTTGTCGAGGTCCACGCGGCCAATTATCCACTTCTTGCGGACGGTCTGTTGATGAACCTCCGCTGGACGCGAATGCTGTGGAACGATTGACTCAGGCCGTGAAGATCCCCGCCCCCGCATTGGCCATATCGGCCATGTTGTCCGTCCAACTCGGCTCGGCCTTGAGCACGCAGCTGTTTCAGGCGCTGACTCCGGCCGGCACCGC
This sequence comes from Nakamurella panacisegetis, assembly GCF_900104535.1. NCBI lineage: Bacteria > Bacillati > Actinomycetota > Actinomycetes > Nakamurellales > Nakamurellaceae > Nakamurella > Nakamurella panacisegetis. The sequence continues at coordinate 4,278,427 of NZ_LT629710.1, read as the reverse complement.
ATGGCTGCGGCTGACGGTCGCCGGGGCCGTCCTGCTGGTACTCGCCCGGCCGCCGCTGTTTCGACTGCCGTGGCTGCTGCTGCGGAACACCCTCGGCCTGGGCGTGGTGACCGGCCTGCTGATGTTGATGTTCATCGAGGCGATCGCCCGTATCCCGCTCGGCACGGCGGTGGCCATCGAGTTCCTTGGGCCACTGAGCGTGGCCGCGCTTCGATGCCACCGCCAGTCGGCGCTGCTCTGGCCGGCGCTGGCGCTGGGCGGCGTACTCGGCCTGACCCAACCCTGGGTCGGTCATCTCGATCTGGTCGGCTGTGGATTCGCGGTCGCTTCCGGAATCAGTTGGGGCGGCTACATCCTGCTCACCCAGCGGGTCGGCTCGCAGCTGCCGGGCATGCAGGGGCTGGCCATCTCTCTCGGTACGGCGGCCGTCACGCTCGCCCCATGTGGACTGATGGCCGCGATCAGCGGGCTCACCGTGCCGATCGCGCTCCAGGGCATCGGCGTGGCGATCCTGGTGCCGTTGTTGCCCTTCGCATTCGAGATGCTGGCGCTGCGCCGGATGCGGGTGGCGGCCTTCGGCACCTTGATGGCCCTGGAACCGGCGATCGCCACCGTGCTCGGACTGGTGATCCTCACGCAGCGCCCGGATCTGCTGCAGTTGGTCGGTGTGGCGGCCGTCGTCGTCGCCGGGATCGGCGCGCAGCGCTCCGCTCCGGCTCCGGTGCCCGACGACGGGACGGCCTTGAGTCGTTCCAGTCGAAGCGATGTCGGATCGATCCGGCCGGCCGCTTCCGGTCAGCGCTGAACCGGACGCCCGCAGGGCCGGGGCGCCTCTAGGCCACCAGCCAGAATCCAGCTGCGTCCGATGCCGGACAGCCGCCGCTGGGCGAGGGTGTCCTCACACCGTGCGGCGCGAAGTTCGCTGCGACGGTCAACGGCAGCTACGGGTCGCCGTCGGCAACACACTGAAGTTCCACTGGACGGCCTCATCGGCGTCACCGATGGAAAGGTGTGGATCGATCTACTTAGCACGTTTCATCGAGACGGATACGCCGGTGTATATCCACGTGGGCAAGAATTGCGCGCCGAGATCGTCCCCGAATGAGGGTCTGGGCCGCAGTCGGGAAGGACCACTCCGCGCCGTTGCTGCCCAAACGGCCCATGGGCAGCCGGTACTTCGTGGACGCGACCACCGGCCTCACCCTCGAAGTTGAGCAGCAATGAGTGGCACTCCAGCCCACGGATCCTGAGCTGGCAATCCTCTTTGCACGGTCACTGAAGAACACTTGCGCCAGGTCTGAGACCGTCGAAGTCTGGACGCCTATGGCGGATAGGGGAACGGCCAAGTCCGGTTGCTTCGCGTTGTTAAAACTCGGGACTTCTGTCGAGGTGTTGACATAATCCGAAGGCCTCGATCAACCTGGGGTCGTCAACTGAAGTACCGAGAAGGGGCGTCGTGAAGAGGATGGTTCAGCCGACGAGCGGTGCGATCCGTGCGGCGAATCGGGTACGGGTCGTCGACGTGCTGCGGCATGCCGGATCGGCCACCCGTGCCGAACTGGCGGAACAGACGGGGTTGTCGCGCGCCACCATTTCCAGCCTGGTCGGCGATCTCGCCCAACGAGGCCTGGTGTCGGAACGCCGCAGCCGGTCCGAACACCGTCAAGGCCGTCCGACCGCCACCGTCGCCCTGAACCGATCGGCCGGGGTGGCCATCGCGGTCGACGTCGGGGTTCGTCATGTGGCGGTCGCCGTCGGTGACTTGTCGCGAACCGTGCTGACCGAGCGGTGGACCACTCTGCCTCGCGGCCACGGGGCCGCCAAGGGCATCGAGATCGTCGTTCGCAGCATCGAGGAGACCCTGAGCCAGGCCGCGGTCGAACCCGAGCAGCTGATCGGTGCCGCAATCAGCATCGCCGCACCCGTGGCGACCGACAGCGAACGGCTCCTGGTACCCGGGGTGCTGCCCGGCTGGAACGGATCCGAACTGGCCGGACGTGTTGCGCAGCAATGGAACATCCCCGTGGTGATGGAGAACGACGCCAACCTCGGAGCGCTGGCCGAAGCGGTCTCCCGGGGACACTCGGACGACGGCGATCTGCTCTACGTCAAGGTTGCGAGCCGCGTCGGACTCGGCGTTGCCTTCGGTTCCCAGGTGCATCGCGGACGGGACGGCTATGCCGGGGAACTCGGTCACGTGACGGCCGAACCCGACGGCGAACGGTGCTGGTGTGGCCGGCGGGGCTGCCTGGAGCTGTACGCCGGCGGCGACGGGATGCTGCGCCGACTCGGCCGCACCACCCTCGGTGTCAATTCGATCGCCCACCTGGTCGAGCAGGCGCGGGCGGGCCACCAGGAGGTGCTGCGCGTCATCTCCGATGGGGCCAAGGCGATGGGCCGAGCTCTGGCCAACGTCGCTCTGGTGATCAACCCGACGACCATCGTGCTGGGCGGCGAACTGGCCGCGCTCGGCGCGCTGCTGGCCGACCCGATCCGTGCCGAACTGACCACCATCCCATTCGGTCGTCCGATCAAGGTCTGCGTCTCCGAACTGGGTGGCCGAGCCTCCCTGGTCGGCGCGCTGGCCGTGGTCCTGACCGAGTCATCCCGGTTCGTCGACCGCTCTCAGACGTTGTCCAGCAACCGATCCGGAACGTCGCAGGTGCGTCTGTGACCGGTCGGCACTCCCGGCTGGAGCCTGGCCGCCGGTAGCGAATGTCTCCCACCAACTCGGCCCGCTCGGTCCGGGTGACCCGTCATCGAACAAAGGAGTTCATGCGTTGAAACGTTCTTCAGGAGTCTTCCGACGACTGCGATCGCAGAGACTGACGGTCGCCGTCGGTGTGTCTGTGCTCGCCGGGGCGGTCATGGCCATTCCGGCCCAAGCGGCGCAGGCGTCAGCCGCCCCCGCCGCCGCCGTCACCACCGCGGCGACCGGCGCCATCGTCTCCGGTAGCGCGCGATTCGAGGTGCTCTCTCCGACGCTCATCCGGACCGAGTACGCCGGCGACACCAAATTCGTCGACGATGCCACTTTCAATGCGATCGGCCGCGACTCTTTCACGGCGACCACACCCGTGGTCAGCACGGTGGACGGCTGGCTGACCATCAAGACCTCCGCCGTCACGCTGGCCTACAAGGTCGACTCAGGACCGTTCACCGCGGACAACCTGCGTCTCACCGAGGCCAACGGCACCCAGGCCGTGACCGCGGCGCCATGGGCCTCCATCACCGCTCCGACCTGCGCCTTCGGCACCCTGTGCGAGGCAGAGGATCTCGCCCTCAACGGCCTGACCCTGGCCACCGACCACAGTGGATACACCGGGCACGGATTCGTCGGTGGGTTCGCCAACGTCGGCGACTCGTTGTCCTTCACGGTCAACGTGCCCGCGGCTGGTGAGTACGACGTCGATGCCCGGTACGCCAACAGCACAGGTGGGGACGGAAAGAACGTCACGCGCACGTTGAGCGTCTCCGCCGACGGGGGAGCGGCCAGCACGTTGAGTCTGCCGACCACGGCCAATTGGGACAGCTGGAACGTCGCGAAGACGACGCTGACCCTGAGCGCCGGTGCCCACACCATCACCTTCACGCACACGGCCACCGACTCGGGCAACGTGAACTTCGACAGCGTAGCCGCGGTCACCACCGGTGACCCCTATCCGGGAGTGGCCGCACCGGTCGCCGCACCCTGCGATTTCGGCTCGATCTGCGAGTTGGACTCGGGCACGCTCGCCGGTGGCGCGAAGCTTGCCTTCGACCACAACAACTATTCCGGCACCGGATTCGTGGCCGGCATGGAGACCACCACGGCCACCGACATGCTGACCGTAACCGGAGTCCCGCCAGCCGGTCACTACCAACTGCAGCTGCGCTACGCGAACAACGTGGCCGGGGCCAAGGGCATCAAGTCGCGCCGCATCTCGATCACCGTCGGCTCGGCCGCCGCGACCACGGCCACGCTGGCCCCGACGAGCAGCTGGGACGCCTGGCGCACCGTCGCCATCCCGGTTGACCTGATCGCGGGTGACAACGTCGTGACTCTCGGATGTCCCGACGCCGACGGTTGCAACGTCAACCTGGACACTGCCGCTTTCACCACCACCAGCTCTGCCCTGCTCGACCCGCACGCACCGCTCGGCGGGTATCGCCGGAGCCTGGACGGCGTGGACGGGGGCGCACTCACCAACCCGGGCCTGCTCTACCAGGACGGCTGGTCGCTGATCGACGACACCGCGTCGGGCATCTTCAACACCTCCACGCGAGCGCTGACACCGCGCCCGACCCACGGGGGTACGCCGTATCAGGACGGCTACGTCTTCGGCTACGGCAAGGATTACGCCCAGGGCCTGCAGGATCTCGCGACCCTGACCGGACCGCCGAAACTGTTGCCGCGTTGGGCCTATGGCGTCTGGTACTCCGAGTACTACGACCGCACCGCGGCTGACTACCAGAACACCATCCTGCCGAAGTTCCGCTCCGAGGGTGTCCCGCTGGACGTTCTGGTCACCGACACCGACTTCAAGTCCCCGAACCAGTGGAACGGTTGGGAGATCGACACATCCAAGTTCCCGGACCCGGCGGCCTACTTCGCCTGGGCGCACGCCCAGGGTCTGCACACGTCACTCAACATCCACCCCAGCATCCTGGCCTCGGATCCGCAGTTCGCCCAGGCACAGGCCACGGCGAAGGGGAAGCTGCAGCCCGGCTCGTGCTCCGGCGGGGGCGCCAACTGCTACGTCTTCGATTTCGGTGATCCCGACCAGCTGCAGGCCTACCTGGACCTGCACAACACCATGCAGGCGGACGGCAACGACCTCTGGTGGCTCGACTGGTGCTGCGACTCGACAACGTCATCGCAGACGGGCATCTCGGGTGACGCCCTGATCAATCAGGCGTACGCCGACTACACGGCCAAGACGGTCGACCGCGGCTTCGCCTTCTCCCGCGCCTATGGATCATTGGCGACCGGCGGTTACGGCAACTCCGCTACCAGTTCCACCGGACCCTGGGCCGACAAGCGCACCACCCTGCACTTCACCGGTGACACCATCTCCGACTGGTCCACCCTGGCCTACGAGGTGGGCTATACGCCGGGTGAGTCCTCGGCCACCGGCATGGCTTCCATCAGCCACGACATAGGCGGGCACACCGGCGGCGCGCAGACCACCGGCAGTGAACCGAACAGCACCAAGCTGGCCGACGACCTGTACGCCCGGTGGGTGCAGCTGGGTACGTTCCAGCCCATCGACCGTCTGCACTCCAACCACAGCGACCGGTTGCCCTGGCAGTACGGGGCCGCGGCCGAATCCTCGGCCGACAAGTTCCTCAACCTGCGGGAAAAGCTCGTCCCCTACACCTATTCGCTGGCGCAGCAGTCGTCGACGACCGGCATGCCGATCGTGCGGGACCTCTACCTGCAGTACCCCGACCAGCAGGAGGCCTACGCCAACGACGACAGCGAGTACCTCTACGGCCCGGACGTACTCGTCGCCCCGGTGACGACGCCGGGCACGGGTTCGGTGACCACCAACGTGTGGTTCCCGGCCGGCAGCACGTGGACGGACTACTTCACCGGAAAGACCTACGCCGGTGGAACGACCGCCGCGGTCACCACCGATCTGTCCACCATGCCGGTGTTCATCAAGTCCGGCGGGATCATGACCACCCGCACCGACAACGTCGCCAACGATGTGCAGAACGCGCTGACCAAGGTGACGGTCACCGTCGCCGGCGGCGCCAACGGCGCCTACTCCCTCTACGAGGACAACGGCACGACGACCGACACCACACAGTCCGCCACCACTGCGATCAGCTACACCGAGAAGGCGGGGGTCAGCACCCTGAACATCGCGGCGGCCAAGGGTTCCTACGCCGGACAGGTCACCGATCGGCAGTGGACTGCACAGTTCACCAACGCGGACGCCCCGAAGTCGGTTTCCGTGAACGGAATCAAGCTCGCGGCCACCGCCTGGAAGTACGACGCGGCGACCCGCACGGTCACCGTGACGCTCGCGCCGCGCAAGGCGAACGTGGCGACCACCATCAGCTACAAGACGCACAACAACCCGCCGAAGGTGGCCCCGACGACCGTCACCACCCATGCGGGCAAGGCAATTCGCATTGCCGTCAAGGCCACCGATGCCGACGGCGACGCTCTGACGTACTCCTACAGCCGTCCCGCTCACGGAACCGTGTCCGGCTCGGGGGCCAACATCGTCTACACCCCGACGGGCAAGTTCGTCGGGACGGACAGCTTCCGCGTGACGGTCACCGACACGTCGAGGGCGACCGCCACCGCAGCCATCACGGTCAAGGTCGTCAACAGGGCGCCCACGGCCTCCGCCATCACCAAGAAGACAAAGGTGGCCACGCCCGTCTCGATCACCCTCAAGGGCGCCGACGCCGACCGCGATCCGTTGACCTACACGCACACCAAGCCGGCCCACGGCACGGTCACGGGCAGCGGCGCCAGCCTGCGGTACGCCCCATCACGCACTTTCTCCGGGGTTGACCACTTCAACTACACGGTCTCCGATCCGTTCGGCGGAAAGGTCACCCGGACCGTCAGGATCGACGTCTCGAAAGTGACCCCGGCGGTGGCCGTGACCATCTCGCCGCACACGATCACCACCAAGACACCGGCGGTGATCACCGTCCGGGCGCGTGTGCCCAACGGGGTGTCGGCCGGCACGGCGATCGTCACGGTCAAGGTGGGCCGCAAGACCCTCGCGCGCGGGCACCTCACGGCGGGTACGGTGAAACTGGCCCTGCCGCGTCTGGGCAAGGGCAGGTACTCACTGGCGGTGAGCGTTGCCCCGTCCAGGGTCACCCTCGCGGTGACGAAGAAGGTGATCATCACCGTCACCTGATCCGAATCACCATCAGATCCGCGGCCCGGCCACCGACTCAGGTGGACGGGCCGCGGTATCGATGCCGGCGCCAGGACTCCAGGTAGCCGCGCTCGCGTCAGGCCCGGAACTCCACCGGACGTTCCGGGCGCGCTTCGGCCAACGCGGTCAAGGCCGCCGCGATCGGGTAGTCCTTGCCGTACACCGGTTGGCCCGGCTGCTGGCGCCACGACTCTTCCAGGGGCCCGCCGTCGACCGGATCGAAGCCGAGGCTGTCGATCAGGTCGAACACTGCTGCCTTGGCCGGCCCGTCGGCGCCCGCGATCGGCAGCGCGATACGGCCGTCGGAACCCGCGGGCTTGCCGCTCTCCAGCAGGTGCTTCCACCAGATCCCGTTGAACACCTTGAACACCAGCTCTTTCGGCCACGCCAGGAACTCCGAGACCCACACGCTCTCCGGGGTGCCGGCCTCGATCTTCTCGATCCGGCCGTCACGCTGCTTCGGGTAGTAGTTGTTCGTCTCGATCACCGGCGCACCTTCCTTCGCGCCGTGCACGACGGTGTCCGCCAGGTCGGGGACGTTCTTCTGCGGAATGCTGATGATGACCAGGTCCGCACCGATGGCCGCCTCCGACGCCCACACCGCGGTCGCGCCGGTCTCTTCCGCCAGCTCGGCCAGCGTGAGCGGATCGCGTGAATTGGCCACCCGCACGTCATGTCCCAGGGCGGTCAGCCGCCTGGTCAACGTCCCGCCGATATGGCCGGCCCCGATGATTCCGATCTGCATGTCGCTCCTCGATCCTGGGCGAACCGCTCTGGTCATCGCCGTCATCTAGTGCCGACGCCGCCGAGGTCCCGGGAATTCCCGCGCGTCAGTATCTGGCTGGTCAGAAACCTGGCGCCTCGCGCCCGCGCGCCCCGGCGACCGTTGAGCACGCCGGCTTCGGCGAGGGTGAACGCAACGCTGCACAGCCCGACCAGCCACCGTTGCGTGGATTCTTGCGACCTGTGCTTTGCCTGGCACTCGCCCGTTGGGTCGACGATCGGCAAGACTGACGTCATGACTCCCGCGCCGACCGGCCCGATCAACACCCTGACCGCATTCGACTCGATCCGCGACCACTGGCAGCCGCGACGGCTGACCAGTGTCAACGACTACGACGTGAAGATCGCCAAGGTGCAGGGCGAGTTCGTCTGGCACACCCACCCCGATACGGACGAGCTGTTTCTGGTCGTCGCCGGCGAGCTCACCATCCAGCTGCGCGATCGCGACGTGGTGCTCGGGCCCAACGACGTGTTCGTCGTCCCTCGTGGCGTTGAACACTGCCCGAAGGCCGACGCCGAGACCTCGATCGTGATGTTCGAACCGAAGGGCACCATCAACACCGGCGACACCAGGAACGAGCGCACCGTATCCGTGCGTGAACTGCACTGAAGTCGTCGCCTCCGATGGGAACATCGCCTGACCGTCATCTCGGATGTTCCAGCCATGCTGTGGGGAGACGGGTTGCGCGAAGAACGGACCGCCCAGATCTTCGATGTCGGACTGCAGGACACGAACGAGTGGCTCGCCAAGATCTCGGCCACCCGGCCGTACCACCGTTGAATACTGGGGGTGGCTGACAGATCCATTTGAGAGAGTGACACTGGAGTGGTGATGAGTACCGATACCAAGGACAACCGGCCAACCCCCGCCGCCGTTCTCGAGTTGCTGACCGGGATCGCCCCCGAACCTTGGGATCCCTATGTGTGCCTCGAGCGGCTGGTGGAGCTGCGCGGCCGCCCGATCGTCATGGCTCAGGCGGCTCTGCCCCAGGACCTGGTCAGCACCGCACTACGCACCGAGACAACGGACTACGTCTTCATACCGCCGATGGATCTCGGCCGGGACCGCTCGATGATCGTTACGCACGGTCTGGCGCACCTGCTCCTGGAGCATCAGATGCCCGATCTGGACGAGTGGAGTCTGACCGCTCGCGATCGCGCCGACGGCCCCTATTGCGGCTATTCCGAAGAGGATGAGAGGGAAGCCGAGGACCTGGCCGTCGCGTTCGTCGACACCTTGACCATGCCGGCTACCTACGAGAACGGCCAGCAGGGCTGGGGCCTGGAGCCCCGACCCTGATGTAACGGGCTCGAACTGTCCGCCATCGGCCCTACCGACGGGTAGGTGCAGTGTCGATCGTTGGAGCAGGCCGGCAGATCGTAAGGTAGACCTTGGCGAGAACATCCTGCGCTCTACGAAGAGTTCAACCGGTTCCGGAGCGGAGCAGCACGTCACCCGCCCCACATTGTCACAATGAGTAGCCGTTCAGAGGGGCCATGACGATAAGAGCTGACGGAGAAGTGAAGGTGATGGCGCGGACTGCCGGCCCACGCCTACCTGAGACCTTCGCTCGCAAGCTGAGCGCGCTGTTCGCGTCGACCGTCCGCACAGCCACGGGTGACCCCTGGACCAACACCACGCTGGCCGAGGCCGTCACCGAAATCGGCGTGCCGGTGGTGCAGAGCTACATCAGTCAGCTGCGCCACGGCAAGCGAACAAACCCCTCGGCCGACCTGGTCGGGGCGATCGCGTCCGCTTTCGGCGTTCCCGTCGGCTACTTCTACGACGGCGAGGAAGCAACCCAGCGACAGATCGACGAGCAGCGCACGGTCAACGCGCTGCGCGCAGCCGGCGTCGAGAACGTCGCCTGGAGAGCGTCCGGTATATCGGCCCAAGGACTGGAGCAACTTGCGAAACTGGCCGACTACATCCGGGCCATGGAGGGGCTTCCACCCGCCGAGTAAGGCGGTCTGTTGGGCGGTGTTGGCCTGATCCGGGCGGTCGGCCTCGACCGTGCCGTGCAACGGCACAGTAGGCGGCTGTTCGGCGGTCCAGATCGACGTCGACGTTGTGCCCTGGCTAACGTGATCCGATGCGTTGCCGGGCCGCTCACGACCTACGTTTGTCACTGGCAGTCACACGTTCCTCAGGTTAGAGGCGGCCCATTGACCACGCGAGTGACTCGCGTCCCACCGTCAAAGTCGCCGATGAGAGTCCGTTCTGCGCTGGTCACGGTCAGTACCGCCGGACGATGGGTCATGCCTCAGGATGCAAGCTAGCCGTACCGAAGTACCGCATCCCTGCGCATCCTGAAGCATGAACACCCCTCGCGGTATCACTGTAGTGACACCCAAACATACCGGTTCCCGTCCGGAAACGTTCCATCGCCCCGCCCATGTTTGTGGCCTGCTCTCGCTGACCCACGGCACCGGAGGGGGAGAAGTCTGCGGCGAACTGGGCTCGCGCCACAGCCGAGCGGCAGCGAGGCCAGCCCTCGTCATTGAATGCGGATTCCCGTGCGACTCGCCGACGCTGCCGGCCGGCTGATGCGAGCCACTGACCCAGAGTCACCGCACGGCGTCTTCGACTACTCCATGTTCGTCAGCACGGGCGTCGTCCGGGTTGGGGTCATGTCCGCCAGCCATTGCGACCTTGGTGGGGTCGTGGAAGGGTTCCCTAGCATGACTGAGTTTGGATCGACAAGCCGGCAGCCTATGACCTCGATGGCTACGGAAGTCCGTTCGGAACCAACGCCCAATCCCGTGGGAGAGTCAATGGGCGGCGCCATCCCTGTCGCAGGTCTGCTTCGCGATTCCGGTCCTGGGGTCCTGCGACGGTTCCCGTCAGCGACCGCGGCGGGCGCCGGTTCCGAGCCAGGTCTGTTCATGTCATCGACTGACACAGTTCCGTCTTTGGCACGCAATGCGCCGCTGAACCACCCAGCCGGTCTCGCTGGAACGATCAGGCGTCAGCGTGACCTAAGGCCGGGTGCGTCTGTGGAGGCTTATGTTGACGGGACAGCAAAATGGGGGGAGGTTCAGAAGCTCAACGAGGCCCCCGGTTCGGTCAAGTATCAGGTCGCGAATACAGAGACAGGAGAAGTGTCCGAAGTTGCTGCCATCCGCTTGAAGCCGGTAAATGATGGTGACGAATTGAAGGTCGGCACAGCCGTGCGAGCAACTCCTTTTAGGCAGACATTCGATGCCGTGGTCAAGAACGTCGTGCAAGGTCCGACAAGGCAAGACTACGATGTCATGGTTCAATGGGAACAGGGTTGGCAGGTGCCAGAGGCATACCTTGAGCCGGGCGTTCCTGAGGCCGATGTCGAAGAGAAGGACTCGGAAACATTCAGGCCGGGCGAAGTGAAGAAGCGCGCGACGGCTGAGATTGAGCATTTCCGGCCAGGCGGTCAGGATGAATCGAACGCCGGCGAATATATTAAGCCTCAGGGCAAAATAGACATCACCAGTCACGCGCTTGGGTCCGGCATATACGGTGTTGCTGATGCGACGCACGAAATCAAGACTGCGGCAGGCAAGCTGGGCCCCTATACGACCGAGAAGATTCGCATCGACAACCCTTTGGTCGTTCAAAATGCATTGCATGGTCAAGAGCTTCAGGAACTCGGGAAGCGCGTGAATGGCATTGCGCAACGTTACCACGACACACCGGAAGGGGAACGAGGTGAAGTCTCAGAGCACGTAGCAGAAGATTCGGAAGAGCTCCTGAAATTGATGACCCGAGTATTTGGTCGCGCCGGGTTTGAGCCGCCTCCGCTTGCAGACGTCACAAAGGCATTGTCGATATTTGCAGATCGATACGCGGCACCCGAAAGCAAGTTCATCGATCAGCCCATGACAATCTTCCTTGCCGAGTTGTGCAAATTCGGAGGCGTCTACGGTGACGGCGAGTCCGGCCTTAACTCCTACCAAAAGGGCAGCGTCAAATTTGTTCCTCACGATCAGGAGATGCCTCGAAAGACTCGCGACGGTTTTGTTCATCAATTCGTGAAATAGCGTCTCGATCGCAAATAGACCCTTGGCTCATCGCGGCGGGCAGCCGAAACCGCGACTAATACGCCCTCGACGACGAGAAAGTCCCGACCGCCGGCGCCTTCTGGCAACGGGCCGAAGAGTTCTTCGCCGCCCACGGCATCGAGTCGGTCCGGCGGGTGCTCACGACAACGGTTCCTGTTACCGCGCCAAGACCAGCAACGACGATCTTGGTCCGGGGATCAAGCACACAGTCTGAGTTGCTCGAGCAGGCCGGCTTTGACGCTGAGCTCGATCGGGCCTCGTGTGCCGCCCCTTCGAGGAACGCGCGCTTCGGCACCGTGCGGCCGTCGTGGCCGCGGGCTCGTGTGACTGGTTATCCCGCAGGCGAGCGCCGGGTGGTTGGCACTCTCCGGTCGATTGCGGCGGCGGCGAGTTCGGTGCGGTTGGCGGTACCGAGCTTGGTGAAGATGTGCGAGAGGTGCGTCTTGACCGTGCCGCGGCTCATGAATAGGCGGGCAGCGATCTGCGGGTTGGTGAGGCCTTCGGTGATGAGGCGGACAACTTGGAGCTCGGTCGGGGTGAGGCTCGACCAGCCGGTGTTGGGTCTGCCGCGGCGGCCGCGGGCGCGGCGGGCGTATTCGACTCCCTGGTCGAGAGTGAGCCTGGCACCCTCGGCAGCCGCGCGGGCGAATGCTGGCTCACCCAGCGCTCGCCGGAGATCGGCGGCCGTACTGTCGTAGGCCCGCTGCTGGTCGGTTCCGCAGGGCAAACCGGACTTGGCGCGCGCCGACCCGGCCGCATACAGAACACGCACGTCATCGGGCGTTGGGCGGATGGCCGCACCAATGCGGGCAAGTGCTTCAAGGCTGTCGGGTTGGGCGGCTTGCAGGTCGTGGTCGACGCGAATGGTCAACGCCGCGTGGTGGAGTTCGACGGCGCGGGTGAGTCCGTCGGGTTCGGCGGCGGCGAGCTCGGCCTGTACGGCGTACGCCTCAGCCAGGGGACCGGGAAGCTGCAGACGTCGAGCGACATCAATCGCCCGACCGAGCACCGCCACCGCGTCGTCGCGCCGGCCGGCGGCGGCGAGTGCCGCACCGAGGCGGGGCAGCGCCCTACCGGCGAGCCAGGTCGCGACGCCCCGGTCGGTGGAGGCGGCGGCCCGCTGCAGCCACGCAATGGCGGCCTGGGGGTCACCTCTGCGCATCGACAGCATCGCGACGGCGTAGTGGAGGCCGGGTACGAATACCTCGTCTTCGACGCCTTCGACCAGGCGCAGCACAGGGTCGATCAACTCGGCCGCGCCGACGAGGTCGCCCGTCAGCGCCTTGATTTGCGCGAGCACAGAGCGGGCCAGACCGACGCGCAGGTGGTCGGCCAGGGGCTCGGCGACCAGCAGCGCCTGCGCGGCGAGGTCCAGCCCACGGGCCGGATCGCCGCCGGCCAGGGCTCCCTCGGCCTGGTAGGTCAGCACGGTGGACAGGACGCCTCGGTGGTGTTGCAGACACTGCTGGACGGTCGCATCGATGATCGCTTCGGCCTCGGCGTGCCGATCGCGCAGGTGAAGGATGATGGCCTGCAGCGCTCGTGCGCCACCGAGCACGAAGGTGTTTCGGCCCGCCCGGGCCGCGACGTGGGCCTGCTCGCACAGGCGCCACGCCTCGTCGAGGTCGGTGTAGAAGCAGCCGACGGCCAACAGGTTCAGGCCCAGCGCGCGCAGCCCTTCATCGCCGATCTCGGCGGCCAGTTCGACCGCTCGCGCGGCCGCGTCGTACTCGACGTCGAGCGGGCCGGCGGTGTCGGCGACGAGGGCAAGACCGGTCATGAGGCGCGCCTGAAGCCGGGAGCGCTCGTTCGGTGCGCGGTCGATCGCCCGGTGCAGGAAGTCGATTCCCTCCCGGCCGCGGCGATCGAGGTGCCAGAGCCATGCCAGTGACGCCGCCAACTCCCGGCCGGCGCGGGGCTCGTCCGCCGTGACACCCCACTCCAGCGCCGACCGCAGGTTGTCGTACTCGATGTGCAGTACCCGCCGCCACCGGTCGGCATCCACCTCCCGATCCGCTTCTGCCGCTTCGACGAACCGCAGGTACCAGGCGAGGTGCCGCTCGCGCAGCGCGGCGTGGTCCTCCGCCTCGACCAGGCGAGCCGCAGCGTACGCGCGGATCGTCTCCAGCAGCCGGTAGCGCGACTCGCCGCCCCGCTCCTCGGCCACCACCAGCGACTTGTCCACCAGCCGGCCAAGCGCCGGCAGGACCTCGGCGGCGGTCACTGTCCCACCGGCGCAGAGTGCACGCGCCGCGGCAAGCCCGAACGTACCGGCGAACACCGCGAGCCGGCGAAACACGACGCGGTCGATCTCGTCCAGCAGCGCGTGACTCCAGTCGATGGATCCGGCGAGCGTGCGTTGCCGCCGCTGCGCGCCACGAGGGCCCCGAACGAGCAGCGAGAACCGGTCGTCCAGGGCCGCCTCCACCTGCTGAGGCGGGAGAGTCCGCACCCACGCCGCGGCCAGTTCCAGCGCCAGCGGTATCCCGTCCAGGTGCGCCGCAATCGACCGGATCGCCGCCTCGTTGGACTCGTCGAGGGTGAACGACGGCTGCATCAGTCGCGCTCGATCCACGAACAGCGACAGCGCATCGTCGTCCGACAACGGTGGAACCCCCAGGACCGCCTCGCCCGGCACACCGAGCGGTTCGCGGCTGGTGACCAGGACGGCGATCTGCGGGCAGCCGCGCAGCACGGCCTCCACCGTGCTCGCGACACCGTCGAGCAGGTGTTCGGCGTTGTCGAGGCACAAAAGTGACCGCCAAGTGGTCAGGTGCGCACACAGCGTGGACAGGCGCCCGCCGACGGCCGGGGCGCCGACGGCGTCGGCGATGGTAGCGGCCACCGCCGTGCTCTCACTCACTGTGGCGAGGTCAACCCACCAGACGCCGTCGAGATACTGATCGGGCTGATCCGCGGCAACCTCCCCGGCCAACCTTGTCTTGCCCGCGCCGCCCGGCCCGGTCAGGGTCACGAGCCGGTGGCGCGCCAGCAGTCCAGCCGCCGTTTCGATCTCCGTGCTGCGTCCGATGAACGACGTCAACCCGACCACAAGATTGTTCGGCACCCGAATTGGCGATCGCGCTGCCTGGTCGTCTGCGCCGCTCATGGGCTACAGGATGCCAGGGGACCCGGCCCGCGCCACCGACCGTCGATCGGCCACCACCCGGCGGCGTATCGGCCACCTGGCAGATGATTCGCGACCGTGCGTCGTCCACGATTCGTTGCAGAGCCGAATCACGTGAGGATGTGGAGATCATGACGTTCACGCCAGTGCGAGCGGACGGACCGCTTGCCGTCTCGACCAGAAACCCTCGCTACTTCACCCCGGCCTCGGGGTCCGGCGCCGGCCGTGCCGTCTATCTGACCGGGTCACACATCTGGAACAACCTGCACGACGGCATGGGCCCGGGGCCAGATGGCCCGGACGAACCTGAGCAGATGGACTACCGGGCCTACCTGCGGTTTCTCATCGAACGGGGGCACAACTTCATCCGGCTCTGGCGCTGGGAGCAGGTCCGATCCCAGGCGGCCGGTGGGAACTACCACCTGAACATGACGCCCCAGCCGTGGATGCGGACCGGGCCTGGCACCGCGAAGGACGGCAAGCCCCGCTTCGACCTGCAGCGGCTCGACGAAGCGTTCTTCCAACGCCTCCGCGACCGGGTCGCGGCCGCCGGCGAGGTCGGGATCTACGTGGGCGTCATGCTGTTCGACGGCTGGGCGCTGCACCTCAGCCCGCCACCGGATCACATCGAGGGCCACCCGTTCCACGCAGGCAACAACGTCAACGGTATCTCCGCGAATTCGATCAACGACCTGCAGGTCCTACCGCTCGGTCCGCGCGTCCAGGCGCTCCAGGAGGCGTATGTCCGGAAGGTCGTCGACACCCTCCACGACCTTCCCAACCTGCTGTGGGAGGTGGCCAACGAGTCGTCCGGCGACGGAAAGGTGACCGACGAGTTCGCCGCGTTCCTGGGCATGGACAAGGCGCCGACGTGGGGCGACTCGACCGAGTGGCAGTACTGGGTGATCGACACCGTCAAGCGGCATGAGGCGGCGTGCGGCTACGACATGCATCCGATCGGCATGACCATGCAGTTTCCCGTGGCGGACCAGACCAAGGTGAACGACGCGCTGCTGGGAAGCCGCGCCGAGTGGATCTCGCCAGGCTACGACGATGAGATCTTTACCAATGGACGCCACCCGATGGCGCCGGGCTCGCCTGCCTCGCGCTGGTTCGCCGATCCGCCGATCGCCGACGGCGCCAAAGTGGTCATCAGTGACACCGACCATTACGCACCGGGACAGGGCGACGCACTGTGGGCGTGGAAGTCGTTCCTGCGCGGCCACCACCCCATCCTCATGGACTTCGGCCTGATCGCCGGGCTGGAGCCAGCCGGTGAGTCAACCGCCGACAGCGGTGTGCCGCCGTTCGAGTCCTACGAGCCGGCGCGGTGGGCGATGGGCGACACCCGCCGGTACGCCGAGCGCATCGGACTCATCGACATGTCCCCCCGGCGGGACAGCGCATCCACCGGCTATGTGCTGGCGAACCCCGGTTCGGAGTACCTCGTACTGGACCCGGACGGTGAAAACGGGGCGTTCACGGTCGACCTGCTGGACGGCGCCTACCAGGTCGAGTGGTTCGACATCACCAACCGGGAAACGACGGTGTGCGAGGCGCTTGACGTCAAGTCGGCGAGCACCGTCGAATTCTCTTCGCCGTTCCCGCCCGGTCCCGCGGTTCTGTACCTGAGCCGCGCCTAGGTGGGAGTACCTGTGGCCCGGACAACAGACCCTGGAGGAATTCGAATGAGCAAGGTTATCGCCGACATCTCAATGTCGCTGGACGGATACGTCACTGCGCCCGGGGTGGACCAGGAACACGGCCTCGGCATCGGCGGCGAGGCGATCCATGCGTGGGTGCTCGAGGAGCCCCGCTCTCCCGTCGACGAAGCGGTGCTGGCGCACAGCTTCGAGAGCACCGGCGCCGTGGTGATGGGGCGGCGGCTGTACGACATCGTGGACGGCCCGAACGGCTGGAACGACGACGTCGGGTACGGACACGACCAGAACCAATCGGCCGCACCGCCGTGCTTCGTCCTCACCCACCAGCCGCCCGCCCAGGTCCGGCTCGCGTCCAGGTTCCGGTTCGTGACCGAGGGAGTAGCGGCTGCCATCGACCAAGCCCGGTCGACGGCGGGTGAGAAGGACGTGGTCGTCATGGGCGGCGCGGACGTCATCGACCAGAGCCTGGGCGCGGGGTTGGTGGACGAACTCCGCATCCACCTGTCACCGCTGCTGCTCGGCGGCGGAACGCGGCTGTTCGATCTCGTCGGCCCGACCAGGCTGATCCAGCGGGAGGTCATCGGGTCCCCGCGGGCGACACACCTCACCTACGAGGTCGTCAGGGACTAGGCGGCCGTACGTCGTGATCAGGTCGCTGGTGGGGCTCGATGGCCCGTGCCCTGGCCTTATGGCTTCCGCCGCTGTGCCCATTTCTGTTCGGCACCGTCGGTGACCGAGTTCAGGCTTTGCATCGTCCAGTCCCGGGAGTTCCTGCCATGACAACCGATCTCGGGGCCCACGTGCGGGCCACCATCGACTCATTCTAGTGATGGTCACTGGCCATCAGTTGACGATCGTGAGCTCCATCCGTTCGCTGAGGAGTCGGCGTCCGTCGCCTAGGTCAAGTGGTGCGAGGAGACCCCAGGTCCCCAGGGGCACCATGTAGCCCAGCTCCGGCTTGATGCTGGCGGTGCAGACCAGCAGCGGGATACGGATGGTGCCGGCCGGAGCGGCGATGAAAGTGATCAGCGCCAACCTCTGGGCGCCGCAGAAGCCGCCGACGGTCGCGCCGGTCACTGGGTCGACACCGTCGGCGGTGATCTGACCATTGGTGTGGACATGCAGGGGCACGTTGCTCAGATTCGTGACATTGACGTGGTGGATGGCAGTCTGACCGCGCCTGATGCTGAGTGGACCATCGAGTGCTACCCGCAGCTCATGAGGGTCAGCGAACGTCGCTGGTCGGTGGTTCTTGTTGTGTTCGTCGGAGTGGGCTGTCATTGGGTAAATGAGTGCGCCGACGCGTAGGACGACGAGATTCCCGTACTTGTGATGGAGACGCTTGGCGAACTCCTCCGCGTCGGCCGCGAGTTGAATGTGCCATGGCGGGTGGCAGAACCTCTGTTCGGTCTGCGGGCTCATCTGTAGGACGCGCGGGCGGGCAAGGTGAAGTTCCTCCAATTCCCTGCGCAGTTGCTCCCAGGCCTCTAGCTCGGCGGGGTCGGATCGTTCGATCTGCACGGCGGCTTCGTCAATACCGAGTTGTCGTGCGATGGCTTGAATCGCTGCGGTGTCGGCCGGCTCGAGATTCAGCACCGACAACCGAACGACGTCGGGGCCGCCGAAGTACGAATCGGTCAGGCGGTCGCCGAACAGCGCCGATGCTTCCTCGAAGATTGGGCTGAGAGCAGCCTGCTTAGCCATGTCGCGCATGGCTTCCGCCCACGGCAACTGGTTCTCCTCCATGACCTCACCGTAGTCCCGATCGAAGGTGTCGGCTCCGTACCAGTGAGCGATCCTCCTCCGGAGCTCAGGACGCAGGCCGGCTGCCTGCCATGAGAAAGGTGTCCGGATCAAGCGCCTGTCACCCCTGTTTGACGACCTGCATGACCGTACCGTCGGGACCGAAGGCGGTGACCGTCACTGAACCAGCAGATACGGGCGCGACGAACACCCGGACCTGGGTACCGACCGGACTCAGGGTGACCGCAACTCCTTTGGGGCGCGCCGAGTCCTGCAACTGAACATGGTCCACCTTGCCGCTGGCGGCTCCCCAGATGGCATCACTTCTGGCCAACTGCGTACGCCCCGCGACCCGCAGTGGATCACTTGAGGAAGGCAGGAGCACTCCGCGGGCGCCGTTGGTGAGAAAGACCGCGCCGCCTGGGTAGGCCGCAAAGCACATCGAGCCGCCACCTGCACCGCCAAAACGACCGAATGCTGCAATCGGTGATCCGCTGAGCAGATCGCCGGGACCGGGCGGCCCGGTCTCGGTGCCCTCGACCACCTCGGTCGGTTGGGTGGGACAAGCAGGGCTGGCACTGCCCCCCGCTGGGAAGCTGTACGTGTCGGGTGTCGAGTCGGTCGCCGGTGGCACGACTGGAGTGCCCGCCGATTCGACCACGGGAACCGAAGTGGTCGGGGCCTCCGCCTGGACAGACCGTTGGCTGGCTGCCCTGCACCCGACCGTGGTCGCAGCGGCTATCAGCAGCAGTGAGGTTGCGGCAACGTGCTTGCGTGCTGACACCGGTACCTCCGCTTCACAACGGGCATGGGGTCACGCCCAGGTGAACGTACTTGAATGGCCACCGAGCGCGACCGCCTCCCATGATCTGGTCATGTACCTGACGGAGCCGCTCAGTCAACCGTTGCACCGGTTCGCAGCCGCTTGTCACCCCACCAGCCGGCCCTCACCACTCAACTCGATGCCCTGGCCGCGTTGGGCGTGGCTGCCGCCCCGGTCTGCGGGAGGCGATGGCGGCCTGCCGGGAAGGCGACACCTGGTCGTCCCAACTCGACCGGCTGGCCCGCTCGCTGTCTGATGCGCGGGCCGTCGCCCGCCGATCTGGTTTCCCCTGACGCAGTAGTGCGACCGACAGGGCTGTTGGCCGTTTCCGATGGATGGGCCCAGTGACACGGTTCCGTCGTGGATGAGGATCCCGTCATGACGACCGAACGGGGGTGACGATCCGCGTTCCGCAGCCGCACTCGCAGAGGTCGATTGCGGTGTCGAACTCCGTCGAGATTTACAGCAGGTTATGGGCTCTCGGTGACCTTGGCTTCGGTCACCGAAATTTTGGTGCGGTTCGATTCGCGGCGCATGTGCGAGTACATCTGGTGGCAGTGCTCGCCCTTTGACTGGAGCCACCGGCTCCGGAAACGATGCGGTCGGACGTGTGAGCGGCAGCAGCAGAGTTGCGCTTCAGTCGTGCTGATCAATGTTGAAGTCATAAGCGCCGCGGCTCGCGCCGGTGAGTGCCCGGGCTCACGATCATCGGGACCTTGTGCTCTATTGGGCCCGCAGGTTGAGGCGCTTCGCTTGGAGCGCATTGCTGGACCGAGCGGGTGCGCGCCACTGAGACGAGAGGAACGACTCGATGAAGGGTGTTGTTGGGGGGACGATCCTGTGTTTGGCGATCAGCCTGGGGCTGGGGATGGCGCCGGCCGCCACAGCGGCTGGACCGGGTACCGGCGTTGCCCGTGCGCAGGGGGCGCCAGCCCAGAGCGCCGCATGGTTGGCAGCCCCGGCCGGGATCGCAGACGCGCCGCTACCGGTCCTGCGCCAGGGCAGCAACAGTTCAACCCGGAAGGTGACGGTCCGATCTCTGCAGTATCTGCTCAACGCGCATGGAGCCGGTCTGGCGGTGGACGGCATCTTCGGGTGGAGGACCGCGGGCGCGGTGAAGACATTCCAACGCAGTCGACATCTCACGGTCGACGGCATCGTTGGGCAGCGGACGTGGCACGCCCTATTCGTCACCGTGCGGCAAGGGAGTACGGGACCAGCCGTGCGGGCCGTGCAGGATCAATTCGACGACCGCTATCTGCGGGCAGGGGGAGCTGCTTCTCTGGCTATTGACGGCATATTCGGCCCGCGGACGCTTCGAGCTGTGCTCTATTATCAGAACCGCGCCGCAGACTATAATCCGTTTCAGGTTGACGGGATCGTCGGCCCCCAGACATGGGCGGCGCTGATTCACGGTTACCTTCCCAGGGACTGAACGGCTCCTAGGTCAACATCTGCTCGCCGGACAGAGCGAACACGCACCAATGACGCCCGTGCCGCCTCACGGTGCAGCGGTGATCTGGTTACTCTCCTTGCGGCGGAACAGGTAGTACCCCATCGTGGCGCCCTTCACTGCGACGTTCTGGCCGGAGCTGAAGAACTTGTCGCGGCTCTGTTCGCCTTGGACTACGAATACGAATGAGCCGGTGATCAATTCCCACCCTTCGGTGATAATCGCGTTGAGGGTGGCAGTGGGGTCGTACACCTCCGTGGTATTCACGCTTCCGACCAGTGCGATGACGATGGCCTCCTGTGTCATCACCTCAAACTCCGTCTGGAACACCTGGTCGCCGTTGAGAAAGGATCGTCGGGCGCGGCCCGGTGGGCTATTCGCGAACTTGTCAGGGCCGGGACCGCGGAGTGCTCGCAGAGCGGCGGCCACGCCCTTGGTCTCTGTGGTGTCGACGGCGTCGGCCACGGCGACGTCGTCGTCGGTGACCTCGGTTGCGCCGTAATATTCACTGATCGGTTCGGTGGTGTGCTCGCAGTTGGCACAACGCAGCTGCTCGGTGCGGCGGCCGCGGAGCGGACAGCCGATCCGGACGCAGAATCGCTGCCCGAGTGGTGCGCTCATCGGTCGCTGAACGGGCCGTGGCGGTTCATGGCGGCAGAGTATCGCGATGGCAACTGCAGCGGTGGCCGGCCCCGGCCGGCAGTTCCCCGGATCCTCGCACCGAGTCGACTAGCCGAATGGACTGTCGGAGTCGTCAAGCACGTGCTGGAAGCGGCAGAGAGCGCGTGGGGTCGGCAGCTGCCCATCAACAAGGGTCAAGCTCCGCGAGCGTTACGAGCAAGTGAAGGTCCAGCGGCCGGTGCTGGTCGTCGGTGACCTGGCGTTCTCCACCGAGGCCGAGGGCGTCACCACGCCATCGCTGTCGGACCACCTGCTGGCCCAGGACACGGATCACGGTGATGACGTTGATCGACACCCGCCTGGCGATCGGGGAGATCGACGGTTGGGCCCGACAACGACATGCCACCGGATGCCAGGGCGGGCCGGGACACCATGCGGCTGCTGGATCGCGACGCACAGGCCGCCCACCGCAACATCTTTGCGCACCTGAGACCGGATCGGCAGGCGTCCCAGATTCCATTGGTGCAGGACCTTGTGACCGCCTCCGTCCGGCGGCACCATTTCCCCGCATCCCCCTGACGTCCGCGTACGTATCAGCCTGACTCCGCAGCGACGGCCTATGCCAGCCCGCAGCGTGGGCAGGGGGCTGCATCCCGCTCCCCGAGGAACTGCCCGCATCCGGCACAGACCAGTTCGAGCCAGCACACCGGATCGCCGGCCGGCTCCGAGGTGGGCCGGACGGGGGCCGCCGCCGTCACGCGCGGCGCTGCGGGGAGACCAGCGGGCGCGGTCGAGCCATCCGACAGGGCGTCGACCACGCTGGTCGACCATGCCCGCACAGCGGCCGCGTCGATTCCGAACGGCGGGATCCCCGGCAGCGCCTCCAGCGCACGGCTGCTGCGCTGCAGGAGGGCAACGGCGCCGCGGGTGTTGCCGCGGGCCAGATGCGTGACGCCGACAGCGAACTGGGCCAGCGCCTTCCACCATTCGCGCTCGGGCCCGTCGGACAGCTTCCACGCGTCCTCAAATACCTCGTGCGCGTGGAACGGATACCCGTCATCGAGAAGTCGCTGCGCCTCGAGCAGCGTTTCGACGGGTGTGCGGCGGACCCCCTCGGGCTGCCGTGCCACTCCGGCCGTTCCGTAGGGGAGTGGCCGACCCAACTTGTCGCGTGGCCGGGCATTGCGGGCCGTTCCGGCCTGATCACGATCGCGCGCACCGGCGCCTGAGGTCGTCACCCTGTCAGTCTGCCCTGGCCCGGAGCACACCGAGCGCCGCGAGGCTCACCAAGGGGTTGCTCCGCCGCAGCCCGGTCGGGCCCCAGTCGGCGTAGCTGTGCCGGCTCGCAACCCGGTCGGCGCGGGGAGCGTTCGGTTCCTCCAGGGGGAAACCACCGTCGGGAAGTTGCTTGGATGCCAGCAGGGCCAGGGCGTCGGCGCAGCGAGGGTCGTCCAGCCGACCCAGATCGGCCATCACTTCCAACGCGAACAGCACGTCGTAGAACTGGATCGGATAGTGGATCCGGTCGACGCGGCCGCCCCACTTCGGCTTGATCGGGCTGCCGTCGCCCCTGCGCCACAGCAGTCTCCGGGAAAGCACCAGCTCAGCGACACGCTGCGCGGCGTCCAACGACGGCTGGTGCTGGTGGGCTCGTCCGTAGGCCCACAGGCCACGCGCCGGGATCAGCGACTCCTGGAACGATGAAGTCCTGACCTGGGGACGCTTGTCGCAGTTCCAGCCGCCGTCCGGCCATTGCCATCCGATCAGCCGGTCCACCAGCGCACGAGTGCGATCGCCTTCCAGCCCCAAGCGCACCGAGTACCGGATGGCGTTTCCGTCCATCGAGGCGCAGTGTCGCACCCGCTGGTCCTCGCCGGCGTAGATCGCCGTCAACGGCGGCCGGAGGAAGTGGCTCGAAAGGAGCCAACCGTAGACGCGGTGTACCAACGGAAGCAGGGTCTCATCGCCGGGCGGATATCCGATCATGGCTAGGCTGGTCAATGTCCAGTGCGGTCCCTGCCATTTGCGATAGGTGTGAGCGAGGGTCTTCTCGTCCTGTTCGAAGATGCGCAGCAGGGCACGCGCCATGGGCGATCCGGCGATCCGCGCGCGGACTGCCCGAGCCTGGGCCGACGTCGGCGCGATCCCGGCCACCTGACCGGCCCGGTGGGCCACTACCGGGTCACTCGACTGGACCAGCGCACTGACGAGGGCGTCTGCCGTCGCCCGACGCTCGCCAAGAATGTCCGCAGCCGCGTGCATATCCGACGATAGCTGCGGTGGTCGACAGGCCGCCACCCTTGAAGCTGTGGTCGCACGGAAGACGAGCCGCTACCCGTGCACATCGTAGTTGATGTGCCCCGCGTATCGGGCCGAAAAGCCGGTACCACTCGGCGCCGTGACGGTGACGTCGT
The DNA here is from genome assembly GCF_900104535.1 of Nakamurella panacisegetis. NCBI lineage: Bacteria > Bacillati > Actinomycetota > Actinomycetes > Nakamurellales > Nakamurellaceae > Nakamurella > Nakamurella panacisegetis. The sequence continues at coordinate 4,254,868 of NZ_LT629710.1, read as the reverse complement.
AGTAGCCGCGAGCGGTCGGCCAGTCGACGGTGCGGGAAGCACCGCCGGTCAACCAGATCTCCTGGGCTGCTCCGCTGAAGTCGTTCGGAGACAGAATGAACCGGACCGCCGTGTGACCGTCGTTGCGCAGGCTTAAACGGAGCAGCGGCTTGGTACCGGAGACCAGGGTAGCCGTCACCGCCGGCGCGGCTACGTTCTTCCGGCCCGCCCGGATCACCTCGCCGGCGAAGGCGCGCACAAATCCATCCGGGCCGTAGATCGAGAACCTGTACTTCCCATCTGTTTTGGTGACGTCCCACTGGTACTTCCGTTCGGAGTCCTTAGCCACCAGGAAGGGTGTGGCCTGGAAGGGCAGGTAGGCATCGGGCAGCACGGTCATGCTCAGAGCGTCATCGCCGGCGTTGCTCATCGTGGCGGTGACCAGGCCCTTGACGCGGTCGACGATGATGTCGCAGTGCGGCTGGTAGCCGGTCGGCCGATGCGGCCGGGTGCCCGATTCCTGGGTCGGCATCGATTGCTGGCCGACCGCGGGCGCGCTGACGGCCGGCTTCGACCGCCCGGCGTCCGAGGCCACGATCAGCGGCACCGTGTCTGGCAACTGCGGGACAGTGAAGTCCGGATTGGCGAAGTCGAAGGCCTTTGTCAGGTCGCCGGACACCTGGCGTCGCCAGTTGCTGATGTTCGTCTCCTTGACTCCGGTCCAGGTCTCCAGGAACTGCAGCATCGAGGTGTGGTCGTAGACGTTCGAGTCGACGAAACCGCCACGGGTCCACGGCGAGGCCACCAGCATCGGTACCCGGGCGCCGAAGCCGATGGGTAGGCCGGAGACGAACTCGTCGGGGGTCCCCGCTTCCGGTGTCGGCGGCAGCACGTGGTCGAAGTAGCCGTCGTTCTCGTCATAGGTGACGAACAGCGCCGAGGATTCCCACACGTCGGTGTTCGCCATCATCGCCTGCAGTATCGCGTCGATGTAGTGTGCGCCGTAGTCGGGACTGGCCGACGGATGCTCGCAGTATCCGTAAGGCGCGACCACCCAGGAAACCCTCGGCAATGTGCCCGCTTTGCAGGCTGCCTCGAACTCGGCGAGCACGTGGTGGACATGGTTCGGACCGAGTGGGGTGTTGGCGTTCGGCTGCCAGGGCCGCACCCCACCCCGTTGTGCCAGTTGCTGTTCGGCGGGATCGGCGGAGTTCATCGAGTCGTGGTAGGCGTTGAAGAACCACAGGGGGTTGTCGCCGTAGTCGCCTACCCAGGAATCCGCGCCGCTCCCGTCGCCGACCTCGTTGTTGTTGTAGACCTGCCAGCTGACACCGGCGTCCTGCAGGCGCTCTGGGTAGGTCTTGTAGCTCTCGATGGCGACGTAGTCCGAGGGATTGTCGGTCCGGTCGTCGCTGGTGCCGGTCCAGAAGTACAGCCGGTTGGGCGATGTCGGCCCGTTGAGTGCGCAGTGGTAGTTGTCGCACACGGTGAACGCGTCGGCCAGTGCGTAGTGGTACGGCAGGTCGTCCCGGGTGAAGTACCCCATGGTCTGCGCTCCCTTGGCCGGGACCCAGCGATCCCAGGCGCCGTCGGCGGCGGCCGAATGCCCTGATGACCAGTCGTGCGGCAGGCCACCGGCGTTCTGGGAGTCGAACTTCGAGGTGTCCATCCGAAATGGAAGCAGGGCACCACCGTCGGTGCGGGACGGTGTCGGTTGGTGGAACACCGACTTGCCGGTCGGCAATTGCAACGCCTGCTTGTCGGCGAATCCGCGTACACCTTGCAGGCTGCCGAAATAGTGGTCGAACGACCGGTTCTCCTGCATCAGGATCACGACATGCTTCAGGTCGTTCATCGTCCCGGTGCGAGTCGGTGGGGTCACGGCGGGCCGGTGGGCGCTGATGTTCCGGGTCGCCGCTGAGATGCCGAACACCGATGCTGCCGTGGCTGTCCCGGCCAGGGTGGTGGCGAGCCGCAACACGGCTCGGCGACTCATGCCGAAACGCAGGGCGGACTCGACGTCATTTTCATCCATGGCTTTCCCCTTTTGCGCTGTGGACATTTGTCCTTCGGATTGCTGGTCGGCGTGCTCAGGCATGGCGACCCCGTCGGCGACGGGCCAGCAGGACGCCGAGGACGATCAGGCCCGTGCCGATCAGAATTGGCAGGCCGATCGCGAAGCCGGTGAACGCCAGGGGATTCGCCGGCACTGATGACGTTGTTGCCGCGGACGTGGGGACCAGCACGCCACTCGTTCCGCCAGGTGTGCCCGACGAATTCACCGACGCTGCCGTCACCGTCAGCGCCGCCATTGCGATCGTGCCGCCGACCCGCACCAGTGCGATCTGATGGGCCCCGACGGGAGTGCCCGCCGGGATGGTAAAGCTCTGCGAGCTCCCGCCGTGCAGATCGACGGTCAACGCTCCCAGCAGCACCGGTTGCGAATGCAGATACACCTGGAACGAAGTCCGCGCCGGCGCGTCGCTGACGGTCACGATGACGGAACCGCCTTGGGGAACAGTGGTCTTGTTGAGCCGGAGCAACAGGTGTCCGGAATCGGTGGTCGAGGTGCTCGGATTCCTGGAGGTGCCGGTCGAAGCCGTTGTTGGCGTCGTCGGCGACACGGGGGTTGACGGACGACCGGTAGAGGGGGCGCTGCTGGTCGGCTTGGTCGTACTGGTCGGAGATGTCGGCGGAGTCGGGGTGCCGAGCGAGAAGGTGGTCACGGCGGCTTCGTGGTCGCTGGTCCAGTCGTTCGCGGACACGTCGGGTTCCGGCGTCGGCCAACCGGTCGCCAAATCGTGTGCTTCCACCACGTTGAGTCCGCCCGCGTAGTCGACATAATCGATCCGGTCTTGCGGCTCCTGGCCGGTGGGCGAGGTGTGGGTAAGTTGTACCGGCGACCAGGTATTCGCGGGGTCAGCTGCCGGGTCGGGGCTGTAGTCCCGGTAGGAGTCGACCAGACCTGCGGCCTGCAGGGCGCGCGGGACTGGCCAGGCCACGGCACCGGCTTGACAGTGGGAGGCGGAAGTGGCGGCGGTCCAGTCCTTTTCGGACGGCGAGGCCAGGTCGCCGAGCAGGATTACCGGCGCCGTCCCGGCCCTGGCCAGGTCAGGCGCCATGGCCGCGGTCAGCGCCTTAGCCTGCGCGTACCGCGTGGTGGTCGTCTCGTGTACCGCCAGATCGGTGGCCGAGTTGAAGCAGGCTCGGTCGGGCCCGTAGTCGCTCTCGTCGAGGTGCGCAGTCCACACCCGGATCGCCCTGGTGCCCACCGTGATCGTGGCCGCCGCCGCCGGTAGGGTCACGCTCGGCACGACCGTGGAGGAGATCGGAAACGCGCTGATCAAACCGACGTCGCCAGCGCTCTGGTAGGAATACCAACCCAGATCGTCGGCCAACTTGGCGGCAGTGGTGCCAGCTGATTCCTGCACGCCGATCACCGTCAGGCCGTCGTCGACGATCGCCGCAAGTTCCTTGTGTTCGGCATCGTCCACGTGAGTTCCTGCGTCCCATAGGTTCCAGGTAGCCGCGACGATCACCGGGGGGGTACCGGCCGCGACCACCGGAACATCCAGGCTCAGCCGGCCGGTGTCGCCCTTGCCGTCATCGGCCAACACGGTGATGGAGCCGGGGTGCACTGGGACCCCGGCCGGCGCGGTGCCGGTCACCACTCCGGCCGAGGAGACCTTCAGCCAGTCGTCTCCCGACTCTTTGGTGAAGGTGACGCCGGTCGAATCGCCCGTCCAGAGTGCCGAGATCTTCTGGGAAACTGGCGCTCCGACAGTGTGTGGGGTCAGCGGGAAGTCGTCGGTGACGAAATGCGGTCCGGTCGTACCAGTCACCGGTGGCGCGGCCGCGACCGTGAAAAGGATCGGCTGAGCCAGCCAGGTGTAGCCGTCGTCGTAGAGGAAGTAGGCCACGTGCTTGCCCACACCGAGCGATGCGGCGCTGAAAGTCACTGTGCCGGACGCGTTTCCGGTGTACGACCAGACGGTGGACGATTGGTGGGAGGTCTGGTCGTAGGGACCGCCGTTGGGGTCGGCATACAGGCCCACCCAGTTGTTGGCGGCCACCTTGGTGGTCGAGTAGGTGAAAGTAAGGGTGTCATCGACGGTCGGGTTGGCCGGCGATAGCTTGAAGGTGCCCGACGCAGGAGCGGTCGAGGTGGTCGAAGTCGTGGTTGTGGTGGTGACCGGCGGAGCGGCCGGGAGCAGGTAGAAGCTGACTGGTACCGCCAGCCACTGGTAGCCGTCCTGATAGAGCAGATAGGCGGACTTCACCCCCGCCGTCATGCTGGTGGTGGCCAGCGTCAAGGTGCCGGTGGCCGACTTGACGTAGTCCCACACGGTCGCTGCGGCGCCCTTAGCTTGATTCACTGGACCGTCGGCCGGGTTGTCGTAGGCCCCGATCCAGTTCTTCGGGTCGGGGGTCGCCGTCGCATAGGAGAAGGTGATCGGATCGCCGACCTCTGGATGCGGCGTGGTCAAGGTCAACGTGCCGGTCGGCACGGTCGCACCGGCCGCCAGCAAGGTGAACGCAACCGGGTCGGCCAACCACGTGTAGCCGTCTTTGGCGAGGAAGTACGCGACCTTCGATCCGGCCGTCATGCCGGTGGTCGGCAGCGTTGCGATGCCGTTGACCGTGGTCACGTAGACGTAGTGGGTGGATGCCTTGTGATAGGCCTGATCAAACGGTCCGTCGCTGGGGTGGTCATAGATGGCCACCCAGTTCCTCCCGTCAACCTCGGCCGCCGTGGTGGCGAATGCGAAGGTCAGTGTGTCGCCGACCTTAGGATTGGCCGTGCTCAGCGCCAACGTTCCGTCCGGCGCTGTCACCGGCGAGGCCGCGGTCGCGCCGGGGACGACGGCCAGCATCCCGAACGCCGTGGTCGCGAGCACCAACAGAACGCCGCAGATGAAGCTGATCCAGGTGCCGCGCTTGGCCGCTGGACGTTGATTGGAACCCATGGTGCTCCCCGACAGATTTGATGAACTTGTCCGTACAAGTTCGGCCAGACAGCAGGACTGTAAGGAGCAAAGGTGACGAACAAGTGACCGGCGAACAACATCCACACAGCGGCGTCGATCTTCACCCGATTGGCAATGATGCTCGGCTCCGCCGCCACGAACTGATTGCCCAGGGACTCTCCCGGGCGATATCCAACGGCTTGTTTCCCCCCGGGAGCACGCTCCCGTCCGAGTCGGAACTGGCGGATACCTACGGCGCCTCACGCGGCACCGTTCGGCGGGCGTTACTCACCCTGGCTGCCAACGGGCTCATCGCCACCCGCCAAGGTGCCCGCAGAGTGGTGCTCGATTCCCCGTTTCCACAGACGTTTTCAGAGCTCAAGAGCTTTGCCGAGTGGGCGAGCGGAATCGGTCGTGCACCGGGCGGACACTTCGTCACGCGACGTATCGACAAGGCAGGCACCACTGCGGCGGAGGCTCTGCAGATCGCGCTCGACGCCCCATTGCTCTACACCGTCCGGCTCCGGTTGCTCGACGGCCGGCCGATCTTTGTCGAGCGGTGCTGGTATCCGGAATGGCTCATCCAGGCCGTGCTGGAACTGGACGCCGACTGCCCGTCGGTCACGCTGGCTCTTCGGGAAAGCCGCGGCCTGGTGCTCGCGTCCGGCTCGCACCTGATCGATGTGGTCGACGCCGACGCCGAAGACGTCGAGCTACTGGGCGTCGCGGCCGGTGATCCGGTGCTGCGCCGGCGAGGGGTCACCCGGCGGCCGGACGGAACCCCCTGCGACTACACCGACGATCACTACGTGAAAGGTTCGGTGACCTTCGGTATCCAGAACTCGGTCTCCAGTAATCTGTTGTCTCGCCAATTCGCAGGCGACTGACCAGCCGGGGTTCGACTCGATCGGAGGTGTCCTCGCGCTTCGTCGAGTTGATCCCGGATCTGGTTGCGGTACTTCGCGACGGGCCGCCCCTTCGCATGTGGGCTGGCAAGCACCGCCCGGAGCTCTACCTCACCTGAAGGACAGCATCTTCGTGATGATCCTGGTCGTTCTGTTCGCGCCACTCGTCGTCGTCTTGATCCTGGCCGCCGTCTTCGCCTTCAACGTCGCCGACTTCCTCATCGGCATCGTGCTGGAGATCCTGGCGGTCGCGCTGATCGCGGCGCCGCTGGTCGAGCACGACCGCGCCGAAGGGATCCGCCGGCAGATGTGGCTAAACGCCGCCGGCCGCGAGGTCGGCGCGACCAAGCAGCTCGGCGACTATGGTCCGGTCATCGCCGGCTGACTGGCATCCCGTGCTGGGGCAGGCCCGCCGCACCTTCGGACCTACGCCGGCCAGCCGCAATGGATGGACGGGTTCAGGATCTGACTGCCCCACAGTTGTGAGCGCTCGAGCTCAGTGAGGTGCGCGGCATCGGCCGCATCTGTCCACTGGCTGTTGATGGTGGAGATGTGGGACTCGATGATCTCGCGGGCCTCGTCGGGATCAAGCTGATACTCACGTGCGGCCCGCAGGCAGACCTCCAGCCTGCTGGCCCTGGACCCGTCCCGGCCGATCGCCATCGCCTGTGCGGCCTCCCCGCCCGATCGCACCTGCGGGCACAGGTCAAAGGCCGGCGTGAGGGCCAGCAGGTGGCCGTCCCAGAACGCGGCATGGTTGCGGGCGTGATCGTCGGTGTCACGTTGAACACGATGCGGCCGAACAGCTCTCGGAGCGTCGCTCGGGGCTTGGTGAAACCGGAACGAACCGCGTCCGCCAGGTCCGGATAGGTGGCGTACCTGGCCATCATCTCGTCCAGTTGGGGGATGGTCAGTACAGAAATCAACATGCGACGCTGCCCGGAGCGCCCGACCCGATCGAACCGCTCGACCATCAGTACGTCCCTGCCGGCCGAGCTGATAACCCGCGTGTCGGGAACGTGCAGACCGACACGACGCGCGAGTTCCATACCGACCGCTTCGGCCTTGACAACCGGATATGGATCGGTGGTAGAGGAGAGCTTAGCGATCCAGTTTCGGCTCCCGTCGGACAGCAGGACTTTCGGGCGGGCGCCGCCGACCGAAGTTCCCTTGAGCAGTGCCTCCGCCAGAGGCTCGGACAGAACCTGTCCCTGCTCCCGCAACCAAGCGGCTTCCTGGAGCTCACTGAGCTCGGCAGTTTCGACCCGTGGGCGGTACTCGGTTGCTCTGTGCTGGAAGTCCAGCGCGCCGATTCGATCGGACCCGGATTCCAGCAGGTAGGTGAGTTGATCGATGTCGCCGGTGTCGGACTCGGCCGTCAGGTGGCCGGCGCGCCGCGCCAAGATGACGCGCTGCCCCCATGCGTCCGGACCGGCGTCGCGGATGCACGAGGCGATGTTCAGGCCGGGAAGGGGTTCTAGGCGTCCCCGACGAAGTGGCAGTTCAGGCTCGTACAGCGAGACGGCGTCGCTGCGGGCGAGACGACGCCTACATTCGCGGTCTGACCAAGTTCGCGGCCAGTATCGCCGCCGAACGCACCGCCGTGTCGAAGCGATTGGGCCTGGCCGGCAATCGGATCACCTTCGACGGTGTGAAGATCGTTGTCTCTTTCGGAGGCTCGCCACAGGCCCTACCGCAGCGGTCCCCGTCCTAAACTGGCTGGGTCCGGTCCTACTAGCGGAGTTTCCGCAGGTCACACTGGTGTCCGAGGGGGGACTTGAACCCCCACGCCCTTGCGGGCACTAGCACCTCAAGCTAGCGCGTCTGCCATTCCGCCACCCGGACCGGGTCGCTCTGCGCCATGGTGCGCAGTGCGATCGCCAACATTACTTCACCAGGACTCAAACCGAAGAACCCGCTGGTCAGGGGCGCTCCGTAGGGCGTCCTGGGCGGCTCCGGCCGAGCCGGGCCACGCCCGCCCGACACGCCTCAGTTGCCACGGTGGTAGGAAAGCACCATGCCCGATACGGAGTCACCCGCAAGCCAGCCGATCCAACGCACCGTTGCCACCGACGAGGTCGTGCAGCTCTGCAGCGAGTTGATCCGCTTCGAGTCGGTGAACACCGGCGACCCGGACACCATCGGCGACGGGGAGGCCCAAACCGCCCGCTACATCCAGCAGAAGCTGGAAGACGTCGGCTACGAGACCATCTACATCGAGTCCGCCCCGGGCCGCGGCAACGTCGTCTGCCGACTCGAAGGGGCCGATCGCGTCCGCGGGGCCTTGCTGATCCACGGGCACGTCGATGTCGTACCGGCTGACGCGTCGGAGTGGACGGTCCACCCGTTTTCCGGCGCGGTCCAGGACGGCTACGTCTGGGGGCGGGGCGCGGTGGACATGAAGGACATGGTCGCGATGACCCTGGCCGTGGCCCGCGAGTTCAAGAGTTCCGGGATCGTGCCGCCCCGCGACGTGATCTTCGCGTTCGTCTCCGACGAGGAGGCCGGTGGCACCTGGGGTGCCCAGTGGCTGGTCGACTTCTACCCGGAGTTGTTCGCCGACGCCACCGAGGCGATCTCGGAGGTCGGCGGCTTCTCCATCACCCTGGATGACGCCCGCCGCGCCTACCTGGTGGCGGCGGCCGAGAAGGGCGTCGCCTGGGCTCATCTCAAGGCGACCGGCCGGGCTGGCCACGGCTCGATGATCAACGACGACAACGCCGTCACCCGGATCGCAAACGCCGTCTCGCGACTCGGCTCCTACGACTTCCCGCTCACCATGACGGCCACCGTCCGCAGCTTCCTGGACAAGATCCACGAGCTGACCGGGCTGGAATTCCCCGAGGACGACCTGGCCGGGTCCATCGCCAAGCTCGGGCCGGTGTCGCGGATCGTCAACGCCACGCTCCGCAACACGGCCACCCCGACCATGCTCAAGGCCGGTTACAAGGCCAACGTCATCCCGTCGACGGCCGAGGCGACCGTCGACTGCCGGGTGCTCCCCGGATCGGAGGAGCACTTCCGTGAGCAGATCGCCGAGATCGTCGGCGACGGCATCGAGATCACCTGGACCTGGCAGCCGCCGTTGGAGGTTCCGTTCGAAGGCCCGCTCGTCGAGGCCATGAAGGACGCGCTGACCGCCGAGGACCCAGGCGCGCACCCGGTGCCCTACATGCTCTCCGGCGGCACCGACAACAAGGCGTTCGCCCGCCTCGGCATCGCCGGCTACGGCTTCTCGCCGCTCCGGCTGCCGCCGGAGCTGGACTTCGCTTCGCTGTTCCACGGGGTGGACGAACGGGTTCCGGTGGAGTCCCTGACGTTCGGCACCCGGGTGCTGGACCGCTTGCTGCGCAACTGCTGACCGCACAGCCGGCCGGGGCGCGGGCCCGAGCTCGGCCTAGGTGGCCACACCAGTTGACCCGGCGCACACCGGTTCTCGGCGCGGCAATGGGTGTGGGCCCGGTCAGCTGGTGTCGATCGAGTCAACGAGTGTTGGACCGGATCAACGGGTGTGGGCTTGACGGCGGCTCGCTGCCACACCGGTTCGTCGCCGCCACACCGGCTCTCGGCTCGGCAACGGGTGTGGACCGGATCAACGGGTGTGGGCCGGGTCTACGACCGTGCGGGGCTGGGCCGACGGATGCGCCTGGTCAAGGGGTGTGCTCCGGACCGCGGGTCAATGCCACACCGGCTCGTCGCGGCCACACCGGTTCTCGGCTCGGCAACCAGTGTGGGCCGGGTCAACCGGTGTGAGGCGGTCCACGACCGGCCCGCGGCCAACCCGGGTCAGGCGGCCGGCCCACTCACGGGCCAGACACGAAGTGCCGGACCAGGGCGGTGGTGACGGCGGCGGCGAAGACCACGACCAGGAACGGCGCGCGTCGCCAGATGGCCAGGCCGGCTATGGCAACTCCCGCGAGGCGGGCGTCAAGATGGATCGACTGCCCGCGGCCGACCGTCTGCACGGCGATCAACGCCGCCAGCAGCACCACTGGTACCAGGGCCGCGACGCGCTGCACCCGCGGGCGGGCCAGGACGGTGGGCGGGACCGACATCCCGGCCAACTTGAACAGGTAGACCCCGAGCCCGGCGACGAGCACGGCGGCCCAGATCACGAGGCCGCCCTCCACGGCCAGGTGCCGACCGCGATGCCGAAGCCCGCCGCGACCAGGACCGGGATGCCGGGCGGCAGCAGGGGAGTGGTCGCCACCGCGATGAGCGCCGCCGCCAGTGCGATCGCCCATGGCTCACGACCGCGCAGTCGCGGGGCGATCAATGCCATGAAAGCGGCCGGAACGGCGGCATCCAGTCCGAGTACCCCGGGATCGGCCAGGGCGGAGGCCCCGACCGCCCCGATCAGCGTCCCGACGTTCCACAGCACGAACACCCCGATGCCGGTCGCGTAGAAGGCGAGCCGTCCGGCGCGGACCGAGGACCGCCCGAACGACATCGCGCTGGACTCGTCGATGACGACTTGCGCGGCCAGCACCCGGCGCCAGCCGCGAACGTCCAACAGTGCGGACAACCTCAAGCCGTACAACGCGTTCCGCGCGCCGAGCATCACGGCGGTGGCCGCCCCGGCCCACGGCGACCCGCCGCCGGCGATCACCCCGACCATGCCGAACTGGCTGCCCCCGGAAAACATCAGCAAGGACAGGGTCATGGTCAACCAGATGCTCAGGCCGCTGGACGACGAGATGGCGCCGAAGGAGATGGCATACGCGCCGGTGGCCGCGGCTACGCCCAGGGAATCCCGCAGGACGGGCTTGCGTTCGTCCCGCCACGGGTCACTCGGAGAGGATGCTGACGCCGCCTCGGGCACTACTGCGTCACCGCGAAGATCACCGCAAGCGCCGGCGGCAGGAACTGGATGGCGGCGGCCCTGGTCTTGTCCCGGCCGGTGGTCAGCAGAACGACAGCGGCGCCGGCCATGCACAGACACCCGAACAGCACGATCGCCCGCCCCGCGCTCTCGTGGTCGACCGAGACGATCAGCCCGACCACCACTCCGATGGCCAGGAAGAGGTTGTAGAAACCCTGGTTGTAGGCCATCGGCCGGATCGTGTCGGCGTCCTGTTGGCTCCGGATACCGAAGCGGGCCCAGACCTTCGGCCGGGTCCACAGAATGCTCTCGAACACGAAGAAGACCACGTGCAGGACGGCCGCGAGCGCGGCGAGGACAACAGCGAGCAACGGCACGAGCCGACCGACCTTTCAGGCACACAGGCCGACGATCAGGCGATCGACAGCGAGCAGATCCTATCGATCCGCAATGCCTCCCGGCCCGGCCGGTGATGCCTCCCGGCGCGATCGGCCGCGCCGCGCCAGAACGCCACGCCGGGCGCGCCATGCCGCCCGTACCACCGCGGACCGAGCGGTCCGGGAAGGCCACGTTGCCCGGCGGTCCATCAGGGCGTCAGGTCTGGCAGCATGCCGGGGACCGGCGGAGCGCGCCGACCGAGAGGGCAACGTTGCCCGGGATCCGTCAGGGCGTCAGGTCCGGCAGCATGCCGGGGGACCGGCGGCGGCGCATCCACACGCGCCGGCTCCCGTCCTCGAACCGCAGTACGCGATCCAATTCCCATCCGGCGAACTCGGCCCGGATCGACAGCATGGTGGCGGCCGCGGATCGGCTGGTGGTGGCGTCGATGCGCAGGCCCTGGTACTCGAACTCGGCATTGGCCTGGGCCGGCGTCGGGTAGTAGCTCCAGCGTGGGCGTGACGGCCGGCGGCCGGCTTCGAGGTCCAAGGGCCCGATCACCTCCTGTATCGGTGACGGCCGGCTCGGCCGTCGATCACCTCATCATCCTCCGCCGGCCGGCGCGGGACGGAAGGACACAAGGATCGCGCGTCGAGGTCTGGAGAGTCGGTTCGGACCGACCTAACCTGGAGGAATGAGTACGGCATCGGAGGAGGAACCCCCGCAACCGGCCGCTGGGCCCCGAGCCCATGTCATGGCGGTGCAGGGAGTCGCGAACCTGCTGGTCCGGGGCCTGTTGCGGACCCCACTGGTCTCCCGGCTCATCAGCCGGGAACTGGTCACCGTCTATGTGGTGGGTCGCAAATCCGGCCGCCACTACACGGTCCCGGTGGCGTACACCATCCACGACGGGGCGGTGCTGATCGGCACGCCCTTCGGGTGGGGACGGAACCTGCGCACCGGGCAGCCGGTGAACATCCGCCTCAAGGGCAGACTGCGCACGGCCGACGTCGAGGCGTTCACCGACGAGCCCCACGTCGTGGAGCACTACGCGCTGATATCGCGGGCAAAACGCAACTTCGCGAAGTTCAACCAGATCCGCATCGACGCCGACGGTGAACCGAACGCCGAGGATCTGCATCTGGCCTGGGCCGCCGGAGCCAGGGCGTTCCGCCTGACGCCCCGCTGACCACGCGCCCCGCTGACCACGCCTGCTCCCGCCCAGCAGGTCCCGCCCAGCTGATCCCGACCCAGCAGGTCCCGACCCAGCAGGTCCCGACCCAGCAGGTCCCGACCCAGCAGGTCCCGACCCAGCAGGTCCCGACCCAGCAGGTCCCGACCCAGCAGGTCCCGACCCAGCAGGTCCCGACCCAGCAGGTCCCGATCCAGCAGATCCGAACCCGCGATCATTGAGCCTCCGGCTCCGGCTCGGCATCCGAGGCCGGCGCGGCGCCCTCGCGCAGCAGCGCCGCCAACCGGGTGCGCCGCGGCAGTTCGCCGACCGATCGGACCGCCCGGGCCAGCATCGGACCGGCCGCGTGGATGATCGACAGGTGCCTCCGGGCCCGGGTCAGCGCCGTGTAGATGAGCGGGCGGGACAGCATGGCCCCGGCCTCGGGCGGCATCACGGCAACCACCGCCTCCCACTCGCTGCCCTGGGCGCGGTGCACGGTGATGGCCCAGCCGTGCAACAGGTCGCTCAGCGACTTGCCGGAGATGTCGGACTCGCCGGTGGTGAAGGCCACTCGCAGCGAGTTGTCGCCGGTCGAGACGACCGTGCCGACCTCGCCGTTGGCGTAGCCGGTGGGTTCGGCGTCCAGATGATTCGCCGTGGCCACCACCCGATCCCCGACATCGAACCCGCGGACGGCGCCGCGACCGGGGTTGAGCACCGCCTTCAGCGCCTTGTTCAGGGCCTGCGTCCCGGCCGGCCCCTTGTGGACCGGGGTGACCACCTGCAACTGATCGGCGGTGGTACCGAAAACCCTTGGAATGGAGTCGGTCACCAGCTGCACAACCCGGCGGGCACCGTCCTCGGACCCGCGGGCGGGCACGATGACCACCTCCCGATCCGGGTCGTCGACCGGCACCAGGTCGCCCTCCCGGACGGCGGTGGCCAGGCGGGCGATGGCCCCGCCCTCGGTCTGGCGGTAGAGGGTCTTGAGTTCGGTGACCGGGATGACGCCGCTGTCGATCAGGTCGCCGAGCACCCGGCCCGGCCCGATCGACGGCAGCTGGGCCGGGTCGCCGACGATGACCAGGTGCGTCTGGTCCTTGAGCGCCGACAACAGTGCCGCCGCCAGTTCGACGTCCAGCATGGACGCCTCGTCCACCACCACCAGTTGCGCGTCGAGCGGGTTGTCCGCGCCGTGGTCGAACCCGGCCGAGGCCGAACCGGTGGCCCGTCGTGCCCCCAGCAGCCGGTGGATGGTGGACGCGGGGGAGCCGGCCAGTTCCTCCAGCCGCTTCGCGGCCCGTCCGGTCGGGGCGGCCAGGGCGATGTCGACGCTGACGCGGTGGCACAGCGCGACCACAGCGGCGATGGTCCGGCTCTTCCCGGTCCCCGGACCGCCGGTGAGGATCGAAACGCCATGGGTCGCAGCGTGTGTCACCGCACCCGCCTGAACCACGTCCAGGTCCTGGACGACATTCTTCACCGCTCGTTCCCCGGCCAGGGAGTGCGCGGTCGAGGTGAGCCGCAGCAGGTGCTCGGCGATGTCGTTCTCGGCCTGGGCCAGGACCTTGCGGGCCACCCACGGCTCGAGGGCCGGCCCGGTCGCCGAATCGGCCGCCGCGGAGGCGTCGGGCGCCGAAACGCCGTCCACGCCGACCGGAGCGGGGCCAGGAACCGCGAGGATCAGGTCGGCGTCGACCGCTGCGCGGATGGCCGTCGGCGCGTCGACGCCGAAGGGGCGCAAGGCATCCGCGACCTGCTGCACCGAGGCGGCGGTGTGCCCCTGACGCGCGAACCGGGCCAGCGTCCAGTCGACCAGCGAACGTCCGCGACGGGGGTCGCCGCGTTGCACCTTCGGATCAAGGGCCAGCGCCACCCGGTCGGCCTGGGCCACGGTGGCGTCGGGCAACGCCAGGAGCCGCCACGGATCCTCGGCCAGCTGGTCGGCTGCGTCGTCGCCGAGGGCCTCCATCAGCCGGCCGGCCCACCGGACCGGGATCTCCTGCGGCACCAGTAGTTGCGCGACGGCGTAGGCCTGGCCGGCACCGATCCACGAGGTGTAGATCCGGTCGGCACGCTTCGGGGTCATCTTGGGCAGCGCCGTCAACGCGGCCACCGTCACCTTGGACGCCGAGGTGATGCCTCCCTCGACCAGCGACTGGGCCACCGCCTGACCAACGCCCGGCCACAGGCCGGACGCGGCGAATTCGGTGAACACGTTCAGGGACGGACCTTGGTCGGGAAACGAGGACATTACTGCGATTCGTCGCCGGCATCGGGCGAGCTGACGTCCTCCAGGGCGGCCCGGATCTCGGCCGGCAGGGTGATCTCGGTGGCGGCCAGGGAACCGAGCAGCTGGGCGTTGTCCCGCGCCCCGACGATCGCCGACGCCACCCCGCGGCGGTCCCGGACCCAGGCGCAGGCCACGGCCAGCGGCGAGGTCCCCAGCCCCTCGGCCGCGGTGGCCACGGCCTCCACGATGCGGGCCGCGTCCGGACCGAGATGCCGGCCGACGTACCGGGCGAAATGCGGTGACGCACCGCGGGAGTCGGCCGGGGTTCCGTGCCGGTACTTCCCGGTCAGCACACCGCGACCGAGCGGCGCCCAGGCCAGCAGGCCGATGCCGTGCAAGGCCGCGGCGGGCAGCAGTGACTCCTCCGCCGCGCGCTCGACGAGCGAGTACTCGGCCTCGGTGGCCACCACCGGACAGCCCGCCCCGCGCAGCCAGGTGGCCATGGTGGCCAGCTGCCACCCGGCGTAGCCGGACAGCCCGATGTAGGACGCACGGCCCGAGTCGACGGCGCGCTGGAGCGCCGAACAGGTCTCCTCGAACGGAAGGGTGGTGTCGAAGCCGTGGACCTGCCACAGGTCGACGTGATCGGTGTTGAGGCGCTGCAACGACCCGTCCAGCGCGGCCAGCAACCGGCCGCGAGCCCCGCCGACCCCCACCGTCGTGGTGGCCAGCACCACGTCGGCCCGCGGAATGACGTCGGGCACCAACGTCCCGATGATCGACTCGGCGTCGCCGTCGCCGTAGACGTTGGACGTGTCGATCAGTGTGCCTCCGGCGGCGACGAAGGCCTCGAGCTGGGCGGCGGCATCGTCCGCGTCGGTGTCCCGGCCCCACGTCATGGTGCCCAGACCGAGCCGGGACACCTCCAGCCCGCTGCGCCCGACCCGCCGAGAATCCATGGCTGCCAACTTATGGCATCTGCGGTGGTTCTCCCGGACGCCGTCGGCAAGACACGCCCTGACCCGTCGGTGGCCCAATCGGAGCCGGCAACGCAGAATCGACACGGCCGGCCGGTAGCGTCATGACCCATGCGACTCGGACTGAACCTCGGTTACGTGACCTCGGCCGCGGAGCTGCACGACAACCTGGAACTGGCCCGCGCGGCCGACCGGATCGGCTACGACGTCGTCTGGGCGGCCGAGGCCTATGGAAGTGACGCCGTCACCGTGCTGGCCGCGATCGCGGCGACCACCGAACGGATCGACATCGGCTCGGCCGTCCTGCAGATCCCCGGGCGTACCCCGGCCATGACCGCCATGACGGCGGCCACGCTGGACGCCCTGTCCAACGGCCGGTTCCGGCTCGGCCTGGGCGTCTCCGGGCCCCAGGTGTCCGAGGGCTGGCACGGTGTCCCGTTCAACGACCCGCTCGGCCGGACCCGGGAGTACGTGCAGATCGTCCAGCAGGGCCTGGCCCGTCGCCGGGTCACCGCGGGCGGCCAGCACTTCACCCTGCCGCTGCCCGACGGACCCGGCAAGTCCCTGGTCCTGTCCCTGCAACCGGTCCGCTCGAAGGTGCCGTTGTACCTGGCCGCCGTCGGTCCGAAGAACCTGACCCTGACCGGCGAGATCGCCGACGGCTGGCTGGCCATCTTCTTCGACCCGGCCACCGGGTCTGAGCACATCGAGCGCATCCGGGCCGGAGCGGCCTCAGCCGGGCGCGACCCCGACGCCCTCGACATCTCGGTGCAGGCCACCCTGGCCATCGACAACGATCCGGGGCGGGCGGCGCTGCTGGTGCGGCCCACCGCGGCGCTCTACATCGGTGGCATGGGGTCGAAGAAGGTGAACTTCTATCACGGCATCGCCACCGCGATGGGGTTCGAGGCCCAGGCCGACGAGGTCCAGGAGAGGTTCCTCTCCCGTGACTACCAGGGCGCGGCTGCGGCCGTCCCGTTCGAGTTCATCGACCGCACCAGTCTCATCGGCACCGCCGACCGCATCGTCGAGCGTCTGAAGACGCTCGCCTCTCAAGGAGTCACCACCGTGAACGTCTCACCCGCCCATCCGGACCCGAAGGTGCGTCTCGACGCGCTGGAGACCACCTTCGCCGCCGCGACCGCGGCCGGAGTACTCGCGTGACCCTGATCGCCGCGATCATCCTCGGCATCGTCGAGGGCCTGACCGAATTCCTGCCCATCTCCTCCACGGCCCACCTCACCGTGGTGTCCAAGATGCTCGGCTACGACATCCAGGACCCTGGTATCACCGCGTTCACGGCCGTGATCCAGGTCGGCGCGATCATCGCCGTGATCATCTACTTCTGGTCCGACATCGCCCGGTTGTTCGTGGCCTGGATCCGCGGCCTGTTCAACAAGGCGCACCGCCAGGAGCCGGACTATCGGATGGCCTGGCTGGTCGTCATCGGGTCGCTGCCGATCGCGCTGGTCGGATTCGCATTGCGGCACTTCATCTCCGACCAGTTGCGGAGCATCTGGATCATCGCCTTCGCCCTGATCCTGTGGGGCATCGTCATGCTGTACGCCGAGGCGGTGGCCAAGCAGGACCGCCCGGAGGCCCAGCTCAACCTGGTCGACGTGCTGCTGATCGGCTTCGGGCAGTGCCTGGCCCTGATCCCGGGTGTCTCCCGGTCCGGTGCCACCATCTCGATCGGTCTGATCCGTGGCCTCGACCGCGTGGCCGCGACCCGCCTGTCGTTCCTGCTCGGCATCCCGGCGCTCATCGGGGCGGGTGCCTTCGAGCTTCCGTCCGCGCTCAAGACGCAGGTCGCGACGGCCGACCACCCGCACCCGGTGCACGTGGGTCTGGCACCCACCCTGCTGGCCACCGTCGTGGCCTTCGCCGTCGCCTACGTGTCGGTGGCCTGGCTGCTGAAGTTCGTCTCCGGTCACAGCATCGCGAACTTCGTCTGGTATCGATGGGTGGTCGGCGTCGCGCTGATCATCGTGCTGTTCGCCGGTGGCCTGAAGTGAGCAGGGAGACCGGATGATCTTGGACATCAGTGCAGGGCCCGGCGTCAGCGCCGCGACCATGGCCGGAGCGCTCCGATGAGCACCGTCATCCTGCTCCGGCACGGCCGGTCCACGGCCAACGTGGCCGGAGTGCTGGCCGGCCGCACCCCAGGAGTACTGCTCGACGACGTCGGGCGTGAGCAGGCGGCGGCCGTCGCCGAGCGGCTGCGTGGTCTCACCCTTGACGCGCTGGTCAGCTCGCCGATGGACCGATGCC
This sequence comes from Nakamurella panacisegetis, assembly GCF_900104535.1. Lineage (NCBI taxonomy): Bacteria > Bacillati > Actinomycetota > Actinomycetes > Nakamurellales > Nakamurellaceae > Nakamurella > Nakamurella panacisegetis. Next base: position 4,237,162 of record NZ_LT629710.1, on the reverse strand, counting down.
GACAGACCCTGGAGCCGCTCGCGGCCCTCACCGGGTTGGAGGTGCGGATCGAAGCGAGGCTGGCGGAGGTCGACTACGGGGACTGGACGGGCCGGACCCTGGGCGATCTGTCCGGCGAGGAGCTCTGGCGCACGGTCCAGACCCACCCGTCGGCCGCGGTCTTCCCCGGCGGCGAGGGTCTGGCCGCCGTCGGCGTGAGAGCCGTCGCCGCGATCCGTGAACTGGTCGCGGAACTGGGCCCGGACGCCGTCATCCTGGTCTGCTCGCACGGCGACGTGATCAAGGCCGTGCTGGCCGACGCCCTCGGCCTGCACCTCGACGGATTCCAACGGATCGTGGTGGCGCCGGCGTCCTTGTCGGTGGTGCGGTACACCCCATTGCGGCCGTTCGTCGAGCGGGTGAACGACTCCGGGGAGCTCGGTTCGTTACGCCCTGCGCCGAAACCGGAAGGCGTCCCGGCCGCTGCAGGCGGCGCGGTGAACGGGTCCGGCGGCCGGCATCATTTCGACGACAACAGCAGTTCGGACGCGATTCCGGGCGGAGTGGCCGGGTGAAGCGCGGCCGTCTTCGGGGTCCCGGTGTGACGGATACGACGTCCCACCGCCGGAGAGCGGTTGGCATAAGCTCGGATGTGCCATGACACGACAGGTCCACGTCTTCCGCTCACCCGATCGCTTCCTCGCCGGAACCATCGGGCAGCCAGGCGAACGCGAATTCTTCCTCCAGGTCGCCGACGGGCGCCGAGTGCTCTCCGTCGCCTGTGAAAAGCAGCAGGTCGCCGTGCTCGCCGATCGTCTCGGCTCGTTGATCACCGAGGTGGCCAGGCGCTTCGATGTGGCCACCCCCGAGGCCGGCTTCCCGCCGGGGCACGTCGGCGATCCCGGCCTGACCCTGGCCACTCCGGTCGACGCGGAATTCCGGGTCGGCACCATGGGGCTGGCCTGGGACGGCGAGGAATCGCAGGTCATCGTCGAGCTGCTGGCGTTGACCGACGAGGAGGTCGGCGAGGACATCGTTCTCGAGGACCGCGAGGACGGGCCCGACGCACTGCGGGTCTTCCTCACCCTGGCCGAGGCCAGCGACTTCGCCCGCCGGGCCGAACTGGTGGTGTCGGCCGGACGCCCGCCGTGCCCCCTGTGCGCCAACCCGCTCGATCCCGAAGGGCACGTCTGCCCACGGCTGAACGGCTACCACCGCGGTGCCAACGGCTGAGCCCACCCCGCCCGGTGACGCAGCACCACCGGACGTCGGGGTCCTGGAGGACGAACAGGTCCGCGACGTGCTCACCCGGGGCACCATCGACATCACCGGACGCCTCACTGACGCGTCGAACCTGACCCTGCTGGCCAGCTGCACCCTCGACGGGGTGGAACTGGAGTGCGTCTACAAGCCGATCCGCGGCGAGCGGCCGCTGTGGGACTTCCCGGACGGGACGCTGGCCCACCGCGAGGTCGCGGCCCGCCGCATCGCCGAGTACGCCGGATGGGACTGCGTCCCGCTCACCATCATGCGGTCGGGGCCCTACGGGGCCGGCATGGTGCAACGTTGGATCGATCAGCCCGAGGACGGGGCGGAACTGGTCGACCTGGTTCCGGAGGACGACGTGCCGAGCGGGTGGCTGCCGGTGCTGCGGGCGGTGGACGTCAGCGGCTCGGACATCGCCGTCGTCCACGCCGACGACCCGAAGCTGAAGGTACTGGCCGGGTTCGACGTGGTGGTGAACAACGCGGACCGCAAGGGATCGCACATTCTTCTGACCGGCGACGGCCGGGTCCTCGGAGTGGACCACGGACTGTGCTTCCACGTCGACGACAAGTTGCGCACCATCCTGTGGGGCTGGGCCGGGACCCCGCTGCCGGACGCGGTTCTGGAGGGGGTGCACCGGTTGGCCAAGGGCATGTCCGCTGACCTGCGTACCGAGATGCACGACTACATGACCATCGGCGAGGTGGACGCACTGGCGAAGCGGATCGACCTGCTCGAGATGTACCCGATCTATCCGATGCCGCCCCGCGGGCGGACCCCGATCCCATGGCCGCCGCTGTGACCGCCCGGACCGGACGGTGAGCCGGTTCACCGACCCGATCGCCGGCTTCGGCCGCACCTTCGCCCGAACCGCCGCCGGCATGACGATGGATCTGGCCAGCGCCGCCGCGCGGGCCGGTGAGGTCGCGGTCGACACCGTCACCGGCCGGGACCGCGGGGTCGGTGTGCTGCGCGTTCAGGTGTTGATCCTGACCGACGAGGCCGGAACCGCGCTGAGCACACCCGAGCAGATCACCCCGGCCCTGACCGCGGCCGACCGGATCCTTCGCGCCGGGACCGGCGTGCGGGTCCGCGTCACCGGGATTCGTACCATCGCCGAGGTCCCTCCGGCGGCGGCGCTGGACCCGCGGGCCAACCGGGGGCTGGTGGTCGATGACATCCTGGGCCGCACCGAGTTCTATCGCCGTCATCTGCGGGATCGCGACGGACCGGCGGACCCGGCGTTCGTCGGCGCGCCGATCACGGTGATCGTGGTCCGGGAGATCGCCGGGCACACCACCGGGTGTTCGCTGGGCATCTCGGCCGACTGGGTGATCACCCAGGCCTCGTTGTACAACGCCGCCAGCGAGAACAGCTACGACGAGACCGTCCTCGCCCACGAACTCGGCCACGCCCTGAACCTGCCGCACCATCGCGACCGGACGAATCTGATGTTCCCCGAGTCGTCCCCGCCGCACCGGGTCCGGGGAACGGCCCTGAGCCGATGGCAGCGAGGCGTGGTCCAGGCCAACCGTCACGTGCTGCCGGGCGGACGCGAACCGGGACGGTCCGGTCCGGCCTCCGACCTTGGATAGTGTGAGCGGGTGCGTTCCTGGCCGACTCCTCCCGTTCCGTCCCTTCCACGCGCGACCGGAGGTGCGGCTTCCGGCGACATCCTGAGTCTGTACGACTCGTCGACCGGAACCGTCCGGGCCACCCGCCCCGGCCCGGTGGCCACGATCTACGTGTGCGGCATCACGCCCTACGACTCGACGCACCTCGGCCACGCGGCCACCTACCTCACCTTTGATCTGGTGCAACGGATGTGGCTCGACGCCGGCCATCGGGTGCACTACGTGCAGAACATCACCGACATCGACGACCCGCTGCTGGAACGGGCGGAGCGCGACGGGATCGACTGGGAGGACTTGGCGGCCGAGCAGATCGAGTTGTTCCGGCAGGACATGACGGCGCTGCGCGTGCTGCCACCGACGGACTACATCGGTGCGGTCGAGGCGATGGACGAGGTCTCGGCCGCGGTGGCCGCCCTGCTGGACTCCGGTGCGGCCTACCGGGTGGCCGACGACGAGTTCCCGGACGTCTACTTCGACATCGAGGCCTCGGGCCGGTTCGGGTACGAGTCCCGCTACGACGAGACGACGATGAATCGGTTCTTCGCCGAGCGTGGGGGAGACCCGGGCCGGGCCGGCAAGAAGCACGAGCTCGACCCGCTGCTGTGGCGGATGGCCCGGCCCGGGGAGCCGTCATGGGAGTCGCCGCTGGGAGCCGGACGGGCCGGCTGGCACATCGAGTGCGCCGCCATCGCCGGCAACCGGCTCGGCGTGCTCACGCACGGCGCGACGATCGATGTGCAGGGCGGCGGCAGCGACCTGATCTTCCCGCACCACGAATGTTCGGCCGCCCACGCGGAGGTGCTGGCCGGTGTCGACCGGTTCGCCCAGCACTACACCCACGCCGGAATGATCGGACTCGACGGCGAGAAGATGTCGAAGTCAAGGGGCAACCTGGTCTTCGTGTCGAAACTGCGCGCCGACGGCGTCGACCCGCGGGCCATCCGGCTGGCGTTGTTCGCCGGCCACTACCGGCAGGACCGCTTCTGGGACGACGGTCTGCTGACCACCGCCACCGAGCGTCTCGCGGCGTGGTCGTCGGCGGCGGTTCGCGTCGGCGCTCCCGCCACGACCGTCGTGGCCGACCTGCGGGCCGCGCTGGCCGACGATCTCGACACCCCGGCCGCCTTGGCCGCCCTCGACGTCTGGGCCGCGGACGGCTCTCTGGACGGCGCACTGGTGGCCACCGCGGTCGACGCCCTCCTGGGCGTGGACCTGGTCTAGCGGGCGGGGATCACCCGGCGCGGGTGAACTCCGTGCTCCCGGCCAACAGGCCCACCCGGCGCAGCAGACCGGCCGCCTGGGCCACCGCCGGAGTCTGCGTCTCGTCCAGGCGCAATGCGGCCTCCAGCAGGTCGCGCAGCACGACCAGATCGGTGCGCTCCCGAGCCCGCCGGAGTCCGGCGGCCAGAACGAACGGCGCGAGGGCCTCCTGGCGGGGCCGGTCGATGGCGCGGAATGCCGCCTCCCACTCCGCGTCCCTGGGCGGGAGCAGCTGGACCAACTCGGGCACCACCCCGCCTGAGGCGCGGCGCCCCGGGACGGCCGACGCCGGCGCGCGGTCATCAGCCAGCGCGGCCGCGCAGGCCAGGCCGAGGGCCAGGGTCGGGTGATAGCTGGTGCTGACCATGTAGTCGAGCTGTTCATCCGACGGGAGGGCCTGGTGGGCCGCGGCCGAGTAGTCCGGGCCGGGCAGGAAGCCCAGACGATCCTGTTTCTGGGCGAGCAGGTTGAAACAGAACACGGCGGTCGCGCTCCACGGAATGCCGAGCATGGGCCACGTCCACAGGAGTTCGGCCGCCAGGTCGTCCCGGCCCTGATCCATGGCGACCGCCAGTCCGGCATCGGCGTCCCGCGCGATGTCGCGTGACGACCGGGGCAGCACGCCGTGACGCCGCCCGAGGTCCGACAGGTACAGGACGACGTGACTGAAGGCGGCGAGGTCGTCGGCCTGCGCGTTGAGGACGTCCAGCGGGCGGCCGAAGGTGCTGCGCGCCAGTACTTCGCGGCTCAGGTCAAGGGCTGATTGGTTGCCGCGCATGACATCTCGCAACCACTGCAGTTCCAGCGTGCGATGCGGCAGTCGCTCCGGGCCGTCCAGGCCCTCGGCCAACGCGTCGAGCAGCAGGCGATCCCGGATGGGGTCCGCGTGCCCGGCGGCGCGGAGCTGGATGTGCACGACGGCGTGGTCGAGCGCGCGACCCGGGTCCAGACACAAGGCGGTCAGCAGGGACTCGTCCTGGGCATCGACCAGTTGGGCGGTCAGCCGCCGGGACGCCTCGCCGATCAACGGGTGGGCGGCGGCCGCGATCGCGCTGCCCCGCAACAGCATCGCCGCGTCCGCCTGCACCGACGCAGCCGACGGCGGAGGTACCCGTCCGCCGTCGTCGACGGCCCAGATCTGGTGCCCGGACGAGGACACCTCGAGCGCATGCGAGGCGAACGAATGGGCCAGAACCACGCGGGCGGCCAGGTCGGCCCGGCTCCGCTGTGCGGGCCGGCGGGAGGCAGGGGAATCCGTGCGGGAACGGTCGCGGACCGATGTCAACCTGCACCCCCGATTCCTGATGCTGATCGGTGGACCCGCAGGACCGGCACGTCGCCCCGATGACGCGGATCCCGGTGTCTGCCAGTCCTCATGGCGTCGACCCCTCCTCACAGACGGCGATCGCCGTACATCAGGAAGGACGACTCCGCACACGCCCAGATACGCATTCCGCGCGAATTCACGCGAAAGCCGAGCCGGACCGGATTCGAACCATCCCGCCGGTCAGGCCGGCACGCTCAGGCAGTCACGCATGCGGATCAAACCGTCGCGCATTCTGGTCTTGATCGTCGGCAGGGCGGCGCCGAGCAGCTCACCCACCTCGCGTTGCGTGTGACCGCCGAAGTAGGCCAGCGTGATCGACTCACGCTGCAGCGGAGTCAGTGTGTCGAGACATTCGCGGACCTCCGCCGCCTCCGCCTCTTGGATGACGGAGTCGGCCACCGAGTCGACGTCGCGGTCGAAGTTCGCGATCGTCGTGCGCAGGTCGCGCGCCCGTGACGCCTGCGCGTGCCGCACGCGATCCACCGAACGCCCGTGGGTGATCGTCATGATCCAGGACGCGGCCGTCCCGCGACTCCGGTCGAACCGGGGCGCCCGCTGCCAGATCTCCAGGAAGATCTCCTGAGCCACCTCCTCGGCGTGGCTGGGATCCCGCAGGATCCGGTTGGCCAGGCCGAACACCCGAGCCGCGAAGTACCCGTACAGGACGGAGAACGCGGCGCGGTCACCGGTCGCCACCCGCAACAGGAGGGTCTCGGCGGACTGGTCGACGCGATCGGGGACCGCGTCATGTTGGGTGTCGCCCCCCGGGGAGACCACCTGGCCGTCCTGTCTCAAAGGTGCACTCCATGTCCGGGGCTCGGCACGCCGTCATCGCAGCGAGAACCCACGTGGGAACCTCGGACAACAGGCGTGTCCGGGAAGTGCCCCTCGGCGGCCACGCGCAAACGGCCCCGAACGGGTGGACGTCAGCGCGTCGGACGGCGCATCCGCCAGCCGAGCATCAGCTCGCCCACGCCTCGGACCAGGAAGCCGATACCGGCGATCAGCGCCACGGTGACGATGGCCGCCGCCGGGGAAACGAGCAGGACCACGGCGGCCACGATCGACAGGACCCCCAAGGTCCCGAACCAGAGCCGGTTCGCCGGTGAAGCCGCGGCCACGAACAGGTCCGCGACACCGGTCATGACGAACCACAGAGAGCAGCCGAGGATGATCGCCCAGACGCCCGCCCCGGGATGGAAGATGCAGATCAGGCCGGCGATGACGGCGATGGCGCCCACGACCCAGGTGAACGCCGGACTGCCGCCGGAGCGACGTACCGCCGACCCGACGGCGATGGCCGCCAGGCCGGCCATCAGGAGCATGAGACCGAAGATCAGCGCCAGGGCCAGCACGGTGATGCCCGGCCACACCAGCGCGATGAGACCGGCCACGATGTCGAGGCTGCCGAGTACCAGCAGGTGGCTGCTGCTGTAGGAACGTCCCAGAAGGCGACCACCGAGCGGGCGGGACGCCAGGGGATCGGATCCGAGCGAGTTGGACATGTTCGCGCCCTTTCTGAACGGCCAGTGATCAACTTGTGGTCATTGTCCCAGGGCGCACGTCGGAGGGCGTGTACACCCTCCCGGAGCCGGTGTGTGCCTACGTGGCGGCCGGCGTCGGGTGTTCGGGTGCGGCCTACCGGCGTGAATCGCCCGGCTTCGGACCGCGGCGGCGGAGGTACCGCTCGAACTCCGCCGCGATCGACTCACCCGAGGCCGGTTTCAATGGCTCGTCGGCCTCGTCCCGTTCCTCCAGCGCCTTGATGTACTCGGAGATCTCCTCGTCCTCGGCGGCGATCTGGCTGACCTCGACCTCCCACTCGTCGGCCTGCTCGGGCAGGCCACCCAGTGGCACCTCGATGTCGAGGACCTCCTCGACCCGGTGCAGCAGGGCCAGGGTCGCCTTGGGTGACGGAGCCTGTGAGACGTAGTGCGGCACCGACGCCCAGAACGACAGCGCCGGGATCCCCACCTGGACACAGGCGTCCTGGAACACGCCGGAGATACCGGTCGGACCCTCGTAGCGGGAACTGGTCAGACCGAGCCGCTCGGCCGTCGGCTGGTCGTAGGCCGAGCCACTGACCTGCACCGGGCGGGTGTGCGGTACGTCGGCCAGCAGCGCGCCGAGCGTGATGACGCTGCTCACCTCGTGGGCCAGCGCGATGTCCAGGAGTTCCTGGCAGAAGGCCTTCCACCGGAAGTTCGGTTCGATCCCGTGGACCAGGATGACGTCCTGCGCAGCGGCCGGCAGTCGGCACGCCGAGAGCCGGGTGGTCGGCCATTCGATGGTCCGGGTCACGCCCTCGATCAGCTTGACAGTGGGCCGGCTGACCTGGAAGTCGTAGAACCCCTCCGGGTCCAATTCGGCGAGCGGTGCCGCGTCCCAGACCAGGCCCAGTTGTTCGACCGCCGACGTCGCCGCGTCCCCGGCGTCGTTCCACCCCTCGAAGGCGGCGATCATCACCGGGCTGCGCAGGGACCCGACAGGCGGTGTTCCGAAGGCTTCACTCACGCCGCTCACACTACGTCGATCACACCTGGCGCGACGTGCCGGCGACCCCGGGTCGGCCGCGCGGACCACCGGCGAGGGCCGGCCGGTCGGCTGCGGCCAACTATTGTTCCAGGGGTGACGATGCCTCCCGCCGCCGGTCGACTCGATGCTGTGCTGTTCGACATGGACGGCACGCTGACCGATTCCGAACGATTGTGGACCATCGCCCTGGAGCAGGTGGCCGAGTACTACGGCGGACAACTCAGCAGCTCGGCCCGCGAAGCGATGGTCGGTCAGGACATGTGGGCCACCATCGACCTCCTCCATCAGGAGGTGCGGGTGGACGCCCGGCCGACCGACACGGCGAAGATGTTGACCGACCGGACGATGGACATCTTCCGCAACGGCCTGCCGTTCAAGGACGGGGCGCCGGAGTTGCTCAAGGCGGTGCGGGCGGCCGGTCTGCGCACGGCCCTGGTGACCGCTACCTACCGCGAACTGGTGGACGTCGCCCTCGACACCCTGGGGCACGACAGCTTCGACGCCGTCGTCTGTGGCGACGAGGTGGCGGCCAACAAGCCGGACCCGGCCCCGTACCTGCGAGCCCTGCAGTTGCTCGATCTACCGGCCGCCGAGTGCCTGGTGATCGAGGATTCACCGACCGGGTCCCGGTCCGCCGTGAGCGCCGGCATCGGCGTCCTGGTGGTCCCGTCCGAGATGCCGGTGCCGGCGGCGCCGGGTTTGTTCTTCGCCGACACCTTGGTCGGGGTCGATGTCGACCGCCTGCGCACGGTGCACGGCGAGCTGCTCGCCGAGCGGGCCGGGTGCCTGAACCTCGGCTGATCCTGATCCGGGTATCCCTCTGGCCCCGTCCTTCCGCGGACGGCGGTTGTCTATCACTCCCTGAGTGGCCACGGCCTCCAGCCGGACGAAATCTCTCCTAGTCGTGCCCGCGCCGTGGCGAGCGCGTGAGCCGGATAGGCATCGGCGGTCGCCTTCCCCGCCTGCTCGCCGTATTCGGTCGTCACCGCAAATCGCACCGGCAAGCGGGCGCCCGGTGCGTAGGTTTCCCGGTAGCGGCCGGCCACCACCGCGGACACCAGACGCTCGAGTTGTTCGACCTGCCCGACGGCCGTGTCGTCGCAGGCGTCACAGCCGCACGGCGGGTACGCGAAGGCGTGGAGAAGCCCCGCATGCACGATGACACCGGGATAGGCCGTGAAGCCGAAGGTCAACGGAGCGGCAGCGCCATCGTTCGGGGTCAACCGGACTACCCGGGCCAGATCCGGTTGCCGCGTGAAGTCGGCCGCTTGGGCCGCGTCCCCACTGACCTGGACGGCGTAGGTTTCCGCCAGGTACTCGACAAGGGCGTCGGCTACCAGGTGCAGCGGCTGGAACCTCTCGGAGTGGCGGTCGAGCCCGTAGGCCTCCGGTGGTGGACCGTCCCACCCCCACCGCGCCCCGTACTAGATCACGACGCCCTTGTCGTCCCGGAACACCGGATCCGTCCAGGCGGGTCGTACGAAGCCGAGCATCCGCTCACGGTAGCCACGGACCGATCGCGCCCGCGAGTTGTTTGATCACAAGGGTCGGGCCTCCCGGGACGGGGCGGGTTCCGCATCCCGGAGTACGAGGACCCAGAACGTCAGGACCTCGCCGACCCATCTCGGTCGGCGAGGTCCTGACGTGCATGTCGCGTGACGGCCGCCGGAGGCGAACCGGCACCCCTCGGGTCAGCCTCCGGGCCGTTGGAACCCGTTCGGGATGCCATTGAAGTTGCCCCGGCCGGCTCCGGCACCGTTGGTGCCCAGCCCACCAAGGCCGACCCGAGTGGTCGTGGCCGAACTGCTGGCCAGCGGCTGGTTCAGATCGGCGATCACGACCTCCTGCCCGGCCTTCAGACCGGAGGTGATCTGGGTGAGATCGGTTCCGACGGCGCCCACCTGGACCACGGTCGCGGTGGGTGTCCCGTTCTGCATCACCGAGACCGTGTGGACCGCGCCGGTGGTGGTGACGGCCGAGGTCGGCACGGTCAACACGTTCGACACGTTGGCCAGGGTGATCAGCGCCGATGCACCGGCGCCCTGGTACAGCGTCTGGATGGTGCGGTCCAACAGCACCGTGATCGGGTACGTGGTCGTGCCGGACGACGACGAACTGCTGAGGATGCCGATGTAGGTCACCTTGCCGGAGATCGCGGTGGTGCTGCCGTTCACCGTGACCTCGGCCTTGTCTCCGACCTTGAGCTGGTCGATCAAGGTGAGACTGACCGAGGTGGACAGCTCGTACTGACCGGGACCCAGGATCGTGATGATGCTGGTGGTCGAGTTCGCGCTGACCGAGTCACCCTTGGCCATGGCCACTGATGCCACGGTCCCGGCAATCGGGCTCGTCAGTACGGCGGCCTTCAGGTTCTGCTGAGCCACCGTGATGTTCGCACCATCCAAGTCGATCTGAGCCTGGTCGGCCGCGATGTCGGCGGCGGTCGGGACCTTGCTCGTCTGTGCACCCGATCCGGAGAATCCCGAGCCCGAACTCCCCGAACCGGAGCCCGCCGTCGAACCGGAGCCGGCCGCCGAATCGGAGCCGGCCGCCGAGCCGGAGCCGGCCGCGGAACCGGAGCCGGACGGAGCAGAGCCGGCATTGCCGGAGCCGCTGGCGCCCGACCCTGCGCTGAAGCCGCTGCCGCCGGCCGCGGCGGACGTCGCGACCGCACCCGCCGTACCAGGCACCGAGCCGGTGCCCGCCCCGGGCGCCGCCGCTGAACCACTGCCTCGGCTCGGGGAGGAACCCGACCCGGTCGCCGCCCCGGTGCCGGGAGCCGACCCATTGCCGGTGCCCCGGCCAGGACCGGTGTTCGAACCGCCACCGTGGGTGCCGGTCGGAGCGGCGGGACCCGAGGTCGTCGGTGCGGGGCCGTTACCGGATGTCCCGGGGCCCCCGCCCGAACCCGACGGGCGGCCCGACGTGGCCGAGATGAGCTTGTCCAGCGTGACCAGGTTCTGGGCCTGCTGGGTCTCGTACTGCGAGAGTGTCGTCTGGTCCTTGAGCACCGCCGCCACGGCCGTCTGGCACTGCGCCAGGGCCGAGGCCGGAGCCAGGGTCGACGACGTCGCGGTGGTCGGTGTCGTCTCCGTCGAGCTGGTCGCGGTGTCCGAACCGCTGGTCGCCGTGGCGGTGGTGGCGTCGATCGCCCGATAGGCCGCCTGCGCGGCGGTCAGGCCGTTGCCACGGCCGACCACGACGTCCTCGATGGCGGCCTGGAGGGAAGGTGTCACCACGACGTAGGCGGCCGGCTGCGCGGTGGCGGTCGAAGTTTCGGTCGTGGTGGCCGTCGTGGTTTCGGTGGTGGTGGCCGTCGCCGTGGTGGTGGAGCGTTGGGTGGCCGTCTCGGTCTGCGTCGTCGACGCGGTCACCGTGGTCGGCACCGTCACCGTCACCGTCACCGGATCCGGAGTCACCGTCACGGTCGACGGAGCGGCGGTCGGGCTCGTGTCCGAGGATGACGCGCTGGTCGTGTCGGTCGGCGACGTCGCCAAGGTCATGGTGGAGATGGGCGTGCACGCGGTCAACGCCGTCTCGGTCTTGACCATGGCCAGGAGAGAGTCGATCTTCTGCTGCATCATGATGACGGCCTGCTGGGCCTTCTTCAGGTCGCCCGCGTTGGTGGTCGGTTGGCTGGACGTCGGCGTCGAGGCTGTGGGGGGAGCGGTCTGATGCCGGCTCGAGGTGGGCGGCGCGGCCGCCGAACTGGACGGCGCGGCGGCCGAGGTCGACGGCGCCACCGCGGGGCTGGCGGGTGCACTAGCTGTTGTCTTGGCACCGGTGCCGGGCGCGCCGGCACCGGAGCCACCGGACGACCCGGCACCGCCGCCGCCGCCGGCCGCGCCGGAGCCGGAGGAACCGGAGCCGGAGGCACCGGAGCCGGACGAGCCCGACCCGGAGCCGGAGCCGGAGGCACCCGACCCGGACGAGCCGGAGCCGGACGAACCGGAGCCACCCGACGATCCGGCAGCCGCGCCCGCGGCCGTCGTCGTGGTCGCGGTCGTGGTGGGGACGGCGCTCTCGGCCGCGCCGGCCGCCTGGGCGGCGAGATCGGTGGCCAGCGCCCGCTTGTCGGCGGCCAGGGTTGCTTCGGCGTCACTGACCGCCGACTTCAGGGCGGTCGGGTCCAGATTGGCGATGACCTGGCCGGCCTTCACCGTCTGCCCGACCTGCACGCCGACGGACGCGACGGTACCCGAGACGGAGAACGCCGACGTCGACTGCTTGACGTAGGAGATCGTGCCCGACGACGTCGTCGTCTGATCCACCGATCCCATGCCGGCGATGGCCGTCCGGTAGCCGGACGCCTTGGCGGTGCTGCTGGCGAAGGCGATGCCCCCGCCGATCACCAGCAGGCCGCCGATGGCGATGGCGGCGACGGTCGACCTACGTCGCCGGAGCCGCCGGCTCCGCGCTCTCGCGGCCGGACTGACCATTTCAGCCATTGGTGGTCACCGGACCGGAGCCGCTGGAACCGTTCCGTCCGCCGAAGCCGCCGGCTCCGAAACCGGCGGTGCAACCGGTGGTGCTGGCCGGGCTCAGTGCGATCGACGTGGCGGCGACGGCGCCGGTGGAGTCGGTCTTGCCGATCGCGGTCGCGCACAGACCGACCTTCAGCGCCGTGGACTTGGCCTTGGCTGTCTCGGTGTACTCGGTCTTCGAGTTGACCGTCACGGTGACCTTCGAGGCCGTGGCGGCGGACGAGGTCGTTCGCGCGGTCGGCTGGACCACGATCGCCGAGGCGCTCACCGACGTGACCTTGCCGGACGTGCGCTCACCGAAGCCGGCGAACGTCCCCCGTCCAGCGGTGCCACCGGGGACACCGGTCGGCATCGCCCCGCCGGTCGGCATGGCGCCGGACGGCATGGCGCCGGTCGGCATCGCACCGGAGGGCATGGCCCCCGACGGGCGTGCCCCGGAACCGCCGGGGAAGTCGGCACCGCCGAAACCGCCCTCACACTTCCCCGAGACCGGAGCCGCGATCTGGACGGCGGTGGCCGTGAGGGCAGTGACCGGCGCCCTCGTGGTCGGTGCGGTCGCCGCCCCGGACGTCGGGGCCGATCCGCCCGAAGCCCCCGCCTGCCCGGTGGTGGTGCCCGCCGCGATCGCCGTCACGCAGTCGCCGACCTTGACGTCGGCCAACGCCTTCTTCACCGTCTGCGTGAAGGTGGTCGCCGACGTGTAGTTCACCGTGGTCTGGGCGCTGGTGCTCTGCACCTGCAACGAATTCCCCGACAACGCGGCGATGGTGCCCGAGGCCGCGGGCCGGATACCGCCGGCGTTTGCTCCGCCGGTTCCGTTCGCCCCGCCGGTCCCACCGCCGCCTGCGGATCCGGCCGGCACGCCGGCCGCGGCGACCGTCGACGACGCCGAGGGGGCGGTGCTCGCCGAGGAACTACCGCAGGCCACCAGGGACCCGGCCAGTACGAGGGCCGCAGCGCCGAGGGCCAGCGGCTTGGACCAGGACCACGACCGGAACGGGGCGGGGGACGGAGTGATCAGGGTGTTCGTCATGGCGGGATCCTTCATTTCAGTGGCGACCGGAGAGGCCGACCGATGGGGCGAGGAAGTGGGGTCGATATGTCGGGTCGGGCCGTGGAACCGCATGACGCCGGCGCGCATCATTCGCTGCGCAATGCATCGATCGGGGCCATCCGGGCGGCCCGGGCCGCCGGGTAGACGCCGAAGATCATGCCGATGGCCACCGCGATGACGATGGAACCGCCGACGGCCAGGGGGGAGATGACCAGTTCGGTCGTGATGAAGTGCGGCAGCACCTTGGCCCCGACGATGCCCAGGACGGCGCCGAGCAGGCCGCCGGCCAGGCCGAGGATCGTGGCTTCGACCAGGAACTGCCGCCGAATGGCCGACGGGGGCGCACCCAATGCCTTGCGGAGACCGATCTCCCTGGTCCGCTCGCTCACCGACACCAACATGATGTTCATGACTCCGATCCCGCCGACCAGCAGGGACAGCGCGGCGATCCCGGTCAGCAGGACGGTCAGGGTCTTGCTCACCGATGTGGCCGTGTCCAGCAGGGACTCCTGACTGGCGATGCTGAAGTCGGCCGACGTGCTCGACGTGATGTGGTGCAGTTGCAACAGCAGCGCCGTGGCTTCCTGGTCGGCCGCCGAGAGCTGGTCGGACGAAGCGGCCTGGATGTAGATGGTCGACACCGAGTTCTTGGTGGTGCCGCCGACCACCCGGTTGGCCGCGGTGGCCAGTGGGACGACGGCCTGGTCGTCGAGGCTCGAGGAGGAGTCCGACCCGGCGGAGGCCAGGACGCCGACCACGGTGAATTCGATGTTGTTGACGGTGAAGGTCTGTCCGACCACATCGGTGCGGCCGTACAGCTCGGTGGCGGTCTGGGATCCGATCACCGCGACCGTGGCCTGGGCGTCGTCATCGTCCTGGGTGATGAACCGGCCACTGGACAGAGTGCGGGACCGGACGTCCAACCACGAGGCCGTCGTGCCGACGACCGAGGTGGTCCAGTTGGTCGAGCCGTTGGTCAGCGACTCCGATGCCGTCTTGACCGGAGCCACCGCCCCGATGTCCGGAGCGGCCACCTTGGAGGCCAGCGCCTTGGCGTCGACGGTGGTCAGGGTCGACGCCGAGCCGAATCCACCGCGAATACCGGCGCTCGAGGTGGTGCTGCCCGGGGAGACGATCAGCAGGTTGCTGCCCAGGGAGCTGATCTGGGCCCCGACCTGCTTCTGGCTGCCCAGTCCGAGCCCGACGGTGAGGATCACGGCGGCGATGCCGATCAGGATCCCGAGCATGGTCAGTCCCGAGCGCAGCCGGTGGGAGATGATGGAACCCCAGCCCGTGCGCAGTGTTTCCAGGAGCCTCACGCGGTTACGCCCTTCTGGTGGGCGCCGGCGGGGGCCAGTTCCTGGCCGATCTCCGGGTGGGCCGAGTCGGACTGGATGACCCCGTCCCGCACCCGGACGATTCGCCGGGCGCGCTCGGCCACCTCGAGTTCGTGGGTGATCAGGACGATCGTCCGCCCCTGCTCGTGCAACTCGTCGAACAGTGACAGTGCGTCCTCGGTGGCTGTGGAGTCCAGGTTCCCGGTCGGCTCGTCGGCCAGGATCAGCGCCGGATCCCCGACCAGGGCGCGAGCCACCGCGACCCGTTGTTGCTGACCACCGGAGAGCTCGCCCGGCTTGTGGTTGACCCGGCTCTCCAGACCGACGCGGCGGAGGGCTTCGATCGCCTTCGCCCGGCGGATGCCCTTCGGCGCACCGGAATAGATCATCGGGAGTTCCACGTTCCGCCAGGCCGACAGTGACGGCAGTAGGTGGAACTGCTGGAAGACGAAGCCGATCCGCCGGTTCCGGATCTCCGCCAGGTCGATCTCGTCCATCTGGCTGACGTCCTCACCGGCCAGGTAGTAGGAGCCGGACGACAGGACGTCCAGGCATCCGATGATGTGCATCAGGGTCGACTTTCCGGACCCGGACGGACCCATGATCGCCACGTACTCGCCTTCGTCGATGCGCAGTGAGACCCCGTCCAATGCCCGGACCTCCAGCGAGCCGGTGGCGTAGACCTTGGTCACGTCGTGCAGGCTGATCACCGAACCGTCCGCGGCGATGCTGGGCAGCTCGGCCGACGGTGTCGTCTCGGTGCGGTTCCTCCCTGGTGCCGGGTGCACCGGAATCTGGTCAGTGGCAGCCGGATCGGGTTCCAGGATGTCCAGTCCCTGATTGCCGGTGGTACCCCACGGGGCGGGGGCGACAAACGCCTCGCCCGGTTGGGTGGACTCGGGTACGGCGACGGCCTTGGTTCTTCTCGCCATGTCAGCCACCGTTTCCGGGAATGCCGCCCGAGCCGCCACCGGGGAAGCCGCTCGCCCCGCCGGGGAAACCGCTGGCCCCGCCGGGGAACCCGCTCGCGCCACCGGACAAATTGGCCCCGTCGGCGCCGGGGAATCCGTTTGCCCCGCCGTTGCCGAAGCCGCCGGAGCCGCCGGTCCCGGTCCGCCCGGTTCCCGCCCGGCCGGCCCCGGTGGTGACCGTTTCGAGCACCTGATCACCCTCGGACAGGCCCTTCAGGATCTGGGTGACGCCGTTCCCGACGGCGCCGGTGGTGACGGGGGTCGAGACCTGTTTGCCGTTCACCTTCTGGTACACGACCGTGCCGCTGTTGGTGATGTGGATGGCGCCGGTCGGGACGGTCAGCACGTTGGTCAGCTGCTTGTAGATCAGGGTCACCGTGGCCGAGGCGCCGTCGTGCATCCCGGTGGGGCTGCCGGTGATGGCGACCACCACCGGGTAGCTGGAGGTGGAGCCGGTGCTGGTGGAGATCAGCCCGACCGAGCTGACGGTCCCGAAGACCGGGGTGACGGAATTGCCGATGGTCAACTGGGCCTGGATGCCTTTCTTGATCAGGTCGACCGAGCTGTCGTCGACCGTGACCTTCGCCTCCCAGCTGGTCGTGGAGACGATCACGAACGGCGGGTCGCTGGACGAACTGCTCGACGAGTTGGACGTCTGGCTGCCGGAGCCGCCGGGGAGCGCACCCGCTCCGGAGGCTGAACCGGTGCCGGCACCCGACGTAGAGCTCGAGGACGAGTTGCTCCCGGAGGTGGTCGACGTCGTGCCCGTCACCGAATCGCCGACGGCGACGTTCACCGTGGCGACCATGCCGGTGATGGGGGAGACCAGGGTGGACGAGTTCAGTGCGGTCTGAGCGGTGGTGACATCACTCTGGGCCGTGGTGACGGCCGCCTTGGTCGAGGTGACATTGGCCTTGTCGGCCACCAGGTTCGCCTCGGCCGTCGCGAGTTGAGCCTTCGCCGAGAGGAGCTGGTTGTTGGCTGTGGTGTCGTCCGTGGTGTCGCTGGTGTCGGCCGCCGTGCTCACCGCGTCCTCGGCGTCCTGCACGGCCGTCTTCGCGGTCGTGATGGACGTGTTGTCAGTGGTCACCGACGCTTCGGCGGCGGCCACCTTGGCCCGGGCCGAGGCCAGCGACGCCTTCGCCGACGCGAGCGAGGCCTTGAGGCTGACCGTGTCGACGGTGCCCAGGACCTGGCCCTTCGTGACCTTCTGGCCCTCGGTGACCTTGACCGACGTCACCCGGCCGGAGGCGCCGAAGCTGACGTTGTCCTGGACGGCCGGGGTGACGGTCCCGGACGCGGAAACGGTGGATTGGATGGTGCTCAGGCTCGCCGCGACCGAGCGGGTCACCGAAGTGGCCGAGGTGGCCGTGCTCGACGCGTTGGTCTTGTGGAAGTACCACCAGGCTCCGCCACCGCCGACCAGGACGATCACCACCACGGCGGTGATCCAGGGTCGGGTCCGTATCTTCAGCCACATCGCAGCCATTCATCACCTTCAGGCTCAGGGGACCGGTCCTACATGGCCCTGGCGGGCGTCCGGCTTCCTGAAGTTAGGTGTGATGTCTGGCGCGGCACGGTGGATGCGCTGAGCGGCACCTGTGACCAACTGTGCGGGACCTGTGGATCGGGCCCCATTCCGGCCCAACTTCGCTCAGACAGCGTCCAGGATGACCGCCGTCCGGGCCGGCAGGAACACCTGTCCTGCGTCCAGCACGACGCCCGACTTCGTCGCCAGCAGCACCCGAGCCGCCCCAACGGGTACGGACCGCGACACGTCGGCGAAGTTGAACACCATGCGCAGACCGCCTCGCTCGACCACCAGCCATCGCTCGTCGTCATCGTGGCGGGTGAGCACCCGACCGAGCCGGGGATCGGTCAGATCCGAGTACTCGCGACGGAGCCCGGCCAGTCGGCGGTACAGCTCCAGGACGGACGCGTGGTGACCGGTGGCGGACTCGTCCCAGTTCAGCTTCGACGCGGCGAACGTCTTGGGGTCCTGCGGGTCCGGCACTTCGTTCGGGTCCCAGCCCATCCGGGCGAACTCGGCGATGCGCCCCTCGGCGGTCGCCTTCCCGAGGTCTGGTTCGGGATGGGAGGTGAAGAACTGCCAGGGCGTGGACGCCGCCCACTCCTCACCCATGAACAGCATCGGGGTGAACGGACTGGTGAAGACCAGGGTGGCGGCCAGAGCCAGGGAGTCGGCGTCGACCTGGGTCGAGAGCCGGTCACCGATCGCCCGGTTGCCGATCTGATCGTGGTCCTGCGCGAACACAACGAAGCGTGAGGCCGGCGTCGTGTGGGCCTCCACCTCACGCCCGTGGTTGCGGCCCCGGAAGCTGGAATAGGTCCCGTCGTGGAAGAAGGCGCGCCGCAGCACCTTCGCAATGTCACCCATGGAGCCGAAATCGCGGTAGTAGCCGGTCTTCTCGCCGGTCAGGGCGACGTGCAGGACGTGGTGGAAGTCGTCGCTCCACTGGGCGTCGAGGCCGTATCCGCCGGCCTCGGGCGACGTGATCAGCCGCGGGTCGTTCAGGTCGGACTCGGCGATCAGGGTCAGCGGCCGGCCGACATGGGCCGACAGGACCTTGACCTGCTGCGCCATCTCGGAGAGCAGGTGATCCGCGCGGTGGTCGACCAGGGCGTGCACGGCGTCCAGCCGCAGACCGTCGACGTGGTAGTCGCGCAGCCACATCAGTGCGTTGTCGATGATGTACTCGCGCACCGTGTCCGAGCCCGGACCGTCCAGGTTGACCGAGGTACCCCAGGTGTTGGCGTGCTCCTCGTGCAGGTACGGGCCGTACTCGGGCAGGTAGTTGCCGCTGGGGCCCAGGTGGTTGTAGACGACGTCCTGGATGACGGCCAGCCCCCGTTGGTGACAGGCGTCGACCAGGCGCTGGTAGCCCGCCGGCCCGCCGTACGCCTCGTGCACCGCGTACCAGAGAACGCCGTCGTAACCCCAGTTGTGGACGCCGTTGAAGCCGTTGACCGGCAACAGTTCGACGAAGTCGACCCCGAGGGAGACCAGGTGGTCGAGCTTGCCGATGGCCGCGTCGAAGGTGCCTTCGGCGGTGAACGTCCCGATGTGCAACTCGTAGATCAGACCGCCGGCCAGCTGACGTCCGGTCCAGTCGCTGTCCTGCCACCGGTGGGCGGTGCGGTCGAAGGTCGCCGAGAGTCCGTGCACACCGTCGGGCTGCCGCAATGACCGCGGGTCGGGCCGCACGTCGTCGGCACCGTCCAGCCGGAAGCCGTAGCGGACCAGGTCGTCGGTCTCGACCCGGGCCGCCCACCATCCGTCGTCCGAGCCGGCCATCGCGATGTCGGTGCCGGCGCCCTGGTCCTGAAGGACCAGGTCGACCCGAGCCGCGCGGGGCGCCCAGACCCGGAAATCCTGTGGCATGTCAGCCTTTCCGAACAAGTAGGGCGACCGGATACGTCGCCAGTAGGTCCTCGACCGGGGTCCCGCCGCTGAGCGGAGAGCCCTGCGCGCCGCGGAGCACGTCGGTCCAGGTGCCGGGGGGCAGCGTGAGCCAGGTGTCGGCCCAACCGCCCCGCTCGGCCAGGCCGACCGGCAGCCGGGTGCCGACCGCGATCACACCGCCCCGGTCGAAGGCGACGAGATGGTCGGCCGCCTCGCCCGTGGCCACCAGCGGGGCGTAGCCGGAGAACAGATCGGGACGGTCCCGCCGCAGCCGCAGGGCGGCCGAGACGACGTGCAGCTTGGCCGCGCCGGAGTCGTCCACCGGCGGCAGCCAACCCCCGTCGATGCGCTGGAGCAGTGATTCGGCCACGCGGTGGTCCACCGGGCGGCGGTTGTCCGGGTCGACCAGGGAGTCCTCCCACAACTCGGTGCCCTGATACACATCGGGAACCCCGGGTCCCAGGAGCTGGAGCAGCTTGGCCGACAGCGAATTGGACCGCCCCGGCCCGATCAGCCGGGCCGCCAGGGCGGCCAGGTCGGCGTGCAGATCGACGTCGTCGAACACCGCGTCCACCAGCCGGTGCATGGTCGTCTCGAACGTCTGGTCCGCATCGATCCAGCCAGTGGAGGTGCCGGCCTCCCGGGCCGCCTTCTCGGCATAGGCGTGCAGCCGTTCCCGGCTCGCCGGCCACGCTCCGATGACGGCCTGCCACAGCAGGTTGGCCAGCGGGCCGTCGGCCAGGGGAGCGCGGCGGTTCCAGCGCCGGACGGCCTCGGCCCAGTCGTCGGGCATCTCGGAGATCACGCTGATCCGGGCGCGGACGTCCTCGCCGCGTTTCGTATCGTGCGTGGACAGGGTGGTCATGGTGTGCGGCGTCGAGGTCGCCCGCAGCGCCTGGATCTGGTGGAACCGGGTCGGCGTGACGGCGAACTCGCTCGGCTCGGCCCCGACCTCGGTCAGGCTGGTCAACCGGGTCCACCGATAGAACGCGGTGTCCTCGACGCCCTTGGCCATCACCATGCCCGACGTCTGCTGGAAGCGGGTCGCCAATTCCGTGTCACCGGCCCGGAGCCGGTCGGCCAGGGTCTCCAGGCTGGAGGCCAACCGCGGGCGGCGGTGGATGGCGGTGGCCAGGGCGGCGTCCAGATCGGAGCGGCCGTCCGGCAGGTAGGTCCGGTACACCGCGAACGACGACAGGAGCTCGGCCAGCGCGTCGGCGGCATCGGGCACGTCCGGCGCCAGCCGGGCCAGCCGCAGCACCTCGGAACGCAGGATGCCGTCGGCAATGGCCCGCTTGGTGCGGCCTGTCATCTTCGTCCAGTCGACGTAGGCGCCGCCGCGAAGTTCGGCGTCCAACTCGTCCAGCGCCGTCTCACCTGCCGGGTCGACGAACAGCCGGTCGAGAATGGCGAGCGCGTCGTAGCCGGTCGTGCCGTGGCATTCCCAGTCAGCGGGCAGACGCTCGTCGCCCTCGAGGATCTTCTCGACCAGCACGTAGGCCGGCCCGACCAGGGCCCGCAACATCCGCAGGTAGCCGGCCGGGTCGGCCAGTCCGTCCGGATGGTCGACCCGCAGACCGTCCACCCAGCCCTGCTCGAACCAGGCCTTGATCTCCGAATGCGACGAGGCGAAGACGTCCGGGAGTTCGACTCGGATCCCGGCCAGGGTGCTGACCGCAAAGAACCGCCGGTAGTTCAGCTCGGCGTCGGCCCGACGGTAGTTGACCAGCTCGTAGTGCTGACGGTCGTGCACCTCCCGTGCCGAGCCGGCCGACGTGCCGTCGGCGATCGGGAAGCGGTGCTCGTAGTAGACCAGCTCGTTTCCCTCGATCTTGAGTGCGTCGAGCTCGGCATCTCCGTCGCCCAGAACGGGCACGCGGAGGCGGCCGTGGCCGAACTCCCAGTCGATGTCGAAGCAGTGGGCGAACTCCGAGGCCGGCCCCTTGGCCAGGACGTCCCACCACCAGAGCGAATGCTTCGGGGTAGCCACCCCCACGTGATTGGGGACGATGTCGGCCAGCACCCCGAGGCCGGCCGAGTGGGCGGCGTCGCTGAACGCGGCGAGCCCGCCCCGGTCGCCCCGGGCGGTGTCGGTGCGCCCGTGGTCGACCACGTCGTATCCGTGGTCCGACCCCGGTTCGGACTCGAGGATGGGCGACAGATAGGCCCAGTCGACCCCCAGCCGCGCCAGGTACGGCACTTTCGCCGCGGCCCCGTGCAGATCGTTGTCGGCGGTGATCTGCAGCCGGTAGGTGGAGCGGGGAATTCTCGGGCCGGTCATGACGATTCGGTGTCGCCGCTGTTGGTGCGCCGTCGTGGCGCGGCCTTGGTGCTCGGTCGCTTCGGGGTGGCGGCCCGGCGCCGCCGGGGAGCCGGAACCGCCGGTTCCTCCTCGGCCGGAGTCGACTCGTGAGTCACCACGCTCTGCTCCACCGGCTCGGTCGCAGCGGCGGCGGACGTCGGCACCGGCACCGGAGGGACTGCCGGAACCGCGGCGGCAGCGGTGGGCACGGGCGGCAGACTGCTGGCGGCCAGTGCCTGCAGCACGACCAGTCCCTTGGCCGGGACCGGGATCTTCTCCGACGCGGCGGTCGCCTCGGTCGATTCCGGCATCCCCGCGGTGTCGACCACGCACGTCCAGCCGGGCGCGAACTCCTCCGGCGGCAGGACGAAGTCGAGGGTCTCGTCGTGGGCGTTGAACAACATCAGGAACGAGTCGTCGATCACCCGGCCCCCGCGGCGGTCCATGCCACGGATCCCGTTGCCGTTCAGGAACACCCCGACCGACCGACCGAAGCCGGAGTCCCAGTCCTCCGGGGACATCACTGCACCGCTCGGGTTGATCCACACGATGTCGGGCAGCGGCTCGCCCTCCCCGCGGGTGACCGGCCGGCCGTCGAAGAACCCCCGGCGACGGAACGTGGGATGTTGCTTGCGCAACCGGGCCAGCGAGGCGGTGAACTCGACCAGAGAGAGATCGGCGTTCGCCCAGTCGACCCAGGCCAGCTCCGAGTCCTGGCAGTAGACGTTGTTGTTGCCGTGCTGGGTCCGGCCCAGCTCGTCGCCGTGCGCGATCATCGGAACACCCTGGGACAGCAGCAGAGTGGCCAGGAAGTTCCGGCGCTGGCGGTTGCGCAGGTCGAGCACCGCCGGGTCGTCCGTCGGGCCCTCGACCCCGCAGTTCCACGACCGGTTGTGGGATTCACCGTCGTTGTTGTTCTCTCCGTTGGCCTGGTTGTGCTTCTCGTTGTAGGAGACCAGGTCGTTCAGGGTGAACCCGTCGTGCGCGACGACGAAGTTGATGGAGGCCACCGGGCGGCGACCCGACGTCTCGTACAGGTCGGCCGACCCGGTCAGCCGGGACGCGAATTCGCCCAGGGTGGCCGGCTCACCGCGCCAGAAGTCACGGACGGTGTCGCGGTACTTGCCGTTCCATTCGGTCCACTGCGGCGGGAAGTTGCCGACCTGGTATCCGCCCGGGCCCAGATCCCAGGGCTCGGCGATCAGTTTCACCTGGGACACGATGGGGTCCTGCTGGACGAGTTCGAAGAAGGTGGACAGCCGGTCGACGTCGTAGAACTCACGGGCCAGGGTGGCCGCCAGGTCGAACCGGAAGCCGTCGACGTGCATCTCGGTCACCCAGTAGCGCAACGAATCCATGATCAGCTGCAGCGAGTGCGGGTGCCGGACGTTGAACGAGTTCCCGGTCCCGGTGTAGTCCATGTAGTACTGCTCGTCGTCCTCGACCAGGCGGTAGTAGGCGGCGTTGTCGATGCCTCGGAACGAGATCGTCGGGCCGAAGTGGTTGCCCTCCGCGGTGTGGTTGTAGACGACGTCGAGAATCACCTCGATGCCGGCGGCATGCATGGCCTTCACCATCGCCTTGAACTCCTGCACCTGCTGGCCACGGTCGCCGAAGGCGGAATATGCGTTGTGCGGTGCGAAGAACCCGATGGTGTTGTAGCCCCAGTAGTTGGACAGGCCCTTGTCGACCAGCGTGGCGTCCTGGACGAACTGGTGGACCGGCATCAGCTCGATGGCGGTGGCCCCGAGCCGGGTCAGGTGGTCGATGACGGCCGGATGGGCCAGCCCGGCGTAGGTGCCGCGCTGGTTCTCGGGCACCTCCGGGTGCAGCTGCGTGAGGCCCTTGACGTGCGTCTCGTAGATGACGCTCTCGTTGTAGGGGATCCGCAGGATCCGGTCGCCGGTCCAGTCGAAGAACGGGTTGATGACCACCGAGCGCATCGTGTGCGCCGCGGAATCGCTGTCGTTGCGGGAGTTGACGTCGCCGATGTTGTAGGACAGCACCGACGGGTCGCTGTCGACCTGCCCGGTCACCGACTTGGCGTACGGATCCAGCAGGAGCTTGTTCGGGTTGCACCGATGACCGCGGGGCGGGTCGTACGGACCGTGCACCCGGTAGCCGTAGCTCTGGCCGGGTTGCACCGTCGGCAAATAGCAGTGCCAGACGTACGCGTCGACCTCTGGCATCGTGATCCGCGTCTCGGTTCCGTCGTCGTCGAGCAGGCACAGCTCGACCTTCTCGGCCACCTCGCTGAAGATCGCGAAGTTCGTTCCCGTTCCGTCGAACGTCGCCCCGAGGGGATAGGCGGTGCCGGGCCAGATTTCCATGACGCTCCTTGATGTTGCGCGCCGACTGGTCGGCGCACGCGTGTTGGTGGGCCGACGGTGGGAGTGAGGCCAGTCCGTCGAACCGTCAACACACTAGCCACCCGGTCGTGCCGCAGGTGGCCATCTGTTGATCCTTCATGACCGATCCGACGCCGTCCGAAACGTTCTGACACCGTCAGTGTGGCGCTCGTGACTCACGGGCGGCAGCTGCGAGGACTGAAACCCCGGCCGCGAAGTCGATCACGCTGTCGGGCCGCTGGATTACCCTCGGCGCTGTGCCAGATCCATCGACGTACCGCCCGGCGACCGGGACCATTCCGGACTCGCCCGGCGTCTACAAGTTCCGCGACCCGACCGGGCGGGTCATCTACGTCGGCAAGGCGAAGAGCCTGCGCCAGCGCCTGAACTCTTACTTCGCCGACCTGTCCGGACTGCACCCACGGACGGCCCAGATGGTCACAACGGCCGGCTCGGTCGAGTGGACCGTGGTGTCCACCGAGGTCGAGGCACTGCAGCTGGAATACAACTGGATCAAGGAGTTCGACCCGCGGTTCAACGTCCGCTACCGGGACGACAAGTCCTACCCCGAGTTGGCCGTCACCCTCGGCGAGGAGTTCCCGCGGCTGCAGGTGATGCGCGGGGCCCACCGCAAGGGCGTCCGCTACTTCGGGCCGTACGCCCACGCCTGGGCGATCCGGGAAACCCTCGACCTGTTGCTCAGGGTGTTCCCGGCGCGGACCTGCTCCTCGGGCGTGTTCAAACGTTCGGCCCAGATCGGCCGGCCGTGTCTGCTGGGCTACATCGGCAAGTGCTCGGCACCGTGCACCGGCGCGGTCTCGGCCGAGGAACACCGGCAGATCGTCGACGACTTCTGTGACTTCATGGCCGGCAAGGCCGATCCGATGATCCGCCGGCTGGAGAAGGAGATGTCGACCGCCGCGGCCGAGCTCGACTTCGAGAAGGCGGCCCGGCTCCGGGACGATCTCGGGGCGCTCCGGCGCGCGGTGGAGAAGCAGGCAGTCGTCCTTGGCGACGGCACCGATGCGGACGTGATCGGCATCGCCGCCGATGATCTCCTGGCCTCGGTCCAGGTCTTCCACGTCCGCGGCGGCCGGGTGCGCGGACAGCGCGGCTGGATCGTGGACGTCGACGCCGAAACCGCCGGCGACGGCCTGGACGGCCCAGAGGGAGGCACCGGCGGCACCGGCCGCCTGGTGGAGAACTTCCTGTTGCAGTTCTACGGGCAACGGGCGGCCGACGAAGGCGCGTCCGCCGTGCCGAAGGAGATCCTGATCCCGGCCGTCCCGTCCGACGGCGACGAGATGGTGCAGTGGCTGGCCGACCTGCGCGGAGGCCGGGTGTCCCTGCGCGTCGCCCAGCGGGGCGACAAGAAGGACCTGGCCCTGACGGTCAAGCGGAACGCCGCCGAAGCCCTGGCCCAGCACCGCCTCAAGCGGGCCAGCGACCTGACCGCACGGTCGGCCGCCCTGATGGAGGTGGCGGACACCCTCGGGATGGACGCCGCTCCGTTGCGGATCGAGTGCATCGACATCTCGCACGTGCAGGGCACCAACGTGGTGGCATCGCTGGTCGTCTTCGAGGACGGCTTGCCCAAGCGCAGCGACTACCGGAGGTTCGCCATCCGGGAGAAGCCCGGTGACGACGTCGCGTCGATCGCGGAGGTGGTGCGGCGGCGCTTCACCCACGGGGTCACCGGCCGGATCGCCGACCTGGACTCGGAATTCACCGCCCCGCCGACGCCGGTCCCGGCCGAACCGGGCCGCCCGACGGCCATCGATCCGGACACCGGCCGGGTCCGCCGGTTCGCCTACCCGCCGCAGCTGCTGGTCGTCGACGGCGGTGCCCCACAGGTCAACGCGGCGGCCGCCGTCCTGGCCGACCTCGGGATCGCCGACGTGACGGTGTGCGGACTGGCCAAGCGGCTGGAGGAGATCTGGGTGCCGGGCGAGGACGACCCGGTGATCTTTCCGCGAACCAGCGAGGCGTTGTACCTGCTGCAGCGGCTGCGGGACGAGGCGCACCGGTTCGCCATCACCTACCACCGGGCCAAACGCTCGAAGTCGATGACCCAGTCGGCGCTGGACGGCGTGGCCGGGCTCGGCCAGACCCGGCGCACGGCCCTGATCAAACACTTCGGCTCACTGACCCAATTGCGGCTCGCCGATGCCGAGAAAATCGCCGCCGTACCGGGAATCGGCCGGATGACCGCTCAGTCGGTTTACGCCGCGCTGCACCCCGAAGAGGCGGGCCCTCCGGAGGAGCCACCTGGTGGATCGGCCCTGGCCGATGACGCTGCGCCGGCACCGGAGGCCGGGGTCCTTGACGCGTCGGACAGTCTGTACATGACCAGCACCGGACAAGCGAGCACAACATGACTGGACACGGCTTGAGCGAGCAGGTACCCACCCGTCCCAACAGCGACCACGGCGACCACGGGCCGGTCGGAATCGAGGTGGCGATCGTGTCCGGGCTGTCCGGGGCCGGACGGTCGACCGCGGCGAAATGCCTGGAGGATCTCGGCTGGTTCGTGGTCGACAACCTGCCGCCGGAACTCATCGCCACCATGGTGGATCTCGGATCGCGGGCCCGGGGCGGACTGACCAAGATCGCCGTCGTGCTGGACGTGCGTTCACGTGCGTTCACCGAGGACCTGGCCTCGGTGATCAAGGACCTGGACGCCGCCGGGTACCGCCCGCGGGTGTTGTTCCTGGAGGCCAGCGACGCCTCGCTGATCCGCCGGTTCGAGGCGAACCGCCGCGAGCATCCGTTGCAGGGCGGCGGCCGGCTGGCCGACGGGATCCGCACCGAGCGGGCGCTGCTGGGCGCCCTCCGGGACGAGGCCGACGTCATCATCGACACCACCGAGCTGTCCGTGCACCAGCTGCGCGAGAAGGTCGAGCACGGCTTCACCGTCGGGCCGCGGTCCGCCACGCTGACCGTCCTGAGCTTCGGCTACAAGTACGGGTTGCCGCTGGACGCCGACCTGGTCATCGACATGCGTTTCCTACCGAACCCGTTCTGGATCCCGGAGCTTCGCGATCTGACCGGCAAGGACGAGCCGGTGTCGGCCTACGTGCTGTCCCAGGAAGGCGCCGGCGAGTTCCTGGAGCGGTACGTCGAACTCTTCGGGCTGATCAGCGGGGGCTATCAACGAGAGGGCAAGCGGTACCTGACGCTGGCTGTCGGCTGCACCGGTGGTAAGCACCGGTCGGTGGCGGTGGCGGAGGAACTCGGGACCCGCCTGGCCGGCGACAACCTCTCCGTGCAGGTCGTGCACCGCGACCTCGGCCGCGAGTGAATCGCCGCCTCAAGGTCGTGTCCCTCGGTGGCGGACACGGCCTCTACGCCATGTTGTCCGCCCTGGTCAGACTGGATGTCGACATCACCGCAGTGGTGACCGTGGCCGACGACGGCGGCTCCTCGGGCCGGTTGCGTCGCGAGGTTCCCGGCATCGTCCCGCCGGGCGATCTCCGGATGGCGCTGGCCGCGTTGGCCGCACCCGACGCCGAGGGTGAGCTGTGGGCCACCACCCTCCAGCACCGGTTCGCCGGGGAAGGGGCCCTGACCGGACATCCAGTCGGGAACATCCTGCTGGTCGGCCTGACCCAGGTGCTCGGCAGCACGGTGGCCGCCCTCGACGCCCTGGGTGCGGTGCTCAGCACGCGGGGCCGGGTGCTGCCGATGTCGGCGGTCCCGCTGGACATCGTGGCCGAGGTCGAAGGACTCGAGGACGACGCCGCGGCGGTCCGCCGGATCCGCGGTCAGGTGGCGGTGGCGGCGACTCCGGGGCGGGTGCGCACGGTGACCCTGGAGCCGGCCGACGCCCCCGGGTGCCCGGAAGCGATCTCGGCCATTGCCGCCGCCGATCTGGTGATCCTCGGCCCTGGCTCCTGGTTCACCAGCGTGCTTCCGCACCTGATGCTGCCGGACATCACCCGCGCTCTCGTCACGTCACCGGCGCACCGGCTGGTGGTGCTCAACCTGGCGCCGCAACCGGGGGAGACCGAGGGATTCTCGCCCGAGCAGCACCTGGACGTACTCTCCCAACACGCACCTGGCTTCCGCATCGACACGGTCCTGGCCGACCGGGCCGCGGTGCCGCTGCCCGGTCGGCTCGCGGCGGCCGCCACCCGGATCGGGGCGAGCCTGGACCTCGCGTCCATCGCCTATCCTGGCACCGCTCGGCACGATCCGGTGGCTCTGGCGGCAGCGCTCGAGCCGGTGTTGGACCGGGCACAATTTGGCTCCGGAACCAATCCGGACCCCACTGCGGCAACGAACAGCGTTGATCCCGGTCGCTCGGCCGGGGCGCGCAGTGCGGGACCGATCACGTGACCAGAGCTCTACGACGAATGGGGTGTGGCGCCGCATGGCGATGACTGCCGCGGTGAAGGACGAGCTCAGCCGGGTCACGGTCGCGAAGGTCTCCGCCCGCAAGGCCGAGGTGTCCACCGTCCTGCGGTTCGCCGGCGGGCTGCACATCGTCGCCGGTCGGGTGATCGTGGAGGCCGAGCTGGACACCGGAGCGGTCGCCCGCCGCCTGCGACGCGACATCGGCGAGCTCTACGGGCACACGGCCGAGGTCCAGGTCCTGTCGGCGTCGGGCATCCGCAAGACCGCCCGGTTCGTACTGCGCGTGGTCGCGGGTGGGGACCAATTGGCCCGACAGACCGGCCTGCTCGACCAGCGGGGGCGCCCGGTCCGTGGTCTGCCGGCCCAGATCGTCGCCGGCTCCCTGGCCGACGCCGAAGCAGCCTGGCGGGGAGCCTTCCTGGCCCATGGGTCGCTCACCGAACCGGGCCGGAGTGCGTCCCTGGAGATCACCTGCCCCGGGCCGGAGGCGGCCTACGCGCTGGTCGGTGCGGCCCGTCGGATGGGTATCCAGTCCAAGGCCCGTGAGGTCCGCGGCGCCGACCGGGTGGTCGTGCGCGACGGTGACGCCATTGCCGTCCTGCTCACCCGGCTCGGCGCCCACACCTGTGTGCTGGCCTGGGAGGAACGCCGGATGCGGCGCGAGGTGCGCGCCACGGCCAACCGGCTGGCCAACTTCGACGACGCGAACCTGCGGCGCTCGGCCCGGGCCGCCGTCGCGGCCAAGGCGCGAGTGGAGCGGGCGCTGGCCATCCTGGGCGACGAAGCTCCGGAACACCTGTCCGAGGCGGGCAAGCTGCGTATCGCCCACGGTCAGGCCTCCCTGGAGGAACTCGGCCAGCTGGCCGACCCGCCGATGACGAAGGATGCCATCGCCGGCCGCATCCGCCGTCTGCTCACCATGGCCGACAAGCGGGCCCAGGACGACGGCATACCGGACACGGAGTCGGCGGTCACACCGGACATGCTGGACGGCTGACCCGCCCCACCCGGCCCGGTCCATCGCGAGCGG
Organism: Nakamurella panacisegetis; assembly: GCF_900104535.1. Lineage (NCBI taxonomy): Bacteria > Bacillati > Actinomycetota > Actinomycetes > Nakamurellales > Nakamurellaceae > Nakamurella > Nakamurella panacisegetis. Next base: position 4,207,855 of record NZ_LT629710.1, on the reverse strand, counting down.
TTGACCCGAACCCGCGGTCGGAGAATGCCACCGGTGCATCATGTTTCGGGGGTATTTCGGGGCCGGTTTCAGTAGAACCCTGATCAGCCGATACAGTGAGCATGTCGCCCCCGGCGCTGTGGGCGGTGTCACTTGATCGATCCGGTACGGGTCAGCGGGACGCGGCCGGGCAATCCACGAAGAAGGGCTGACACACGTGACTGTGCGCGTCGGAGTGAACGGATTTGGCCGAATCGGCCGCAACTTCTGGCGGGCGCTCGACTCGCTTGACCACGATGTCGAGATCGTCGCCGTCAATGACCTGACGGACACCAAGACGCTCGCCCACCTGCTGAAGTACGACACCATCCTCGGCAAGCTCAAGCACGAGGTGGTGGCCGGCGACGGCGTCATCACCATCGACGGCAAGGAACTCAAGGTTCTGTCCGATCGCGACCCGGGCGCCCTGCCCTGGGGTGACCTCGGAGTCGACATCGTCATCGAGTCGACCGGCCACTTCACCAAGGCCGAAGGCGCGGGCAAGCACCTCGCCGGCGGAGCCAAGAAGGTCATCATCTCCGCGCCGGCCACCGGCGAGGATCTGACCGTGGTCATGGGTGTCAACGACCACGTGTACGACGGCAGCCAGACGATCCTGTCCAACGCCTCCTGCACCACGAACTGTGTCGCTCCGATGGCCAAGGTGCTGAACGACAACTTCGGCATCGTCAAGGGCCTCATGACGACGATCCACGCGTACACCAACGACCAGGTCATCCTGGACTTCCCGCACTCGGATCTCCGTCGGGCCCGCGCGGCCGCGCAGAACATCATCCCCACCTCGACCGGTGCCGCCAAGGCCACCGCGCTGGTGCTTCCGGAGCTCAAGGGCAAGCTGCACGGCTACGCGCTGCGCGTCCCGGTGATGGACGGGTCGGTCACCGACCTGACCGTCGAGCTGTCCAAGTCGGTCACCGTCGACGACATCAACGACGCGTTCAAGGCGGCGTCGGAGTCCGGCCCGCTGGCGCCGTACATCGCCTACTCGACCGATCCGATCGTGTCCTCGGACATTGTCGGCGCCCCGGTCTCGGTGACCTTCGATTCGCCGCTGACCCTGGTGCTCGAGGGCAACATGGCCAAGATCGTCGGCTGGTACGACAACGAGTGGGGCTACTCCAACCGCCTCGCCGACTTCACGGCCCTGGTCGCCTCGAAGCTCTGAGCTGGTTCCGATCTGCGTTCTGATCGGCTGCACCTGATCTGATTGCCCCGGCATGGATCAACTTCCTCGTTCTGGGACCAGGGTGACGCGAGTCGCCAATTTCGTCCATGCCTGAGAAGTTGATCCATGCCGGGGCCTGCTCATGCCTGGGGCCGTCCGCGGTTCCGGCGCACCCCACGAATCGGTACCCACCACGACTCAAGGAGCCCCATTCTCGTGCACACCCTCGACGACCTGCTCGCCATCGGCGTGTCCGGCCGAACGGTGCTCGTCCGCTCGGACCTCAACGTCCCGCTCGACGGCACCACCATCACCGACGACGGCCGCATCCGCGCGTCGTTGCCGACGTTGCAGGCGCTCACCTCGGCCGGCGCGAAGGTTGTCGTGACGGCCCACCTCGGCCGCCCGAAGGGTGCGCCGGAGGAGCGTTACTCCCTCGCCCCGGTCGCCGCACGGTTGACCGATGTGCTCGGCGCACCGGTCACGTTCGCCACCGATCTGGTGGGGGAGTCGGCCGCCTCCACGGTCGCGGCCCTGCCCGCCGGCGGTGTCGCCCTGCTGGAGAACGTCCGGTTCGATGCGCGCGAGACGTCCAAGAACGAAGCCGACCGCCAGGAACTGGCCCGGGCCCTGGTGCATCTGGTCGGCGGGGACGCCGCCTTCGTCTCCGACGGATTCGGGGTCGTCCACCGCAAGCAGGCTTCGGTGTACGACGTGGCCCAGCTGCTCCCGCACTACGCCGGATACCTGGTGTCCGAGGAGACGGCCGTCCTGCACAAGCTCACTGTGGATCCCGAGCGGCCGTACGTGGTGATCCTCGGTGGATCGAAGGTCTCGGACAAGCTGGGCGTCATCACGGCGCTGCTGCCGCAGGTCGACTCCCTGCTCATCGGCGGTGGCATGGCCTACACGTTCCTCGCGGCCCAGGGCCACGGCGTCGGCAAGTCCCTGCTGCAGGCCGACCAGATCGACACCTGCCGCGGGCTGCTCGAGCAGCACGGCGACAAGATCCTGTTGCCCACCGACTTCGTGATCGCCGACGACTTCGCGCCCGATGCCAACACCGACATCGTCGGCGCCGACGCCATCCCGGACGCCTGGCAGGGTCTGGACATCGGTCCGGCCACCCGCCAGGCCTTCGCCGCCGTCATCGCCACCGCGGCCACCATCTTCTGGAACGGCCCGGTCGGGGTGTTCGAGATGCCGGCCTTCAGCGCCGGCACCAAGGCGATCGCCGACGCGATCGCCGCCGGTTCCTCGTTCTCCGTGGTCGGCGGCGGCGACTCGGCCGCGGCCGTGCGCACCCTGGGCGTGGACGAGTCCGGATTCACCCACATCTCCACCGGGGGCGGTGCGTCCCTGGAATTCCTCGAAGGCGCCACGCTGCCCGGTCTCTCAGTCCTGGAGGCCTGAACCCTGTGACAACTCAAAACTCGACCAAGCCCGCCGGGCGCAAGCTCCTCATCGCCGGCAACTGGAAGATGAACCTCAACCACCTCGAGGCCATCGCCCTGGTGCAGAAGATCGCCTTCACGCTGCCGGAGAAGTACTACAACAAGGTCGAGGTGGCGGTGTTCCCGCCGTTCACCGACCTGCGTTCGGTCCAGACCCTGGTCGACGGCGACAAGTTGAGCATCGTCTACGGCGCGCAGGACCTGTCGCCGAAGGACTCCGGGGCCTACACCGGGGACATCGCCGGCCCGATGCTGGCCAAGCTGGGCTGTTCCTACGTGCTGGTCGGCCACTCGGAGCGGCGCGAACTGCCGGGCGAGACCGACGAACTGCTGGCCCGGAAGGTCGAGGCCGTCTACCGCAACGGGATGGCCCCGATCCTGTGTGTCGGCGAGGGTCTTGACGTCCGTGAGGCGGGCAACCAGATCAGCCACTCCGTGGCCCAGCTGCACGCCGCGCTCGAGCACGTCACCCTCGAACAGGCAGCCACCCTGGTCCTGGCCTACGAACCGATCTGGGCCATCGGGACAGGACGGGTGGCCACCCCGGCCGACGCGCAGGAGGTCTGCTCCGCGCTTCGCGTCGCACTGGCCGAGAGGTACACGCCGGAGATCGCGGCCGGCGCCCGGATCCTCTACGGCGGCTCGGTGAAGTCGGGCAACGTGGCCGAGATCGTGGCCCAGCCCGATGTCGACGGCGCGCTCGTCGGCGGGGCGTCGCTGGACGGCACCGAGTTCGCCTCCCTGGCCGCGAACGCCGTCGGCATCCTGGCCTGAGCTCCGGACGTCCTGCGAAGCGCGAGCTCGGCCCTTCGCAGGACGTCCGCCGGCCCGCCTGCCCGGCTGAGCACCGGTGGCAGGCTAGACTCGTCGCGTAACGCGCCGCCCTTCTGTCCGGGTTTCTCTAGCACGCTAGGCAGTCATGAAAACGTTTCTGGATATTCTCCTGATCATCACCAGCCTCGCGCTGATGGCCCTGATCCTGTTGCACCGCGGCAAAGGTGGCGGTCTCTCGTCCCTGTTCGGCGGCAGCATGCAGAGCTCGCTGTCCGGGTCGTCCGTGGTGGAGAAGAACCTCGACCGGCTCACGTTGTTCGTCACCATGATCTGGCTCGTCTCGATCGTCGGCGTCGGACTGATCATCAAGGTCGGCGCCTGACCTTCGCACCGCTCGGATCGGCGTTCGTCCACCAACCGGTACGGAAGAGGCGGGTATGGCAGCCGGAAATCCCATTCGCGGATCTCGGATCGGCGCGGGCCCGATGGGCGAGTCCCATCGCGGCGAGGCGGTGCAGCGCCACCGGCTGGACTTCTACTGCGCGAACGGCCACGCGACCCGGCTGTCGTTCGCCGTCGACGCGGACCTCCCGGAAACCTGGGACTGCCCACGGTGCGGGCTGCCGGCCGGCCTGGACAGCCAGTCGCCGCCGGAGACGCCGCGGAACGAGCCCTACAAGTCCCACCTCGCCTACGTCAAGGAACGCCGGAGCGACGAGGACGGCGAGGCCCTGCTGGCCGAGGCTCTGGCCCGGATCAACGACAAGCGCACGCCCAAGGCCTGAACCGCGTGCTCAGAGGTATTTGAGCATCCGCGTGTTGCCCAGGGTATTCGGCTTCACGTGCGGCAGATCCAGGAATTCGGCCACTCCGGCGTCGTAGGACGACCGCAGTTCGGCGAACGACTCCGGGGTCAGGTCCAGTTCCTCGATCGGTTCGAACCCCATGGCCGCGAAGAACGACACCTCGAAGGTCAGCACGAACAACCGGGTGAGTCCCATCCGTCGGGCCTCGGCGATGATCGCCTCGCACACGGCGCGACCGAGCCCCCTGGTTCGCGAGCTCGGATCGGTGGCGACCGTCCGGATCTCGCCCAGGTCCTCCCAGAGCACGTGGAGCGCACCGCAGGCCAGCACACGCCCGCCGGACTCGGCGACCCAGAACTCGGTGACGTCCTCGAACAGGTTGGCCAGCGTCTTCTCCAGGAGGATGGCGCCGGCGTAGTAGTCGACGAGCTCCTTGATGCGCCGGACGTCCCCGGCCCGCGCCCGATGGACGGTGATGGGGGTGGAGGAGGGGGCCACGGTCTCGGAAGAGCTCACAACTAGGTAGCTTATCCACTCCTAGGTATAACTATCCACTCACGGTCGCTCGTTCGCCTCCGGACGGCCTGTCCGGCGGTCAGGCGGTGGGTCGGGCGGCGACTACGCTGAGGTCGTGCTTCCTGTGTCTTCCGCGCCTCCTGCGGCACCTGCTCCAGCTGTCACGACGCCGGAATCGGCGGCCCGTGGTTCCGGATCGCGGGTATCGCTGATCACGCTGGGCTGTGCCCGCAACGAGGTGGACTCTTCCGAGATCGCCGGACGGCTGGCCGGCGGCGGATACGAACTCGTCGAGGACGGCGCACCGGCCGACGTGATCGTGGTCAACACCTGCGCATTCGTGGCGAGCGCCAAGAAGGACTCCATCGACACTGTGCTGGCCGCGGCCGACACCGGGGCGAAGGTCGTCGCGGTCGGTTGCCTGGCCGAGCGCTACGGCAACGAGCTGGCCGCCGCCCTGCCCGAGGCGGACGCGGTGCTGGGCTTCGACTCCTACCCCGATCTGGCCGCACTGCTCGGCGACGTCATCGACGGGCACAAGCCGACGTCGCACGTCCCGGTCGATCGACGAACCCTGCTGCCGATCTCGCCGACGTCGCGCCCGGCGGCGGCCAACTCGGTATCGGTTCCCGGGCACAGCCCGCGTCCGGCCTCCGGGCTCGACACAGCCGGTCCGGCCAGTGGCCCGGTGCTCGTCCGCAAACTCCTGCACGCCGGTCCGGTCGCCCCGCTGAAGATCGCGTCCGGCTGCGACCGCCGTTGCACCTTCTGCGCCATCCCGGCCTTTCGGGGCTCCTTCGTGTCCCGGCCGGCCGAGGAGATCATCGCCGAGGCCGCCTGGTTGGCCGGGCAAGGGGTTCGCGAGATCGTCCTGGTCAGCGAGAACTCGACCTCGTACGGCAAGGACCTGCCCGGCGACGGACAGCTCGAGCGCCTCCTGGCCGGCCTCGCCCGCGTGCCAGGCATCGTCCGGGTCCGGCTGTCCTATCTGCAGCCCGCCGAGACGAAGGCGTCGCTGGTGACGGCGATCGCCGACCTGGACGGCGTGGCCGACTACTACGACATGTCCTTCCAGCACGCATCGGAGACCGTACTGCGGCGCATGAAGCGCTTCGGATCCAAGGACTCCTTCCTGGGGCTGACCGCGCAGATCCGCGCGGCCGCACCCGAGGCGGGCATCCGATCCAACGTCATCGTCGGCTTCCCGGGCGAGACGGCCGCGGAGCTGGCCGACCTCGAGGAGTTCCTGATCGGGGCCCGGATGGACGCGGTCGGTGTGTTCGGCTACTCCGACGAGGACGGAACGGCCGCACTCGACCTGCCGGGCAAGATCGACGACGACGAGATCGCCGATCGGGTCGAGCGGATCACCTCCCTGGTCGAGGAGCTCACGTCGCAGCGCGCCGAGGACCGGATCGGGACCATGGTCAGCGCGCTGGTCGACGACCTGAGTGACGGCGTCGTCGGACGGGGCGAGCACCAGGCCCCCGAGGTCGACGGAAGCACCACGCTGCTGGGTGCCGAAGGGGTGCTGCTGGGCGACGTCGTGCGGGCCCGGGTGGTCGCGACCGACGGCATCGACCTGATCGCCGAGCTGGTGGAGGTTCTGCCCGCCCCGGTGCCGGCCGGCGGCGTCGACGCCCTGCGGGCCGGGAGCTGAGAGGAATGGCCGAGCAGCCGCGCGTGTCGTTGGTGAATCTCCCCAACGCCCTGACCGTCCTGCGGCTGGTCCTGGTCCCGGTGTTCCTGCTGGCCCTGTTCGCCGGGGGCGGCCACCACACGTCGTTCCGTTGGCTGGCCTGGGCGATCTTCGCGGTGGCCGCCATCACCGACCGGTTCGACGGCCACATCGCCCGCAAACGAGGGCAGGTCACCGACTTCGGCAAGATCGCCGATCCGATGGCCGACAAGGCCCTCACCGGGTCCGCGTTGATCGGGCTGTCGATGCTGGGTGATCTCGCCTGGTGGGTCACCGTGGTCATCCTGGTCCGGGAGATCGGGATCACGCTGCTCAGATTCGCCGTCATCCGGTACGGCGTCATCGCGGCCAGCCCAGGCGGGAAGGCCAAGACCCTGGTGCAGATCATCGCCATCGGCCTCTACGTGCTGCCCCTCCCGCATGCCCTCCACTGGGTCGCCATGAGCTTCATGATCGTCGCCGTCATCCTCACCGTCGTGACGGGTGTCGACTACCTGGTACGGGCGGCCACCCTGGTCAGCAAACCCCGCAACCCGACGTCCAACAACCCGGGCTGAGCCGTGGACAGCCCGCTCGGCTCGTTGGTCGGATGGCCGGGGGACCAGCTGACCACCCTGGTGCGGCGGCTCGCTGCCCAAGGCCTGACGGTCGCGTGCGCTGAGTCGTTGACCGGTGGTCTGCTGTGCGCGGTGCTGACCGAGATCCCCGGCGTCTCCGCCGTGCTCCGCGGCGGTCTGGTGGTGTACGCGACCGATCTGAAGGGCAGCCTGGCCGGAGTCGATCCGGACCTGCTGGCCACCCGCGGACCGGTCGACCCGGAGGTGGCGGCCCAGTTGGCCGACGGCGCCCGGCGGGCGTGCGGTGCCACGATCGGGATTGGCCTGACCGGGGTGGCCGGACCTGACCCGCAGAACGGCGTTCCGGTGGGCACCTGGCACGTCGCCCTGGCCGGCCCGGGCGGCACCGCGCAGCGGTCCGGCCACCCGTCGGGCGGACGGCCGACGCGCGGAGCCGTCCGGGTGGCCGCTGTGCGTGCCGCTCTGGATCTGCTGGCGGAACTCACCTCGGCGCCCGGCGCGACGGCAGCGCCCTGACCTGCGGCGCAGGGGGATTCGCGGGCTGACCTGGGAGGAAACGGCCCGGCAATGTCCCGAGAACGGAACATTTACGCGCATTCCCACGTTTTTACCTATGTCAATCCTCCGCCTCGTCGGTCCTGTCGGGGTCGCGGAGTACCTTGAACACACCGCAGGTGGCGGCAGTGCCGCCGGCGGTCCGCGACATCGGATAGAACGAGAACCGACCTGACCGAGAACCGATCAGTGGGAGGAGGTGCGACATGTTGCTTCGCGATGCTTTGGGGGAGACCCTGCGTGATGCGAGAACCAGTCAGAACCGGACCCTGAGGGACGTGTCCACAGCGGCGAATGTGTCGTTGGGTTACCTCTCCGAGGTCGAGCGTGGACGTAAAGAGGCCTCCAGCGAGCTGCTGGCCTCGATCTGCGACGCGTTGGATCTGCAGATGTCAGACGTACTGGACACCGTCAGCCGCAACCTGCGGACGGACTCGCGCATCGCGGCGGCGAAGAACCGTGTGATCGCGAACTCCTCGAAGCCCGGCCTGGGCGGCGGCGGCGATCACCGGTCGGTCGACACGAATCTGCGGATCGTGCTGCCCTACGGAGCCGGCCGCGCCGAGGCGTCCGTCGCCTGAGCGTGACCGCTCTCCGGTGTTGACTCGGATCGAGGAGCCACAGTGCTGGTCTACTCGATGAGCGTCTCGTTGGACGGCTTCGTCACCGACCGCACCGACTCGTTCCGATGGACGGTCCCGGACGAGGAGCTGTTCGGTTACCACCTCGAGCAGGTCAGCAGCCTCGGCGGATATCTGACCGGCCGCCGGCTCTACGAGGTGATGCTCCCCTGGGAGACGGATCCGACGATGCGGGCCACCGAACTCGGGGACCGGTTCGCCGACGTCTGGGGTGCGCTCGGCAAGGTCGTGTTCAGCCGCACGCTCGAGCACGTCGAAGGTAACGCCCGGCTCGCCGCCGGATCGGTGGCGCAGGAGATCGCGACCGCACTCGACTCGACCGACCAGGACATCTCGATCGGCGGCGCCGACCTGGCCGCCGCGGCGATCGCACTTGATCTGGTCGACGAACTGCGCATGTTCCGCTGTCCGGTCGTGCTCGGTGGCGGGACGTCTTACCTCCCGCCCGTCCGCTCGCAGATGCGGTTCGGCCTGGTTCAGACCAGGACTTTCGGGACGGGCGTGATCTACGAGCGTTACCGCCGGATCCGCCCGCCGACGTCCGGCCCGGACCCCCGGCGCTCCACCGATGCTCCGGGGACCTCTACCGTTCACCCATGAACTTCACCCAAGAGGCCGCGGTTCTCGGCCCGGCCCTGACCGACCTGCGCCGCCGCCTGCACGCCGTTCCGGAGGTCGGGCTGCAGCTGCCGACGACGCAGCGGGTCCTGCTCGACGAGCTGGACGGCCTCGGCCTGGAAATCACCACGGGGACCGACCTGACCTCGATCGTCGCCGTGCTGCGCGGAGGACGGCCCGGCCCGTTGGTGCTGCTGCGCGGGGACATGGACGCGCTGCCGGTGGTCGAGCGGTCCGGTGAGGCGTTCGCCCCGGCCGCTGATTCACCCTTCCGGGACGCGATGCACGCATGCGGCCACGACCTGCACATGGCCGGCCTCGTCGGCGCGGTGCGCCTGCTCGCGGCGCACCGCGCCGAACTGGCCGGGGACGTGCTGTTCATGTTCCAGCCGGGCGAGGAAGGGCACGACGGTGCCGGACGGATGCTCGACGAGGGCCTCCTGGGCGCGGCCGGACGACCGATCGACGCGGCCTACGGGCTGCACGTGTTCTCCGCGGGCTTCCCGCATGCGGTGTTCGCGGCCCGGGCCGGGACCCTGATGGCCGCGTCGGCCGGGCTGGAGGTCAGGGTGATCGGCGCCGGCACCCACGGCTCGATGCCGCACCGTGGCCGCGACCCGATCCCGGTCGCGTGCGAGATCGTCACCGCGCTGCAGACCCTGGTCACCCGCCAGTTCGACGTGTTCGACCCGGTGGTGATCACGGTGGGTTCGTTCCACTCGGGCACCAAGCGCAACGTCATCCCGGACGACGCGGTCTTCGACGCGACGGTCCGCAGCTTCAGCCCGGGAGCGGCCGCGGACGTCGCCCGGAAGTCGGTGGCACTGTGCGAGGGCATCGCGGCGGCGCACGGCCTGCGGGCCGAGGTCACGTTCATTGCCGAGTACCCGGTGACGGTCAACGACGACGCGGAGTTCGACTTCGCCGCGGCCACCATCAGGGACCTGTTCGGCGACCGCCGTTTTATGGACCTGCCGAATCCGCTCTCCGGTTCGGAGGACTTCTCCCGGGTGCTGGACGCAGTACCGGGGGCATACGTGTTCCTCGGGGCGGGGGTCGGTGACGACTTCGAGCGCGCCCCGACCAACCACTCTCCGTTGGCGGCCTTCGATGACAGCGTGCTCGGCGATGGGGCCGCGCTGCTGGCCGAACTCGCCGTCCGCCGGATGGCCCGGGGCTGAGTCAGGCCCTGGTGTGAGCCAGGGCGGCCAAGGCATTCAGGGTGTCGTGGGCCCGGTCGGCCGGGACGAACAGGTGGTCGTGGTGGTATCCGGCGATCACGTTGCAGGAGATACCGTCCCGGGTCAGCGCCGTGGAGATGGCGGCGGTCAGACCGACCGCCTCCAGCGCCGACGGCACCTTCAGCGTGATCCATGCGCACGGGAACACACCGGCGATACCGAATTGGTCGGCCTGCTCCCGCGGTAGGACCAGGGTGGTGCCCTCGCTCTCGGCCACCATCACCACCGGGTCAATCCCCAGCGGCACGTCCTCGACCGAACAATAGAGGTACTCGCCCGGGTGCAACTCCGGTTCGAGGGCGCCCAGCAGTTCCGTCAGGTCGGTGACCGGCTCGGGACGGCGCCGGTAGGTGACGAACGAGAAGCCGTCGCGATGTTCGACCCGGATGCGTTCCCAGTCCGCCGGTGCGATGGCCGGGAAGCGCGTGTCACCGGCCAGTTCCAGCTCGATGTGGGTGATCTCGAGCCGGTCGGCCAGCCCGATGCTCTGGGCGTAGATCTCACCGCCGCCGATGACGAACACGTCCTGGTCGGGCACCAGCGCGAGGGCGTCGGGGAGGGAGTGGACCGCCTCGACGCCGTCGCGCGAGAAGCCCGTCGAGCGGGTGACGACGATCGTCCGGCGACCCGGCAGTGGCCGCCCGATGGAGTCGAACGTCTTACGTCCCATGATGATCGGGTGACCCGTCGTCAGGTTCTTGAAGCGCCGGAGATCCTCGGAGTTGCGCCAGGCCAGATCGCCACCGTCCCCGATGACCCCGTTCTCCGCGACGGACGCGATCAAGGTGATGCTCATACGGCGATCGGGGCCTTGATCCCGGGGTACGGGTCGTAGTTGTGCAGGGCGATGTCGGCGTAGTCGTAGGCGTCCAGGTCGGCCACCCCGTCGGCCAGGGTCAGGGTCGGCAGTGGACGCGGCGTGCGGGTCAGCTGCAGACGCGCCTGCTCGAAATGGTTGCTGTACAGGTGGGCGTCACCGAAGGTGTGCACGAAGTCGCCCGGCACCAACCCGACGGCCTTGGCCACCATCTCGGTCAGCAGGGCGTAGGAGGCGATGTTGAACGGCACACCGAGGAAGACGTCCGCCGATCGCTGGTAGAGCTGGCACGAGAGCCGGCCCTGCGCGACGTAGAACTGGAACATGGTGTGACAGGGCGGGAGGGCCATCTCGTCGACCTCGGCCACGTTCCACGCCGACACGATGTGGCGGCGGGAGTCCGGGTTGGTCCGCAGTGAGTGCAGAACGTTGGCGATCTGGTCGATGTGGCGTCCGTCCGGCGCCGGCCACGATCGCCACTGGCTGCCGTAGACCGGACCCAGCTCCCCGTCGGCGTCGGCCCATTCGTCCCAGATGGTCACGCCGCGTTCCTGCAGCCACCGGACGTTGGTCGATCCCTTCAGGAACCAGAGCAACTCGATCGCCACCGATTTGAAGTGCACCTTCTTGGTGGTGACGAGCGGGAAACCCTTCGACAGGTCGAACCGCATCTGGTGCCCGAACACGCTGCGGGTACCGGTACCCGTGCGGTCCTGCTTGTCGACGCCGGTGGTGAGGATGCGGTCCATCAGGTCCAAGTACTGCTGCATGAGCGGAAGCCTACGTGGGGTGGACGACAGTCGTGGTGTCCCCGCCGGGGCGGGTCGCCGGGTCCGGAGCCGGCATCGATCGGCAACACGAGCGCCCGCAACGGCAATCACGGCGAAACGTGACTCACCTAGGTTTCACATGTCCGCATGTCCAGGCCGGTCACCAAGACGCGGGTGCACGACCGGGCTCACCGCGGGAGCCGGCACCCACCCGTACTCCCCAGACCTGACCCTCCGAGGAGCCGCACCATGACCCAGCTCGACGAACGTCCTGGCCTCGCCGCACAGGCGGCCCATCCGGTGGACCAGGTGCCGGCCGCCCCGAAGTTGATCGTGCTGGCCCTGCAGCATCTGTTCATCATGTACGCCGGCGCGGTCGCCGTGCCGTTCATCGTGGGCAACGCACTCGGCCTCAGCCAGAAGGACATCGCGATCCTGGTCAACATGGACCTGCTGGTCTCCGGGATCTGCACGATCCTGCAGGCCGCCGGCCTCTACAAGCTCAAGTGGGCCGGCAGTCGCCTCCCGATCATCGCGGGCGCCACCTTCACGGTGTTGTCGCCGATGCTCACCATCGCCTTCGCCAACGGCGGCGCCTACGCCGGCGGTCTGGCCACCGTCTACGGTTCGCTGCTGGTGGCCGGGGTGTTCGGCCTGCTCATCGCGCGGCCGTTCTCGATGATGATCCGGTTCTTCCCCCCGCTGGTCTCCGGCACCGTCATCGCCATCATCGGTCTGTCCCTGATCGGCGTCGACATCACCCTCATCACCGGTGACGCCACGGTCACGCAGGTGCTCGACCACTACCCGAGTGCGGCGGAGCTGGCCGGCGGCAGTGTGAAGGCCGGCAGCGCCACGGGGACCTGGGACATCGTTACGGCCAACCCGGACTACGCCAAGCCGTCGTTCATCGGTCTGGCCATGCTGGTCATCCTCGTGATCATCCTGATCAGCCGGTTCGCGCCGGGTTTCGCCGGCCAACTCGCCGTCCTGGTCGCGGTCGTCGTCGGGGTCGTCGTGGCGTGGCCGATGGGTCTGCTCGACTTCCACGAGGTCGGTTCGGCCAGTTGGTTCGGGATCGCGGCCCCGTTCCACTTCGGTGCGCCGCAATTCCATTTCTCGGCCATCGTGTCGATGTGCATCGTGGTGCTGGTCACCTACACCGAATCCACGGCCGACACCGTCGCCGTGGCCGAGATGACCGATTCGGACCTGCCGCCCAAGCGCCTGGCCGCCGGGCTGGCCGTCGATGGCTTCTCCTTCGTGCTGGCCGGCTTCATGAATTCGTTCCCGGACACCGCCTACGCCGAGAACGTCGGGCTGCTGGGCATCACGAAGGTCCGCAGCCGGTGGGTGGTGGCCCTGTGCGGCGTCTTCCTGGTGATCCTCGGGGTGATACCGAAGATGGGCGCCATCATCGCCGCGTTGCCGGACCAGGTCATCGGCGGCGCCGCCACGGTCATGTTCGCCATGGTCACCGTGGTCGGTATCCAGACCCTGTCCAAGGTCTCGTTCCGGGACAACCACAACCTGCTGATCGTCGCCGTGTCGCTGTCCGTCGGCATGGCACCGGCCCTGTTCACGTCGTTCTACTCGAAGTTTCCGGAGTGGTTCCAGACGATCTTCGGATCGGCCATCACCTCGACCGTGATCGTCGTGTTCGTGCTGAACCTGCTGTTCAACCACTTCGGACATCGCGGTGAGCCGGAGGCGCTGGAGACGGCGGTCCACGAAGGGGCCTACGCCCCGGGCATCCCCAACGACGGGGTGAACGTCTCCGACGGATATCCGGAGAACTGGCAGAAGGAACCCGGCGTCGTCGCCCGCGGCGCGGACGCCGACGCCCGGTAGTCGCGCCGGGCCCGGTAGTCGCGCCGGCTGCCGGCCGCGCATGCCGGGAACGTTCGGGCCGGCCCGTCGTCTGTCCGGCCTCGACCCGGTGCACCGGATACGGTGGGACGGATGTTCCCCGGCGATGTCAGGAGGTCGAAGCCGATGACGGGTGAATCGATCGGCGACGCCGCCGAAGACCGCGCCGAGTCGTTCGCCGTCGACCTGCTCGACGACGAGGCCCACGCCCCGCTGACCGCGATCATCTGGGCCAGGCGCCTTGCGTTCACCGGCATCGTCGGCGTCGTCCTGGCCGTCCTGTCCATCGGCTATCTGCACGTCGCCGCGCCCAGCCGGGCAATGAACCCGCTGTCCAGGACGATCAGCGAATACGCGCTGTACCCCAACGGCTGGATCTTCAGTTGGGGAGTGGTCGTCCTCGCCGTGGCCTCGATGCTGGTGCTGGCCGCCCTCGTGCTCCGCGAGATCGTGCCGTGGCGATCCTGGGGTTCGCTGATGACCCTGATGTGGTCGATCGGCCTGATCGGGCTGGTCGTGTTCCCCAAACAGGGATTCGACAACGACCCGTCGGTGGCCGGCCGGGTGCACTGGACGTGGACCCTGATCGCGTTCTTCTCCTTGCCCATCGGGACCAGCCTGGTGTGCTGGCATCACCGGAACCTGGCCGGACGGTGGCCGCGCTGGGCGCTGCGGTTGTCGATGATCTCCGGTGGCTGGTTCATCGTGCTGACCCTGCAGACGATCCTGTCCGCTCTCACGCCCATCGAGGCCTGGCGGCTGGTCGGTCTGGTGGAGCGGGGGCTGTCCCTGACCGAGATGGCGGTGGTCGTCGTGCTCGGACTGTGGGTGTGGCACGACAGCGGACCGGCGGTCGTCCTGGACGAGACCTGACCCACGCCGGAAGCGCTGGGTGATTTCCGGCCAACCCCCATCGCGCGGGCCGGGCGGCCACTAGTCTGCGGTGCGTGGATTGGAACCTGAACACCTGCGCCCGGCGCGGTCACGAGACCTACGCCCCGGACGAACCCGGGCTGCGGGATCGGCTGTGCGTGCAGACCCCGGCCGGGGAAGCCTGGCGATGCCTGCGCTGCGCGACCTACGTGGTCGGGGCTCCGAAGGGATCCGGGAAGGCCGACGACGCCCCCGAGGTGCCTCGCGGTCGGCTGTTGCGCGACCGCCGCCTCATGCGGCTACTGGCCGCCGAGCGGGTGATACGCGGCCTGGGGCTGGCCGGCCTGGCCGTGCTGGTCTTCGTGTTCCGCAAGTCGCGCGGCAACCTGCAGGATTCGTTCAATCGGGACCTCCCGCTGTTGCGCCCGTTGGCCGACCAGATCGGTTGGAACATCGACGATTCCAAGATCGTCCGGGGGATCAACGACGTCTTCTCCCTGTCGGAGAGGACGCTGACCTGGATCGCCGTCGGGTTGATCGCCTACGCCGTTCTGCAGTTCGTCGAGGGCACCGGACTGTGGCTGATGAAACGGTGGGGGGAGTATTTCGCGGTCGTGGCGACCAGCATCTTCCTGCCGCTGGAGGTCTACGAACTCACCGAACGGGTCACCTGGCTCCGGATCGTCCTGTTCCTGGTCAACGTCGCGGCCGTTGTCTGGCTGATCTGGAGCAAGCGCCTGTTCGGGTTCCGCGGCGGCGGCCGCGCCTTCCACGCCGAGCACCACGCCGAGAGCCTGATGACGGTCGAGCGGGCCGCCGCGGCCGAGACGGCCGTGCCGGCCGTGTGAACGCCGGCTACCAGAGACCGGCGGACGCCTCGGGAGCCGGATCGGCATAGGCCGGCCGGCGGCCGGTGTAGAGCACACCGAGTCGCTGCGTGGCCCGGGTGACGGCCACGTACAGGTCGTTCCGGCCCTTCGGCGACTGCTCGACGATCAGGTCGGGTTCGACCAGGATCACCGAATCGAATTCCAGACCCTTGGCCTCCCGGACCGTCATCACCACCACCGGTCGGGCGACGTCGTGGCCCGGGCCGGCCGCCGGCACCAACTCCGCCACGCGGGTCGTCACCTGCTCGTAGAGCGCATCGGGCACCAGCACGGCCAGGTGCTGCTCGCCGCCCAGCGCCAGGTCCTGCGCCGCCCGGAGGGCGGTCTGCTCGACCAGCGTCTCGGACGAGGTGTGCTGCCACCAGGGCAGTACGCCGGTCGATCGGACCGAGGTCGGGGCGGTGAGCTTCGGGTCGATCGACGCCAGAATCCGATCGGCCACGGCAGTGATCTCCGCCGGCGTCCGGTAGTTGACGGTCAATTCCTCGAAGCGCCAGTCGCGCCCCACGTAGGGCCGGAGTACGGATCCCCAGGACGACGCGCCCGCCGCATCCCCGGTCTGGGCCAGGTCGCCGACCAACGTCATCGACTTGACCGGGCAGCGGCGCATCACGACCCGCCAGGCCATCGGCGACAGTTCCTGCGCCTCGTCGACCACCACGTGCCCGTAGGTCCATTCGCGGTCGGCCCCGGCCCGTTCGGCCGTTGACGTCAGCGACACCGCGTCCTCCTGCAACTCCACCAGGTCGGCCGCGCTGACCATGCCGAGGAACCCGTCGGCGCCGGTGCCCTCGTCGGAGGCCTCGCCGCCCTCGCCGAGCATGTCGAGCACGCTCTGCGCGTACTCCTCGCGCTGTTCGCGGTCGCGGGTCGCCGCGGCCATCACCAGCCGGTCGTCCTGCCCGAGCAACTCGGCCGCTTCGTCGAGCAGCGGCACGTCCGATTGGGAGAACGTCTGGGTGGGAGCAGCGGCCAGCAGCAGGTCCCGTTCGGCGTCACTCAGGAACGGAGCGGCCAACCGCAGCCGGGCCGGGGAGGCGAACAGGTCGCGGACCAGGGTCTGCGCGGTGAGGGCGGGCCAGATGGTGGACAGCGCGGCCTGCAGGTCCTCGTCCGACCGCAGGTCGCGTCGGATGTCCTCGAAGTCGTCGGAGGTCAGCGGGATCGCCGCGGCCAACCCTTCGCGGTGGCGGCGGGCGACCTGCCGGGCCAACTGGTCGAACACCGACTTGAGGAAGACCTGGCGGGCCCGGTTGTGCGGACGGCGCGATTGCCAGGCCCGTTCCTGGGCACGGGAGAGCAGCTGCCGGTCCAGTCGCAGATCGCCTCCGGCGTACTTCACGGTGATGGTGGTCTTCGGCACCCGCTGCCGGTCCAGCACGGCATTGGCGATCACCTTGGCCATGTTCAGCCGGCCCTTGAGCACCGCCACCCGCGAGGACTCGACACGCTCGGCCCGCACGCCCGGGAACAGATCACCGACTGTCGAGAGCACCACCGCGTTCTCGCCGAGCGAGGGCAGGACCTGGCCGATGTAGGTCAGGAACGTCCGGTTCGGGCCGATCACCAGCACTCCACGGTTGGCCAGCTGCCCACGGTGGGTGTACAGCAGGTACGCCGTGCGATGCAGGGCCACCGCGGTCTTGCCGGTGCCGGGCCCGCCCTGGACGACCAGGATGCCGGCGCGGTCGGCCCGGATGATCCGGTCCTGCTCGGCCTGGATGGTCTCGACGATGTCGCCCATCCGGCCGGTCCGCGGAGCGTTCAGCGCGGCCAGCAGCGCCGCCTCACCGGTGAGACCGGAAGCGCTGACCGCGGCCAGCGCCGGGTCATCGGGGGACAGGCCGGTGAGGTCGAGGTACTCGTCGGAGATCGACTCGACGATCCGGCGCCGGATGCGCAGGTGCCGCCGCCGCCGGACGCCGAGGGGCGCGGCCGCGGTGGCCACATAGAACGGTCGGGCCGACGGGGCCCGCCAGTCCATCAGCAGCTGCTCGCGGTCCTCTCCCTCGGAGAAGATGCCCATCCGCCCGATGTGCATGGACTGGCCGTCGACCGAGTCCAGCCGCCCGAAACACAGTTTGTCCTCGGCCACGTTCAGGTCGACCAGGGTCTGGGCGTGCCCGGCGTAGGCGATGTCGCGCTGCACCCGGCCGCCGGGCGTGCCGTCACTGTCGCGCAGGTAGGTGTCGCGAAGGCGGACCGTCTCCTCGCGCATGCGATCGAGCCGCCGGTACAGGTTGGTGATGAAACCCTGCTCGGCCAGGAGTTCGGTGCCCTCGGTCCCGGTCAACGCATCTCACCTCCCACCGCAGTCGAACGACGCCGGCCCCCAGGAGGCCGCGGACTACCTTCCCAGATGGACGACCGCTGGAGCCAATCACCGGACGGGACGGTCACCGGTCGCGATGGGAGAGCGGTCATACTGGCACGCGTGGCGGACACCGGGAGCGACGCATTGCCCAGGGCGAACCTGCTGGCCGACTGCTCTCGTTGTTTCGGATTGTGTTGTGTCGCACTACCGTTCACCGCCTCCGCGGACTTCGCCGTCACCAAGGCAGCCGGCGAGCCGTGCCGCAATCTGGCCGCCGACTCCGGTTGCCGCATCCACTCGTCACTGCGGCAGCGCGGGTTCGCCGGGTGCACGGTCTACGACTGCTTCGGGGCCGGACAACAAGTGGCCCAGGTCACCTACGCCGGGCGGAGCTGGCGCGATGATCCTGGGTCGGCGGCGCAGATGTTCGCGGTCTTCCCGGTCGTGCGTCAACTGCACGAACTGCTCTGGTATCTGCAGGAGGCGATCGAGAAATCGGCCGGAGAACTGCGGGTCCGGGCGGCCGATCTGCAGACCGCCACGGCCGCGCTGACCGGGCTGCCGGCACCGGAGCTGCTCGAGGTTGATGTGGCCACTCACCGCGACCGGGTCAACCAGGTGCTCCTGGAGGTCAGCACGCTGGTCCGCGCCGACCGGCCGCAGAAGAGCCGACGCGGAGCGGATCTGGTCGGTGCGCGCCTGCGTGGGGCCGACCTGCGCGGAGCGAACCTCCGCGGCGCCTACCTGATCGGCGCCGACCTCCGCTCAGCGGATCTGCGCGAAGCCGACCTGATCGGGGCCGACCTGCGCGGAGCGGATCTGCGCCGGGCCGACCTGTCGACCGCCCTGTTCCTGACCCAGTTCCAGCTCAATGCGGCCCACGGCGATGCCGTGACGGCCATCCCGGCGGTGCTGACCCGGCCCGGTGACTGGACCAGCCCGCAGTAGCCTCGATGCGCACAGGTTCGTCCCGAACACCCTTCACGACACCAGAGCGAGGATCTCCATGACCGGCCAGCCCGATTTCGACACCATCATCACGCTGCTCGAGATCGTCGAAGGTCGCGATCCGGCCGCCACATCGGTGACGCGGTTCGACGAGGACCACGAGGTGCTGCTCAGCACCCAGGCCGAGGTGGTGGAGTCGCTGGCCGGCGATGCCCCGGCGGAGCTGGACAAGGACGAAATGCGGGCCCTGCTCGACCGGATCGAACAGGACATCGACCGGAACCGGGAGCTGCGGTCGGCGGTCGCCGCGCGGCAGGCTTCCGCGCCCGGCGTCTGATCCGCCCGCACCACAAGCGTTGCGCTCAGACCAGCGTCCACGAGCGCACGACGTGCCGAAGTCGTTCCGCGCCAACCGGTTCCATGTCGACGAGGGTCGCCTGACGCAGATGCAGCCGGTCGCCGGGGTGCACCCGGGCCGCCTTCGTCATGGTGATGTGCGGACGGTAGTGGTTTCCGGTGTACTCGGGATCGTCGAACACGCCGCCGATCCCGATGATCGCCCCCAGCAGGGCCCGATGCAGTCCGGCCAGGATCGGTGACGGCTCCAGGAGCGAGACCGGGATGGCCCCGGACCGGCCGAAGCCCTCGTCCGGACCAGCGGTCACGGTGAACGCCGGCACCGATCGCATCACCGGCTCGACGGCACCGACCACGGTGGGCAGCTCGGCGTCGATCACGAAGGTAGGCGCCACCGTCACGTGCAGCGGCCAGTCGTTCAGGTGCCATCCGGCGCCGAGCGGCAGCGGATCGAGCGGGAGCACCACCACCAGCCGCGGCATCACACCGCGCCGAGATAGACCCAGCGGCCGTTCTCGCGGACGAACCGGCTGTTCTCCCGTTGCTCACCGCGGCGGCCGTTGGCCCGGTACCGGGCGACGAACGCAACAGTGCCGACCTGGTCCAGTAGTCCGCCGGCGTGGCGACCTTCGACGGTGAGCCCGGTCCAGCGGATCTCGGGGTCGAAGTCGACGGCCCCGGGCCGGGTACTGGGATGCCACGACTCGAGCAGGTACGTCGACTCCCGCCGGACGAACGCCGAGTACCGCGCGCGCATCAACCGCTCTGCGGTCGGCGCGGTCGAGACTCCTCGGTGCAGGGGACCGCAGCATTCGTCGTAGCCGGCTCCGCTACCGCACGGGCAGGCCGTCACGGCCGGGCCGGCGCAGACCATCGAGCTCTCGATGTGCGCATGGCCCGACCATAACAACGGCCCGCCGGGCGGCGGCCCAGGGTGTGTCCGGTGGGCCATCTCGATGTCGGTCGGCCATGATGAACGGCAATGAACGGGTTGACGCAGGACCTCGCCGACTTCATCACGGCCTCCCCGACGCCGTACCACGCGGTCGCTCAGGGCGGCGCCCGGTTGCGGGCGGCCGGATTCACCGAGCAGGACGAGGCCGTGGCCGGGGAGCGGGGCCCGGGCGGGCGCTATCTGGTGCGCGACGGCACGCTGCTGGCCTGGTCCGTGCCTGCCGGCGCCGGCCCAGGCACCCCGATCCGGGTGTTCGCGGCCCACACCGACTCGCCGACGCTCAAGGTCAAGCCGCGCCCCGACGTCGGCCGGGCCGGCTGGCGTCAGGTCGCGGTCGAGGTCTACGGGGGAGCGCTGTACAACTCCTGGCTCGATCGCGACCTCGGGCTGGCCGGACGCCTCGCGCGGTTCGACGGGTCGACCGTCCTGGTCAACATCGACCGCCCGGTGCTGCGGGTGCCGCAGCTGGCGGTACACCTGGACCGCGCCGTGAACCAGGGCCTGACCCTGGACGCCCAGCAGCACCTGCTCCCGATCTGGGGACTCGGGGATCCGACCGCCGGTGAATTCCTGGCGTTCGTCGCCGGCGAGGCCGGACTCGATCCGGCCGACGTCGCCGGACACGATCTGGTGGTGCACGATCTCACCCCGCCGGCGACCCTGGGCCGGCACCAGGAGCTGTTGGCCGCACCGCGTCTGGACAACCTGGTCTCGGTGCACGCCGGGCTCAGCGCCCTCATCGCCGCCGCCGAGGTTTCCGACATGATTTCCGTGTTCGTCGGTTTCGACCACGAGGAGATCGGCAGCGACACCGCGACCGGCGCGTCGGGGCCGCTACTGGAGAACCTGCTGACCTGGCTGGCCGGCGGGTTCGACGCACGGGGGCAGGCATTCGCCCGGTCGCGGTGCCTGTCGGTGGACGTCACCCACGCCGCCCATCCGAACTACCTGGACCGCCACGATCCGACGCATCAGGCGCTGCCCAACGCCGGCCCCACCCTGAAGGTCAACGCCAACCAGCGGTATGCCACCGATGCGCCCGGGGCGGCGGCCTGGCACCGGGCCTGCCGGGACGCCGGGGTGCCCAGCCAGGTGTTCGTCGGGAAGAACACCGTGCCGTGCGGGAGCACCGTTGGCCCATTGATCGCCACCCGGTTGGGCATCCGGACCGTCGACGTCGGCATCCCGGTGCTGTCCATGCACTCGGCCCGGGAACTGTGCGGGGTCGACGATCCCGGACACCTGGTCGCCGCCGCCACCGCCTTCCTCATCGACGCGCGATGAGCGCCGCATCCGAAGTGCGCGCCTCCTACGACACGGTCGCGGTGGACTACGAGGCACTGCTGCGGGACGAACTGGACGGGCGTCCCCTCGAACGTGCCCTGCTCACCGCGTTCGCCGAAATGGTGGGAGCCGGTCCGGTCGCGGACGTCGGCTGCGGCCCCGGCCGGGTGGCCGCCCACCTGCAGGCCCTTGGTCTGGACGTGTTCGGGATCGATCTTTCGCCGGGGATGGTCGACGTGGCCCGGGCGGCGCATCCGGGGATCCGCTTCGAGGTGTCCTCCATGACGGCACTGGATGTCGCCGACGGTGGGCTGGCGGGCGTACTGGCCTGGTATTCGGTCGTGCACATGCCGGACAGTGAGCTCCCGGCCGTTTTCGGCGAGTTCGCCCGTGTGCTTCGGCCCGGTGGTTCGGTGTTGCTCGCGTTCCATCTCGGGGACGATCCGGTGCACCTGGACCACGCCTACGGGCATCCGTTGTCGCTCGACGTGCACCCGCATCAGCCGGATCACGTCGCGTCGATGCTGAGCGACGCCGGGTTCGGCCTGCTCGCCACCATGGTGAGAGCCCCGGACGGGCCCGAGAAGCGCCCCCGGGCGTACCTGCTGGCCACCCTCGAACGGGTGACGTGCCACCCCGACATCGATGACAGGTGACCGACCGCGTCCCACGCGTCCCAGTGCCCTGGCCGGGTCGTCAGCCGGTCAGGACCACCAGGCTCTGGGTGGCCCTGGTCATCGCCACGTATCGATCGACCGCTCCTTCGATCCCGCCACCGAATGCCCCAGGGTCGACCAGGACCACCAGGTCGAACTCCAGGCCCTTGGACAGTTCCGGCGTCAACCGAGTGACTCGCGGATTCCCGGAGAATTCGAGGTGGGCGCCGCCGTCGGCGATGACGCAGGCGATGCCGTCATCGTGGGCGGCCTCCCACTCGGCGATGACCGCGTTCAACTCGGAGACCGCGGCGTGCCGGACCGGCCGGCCGCTGCGGCGGACCGAGGTCGGGACGTTGGCGTCCGGCAGCACAGCACGGATCACCGGCTCGGCCTCGACCATGACCTCCGCGGGCGTCCGGTAGTTGATGCTCAGCGACGCGAGTTCGATCTGGCTGAGCCCGATCCGCTGCAGTCGCTCGACCCACGATTCGGTGAAACCGTGCCGGGCCTGAGCTCGGTCGCCGACGACGGTGAAGCTCCGAGAGGGACAGCGCAGCAACAGCATCTGCCACTCTGCGTCGGTCAACTCCTGGGCTTCGTCGACGACGATGTGAGCGAACGGACCGGCCAGCCGATCGGTCTCGTCGCCGGGCGGGACGAAGTTGTCGGACAGCGTGTTCTGCAGGTCGTCGCCGCGCAGCATCGACATCACCATCAACTCGGAGTCGTCGGCGGCGATCAGGTCCTTCACCACCCGGTCCATCAGTTCGCCTCCGGCCGCGAGCGCGGCCGCCTCCTGGCGGCGCCGGGCGGCGGCCCGCGAGTCGCCCAACCGGTGCCGGGCCGCGTCCAGCAACGGCAGATCTGACACGGTCCAGGCCTGCGGCTGCGACCGTTGAAGTCGTCGGACATCATCGGGACCGAGCCAGGGCGCGCACTTGCGGAGGTAGGCCGGCACCGACCAGAGATCCCCGACGAGGTCGGCCGGCTCGATCAGTGGCCATGCCTGGTTGAGTGCGGAGCGCAATTCCCGGTTCTGCCGCAACGAGTTTCCGATCTCCTCGGCCGAAGCATCGCTGTCGTCCTTGTCGACCGCAATGCTGATCAGGGCCTGACAGATCTCCTCCCGCGCCTCGTTGTGGCCGGTTCCGGGATTCGGCGCATCGAAGGCGTCGGCCCAGTCGTCCGGGGTCAGCACGATGTCCGACCACTCGGTCCCCACCGTCATCGGCCGGGTCGGCGGTTCCTCGTAGAAGCGGACGGCCTCCTCGATGGCCGCGACCATCCGCACTGACGACTTCAGCCGCGCCACCCGCGGATCATCCTCGGCCGGGGCCGCCTCGCCCTCGGGGAGCAGATCCCGCAGGATGCAGGTCTGCACGCCCTCTTCGCCGAGACTGGGCAGCACGTCGGCCACGTAGTTCAGGTACGGCCGATGCGGGCCGACGAACAGCACCCCGCCGCGGCGGTGTCCGAGCCGCGGATCGGAATACAGCAGATACGCCGTCCGGTGCAGGGCGACGACCGTCTTGCCCGTTCCTGGTCCCCCGTCGACCACCAGCGCGCCTCGTGATCCGGCGCGGATGATCGCGTCCTGGTCGGCGGCGATCGTGCCCAGGACGTCGCGCATCTGCGGGGATCGGTCGGCCCCGAGGCTAGCGATGAACGCGGATTGGTCGTCCAGCGCGGCGCGGGTCCGGAGCCCGTCCGCGGTGAACACCTCGTCCCAGTAGTCGCTGATCCGGCCCCGGTGCCAGCGGTAGCGACGACGGCTGGCCAGACCCATCGGGTCGGCGTGGGTGGCGCCGAAGAACGGCTCGGCGATGGGGGAGCGCCAATCGACCAGCAGGCGGCGCCCATCGGCGTCGGTGAGCCCCAGCCGGCCGATGTACACCGGCTCGGGATCGCCGTCGCGGACCATACGCCCGAGAGTCAGGTCGAGCCCGAATCGGCGCAACGGCCGCAACCGGGCCGTCAGCCGGTGGATCTCCTCGTCCCGCTCCATGGCCTCCTGCCCCTGGCCGCCCCGGGCCCGTCGCGCGGTGTCCAGGCGCGCCGACAACTCGGCGATCGTCCGCTGCAGGTTGTCGGCGATCTCGGCGAAATGCCGCTCGTCGTCACCGATCAGAGCCGGGTCGGCTTTGGCGAAGAGGCGGTCGGGAAGGGCGAAAGCGCTGGTCGTGCGCTGGTTCATAGTCCTCAACTCCGGACGGTTGTTTGCGCTGGTTCTGGCCTCGGCCGGCCATTCTGCGCCGCCACCGGGGCCTTGCCGCAAGGCCCCCGGT
The DNA here is from genome assembly GCF_900104535.1 of Nakamurella panacisegetis. Taxonomy (NCBI): domain Bacteria; kingdom Bacillati; phylum Actinomycetota; class Actinomycetes; order Nakamurellales; family Nakamurellaceae; genus Nakamurella; species Nakamurella panacisegetis. Next base: position 4,183,748 of record NZ_LT629710.1, on the reverse strand, counting down.
CCGCTATATGTTGAAAGGGGAAAGAGTTCTCCACCTCCGGCCGGTCGGGCGCGCACGTCCGCCCCGGGCCCGATGAGCCGGGTCGATTGCCGTCGGACCCCCCCGAAACGACCGCGGAGCGGTACCCGACGACGAGGTCGGGTACCGCTCCGCGGTCGGGTTGTCTTCTACTTGATGGTGATCTTGGTCCCGGCGGTGGTGACCCCGTCGGACCCGGTAGCGGTGACGCTCATGGCCCCGGTCGGCGAGTCGGCCGGAATGACGACGGTGACCTTGGCGCCGCCCTTGACATCGGTCATCACCGAGGTGGTGTTCGTGCCGTAGGTGATCTGCACGTTGTCGTAACGGTCGTAACCGGCCACCGTGAACGTGACCGGCGAACCGGCCTTGACCGTCGAGGCGCTGGCCTTGACCGAGGTGATCACGTCGGCATTGATCGTCGCGGAGACCGTCTTGACCGCAGTGACGTTGCCGGCCGCATCGGTGGCCCGGTAGGCGATGGTGTACGTGCCCACCTGATCCAGGACGAGCGGATCGCTGCCCGCCGTGACCCAGTCACCACCGTTGATCTGGTACTGGATGCTCTGGACACCTGAGTAGGTGTCGGTCGCGGTGAACAGGAACGACAGTGGATTGCGAGGCGTTCCCGTGCTCACGTCCGGGGTGCGGGTGAGGGCCACAACGGGCTTGGTCTTGTCGATCTTGACCACCGTCTCGGTGGTGGATCCGCCGACCAGGTTGCCCTTGCTGTCCAGCACCCGGGTGTCCAGCGTGGTCGCCCCGTTGGCGCTGAGGGCCAACGGCTTGGAGTAGTTGGTCCAGACGCCGTCATTGAGGCTGAACTGCACCTTCTGGCCGACCTGGGGGGCGGAGAGGGTGACCGTTACGTTCTGGGTGTACCAACCGGCCGCCGAGGGGGCGACGGCCGACGTCAGGGTGACCGTGGCCGCTGACGCCGGGTTGGTCACGTTGCCGGTGGCCGTTGACGTGGCCGAGGCTCCGATGTACCCGGACTTGTTGCCGGTGACGGTGACCGAGATGTGCTGGCCGGCATCAGATGAGGTCGGCGTGTAGGTGTTCCCGCCGGCGCCGACGATCGGCGACCCGTTGGACAGCCACTGGTAGGTCAGGATCGCGTCCGACGGGGACCAGGTGCCCGGGTCGGCGGTCAGGGTGCTCCCCACGACGGCGGAACCGGTGACGGTCGGGGTACCGGCGATCACCACCCCCTGGACCATGCTGGTCGGGGCCGAGGTGGCGGAGGCGGTGGTGTAGCCGTCCTTAGTCGCCGTCACCTGAACCGAGACCTGGTTGCCGATGTCGGAAGTGGTCGGGGTGTAGGTCGACCCGGTGGCGCCGGAGACGGCAGCGCCGCTCGACAACCACTGATAGGACAGCGACACATCCGACGGAGCCCAGGTTCCGGGATCCGCGGTGAGGGTGACGCCCACCACCGGGTCACCGGAGATGTCCGGCGTCCCCGCCGTGATGGCGCCGGGAGCAACGGTGATGTTCTGGACGGCATCCGGTGCCGGCTGGTAGGTGTCGTTGCCGCCCTGCGATGCCGTGATGGCGCAGGCGCCAGGGGCGACCGCGTGGGCCGAGCCGTCGACGACGGTGCAGGATCCGGTCGCCGTGTAGGTGACCGCCAACCCGGAGGTTGCGGTGGCGGTCAGCGCGACGTCCGGCTGCCCCACGGTGAGGGCCCCGACCGTCGGGAAAGTGATGCTCTGCATCGTGCGGGTATCCGCAGCCGTCAGCTTCCAGAAGTGATCCGCCGTCGCCGTATCGGTGGCCGTGGTGGAGGTGGTCGCAGCGCCGTTGACGATGCCGGCGTTCTGCGCGTGGGCCGAGGAGTCGACGACGGTGGCCCCTGATGCTTCGTCGAACTTGTAGTAGGCAACGTTGCCGGCGCCGGCCTGTCCGGCGGCCAGGGCCGCGACCTCGGTGGCGGACAGGGCTCGGTCGTAGATGTTGAAGTCATCCACGGAGCCGTTCAGCGCGGGATCGCTGTACTGCGACTTGCCGATGTAGTTGCGGGTGCTCTGACCGAAGGCCGACGGGTGCACCGTCATGGCGGTGTTGGTGGCCACGACCTGTCCGTTGACGTACATGGTGCCGGTGGTTCCGGCCACGGTGATCGTCACCAGGGACCACTGGTTGAGCGGTAGCAGCTTGGTGCTGCTGTTGAGTCGCTGCTCGCCCCCGCCGCCGCTGGTCGTGATGGCGTAGCGCAGCTCGGTGCCGTCGCTGATGGTCAGGAACATGCTGGCGTTGCTGCTGGAGCCGATGTCGAACACCCGCTGCCAGCTGGTGTTGCTGGCCGGGTTCACCCAGGTCGACACGGTGTAGTCGCCGGTCAACGAGCTCACCACACCGGTCGGCAGGCTCACGTAGGCACTGGTGTTGCAGAAGTTGAGCGATCCGCTTCCGATCTTGCCGGCCGCCCGCGCTCCGGCCGCGGTGCAGGCCGAGGTGGAGGAGCCGTCCGTCCACTGGACCACCTGGGCGCCGCCCGCCTTGCTCATCCCGGTCACGGCCAGGACGTATCCGGAGCCGAAGTTGGTGAGGCGGTAGTTGCCCTTCCCGTCGGGAACGGCCTGCCACAGGTAGTTGTTGGACCCGTCGTCGGCAGAGGTCGCGGCCGGGGCGCCGTTTCCGGAGGCGCCGTTCTGCACGGTCAGGTACTGGCCGGTGCTGTTGTTGACGATCTTGTACAGCCCGGCGCCGGCGTCGACCAGCTTCCACACCTGGGTGGCCTTGGTGCTGTCGAGAGCGGTCTGGTCGACCGGGGCGGCCGGGGACCCGAGATCCATGGCCAGGCCGGAGTTCACGTTCGTGAACGTGTAGCCACCGGTCAGCGTGGGGGTCGAGGCCTTGGCCGGGGTGACGACGACGTGGTACCCGTAGGCCGGGTTCATCACGATCGGAACGGTGATGGAACCGTCGGCACCGACCTGATAGGTGGTCTCGGAGACGGTGATCGGGCCGTTGACGCCGGTGGTGCGTCCGTAGGTCGGGCTGACCTCGAGCTTGACGTCGACACTGGAGCCCAGGGCCGTGGCGTTCAGGCCGGTGATGTTCACCGCGGCCGGGCCGGTGGTACCGCCAGTGATGACGTCCAGTTCCTTGGCATCGGCGGTCAGCGAGGCGGCAGCATCGAAGTTGTTGTTGCCGGGTGGGGTGGTGGTCACCATGTTGCCGCTCATGTCGGCGTACCACTTGTACATCCAGTAGGCACCGTTCGGCGTCGCGCCGTCACCGGTGAGCAGATCGCCGAGTTGGCCGGACCTGTTCCAGAACGGCAGTTCCGCGTTCCGGATACCCAAACGTTCGAACTTGGCGATGTAGCCCACCAGCGAGCCGGGGATACCCACCTCGGCGGTGGTCGCGTACTCCTCGATGTCGATGGGAAGACGGGCGATGCCGAGCTTGTCCTCGAGAGCTTCGACGGTGGCGACATCTCCGGCGATCTTCGACGACCGGATCAATTCGTGCCAGGCCAGGATGTCCGGCATGGTGTTGGTCGCCTTGGCGACCGTGAGGAAGTTCTCCATGTCGTTGATGTTGTCCGAGAAGCTGGGCCCCTGAATCGGTGTCGTGGGATCCAGGCTGCGGATCAGCCGGTAGGTGTGCACCCAGAAGTCCTCGAAGGTGCCGTTGGACGACAACCAGGTGCCATCGGGTTCGTTCCACGGTGCCCAGGCGGCGAGGTTGGTCATTCCGGTGGCCTTGACCTTGGCGATCTCGTTGGTCACCACCGAGTCCCAGTTGGACCAGCTGAACTGGTACGGCCAGCCGGGGTAGTAGTCCGACAGCCGGTCGACGACCTTGGCGCCGGCGGCGGCAGCCTTCTGCCACGTCACCCCGATGTCGCCGGTGGCCTGCTGGGTGCCACCGATAGGCTTCATCACGAACTCGCTGGGCTTGATCGCCTGGACCAGACTGTCCGCCGGGGTGGTGGCGTCGGCCAGGCCGTAGAGGCTGCCGGAGGCCACGTGCGTGACCGGGCGGAAGGCCGAGTCGGCGTGCACCACGATGGTGTTGGAGGCCGACACGGGTGCCGGATCGGCGAATGCGTTCGGGGCCAGGACGGTCGCTCCGAACGCGACGACGGTGCAGGCGACCAGGGCGGCCGCTGTGCGGGCCCGACCATTCGATTTCAGTAAAGCACGGGTCATGCTGATGCTCCTTTGCATGTTGACCAATGAGAAATGACCACGTCCCTGTTTCGCAGCCCGGCACCGGCCCTACCGCGCCGGTGCAGCTGCAATTCACCCCGCGAGTTCAGGGGCAATCGGGAAACGGCGCGAGGGCCGGACCAGGCAACCATGTCGCCTGCTTCCGGGAAGCTCGGCGTGTCGCCTGTCCTCCGCGAAAGTTGAGTCCTGGCCCAGTCCGAACGATGTGATGCCGGGGCCCAGACGGGCCGGCGGATCGATTCTTCGACTCCGATGAATTCAATGATGTGTCAGTCGGCCCACTCCTTTGTGTGCGCGTCGAACCGGTTCGATTCCATGATGATCATACGGACGGTGTGTGTTGCTGACAAGGTCTTCACACCGAACAGATCTGATTCAGGCGACGACCTCGGCCGAATCCGGGACGGCGAGGCGCATGCGGTCCTCGTGTTCGGCGGCCAGAATGAGGTAGGCGCTCGCAGTCCAGGTGTAGGCCCGGTCGCGCAGGCCGGCGCCGGTCAGCGCGTCGAAGTTCTCGGCGAAGCCGGACTTCTCGCACAGTCGGCGGAATCGGTCACTGATGTCGTCGGCCAGGCCGACGTGCCCGGCCCGGCGCAGGCCGTTCTCCACCAATACCGTGGACGGCGCCCAGATCGGGCCCCGCCAGTACCCGTCCGGCTCGTAGTGCGGGGAGTTGGGCGGCTCGGTGGACACGCCCCATTCGGTCAGGTGAACCTTGATGCCGTCGGCCAGCCGGTCGGCGATCTGCGCGGGAAGCCGGGCACCGAGGGTGATTGGTAGCAGGTTCAACAGGCTTGCGCACCGGGTGATCTCGCCCGTGTTCGGGTTCCGGGCACCGAAACCCGACCCGTCCCACAGGTGATCGATCATGGCCTGCTGGATGGCGTCGGCCAGGACCGACCACTCCTCGCTGTCGGCCACCAGGCCGAGTTCGGTGGCCAGTTCGGCCAGGGTGGACAGCGTCTGGACCAGGAACCCGGCCAGGTCGGCGGTTTCCAGGACACGCGCCGGGTCGAACGTGGTGGCGTTGTCCCAGCCACTGTCGTTCCCGTGCTGGTAATGCGGCAGTTCGCGGTCGGGCGCCCGACGCGCGTCGAGCCAGAAGCGGGCCCAGAAGGCCAGCTTCCAGTAGATGTCGGTCAGGGCCTGGACGTCGAGATCCTGTGCCAGGTGACGACGCAGAGTCCGGAGGGCCCAGCCGTGAATGGGTGGCTTGACGAAGTTGTAGAGCCGCTCGGAGTGGGCAACCGAGTCCGGCAACGCACCGCGGGGATCCTGATGGTCGAACGGGGTGAGGAACTGATCGAGCGCCAGCTCGGGCCGGCCGCCCGCCAGGGCCACCGCGTTGAAGCAGTGGTCCCAGCTCCACACCTTGTCCATCCAGTGTTTGCTCATCAGCACCGACGGTCGCTGCAGGAACCCGGCCGGGTTGACCGTGGCCGACCACAGGACGTACGCCGCCAGGTCCGCGGCGGGGGTCCGTTGGGTCCGCCACGGCGCCACATCGGCCAAGAACTTGGTGAACTCGGCTCGGACCGCGTCCTCGACCAGAGCGAAGCTGCCGCCGGAAACGTATGGCCGACGCGAGGTCTCGAATTCTTCGACGGCGATCTCCCAGGAGCCGGAATCGGCCGGCTCGATCACCGCCCCGCGCTCGGCGGTCCCCAGGGCCTGGTCACCGACCACCGTGAGGCGGCCGGACAACGTTGTGATCCGATAGCGGCGCCCCGACTGGTAGTGCGTGTAGACCAACGATCCGTCAATCGGGTCGCGGAAGAAGTAGGGTCCGCTGAACGGGGTCAGAGCCGGTTCCGCGGCGACCACCTTCAGGGCCAGGCCGCGGCCGCGCAGGCGCACGGTGTCGGTCGTTTCGAACGCGGCATCGATCTGCCCTTCCGCGTGCCGCCAGGTCAGCGTGGCCGGATCGGCCTCCCAGACAGTCTCGACGCGCTCGCCGTCGACCTGGGGGACCAGCGACAGGATCGCGTGCATACCGGTCTGGTGCGTGACCAGATGGAGGTCCTCGGCAAACCGATGCAGGCCGACCACGGGCGAGATGTCCAGCCACGATCCGTATCGGGAGAAGGGAATCTCGTCGAGCGAGAACGTGGGGTGGCCGGATTCTGGTTCGTGCGGGCGCATGGGAATCTCCGTCATGGTCGTGATCTCGTTCGCTGGTGCAACCGGCCGCCGTCGGTGACGGCGGCCGGTCGGTTGGTGCGTGCTCAGTCCTTGACGGCGCCGGCCGTGACGCCGGCCGCCACGTACCGCTGAGCCAGGATGAGCAGGACGGCGGCGGGAATCGAGGCAACCACCGCGGTCGCCATGATCGAGTTCCAGTCCTGGTTGTTGTTGCCGATGTAGTGGTAGATGCCCAGGGTGATCGGCTGCCGATCGCCGCCGCTGTCCAGGGTGGAGGCGAAGACGAAGTCGGACCAGGACCACAGGAAGGCGAACAACGAGACCGTCACGGCGGCGTTGCGGGACAACGGCATCACCACCGACAGGAACACCCGCATCGTGCCGGCCCCGTCCATTTTCGCCGCCTGGATCAGCTCGCCCGGAATACCGGACATGAAGGCCGTGAAGATGAGTACGCCGAACGGAACGGCCAGCGTGGAGTCGGCGATGATCAGGCCCCACCAGTGATTGGTGATGTGGAGATTGATGAAGATGGCGTAGAAGCCCATCGCCATGATCACCCCCGGGATCATCTGCGCGATGAGCAGGATGAAGCTCAGTGCGCTTCCGCCCCGGGGCCGCAGTTTGGCCAGGGCATATCCGGCCGGCGCGGCCAGCAGCAGCGTCAGGATCACCGTGCCCAGGCCGACGAGCAGGCTGGTCAACAGGTAGGGCACCTGGTCGTGCAGCACCGCTTGATACCCGGCGAAGGTGGCGTGCAGGGGGAACCAGCTCGGCGGTGTCTTGCGCATCTGGTTCGGCGGCGTCAGCGAGACGTTGATCATCCAGTAGATCGGGAACAGCATGATCGCCGTGAGCACGAGGCCCACGACCGTGTTCACGCCGCCGCGACGCCGGCGACCGCCCGCACGTCCCGGCGCGCGGGGCACTGAAGTCGTTCGCCCTCTGAGGGTCCCGGTGGTCATGACGCCTCCTGGCTGCGCTGCACCCGCAGGTAGATGAACCCGAAGATGACCGCGATGATGATGAGCAGGTTGCCGACGGCGGCGCCCGGGCCGAACTTGGGCACCAGGGTGCCGAATCCCAGCCGGTAGGACCAGGTCGCCAGCGTGGTGGACGCGTCGCCCGGGCCGCCCTTGGTCATGATCCAGATGATGTCGAAGACCTTCAGGGTGTAGACGAAGCCGAGCAGCAACGTGATGGCCGACACCGGCCGCAGGAGCGGGAAGGTGATGTAGCGGAAGGCTTTCCAGGCGGTGGCGCCGTCCAGGGAGCCGGCCTCGTAGAGATCGGCCGAGATGTTCTGCAGGCCGCTGTAGAGCACGACCAGATTGAACGGGATCCCGATCCAGATGTTGGCCAGGATCACCGAGGTCAGCGCCCACTGGGGTGATGTCAGCCAGTTGACCGGGCTCACCCCGAACCACGACAGGGCCGAGTTGATCACCCCGGAATCGGAGTTGAACATCCACGACCAGGTGGAGGCCGAGACGATCAACGGCAGCAGCCAGGGGATCAGGAACAGTGCGCGCAGCGTGGTCGACAGCGGGAATCTGCGGATGAAGAACACGGCCAGCGCCAGCCCGATCGCGAACTGGAAGACCAGCGAGACGATCGTGAACAGGAAGGTGTGGACCAGAGCCGGCCAGAATGTCGGGTTGTGAAAGGCGAGCGTGTAGTTCTTGAAACCGGTGAAGTCGGCATTCCCGTCGATGAAGGACCGGACCGTGTAGTTGCGCAACGAGAGATCGATGTTGCGGTACAGCGGATAGGCGTAGAAGACGAGCAGGTAGACGACGATCGGGGACAGGAAACCCCACGCTGCCCATTGTCCGGACCGGCTCCGGGCCGGCCGCCCCGGCTGCGGAGCCGTTTCAGGCTCAGCAGCCGGGGCGGCCGGGTGTCCGGCGCGGGAGGTGATGGTCATCGTTGACATGTCCCTTCTGCCGATGGGCGGTAGCCGGGCAGTCGATTCGGTACTGGAAGGCGGAGAATGCGGGCCGGCGGTACTACTGGGCGGACGACGCGGTGGACTGAGCGGCCTTCATGGCGTCGGCCGGCGAACTGGACCCGGACAGGGCCGCCTGGACAGCGCCCCACATCGGCTCGGAGATCTTCGGGTACTTGGTGCCGAGATTGTCACTGGTGCGACCCTTGGCCGCCTTGACCGCAGCGACCCAGGGAGTCAGGGCCGCGTTGGCGGCCGTCTGCTTGGCCTGCACCGAGTCAAGAGCCGACACGTAGGACAGGGTGGTGTCCGTCTTCAGGGCGTTGGCCGGAGCCGAGAGGCACTCCACCACCTTGGTCGACGCGGCGTCCATCGAGGTGTCCTTCTGCACCGGCTCGGTGACGAACTCGCCACCGGTCGGCGCGGGTGCAGTGCCGCCGTTCTGGGCCGGAACGGGGATCACGCCGTACGCGAAGCCGGTCTTCGCGGCGTTGGCCAACTGCCAGGTGCCGTTCTCGCTGAACGCGAAGTCGCCGGCGGCGAACTCCTGCCAGCTGGTGGTCTGGGTGTTGTTGATGACGGAGTTCGGGGCATAGCCCTTCTTGAGCCAATCGGTCCACAGCTGCAGTGCGGCCGTGCCCGAGGTCAGGTCGGTCAGCTTGCCACCCGAGCCCCAGAACCAGGGGAGGAACTGGAAGCTGCCCTCCTCGGTTCCGATCGCGGAGAAGGTGATGCCCTTCTTGCCCGCCGCCTTGACCTTGGCCAATGCGGCGGTCAAGGACGTCCAGTCCTTGACGGTGGCGATGTCGACGCCGGCCGCCTTGAGCACGTCCTTGTTGTAGTAGAGGGCAAGGGTGTTGGCCCCGATGGGGACGCCGTAGGTCTTTCCGTTCAGCTGGCCGGCGGCCAGGATGTTCGGCTCGAATGCGCTGGTGTCCAGCTTGAGGTCTTCGGTGGTGTTCAGGACGCCGGCGTCGGCCAGGGTCGACACCACTGGATTGTCGACGATCAGCACATTCGGGGCCACGCCCTGCTGAGCCGCCAACAGGGTCTTGGTGGTCAGATCAGTGGTGTCGAAGCCGGTCCGCTTCACCTTGACACCGGCTTGGGTGCCGCAGCTGTCGAGCAGCTTCACCCAATCGGAGTTGTTGTCGAACTGGGGGTAGGGATCCCAGATCTGGACCGTCCCACCCGAGCCACCGGCGGGCGCCGATGCGGCGGCCGAACCAGCGGCGCTGGAAGAGCTTCCGGCCGAAGCCGCGGAACTGGGTGACGACGAGGGCGCAGCGGCGCTCGATGCGGCACTGGACGACGAACCGCCGGCGGCGCCGGCCGTGCTGCTTGACGAACACGCAGCCAGCGAACCGGCCACGGTAATTGCCATGCACGCCGTCATCAGGGTACGTCGGGTGTTGGAGGAGCGAGCCACGTTGATCCTTCCCGGGGTGGAATTGTGATTGCGCCGTCAAACAGGCAATCGACCGGACCTGCGCCTTTCTCGACGCCAATCCTCGATCCCTGTCGAACCGGTTCGACGGACGTGACGTGACGTTAGTCCACTGTCATCTCCGACACAAGAGCGACGCGAGCGGAATTCCCGACGGGCGGCTAGCGACGCCGGTTCCGGGCAGCGGGCCGCTTTGCCGGCCCGACACTGCCGCGATCGACGAATGGCGTGCTGAACAGTTCACGGACCGGTTCGGTCTCGACATCGCCGATACGAGCCAGCAGGGTCTGGACGGCCTTGGCCGCCATTGGCGCCGCGGGCACGTCCGCGGCCGTCACGGGCGGGCTGGTGCGGGCGGCGACCCGCGGCGGGGCCACCGCGATGACCGACATGTCGTCGGGGACAGATCGGCCGTCGGCCGCCAGGGCATCCATCAGGGCGGCTAACGACCGGTCGTTAACGCTGACCACCCCGGTTACCTTGGGGTCCAGGTCCAGGATCTGCCGCAGGCTCTGTTCGCCCGCGCCGTCATCCTCGTCGCAACAGGCCATCACCCCGTGGAGGCCCAGGTCGGCGCAGGCCGCCTCGAACCCTGCCTTGGCGTTGACCGACAGGCAGTAGCCCTTGTCCAGCATCTCCTGCGGCCGGTTGACCAGCGCGATGTGGCGGTGCCCCTGAGCGGCCAGCCGTTCGACGGCCTCCCGGACCAGACCCTCGTAGTTGGTGTCGACCCAGTCGTGTTCCGTGTCGTGTCCGGCCCGGCCGATCGTGATGAACGGGAAGCCTTGAGCCATCAGCATTTCCACCCGCGGGTCGGAAATCAAGGTCTCCATCAGGATGATCCCGTCGACCCGCCGCTCCATCACCAACCGCTCTAGGGCGGACTGCCGCTCCCCGCCGCCACTGGGCGACAGGAGGGTGTCGAACTCGTCCTCGGCGGCGGCCTCGGCGATCGCGCCGACGAACTGCATGATCTCGATACTGAGATGGTGGTGCAGTCGGGGGACCGCCAGGGCCAGGGTCCGGGTGGAGCCGTTGGACAGGGCCCGGGCGGTCGCACTGGGCCGGTAGTTGGCCTGATCGATGATGGCCATCACCCTGGCCCGGGTGGCCGCGCCGATCTGCCGCTTGCCACTCAGGACGTAGCTGACGGTGCTCCGAGAGACCCCGGCCTGCTGCGCGATATGACCGATGTTCATCTCAGGATCCTTCCGCTCGTCGCTGTCTCGACCCTACAAGGGTCGGGCCCACCGCAGACGCTGTGCGCAGCGGATCCTGCGGTGTGTCTGATTTGCCCGGTCGCCCGGGTGCACCTACACTCATCGAACCGGTTCGACATCTTCCCCGCAACCGGTTCGATTATGGCCCGTCCCGACGAAATCGGAAATGACCGCCCACCGGCGGCGACGGATCGCCGACGAGTCGGACGTCCTCGAGGAAGGGCATCGGGCCCGGGTGCCCGCGACGGTCGGCGGACGACGACCTATTCTGCGGTCAACTCCGAACCGGCTCGATCTGGTTCCGCTCCCGGCAAAGGACAACTCGATGGCAGAAGCACTCACGGCGGGCACCCGCGATGCGATCACGCAGCGGCGTACGTCGTTGGGGATCGAACTCGGCTCGACGCGCATCAAGGCCGTGCTGATCGGTCCGGACCACGAGACGATCGCCGTCAGCGGACACTCCTGGGAGAACGAGTATCGCGACGGCCTCTGGACCTATTCCCTGGACGCGGTCTGGACCGGACTGCAGCACTGCGTCGCCGAGCTGCTGACCGAGGTACGCACGAGCTACGGCGTCGAACTCACCGGAGTCGGCGCGCTGGGCGTGTCGGCGATGATGCACGGCTACCTCGCGTTCGGGGCCGCCGACGAGTTGCTCACCCCGTTCCGGACCTGGCGCAACACCAACACCGGCGACGCCGCCGAAGAGCTCAGCGCCCGGTTCGGCCACAACATCCCCCACCGCTGGAGCATCGCCCACCTGTACCAGGCGCTGATCGACGGCGAGCCCCACGTCGGTCGGATCGCCCATCTCACCACCCTGGCCGGCTACGTCCACTGGCAGCTCACCGGCGAGAAGGTGATCGGAGTCGGGGACGCCAGCGGCATGTTTCCCATCGATGTCGCCACCGGCGACTACGACGCCACCATGCTCGACATCTTCGACAACCTGGCCGCACCACGCGGCCTGTCGAGCCCCGTCCGGGATCTGCTACCGACCGTCCGCACGGCCGGCGCTCCGGCCGGACACCTTTCCGCAGCCGGCGCTCGCCTTCTCGATCCGACCGGGACGCTGACCGACGGCGCGACCATGTGCCCCCCCGAGGGCGATGCCGGCACCGGCATGGTCGCCACCAACTCGGTCGCCCCCCGCACCGGCAACGTCAGCGCCGGGACGAGCATCTTCGCCATGGTCGTGCTCGAGCACAAGCTCCGAAGCGCACACCCCGAACTGGACCTGGTCACCACCCCCGCGGGCGATCTGGTGGCGATGGTGCACTGCAACAACGGGGCCAGCGAACTGGACGCCTGGGCATCGGTGTTCACCGAGCTGACCGTCGCACTCGGGCTGCCCGCCGACAAGTCGGCGGTCTTCGAAGCGTTGATGCGCTCCGCGCTCACCGGCGATCCTGATTGCGGAGGCTTGCTGGCCTACAACTACCTGTCCGGTGAACCCATCACCGACCTGGAAGAAGGCCGGCCGCTGGTGGTGCGAACGCCCGGAAGCTCGCTCACCCTGGCCAACTTCATGCGCAGCCAGATCTTCGCGTCCCTGGCCACCCTGCGGATCGGGATGGACATCCTGCAGAAGTCCGAGAACGTGGGCGTCAGCGCCATGTTCGCGCACGGAGGGCTGTTCCGCACCGAGGGCGTCGGCCAGCGTCTACTGGCCGCCGCCATCAACACGCCGGTGTCGGTCAGCGCCACCGCCACCGAAGGTGGAGCCTGGGGCATTGCCGTGCTGGCCGCGTTCGGCGCACAGGGGCGGGGCCGGAGCCTGGCCGAATACCTGCAGCATGAGGTGTTCGCCGCCACGACCCTGCAGACCGTCGAACCGGATCCGGACGACCGAGCGGGCTTCGACGAGTTCCTGGGACGTTTCGTTGCCGGTCTGCCCATCGAGCAGGCCGCCGTCCGGCACAGCTGACCCCGAGTCGGCGTGGAGTCACTCCGGCCGGGCGTCGTGTCTGGCCGGTCGAGGGGAACCCACAGCCACGCGCACTACGGTGTCAAGGTGAACCGTAATGCGGCGTGGAGCTGGGGCCGCCGCCATCCGCTGCTCTGCGACGCCGCGTTGGGTCTTCTTGCCGTCTCCGTCACGAGTTCCGCGTCCCTGTACGGCCCGCACGCGACGACCCATCAGGTCGGCACGGCGGGTGCGCTGGCGTCGGTGCTCTGCGTCGCGCTGGTCACCGTTCGGCGAATATGGCCGATTCCGGCGCTGCTCGCGGTCTCGGTGATCACTCTGGTCACACTGTCGTTCTCGCTGCCCGCTGGGTTCACCGGCGGTGCCATCCTGCTGGCGGCCTGGACGGTGGCGGTACGCACCCGGTCCGCGGTGTCGCTGACCCTGTGCGGATCGATCTCGGCCGCCCTTCTGGTCAGGGTGCTGGTGGCGGAGGGCTTCGGCGGCCTGAGAGCGGAGAACCTGAACCTGATCATCCTGACCCTGCTCGCCGCGGCGGCCGGGATCGCCGTCCGGGACCGCCGGGCCTACCTCGCCGCGCTGGTCGATCGAGCCGACCGGGCCGAGCGCACCAGGGAGACCGAGGCGGCCCGCCGGGTGGCGGAGGAGCGGTTGCGGATCGCCCGCGATCTGCACGATTCGCTGGCCCACCACATGGCGGTGGTCAACGTGCAGACCGGCGTGGCCGCCCATCTGCTCCGAGCCGATCCGGACGTCGCGGAAGCGGCGCTGGGGCACGCCCGAACGGCGGCCGGGCAGGTCCTGGACGAACTCGGGACCGTGCTGGGCGTGCTGCGCAGTCAGGGGGAGGACGAATCGACGGAGCCCGCACCAAGTCTGGCCCGGATCGCAACTCTGGTCGATGCCGTGCGCGCCTCCGGTATGGACGTGCGCTCGACGGTCGTCGGCCGACCCCGCCGGCTTCCACCCGCGGTCGACCAGGCCGCCTTCCGGCTGGTGCAGGAGGCGCTGACGAACGCGCAGAAGCACGCCCCCGGCAGTCAGGTGCAACTCACCATCGAATTCGGGCCGTCCGAGGTGATCCTGCTGGTGCTCAACGGCGCGTCGCCCGACAACGCCGCCCCCGCGGCGGGGGAGGACGGTTCGGGGTTCGGGCTGGCCGGCATGCGGGAGCGGTGCGCCGCGGTCGCCGGCCGGTTGCAGACCGGATTTCTCGCCGACGGCGGGTTCCGGGTCTTCGCCGCGCTGCCGGCCTCGGCGCTCGCAGATCCCGAATCGTCCGATCCCGAATCGTCCGGTCCCGGGCCGACGGATGCCGGGCCGACGGATGCCGGCCCGGCGCGTGCCACCCCATCGACGGCGCCTCCGGTCGCCGTCACGCGGGCGGGGCGGCGATGACCATCCGCGTGCTCATCGCCGACGACCAGGCCCTGATCCGCGGGGGCTTCCGCGCGATCATCGGCAGCGCCCCGGACATGCAGGTGGTCGGCGAGGCGGCCGACGGCCGGGAGGCGGTCGCGCTCACCCGAGAACTCCATCCCGACGTGGTCGTGATGGATGTGCGGATGCCCGAACTCGACGGCATCGCCGCGACCCGGGCCATTTGTGCCGACTCCGGCTGTTCGGATACCAGAATCCTCATCCTGACCACGTTCGAACTGGACGAGCACGTCGCCGGGGCGCTGCGCGCGGGAGCCAGCGGCTTCCTCGGCAAAGGCGTGGCCCCCGTCGAGTTGCTGGACGGCATCCGGCTGGTCGCCCGCGGTGAGTCCCTGCTCTCACCGGCGGCCACCCGCAGTCTGATCGGCCGGTTCCTGGCCAGCCCGCAACAGTCGGGCCACCAACCGGAGCGGCTCGCGGCCCTCACCGTCCGGGAGCGGGAGGTGGTCGGCCTGGTGGCGGCCGGTCTGTCCAACGAGGAGATCGCCGCGAGCCTGGTGCTCTCGCCCCTGACGGCCAAGACCCACGTCAACCGGGCGATGCTGAAGCTGGGCGTCCGGGATCGGGCGGCCCTGGTCGTGCTGGCCTATCAGTCCGGGCTGGTGGCGCCGGGGGCGGTGAGGCACGCGGGCGAACCCTGACCCGCGGCAAGGGAAGTACTGCCGCCGCAGTAGCGGTAAGTGTCCGCCACCGGACGACGACACGGACCGCGTCGGACGGTTGACTGGGATGCATGATCGAAGTCGTCAACCTGTCCAAGCGTTACGGCGACACCCTCGCCGTCGATGCACTCGAATTCACCGTTCGCCCCGGCATCGTCACCGGGTTCCTCGGCCCCAACGGGGCCGGCAAGTCCACCACCATGCGGATGATCATGGGCCTGGACCGCCCGACCACCGGCCATGCCTTGGTCAACGGCAAGTCGCTGGCCGACCACCGGGCACCCCTGCACGAGGTCGGCGCCCTCCTCGAGGCCAAGGGCGTCCACCCCGGGCGGTCCGCTCGCGACCATCTCCTGGGGCTGGCCGCCACCACCGGCATCTCGGTTCGCCGGGTGGACGAGGTACTGGAACTGGTCGGACTGACCGAGGTGGCCCGCAAGCGGGCCGGGGCCTTCTCCCTCGGAATGGGCCAGCGGCTCGGCATCGCCGCGGCACTGCTCGGTGACCCGGCGGTGGTGATGCTGGACGAGCCGGTCAACGGCCTCGACCCCGAGGGTGTGCGGTGGATCCGCTACCTGTTGCAGGACCTCGCCGCCGAGGGTCGCACCGTCTTCGTCTCGTCCCACCTGATGAACGAGATGGCCGTCACCGCAGAGCATCTGATCATCGTCGGTCGCGGTCGGCTGATCGCCGACGTGTCGTTGGCCGACTTCACCGCGCAGTCGGCCCGCAACAGCGTGCTCGTGCGCAGTGACCGGCTCGGCGACCTGCGACCCCTGCTGCTCGGCGACGGCGTGTCCATCACCGATAACGGCGACGACGCGCTGGAGGTGGTGGGTGTGACGCCCCGCGAAATCGGCGAAAGGGCAGCTGCCGCAGGCATTCCGCTACACGAGCTCACTCCCGTGCGCGCATCGTTGGAGGACGCCTTCATGGAGCTGACCGGCGATTCCGTCCAGTACCACGGCACTTCGGCCCACCCCCAGGAGCACGCAGCATGAGCACCGTCACGACCGCGCCGGACGCCACACGGGCGCCCTCGACCGCTGAAAAATCCGAGTTGGCGGTCACCTTCCCCCGGGTGGTCAGATCGGAGTGGATCAAGCTGCGTTCGGTTCGCTCCATCGTCATCACTTTGCTCGCATCGGCTGTGGTGATGATCGGCATCGGCGTCCTGGCCGCCAGTGTGAAGGCCGGCAATCTGACCACGGCCGGTACCAACCGGCCCGGGGGCGGCTCGGGGCTCGGTTCGGACTCCACCGGGATCTCGCTGGCCGGCGTACAACTCGCCCAGTTGATCGTGGCGATCGTCGGTGTGCTCCTGGTGACCTCGGAGTACTCCACCGGGTCGATCCGGGGGACGCTGGCGGCGGTACCCAAGCGATGGCCGGTCCTGGCGGCCAAAGTGGCCGTCTTCGGTGGAGTGACCTTCATCGTCGAACTGGTGGCGGTCTTCATCGCCTTCTTCGCGGGCCAGGCCATCCTGGGCAGCAAGGGGGTCTCGCTCGGTGACGCCGGTGTCCTGCAGGCGGTGATCGGCGCCGCGGTCTACCTGACCGGCACCGGACTGCTGGGGGTGGCCCTGGGATTCCTGTTGCGCAGCACGGCTTCCGGCATCGCCGTGGCGGTGGCCGCCTTCTTCCTGCTGCCCGGCATCCTCGGATTGTTCTCCACCCGCATCCAGGACGACATCCGCCCCTATCTGCCGTCCAGCGCCGGAACCTCGCTGACGTCGGTGACGCACAGCGTCCAGTACCTGAACTACTGGCCGGCCCTGCTGTTACTGGTGGCCTACGTGGTGGTGCTCGGCGGGGCGGCCCTGCTGCGGATGATCCGCAGCGACGCCAACTAGGCCGGTCCCGGCGGCGCAGGACGGAGAGCCCTTCCTGCGCCGCCGGTTTCGTCGGAGGACCAACGGCGGCGTCAGGCCGGGGACCGCCCGGTCAACGGCCGGAAGGTCTTGATCAGGTCGGACGTCCACAGTTCCGGGATCTCCCACGGGATGAAGTGACCGCCCCCGGCGTGGGCATTGATGTTGACGTGGTTGTACCAAGCAGCCCGGTCGCCGGCCAGGAAGGACGCGATGCGTTCCTCCGAAGTGGTCACCCCGGGCGGGTTCTCGTAGTCGACGAAGGTGATCCCGGTCGGGGCCTGCACCACGGGCATCCGATCGTGCGACGGAACCCATGGGTAGCGATTGTTGTTGGCGTAGGTGCGGATCGAACTTCCGATCGAGTTCCCGGTCCAGTAGATCGTGGCGTGGGTCAGCAACTCGTCCCGGGTGAACACCGAGAAGATGTCGCCGCCGTTGTCGGACCAGTTCATCCACCGTTCCAGGATCCAGGCGAGCATGCCCGCGGGGGAGTCGGCCAGACCGTAGGCCAGTGTGCTGGGAGCCAGCATGTGGGCCGCGAGGTGCACCGCAAATCGCCGCTCGATCTCGATCAGTCTCCGGCGCTGCCCGTCCGGCCATTCCGGCGGGATGGGTCGCCCGCCGGAGAAGTCCCAGGCGCGGTCGCCGGTGAAGAAGTCGAGCCTGAGCGCTGATCCGATGTGGATGCCGTACAACTCGTCGGCGTACTTGTGACCGAGTTGCCCAGCGATCAGAGCTCCGACGTCACAGCCGGCCGCGGCATACCGGCGGTGGCCCAGGGTCTGGGTCATCAGCTCGTGCCAGACGTCGGCGATCTTCCAGAAGTTCATGTCCGGCCGGGTCGGGGTCGAGTACCCGAATCCCGGCAGGGACGGAACGATGACGTCGAAGGCGTCCGCGGGATCACCGCCGAACGCCGCCGGGTCCGCGAGCCGGTCGATGACCTTCGACCAGTGCCAGAAGGTCCAGGGCCAGCCGTGACTGAGGATCAGCGGGGTGGGGGCGGGACCCACGCCCGGCTTGCGCATGAAGTGGACACGGACCCCCGACACGTCGACCCGGTAGTGCTCATAGGCGTTCATGGCGCGCTCGGCGGTCCGCCAGTCGTAGCCATCGGCCCAGTACTGCACCAGATCCTGGAGCTGGGTTCGACGGACGCCGTACCGCCCGTCCTCGTTCCCGGTGTCGTCGGGCCAGTTCGTGGCCCGCAGGCGGGCTCGCAGATCCTCGAGAACCGAGTCTTGGACGGCGATCGGCGTCTGCGTCAGGTTCTCGGGGGCGGGAGCCATTCGGCAATCCTCTCCTGGTCTGAGACGGTTCGGACCCGTGCGGGACAGCGTGTGCAGCAGCGGGATCGGCCTCGAGAATTCGTCGGCTTACATCGGGCGAACGGCCATGACGAGGTCCCGTCCGCTCGGCGAGTGATCGCCGCCGGAATCTGGCCCGGACACCGGGAAAGATCTCCATGGTTCCGCGGATCCAGATGATCACCAGGATCACCCACAACACCATCAGGTCCACGACGTCGCGCGGCGTCCACGGCCGCGCGATCGACTGGTAGGCCAGGAACGGGAAGTTCTCCGGGGGCGCCACCCGGGCGAAGTGGCCCCAGTAGTGGTAGATCCGGGTCAGCACCACCCCGCCGGCGATGTTGTAGACGGTGGCCCAACCGAACCCGATGATGTAGCACGCCAACAGCGGCCACACCGAGTACTGCACACCGAAGCTCACGGCCAGCACCAGAAAGGTGATCAACGACCAGGCGACTGCAGGCAGGACGGTGACCGGCCGTCGCCACACCGCGATCGCCGGGACGACCGCGGCGATCACCACCGACAGGGAGCGGCCCGGACCAGCGAGGAACCGCACCCACCAGGGATCGCCCACCCAGTGACCCAGCTGCAGAATGCCCCATGCGGATGGGCCGGTCCCGGCGTACCCGATCACGTCGTGAAGCACGGCATGGAACTGGCCGATCAAAGCGGGGCCCCAGGTCAACACCAGGACCACGCCCGTCAGACCCACGAACCGGTAGAAGTCCACCCGACGGGTCCGCCACGCATAGACCGCCAGTGCCGGAATCACGACCATCGGAATGATCTTCACGCCCACCGCCGCCGCGATCACCGCACCGGCCAAACCCGGCCGCCGCCCGTCGATGAGCACCCACAGGGCCAGGAACGTCAAGAAGGTGAACACCGGATCCGTATTGCCGTGGAACCCTGCCACCCAGAACAGCACCGGACTGGCCGCCACCGAAGCTGCGGCCCAGGTCGCCTCCCGCAGGCTCCGCCGACGCCGCAACAGGGCAAACACCACATAGGCCGAACCGACATCGGCCAAGCTGGACACCGCACGAATGGTGAACCGATAGGGGATACCGGCCGACTGCAGGAGATTGACGACCCACAGGTAGTAGCCGACCAGCGGCGGATGGTTGTAGAGCGGACCCGAGGTCACCGCATAGATCCCCACCGGTCCGTGCTGCCGCTCCCAATCGACGAAGTCACCCCAGAACAGAATGTCCGTGGATCCCAGGGTGTTGGCCGCGAGCCACAACTTGCACACTAGAACCGGCACTGCAACCAGGAGAATCACCCGCCGAGCTCGCTTCACGGGGGCGGCCGCCGCCGGAGATCCCGCCCCCCACTTGTCCCACGTCATCGGCGGAAGATACCCCGGATCAGTCCTTCGATCGGCCATGTCCGGCCACCGGCGCGGCACAAGAGGCCGAGTGCGAGATGTTCCTGGATCTGGGCCGTCCGTGCCGACCGGTGCTGACCCCGTGGGTCCGGACACGGCGGGGATCGGGCGTCGTCCCGTTGTGTGCCATGGTGATCAGCATGACCCAGCTCGTCGTCTCCGCGTTGTTGTTCGACCTCGACGGCACTCTCGTCGACTCCACCGCCAGCGTCGAGCGGAACTGGCACAAACTGGCCGACGGCATCGAGATGCCGTGGGAGGACGTTGCGCCGTGGATCCATGGCATTCCGGTCCGCCAGGTGCTCGCGCGGTTGCGGCCGGAGATGCCCGTCGAGGACGTCGAATACTGGCACCACTTCATGGTGGAAGCAGAATCCAGCGACACGGGCGATGTGATGCCCATTCCCGGTGCCGTGGCCGCGTGGGACGTCCTGCCGACCAGCCGATGGGCGATCGTCACCAGTGGCGGACTCCGGCTGGCGACATCGCGGATCCGGGCGGCGGGCTTGCCGATGCCCAGGTACCTGATCACCGCGGACGACGTAGCAGTCGGAAAGCCGAACCCGGCGCCGTATCTCATGGGTGCCGAGAAGGTCGGCTTTCCGCCGTCCCGTTGTCTGGCCTTCGAGGACGCGCCGGCCGGAATCGCCTCCGCTCGTGCCGCCGGGGTCCCGGTGATCGGGATCGCCACCAATCACGGTGATCTCGGCGTCGCGACGGTGCGTGATCTGAGCGAGGTCGAGTTCTCGGCCGACCGCACGGGTGTCGTCGTCACCTACTGAGCGGTCGGAGGTGTCGGGCGGACGTCCGGATCGTGACCCATCAGGATCGCCCCGGAGATGACTCCGACGAGGTGACCGGCGCGTGGCGCCAGCGCAGGCTGATCGTAGGGCCATGCAAGTGCAGCGTGACGCACGACGCACTGCTCGGTAGCCGGTGCTGCCAGCGGTCGCGGGTCCTAGTCTCGATCCCTGATTGCGACGTCGAGTGCGCTCATCAGCTGCGACAGGCGGGACCTTCCTTGCGGTGCAGCCGGATATCGTCGAAGCACATCAGGAACAGGGGACTCGGCTCGCCCGGCGAGAGCGCCGATATCGTGGCGCCCGGCCGCGCCCTGGGTAGCCGCTCGCAGCTCGGCCACTCGGGCAGCACAGGCCGCGGCGCGGAGAATGTGACCGACCTGCGTTGCTCTTGCGATCGGGTGAAGGTAGGCGGCGGCCGCGGCGTCGCCGCAAGCGAGAGCGGCCAGCTGCGCTACTTCCGCGGACATGTCCTTGGCCGCTCGGTGTGCTGCGACGGCGGTCGTTCGTTGGAGATTCGTCCGGACAGCCCCGTCGGCAAACGCTCGCGCCGCGTTGAGTGCTTGCCGGGGCCGCGCGTCCTCCGGGGCCTCCGTCTCGAACTCGGGAAGCAGGCTCTGCGCGCAGTGGGTCGCAAAGCGGACCACCGCTCGCAGCTCGTCCATCGTCAGGTCGAAGTCGCCGCCGTTCGGTGAGGTCATGCATCTATTGTCACGGCCGTCAATGCCCTTGCGCGTCAAGTGACGCGGAATGTCAATGATGCGCCGTGAAGCGGAATCTCGACCGGCACGGCGCCACCATGGCCACCGGTCTTTGGTCGCTCGAGCCGCGCGTCTACGCCAGCGCGAGAACGAGGCCGGACGCGACGAGTACCGCCGCCGTGAGTCCGTGCACGCCCAGCGCCGTCGCAAGCTTCCCGCCATTGGTGCGGACGATGAACGCATCCCCGAGGGCGGTGAGCGCAGCGGCGGTCAGAGCCCAGCCGAGAGCATGCGTACCGGCGCCGGCCCAGACGGCCAGTACCACCACCCCGGACGTGATGTCCCGGACGCCCTTGATCTCGGTCAGGGCACGAACGTTGCCCGGAGCCACTCCGAAGTCGATCGTCGCCTTCCGTGGCGACAGGATGAAGCGGATGCCGAGACCGATGATGGCGACAGCGGCTATGACGGCGATGACGAGTGCGGCAACATGCATGATGAAGAGCCCTTCCAGGTTGTCTAACGGCGTTATCTAACGATGGTAGTCTACATACATGTCTCCTCGCCCCGCACCGGATCTCAACTCGAGGCGCGACCAGGTCATTCGGGTCGCCCGCGACGTCGCCGAGCGTGACGGCTGGCCTGCGGTCACGATGCGGCGCCTGGCCGGCGAGCTCGGCGTGACCCAGCCGGTCCTCTACTCGGCCTTTGACAGCAGGCAGGCGCTCGTCGACGCAGTGGCGCTCACCGGCTTCAGCGACGTCGCTGCCGCACTCGACGCAGTCGACGCCACACCCATGTCACGGATGCGCGCCTACCTCGACTTCGCGGCGGCGCACCCGCGCGTCTACGAGGCGATGTTCTCGCTGCCCTCCGGGTTGGCGTTCGCGGCCGACGACACCCCTGAACCCCTGCAACGTGCCTTCGCCGGCATCCGCGAGGCATTTCCCGACGCCGACGGCACCCGGGCGGAGGTTGCCTGGGCGGCGCTGCACGGCCTGGCCACCCTCCAGGCCGGCGGCCGCCTGCCGGAGAGGTTGGCGCAGGCGCGGCTCGACCTCACGCACCGCATGCTCACCGACCCCAGCACCGATCACCGGACGGGTGCGCCGCCAAAAGACGCGTCGTAACAGCGATCGCACGGACGCTGTCCTCAAGGGCACGCTGCAGCCCGCGTCCGAGCCTTCCCTTGCCGGTCGTGGCCGTATCAAACCGGGTCCGGACTCCTGCGACAGAGGGATGTCCGTCGTACGGAGTTTCACCCCAACGCCGACGCCGATGGCTTCGTACGAGTAATTCTTGCAGCATCGGAGTATTCACCGCTCCCGGAAGTGTACGAGGGTAGATACTGAAGGTCCTACGCCTTTTCAAAGGAGTTTGCTCGATGACGATACAAATGACTGTCTCCCGTTCACCGCCGGTCATGAACATGATCTGGTCCGTCACTAGTCGATCAACTTTCCCATAATTGGAATAGTTCGAGGATTGGATTTGCTATGAGTGGTGGATATGTCTCGTTCTACAATGCATCGTCAGTCTTTTCTGATGCTGAACTGCAATCCGTGGTACCGGACCTGCAGTCGCAGATCTCCAATGAGTTCTGGTGGTATTGGGGTATAGACTGCTACCTGGACATCAACGGGTGGGGCGCGCCGATCATCATTGTCGATTATCCGGGAGCAAGTGACCCGCAAGGGGCTCTCGGATACCACTGGATCGACAACAACTTCCAACCGTACGCGGTCATTTTCGCCGGACTGTGCAACGACTACGGGTACGCCGTCTCCGGTGTGCTGTCGCACGAGCTGATGGAGATGGCTGCCGATCAGCAGGCGGATACCTGGGCCCTCTACGATTTCGGTGATGGGACAGGCATCATCATCATTCAGGAGGTCGCCGACCCCTGCGAGAACTCCCTGTACTACGAGGCACCCAACGGCAACATCGTGAGTGACTTCGCATTGCCCGGATGGTGGCAACCGGGCTACCCGTACCAGGTCGACTTCCTCGGCGCGATCTCCGGCCCGTGGGCTCTGGCCTCGGGCGGATACATCACCTACGACTACATCACCCTTGGTCCCTACCAGCAGGCGTTCGGCGCCAAGCTTCCTGCCACGAAGGACCCGCAACGTGACCTGGCACGGTTGGCGGAGCTGTCCCGCCAGCGGATCGCTGCCAGTGGAAACGCGCGGGTGGATACCGTGGCCCGCTTGCGTGGGCACCAGGAGGCCGCCGGGCAAAAGCAGTTGCTGGACACTTCCGGCCGCCCGTTAGGGAAGGGCCCGGACAACGGCGCGGCCCGGAGGGTACAGGCCCCGATGGTCGAGGAGACCGGGCGCGGTGCCTCCAAGATCACCGTCGTGAAGCGGGCAGACGTCCCGCAGATCAGCCGGCAGGGTGGCCAGACCAGCGGGGTTCCGGATGCGGTCACGCAAGCCCGCTCGTCGCAGCCTGCGGGCCGGCGGGTGAGCACCCCGCGTGCCCGAGAGCAGCGAGCGGCCGGCCCGAAAGTGCAAACGCCGGCGAACACCTGAATCCTCGTCTGAGGCGGGATGCCGCATCGGCTGAGCCCCAGACATCCGTCAGGACCACCGTGCCGCCCCCCGGGCGGTAGGAGGACGCGCGGTGGCTCCGGGCTGGGCTGCTCGGCGTGGACCTCGGATGGTCCATTCTTTTGTCGTGATCAAATCAGCGGACAGAATTCGGCACAGGGAGGCGGCCTGTCGCGAAGTTGTTGTGAAACTGCGAGGAACAGCCGTGCCGAACCGGTTCCAGGATTCCCAAGATCGGCTCTGTGGCCGTTCGGCTCGCATTTTCGAGAGAACTGTGGGTCAGCGGCCTGACGGCGCGCCAAGGCGCACAACGACCGTCTCGCCCTCCGCAACCGGGTGGAAGCCAGGAAAGGATCATCGGGCTGGTGACGGCGGCGGCGCGCCTACCGGCAGTAGCCGCAGGTAGTGCTCCAGTCGACCGACGGCGAAGTCGACGAAGCTGTCCGCATCCAACAGCCGACAATGCGCCCGGCCGATCTGGCCCACCGTCGTTGTTCCGAGTTCCTCGAATTCCAGGCCGACGCGCGGAAAGAGGGTGTCAAGGTCATCGGCGACGTCGGGCGCCTCGATCCAGACTCGTTCCCCCTGGACCCTCATCGGGAACCGCCGCAGCTTTCGTCGATGCAATGGGCAAAGGCTCTCAGCGTGGTGCAGGAAGGTGTTGCGGTTGTGGCCCACCCCGAGCAGCAGAATGCGGCCGTTCAATCTGCGAACAGCAGCGAACGGAGATTGGCGGCCGACGGCGTAGCCAAGGGTTTGTTTCGCAACGATCTCTGCCGCCGCAGGTCCCTGCGCGATCACCGACACCTGCGGATGAGTGCTGCGCACCGTGTCCGCGGACTTGCGCAGTGCCTCGGAGATCGCGCCCATCTGGCTGGGGCCGGTCGCGTCGAAGTCGGGGACGGCGTCACGCCCGTGTTGGGTCTGGGCACAAAGTCCGCTGGTCTGCGGTGATGGATCAGCGATCCGCGGTGTGAACGCCGGCATCACCAGCGTGCCCGACCGACCGACGGCGGTGCGAAGACTAGAGATGATGCCCTGAGCACCGAGGTGAACTGGGCCGAACGCCGACAGTGAGCCGTGGACCATCAGCACGTCTCCCGGGCGCACGCCAAGTTCTTGCCAGGACCCGGCCAGGTCTTCATTACTCAGTGCCGGTTGGGATGACATCACTCCATCTTGTCCAAAGTCCGACACCTTGCCAACCGGCGCGAGTGCGGACGACGGGATGAGCTCCTCGCTGCTTCGGCTAACAGAGACCGGCTGCACGCACGCGCCGGCCCGCCCGATTCGATCTGTAGCTCTCTGGCTTCTTCTCCGGGGTTGGCTTGCGAAGGCGTCGGAAGCTCAACAGATCAGGTGTCGCCGCGGAATACCTTCTTGGCCACGGCCATGGCTGCCATGGCTTTTGGCCAGCCGGCGTAGAAGGCCAGGTGGGTGATGGCGGCGATCAGTTCCTCCTCGGTGGCACCGTTGTCCTCGGCGTAGCCGAGGTGGTAGGCGAGTGGGTCGGTGTTGCCGGAGGTGACCAGGGCGGCGATGGTGACCAGGCTCCGGTCACGTGGGGCCAGGGCCGGGTCCTTCCACACGTCGCCGAACAGGACGTCGTCGGTGTAGTTGGCCAGGGCCGGCGCGAAGTCGCCGAACATCTTCTGCGCGCCGGACGGCTGCGGGGTCGTCACATTGACCTCCTCAAGATCATTCAGGGTTGGGGTCCTGTGGTGATGGATGGCGTCGTGGGTCAGTGCTCGACGAGGGCCATGTGCTGCTCGTTGTACCGGTCACCGGCGACGCCGACCCGGGCAACCATGGTGTTCAGGTCCGACACGTCGTCGGCCGACAACCCCACCGCGGTGGCGCCGGCGTTCTCGGCGACCCGTTCGATGCGGCGGGTGCCAGGGATCGGGACGATCCAACTGTGCTGGGCCAACAGCCAGGCCAGCGCGACCTGACCGGGGGTGGCATCTTTCGACCTGGCGAGTTCGGTGACGTGGTCGATTAGAGTCTGGTTGGTGGTGCGGTTGCCGGTGCTAAACCGCGGGATCGTGCTGCGCACATCGCCAGCGGTGAACTGCGTGGTGTGATCGACGGTGCCGGTCAGGAAACCCTTCCCCAGTGGACTGAACGGCACAAAACCGATGCCCAGTTCGGTCAGGGTCGGCAGCACCTCGGCCTCGGGATCGCGGGTCCACAGCGAGTATTCGCTCTGCACCGCGGTCACCGGGTACACCGTATGGGCTCGCCGGATCGTCGCGGCAGAGGCCTCGGACAGTCCGAAGTGACGAACCTTCCCGGCGGCGACAAGTTCACCGACGGCACCGGCGACGTCCTCGATCGGCACCGCCGGGTCGACCCGGTGTTGATAGAACAGGTCCAGGACGTCCACGCCGAGACGCTGCAGGGAGGCGTCGGCGACTCGGCAGATCTGCTCCGGTCGGCTGTTGAGCCCGATGGACTTGCCGTCCTCGATCTGCCACCCGAATTTGGTGGCGATGACGACCTGGTCCCGGATCGGCGCCAGCGCTTCGCCGACCAACTCTTCGTTGACGTACGGGCCGTACACCTCGGCGGTGTCGAAGAACGTGACCCCCAGATCGACGGACCCGCGGAGCACGCTGATCATCTCTTCCCGGCTGCCCGGATTGGGGCCGTAACTCTGCGACATTCCCATGCAGCCCATGCCGATCGCCGAGACCTCGAGTCCCTGGCCCAATATGCGCGTGTGCATCTGCTCGTTCCTTTCAAATCAAATCGGCGGTGGCGGCCGACGGAGTCGGCCGCAAAGTGATGGCCCGGGTGGCCGGAGTGGTCATCGCGACGTGCCCGCCGCGGCCGTACTTGTGTCTGCGGAAAGGTTCGTCGGGGTGGCGGACCAGCTGGCCAGCAGGCGTAGTGCTTCGTCGGTGCCGGTGCCCGGCTGTGGGGTGTAGACCAGCAGGGACAGTCCCTGCTCGGCGAACAGGTCAAGCGCCTGGTAGGCCAGGTAGAGATCCCCGACGTCGGGGTGGTGGAAATGCTTCTTGCCGCTGTAGTGCTGCTTGACGTTGTGGGCGGCCCACCGCTGCCGGAACTCCGACGATCGGGTCGACAGGACACCGACGAGCGCGGTCAGGTCCTCGTCGTATGGTTCCCGGCCCGCCTCCGAGCGCAGAATGGCGACGGTGTCGTCGGCTGCGCGGTCCCAATCCGGGTAGAACCGGCGCGCGCGATCATCGAGGAACGCGAAGCGGGCCAGGTTCGGCGGCTCGATCCGGTCCTGGAACATCTCTTCGTACACGGCACGGCCCAACAAGTTGGTGCCCAGCACATCCAGGCGGCCGTTGCGGACGAATGCCGGGCCGCCGGTGAACGCGTCGAGGGTGGCCTGCACCTCCGGGCGGACCTGCTGCGGGCGGTGCCTGGCCCGCTTGCGCGGCGCCCCTTGCGCGCGGGCCAGGTCGAACAGATGTGCCCGTTCGGCCTCGTCCAGCTGCAGGGCACGTCCGATCGAGTCCAGCACTGAATCGGAAGCGCCGCGCAGGTTGCCGCGCTCGAGACGGGTGTAGTACTCGACGCTAACTCCGGCCAGCACAGCGACTTCGCGGCGACGTAGTCCGGGAACCCGGCGCAGGGTGCGGTCGTCGACCAGGCCGGCGTCGGCCGGGGTGATGCGCCCACGGCGGGAGACCAAGAAGCCATGCACCTCGCTGCCGTTGTCCATGGCTTCGACGTTAAACCCGCAGCCCGCAGGGGTGGGAGCTTCTGCTGTTACCCCTCACGGCAGACCACCTCACGACAATCCGGGCGAACCGGCCAGTCGGGACAGCTCGGTAGGGCTCACCTTGGGCCAAGATCCGGATCCGCTCCGGGTTGTCGACGAGTTCGCAGAGCACCCTTGGATCGCCGTTGAACGGCGGGAAGTTCGGTCGCCACAAACTCTCAACGCTGCCGAACCAATGGCGTGGCCAGGTGGGCATTCGCCGCCCGTGTTGATGCCGTCCCAGTCATCCCGGTAGCGGGAGGCGGCCCGACCTCCGACCCCTGTAGGTGCACTTTTGTTCCCACGATGAGTCGAGGGGCAGCAGGGGATTGGAGCGAGTTGAGTTGTCGGGAACCTAGTGATCTCGATCGGTCGGATCCGGGCGGTCAGCCGGGTGGACGGGTCCAGGCACCAAGCCAGCACCGACGGCCATCGACCGTATCCGGCGGTCAGATCCGGGTGACCGGCCCCGGGGATGACATCGGTGTCGGGGCGGCCGGGATACTCCTGATCGATGGGTGCACAGGCCACCGGCCCGTGTTCAAGTCAGAGCGCCGACGGCCCGAGCGATGACCAACAAGGAGGTCAGCAGCGCGGCGGTCGCCTGGATGCCCATCAAGATCTTGAAGCGGCTGGACAGGGGCATAGTGTCAGTCGGGCCGAACGCGCTGGAATTGGTCACGGACAGGTAGAAGTAGTCGACAAAGGTCGGCATCCAGTCGGCCACCTTGCTGGAGCCACGCGACACCTCGACGACGGTGTCCCGGTCCTCGTCGTGCGAGAAACGTACGTCGGCCAACGGGATCTGGTTGCGCGGCAGCTGGCTTCGGGCCACCGGACCGCCGCGGTCGAGCTCCCAGTAGAGCAGTCCGAAGGCGATCACGTTGGTCACCCAGACCTGCAGCGCGGCCAGCAACAGACCGCTGCCGGACTTGACGCTGCTGTTGACCAGCTGGTGGATCAACAGCCCGAGAGCCGTGACGTTGGCGACCGCAATGAGGATGGCCAGTCCGATCGAGGCGCGCCGCGACCACCGCGTCTCGCGTGTCAGCCGCCACGGGTTGGTGCCGATGAGTGCCACCAGCAGGGCCAGTTCGAGGATCGGGACCAGCAGTCTCGGACCGAGCAGCAGTGGCCCGGGCAGGAGGGCGTAGAGCAGACCGGCGAGCACGACGGCCAGGGCCGGCGGCAGCCGGTTCTCACCGCGCCCATCCTGCCGGGAACGGTGTCCGGGGTGGGCCGACACCGGTATCTCTTCCTCGTTGTTGTTCTGACCGGGCATGGGGTCAGCTTCGCACCTGGGGGTCGGGCCCGCGGGGCGTGGGCGGCTCTAGCCATCGAGGTCGGCCAGCTGGTGCAGTCCGGAGCGCTGGCCGTTCGCCGCCCGCACGCCCTAGTCGACGGCCCGGGGATGTTGGTCGAGACTCATCTGACGACAGGATCTGACGGTGGTCTACCGGCGATCGACGGCTCCTTATCGCCCAGGGTGGCCGGGTGGCCGGGCTGCGAATGGCTCGATATGACCTGGCGGCGACGGGCCCGTCGAGGGCTGCAGAGTTCGAGGCCGGCCAGGCTCAGCGCGTACCGTGCGGGAATGACCGAGCGGTCACTACCGGAGATGGCCGAGGTTCAATCGACCTGGCGACTCATGACCACGCGCGCGAAACTCGAGATCCTCGTCATCTGCGACGCATTCGCCCCTGCACGCCGTTTTCGCGCTCGAGCACCTGCTCTTTTCGCGGCCGCCCGGTTCCGAACGCTCGTTCAACCTCATCCCTTGCGGGATCGACCCGACACGATGTGACCCTTCTACCCATCTGCCGCTGGAGGGTTTGCGACCGGGGGGCGACCTGATCCCGGCCGACCGGTTGCTGAAGATGGTCATCGGTAGCCTGGCCAGCCGGTTTCGGGCGCTCTCGCGGGGCCGACGACTCCTACGCCCTGGTCAGCGTCGTGCTCGGAACTCCGTGCGATACCGCTGCGGGGGAATTCCGTGCGCGCGCGCGAACGACCGCGAGAACGCGAACTCCGATTGGTACCCGACTGCTCGAGCGATCTCGTGCACGCGTCCGCCGGTCTCGCGCAGCCGGTGTGCGGCGAGGTCCATCCGCCAACGCGTCAGGTAGGCCGAGGGCGTGGTTCCCACCGTGGCCGTGAAGCGGCGGCTGAGCGTGGCGCGGGAGACGTGCGCGATCGAGGCGAGTTCGGGAAGGGTCCAGTGATGCTCGGGCCGATCGTGCAGCGCTGACAGGACGAGACCGACAACCGGGTCGGCCAGACCTCGGAGCCATGACGCATCCGTGAAATCGTTCTCCAGCAGCCAGCAACGAAGCACCTGGATGAGCAGCACTTCCACGAGCCGGTCGATGATCGTCTGGGATGCCATGCGTGGCTCTGACGTCTCGTCGCTGAGCAGACGAATGGTGGATGCCACCGATCCCTGGGCAGCTGCCGCCGGTATCGAGATGATCTCCGGCAGCAGGTCGAACAACGGCACACCGCTGGCTGGATCGTGAGCGTAAAAAGCGCACAGCACCCGAGTCGGCGCTGGCCTGTCACCGAGCAGGAGGACGTCACCCGGCTCCTGACTCCGGGCGTACGCCATCCGGTCGAACGGAACGAGCGGTTCGTCGGGGTCGCTGGCGAAACCATGAGCAGCGCCCCGGGGCAGGAGGACGACATCACCTGGCATGAGTCGCACGGTCGGGTGGCCCGGCACAGTGAGGTAGGCCACCCCTTCGGTGACCGCGTGGAAGGCCGCCTCGGAAACGGCGTCGACCTGTACTCCCCAGCGAGCGCCCGCATCGATCGGCGCGGTGAGGGATCCGCGCACGCCGGCCACTGCAAGTACATCTTCAAGTGGTGTCACCTTCCGATGCTACCAACATGCTCAGAATAGACACTTGTTGAGACGAATGGGCATGAGATCGATCCGCTGAGTCATTCCGCTGCTCACCTGCAGTTCGTACGCTCGATATTGCGGTCAGGGAGCCAGTCAGGGTCCCGGCGCACGAACAGCGAGGAAATCGACCTATGTCACGAGTATTGATAGTTCTCTCGGGAGCGCGCGTCTGGAGCCAGAGGAACGGAGTGCAGCGTCCCACGGGGTTCTGGGCCGAGGAGTTCGCCGTTCCGCATCAGCTGCTCTCCGAGGCCGGCGTTGACGTCACCGTCGCCACTCCGGGCGGCCGAGTCCCGGCAGCGGATCAGGTGAGCCTCTCGGCTGCCGGGAACAACGGTGACGCGGCGAAGGCGGATCAGTTCGCGGACTACCTACGTTCGGTGCAGCACGTGCTCGATGCCCCGGAGCGCCTGGAAGACATCGACCCGGCCGCCTTCGACGGAGTTCTCATTCCCGGCGGACACGGTCCGATGCAGGACCTCGCCGTCGACCCCGATATCGGTCGCATCCTGATCGCGATGCTCCCCGACCCGACAAAGATCGTCGCCTCGCTCTGTCATGGCCCAGCGAGTTTCCTCGCCGCAGGCGACGACACGAGTTGGTTGTTCACCGGCCGGCGGATGACTGCATTCACCGACCAAGAGGAACAGCAGACTGGCCTGGACGCCAATGCCCCATGGCTGCTCGAGAGCCGACTGCGGGCCGGCGGAGCGACCGTGACCGGGGGCGTCGCCTGGCAGTCGCACATCGAAGTGGACGGCAACCTGATCACCGGCCAGAACCCGGCATCCGGCGAGGCGGTCGCCCGGACCCTCATCGAATTGCTCGGTTAATCCGGTCGGATCACCGCAGGCCGGACAGCTGACCCGCAACACTCAGAGTGCTGCGGGTCAGCAGGCGTGCTCGTCGAATGTAGATGCTCGGCTGCAGTGTCATCGGACTGGGCGTCTGTCGATTTGCTGTGGGCGGCAGCGGCCGACTGAGGTGATCGGGCCGAGGCGCTTGTCCATCCCCATCAAGATCGGCGGAGCGTTGGCGACAAGCAACTCCCGGCGCACTCAAAAGGGACTCGGACCCGCAGACGCGGATAGCCTCCGAACCGGGGGCCGCCCAGGCGTTCTCGGCGAACAACTCCGGCTGGTCGGCCACGCCGAGGACGACCAACGCTGGTTTCTACCGGTCGAGCCCGGCCCGGATAGCCCTGTGCTGACCGTGACAGGTCCGTACGCTCTGCTGTGGGGCCCGTCGCGTCAAGGTCGCGCCGTGTTTGGGATGATCCGGCCAGTGGGGCGACGGGCAGGCGGGGTGGCGAACGCCGGCTGGCGGCAGACCTTCGAGCCACACCGGCTCGCCAGGGGCAGGACGGCGGACCGAACCGTTGCCGACCGCGGCGAGGACCGTCGAAAACAAAGCACTACTGTGCCGTCGGTTTGATGAGTTTCAACAGCCAGAGCCACCGAAGAGAAAGCGCTGACGTAGAACGGCAGTTGGGTAGTCCGGCTCCCACCCTCGCCCATGAATCGTTCAGCAGGAAGCAATTACGGCCGTGGATAATATCCCTGGCCATCTGAGATGGGCAAGGGTCCGTTTCCCGCCGCTGCCGGCCGCGGGCCCTGGCGCTCCGAAGCGCGAACTTGCGTCCGCGCAGCGCGATGCGCGGAGACCGGCAAGCTGCCGTAGATGGCGCCAACTGGAACTACATCGCCCTGTCCACGATGGATCTCTCTCTACTGCGTCAAGCCCTAACCAAACGAACCCTGGAGTTCTTCGGCTTGACTCAACGCTTCGCAGGCGCGCCTGGCGTCTGCGCATCCTGCTGACGGCGGTTGGTCGCTTGGCCACTGAGTGCGCGCCTACCATGCTGACGCAATAGGCCCGCCGCGCGTAGGATGCAGCCGTCCGCGCGTGAACGAAGATTGAATCTGTCGACCGAGCGAGGTACCGACGTTGCACCCGAACGAACCGTGGCTAGGCATTGAATCTTGGCTCGCTGTGCATGCACGCGCCACGTTCGATGGACTCCGTCCTGGTGCCACCAATGCGGATGTCGATGCGTTGGAGAGTCTTCTTCAGCAGACTTTGCCGAGCCAACTGCGGGCGTTCCTACTTGTGCATAATGGTGCTGATGTGGCCGGACCGCAGAATCGGCACTTTGGCTGGGTCCTTCCGGGAGGCGAATCTCTAGGTGTTCATGAAATTGGTGAAAACTGGTCGCTTATGACGGGTATCGGCGAAACATTGCGCCAGGAGTACCCAGACGAATATGACGAAAGTGCCGGTGCCGCGGCGGCCACGCCAGGCCTTTACTTTCTGCCTTCGTTCATCCCGATCGTTGATCAACTGGATGGCAACTATCTCTTTGTAGACAATCGGCGCGGCGAGAGCACGGGGTGCGTGGGCATATGGTCGAAAGATGACGTGCCCTACTTTCCGCCGGAGTGGTCATCGGTCGACCTCTTTCTTGAGTCGACCAGGCTCGCCCTCGTCACCGGGAAAGTGGCCTGCATCTATCGGCCAGTCGTCGAGGAGCAGGCGCTCGACTGGGAGTTCGCCATGCCTGAAGGTACTTAAGCCGTCAACGAAGTGGTGATGATGCGACCTTGTCCATCGACGGTGGTGCATGTGAGAGCTGTGGTGCACGAGATCGATAGGAGGCCGCCGGGGGCGGTGGTGAGTTGACTTGGGGCGCTCCAGGTAGTGCCGGTGAAGACGGTCTAGTCCATGTCGTGGGTCCTGTCGATCGACAAGCCGGTCGGGTCGTGCCACCAGCTCAGGATGTCGGGTCCAATGTCGGTGACGTTGGAGGAACCGACGACGGCGCACCGTTGGACATACCCGCGGTTGATGGGGTGGTGAGTGTCGTCGTGGTCGTCAGGCCGTAGCCGGCGAGCGTCGGCATCTCACCCGAGGCGGTGTATCGGCCGTTGGTGGCGATTGGGCACGCGGAATCGTTGATCTTGACGGTCACGGATGGACCTGAGGGGTAGACGAACACGACTATCACCACAACACGCGGCGAGATGAAGCAGTGACGGGCACCGACGCGGAGCCCGTTCAGTCCAGCGACCGTTGCGGCCAGATCACGTCCGGTCAACGTCCCGGACTGGTGGAGCTTCAACCCGCCGGTCGTGGCCGCTGCATCGTAGGGGGTGCCGCGTGTCCCGTATTGGCACACAACGGCTGAAGTGGGTGTGTCAGGCACCATCACCTTGTCCGCTCCGGCACGCGCAGCACCCTGCGGCCACGCGTCGACCTGACCTGCGCACGAGGGCAAGGTCGGAGCAGCAACATCAGGGGCGCTGGGTCGCGCGAGCAACAACGCCGCAACGACGATCGTCGCCACCGCCGCCGCGACCGCCGCCACTGGCACGAACCATCGCACAGGACTTACAGAGGTCACGGAATCCGACGACGCCTCAGGGACCACCGCACCGGCAGGGGCGTTGGCCGCCATCCGAGACAAAGCCGCACGGACAGCCGTTTCCAACTCGGAGTTACTGGACTCTCGACTACCTTTCACATCAAACGCCACGAACAACACCACCCTCGGTCTGAATCGGATCGGGCTGTTCACGCACTACCGACGCGGTCGCCCGCAGCTTGGCCAGAGCTCGGCTGCTCTGACTCTTCACCGTGCCCACCGAACAGCCCATCGCTTCCGCGGCGTCCGTCTCGGTGAGATCCAGGTAGTAGCGCAAGATCAACACCGCTCGCTGCCGTGGAGGCAGCAACCGAATCGCCGCCTCCAACGACAGCCGCGATGCCACGTCCGGTGACTCGTGTTCGCCCTCGGGGACATCAGCATGGGGATGCTCCCCGGACCACAACCGGCGGCGCCAGCTGACAAACCGGGTAAACATCACCTGATAGACGTAGCCATCGACGTTCGACACCGTGCTGACCCGAGCCCACCGCTGCCACACCCGCAGCAACGTCGCCTGCACCAAGTCCTCAGCCAGCTCAGCATCACCGGTCAGCAAATAGGCAGCGCGCACCAGCCCTGGCCGGTGCGCCCGCGCATACTCCTCGAAGCCCTCAGCGGTCACGTCTGTGTTCCCATCAATAGTCACCTCTACCTGATGAACGCGGCAGCTGCCATGAAAGGTTGCCTGGCAACGTTGACCAGGCGCCCGCCGTGCCGATCCGCAGGTGCCGACGGGCTGACCGTTCGGACTCCTACTGGTGCTCTGAGACGCCGCACCGTCCCCAAAGAGGTGTAGTCGGGGAGAGGACGCCTACCTCGCCGACTGCAGGTAGACCCGTCACCTCGTGGTTGGGGACGAGTCGACCGAGGCGGGGTGTGTCCGATAAACGGTGGATCTGGATCTGGGTCATGGTTGGTTGCTGCTCGGGGTGATGCGTCCTTCGAAGGTGATCGCGAAGGCGTTGAGCGCCGGCTTCCACCTCATCGTCCATCGTGCTCTGCCCTTGCCGGTGGGGTCCAGTGATCTGGTCGCCAGGTACAGACATTTCAGCGCGGCCTGCTCGTTGGGGAAGTGTCCGCGGGCTCGCATCGACCGGCGATAGCGGGCGTTCAACGATTCAATGGCGTTGGTGGAACAGAAGATCCGTCTGATCTCCACGTCGTAGTCCAGGAACGGCACGAACTCCGACCATGCCGACTGCCACAGCTTGGCGATCGCCGGGTACGGCGTTCCCCACTTCTCGCAGAACTCGTCCCGCCGCAGCGTCACCTCCGGTTCTGACGCCGCGGTGTAGACCGGTTTGAGGTCGGAAGCGATTGCCCCCCAATACTTCTTCGACGCATATCGGAAGGTGTTGCGGATCAGGTGGATGATGCACTGCTGCACGGTGGCCAGCGCCCACACCGTGTTGATCGCCTCGGGCAGGCCTTTCAACCCGTCGCACACTGCGATGCAGACATCGGCGACGCCGCGGTTCTTCACCTCGGTGAGCACCCCGAGCCAAAACTTCGCGCCCTCACCGCCGTCGCCGGCCCAGATGCCCAGGATGTCCCGTTCACCGCCGGTGGTGACCCCGATGACCACGTACATCGGTTTGTTCCGGACCTGCCCGTCGCGGACCTTCACCACGATCGCGTCGATGAACACGGCTGCGTAGACCTGGCGGTTTCTAGCGAACGTTGCGAATCATTGAGTTGCCAGTCGGCGGTCCCATCGTCGCATGAGCTGTGCTGGTGTGCGATCCGCCAGGCACAGGCGTGGTCGCGAGTTCATTTCCGCTGTTACCTGAGCGAGGTGGGCGGCGGTGATGAGCGAGAGGTCGGTGCCCTTCGGAAAGTACTGTCTCAAGAGGCCGTTGGTGTTTTCGTTGCTGCCTCGCTGCCAGGGTGAGTGTGGATCCGCGAAGTAGATTTTGATCTTGGTGGCCCGTTCGATCCGGTCGTGGTGAAACATCTCGTTGCCCTGGTCCCAGGTCAGTGTGCGACGCAGCGCTGGTGGCATGCCGGCGAACACAGCGATCAGTGCGTCACCGACGGATTGGGCCGAATGTCCGTCGGGCAGTGGGACCAGGACGGTGTGTCTGGTCTTGCGTTCGACCAGTGTTGCGATCGCAGACCGTTGTCCCGCACCGATGATGAGGTCACCTTCCCAGTGACCGACCTGACCGCGACGCTCGACCACGGCCGGCCGGCTTGAGATCGACTTCATCTTGGTCAACTGCTTCATCGCGCCTTCACGGGTTCGGCCCCTACCTCTGCGGTGGCGGTAGATACGGGCCGTACGCAGGTTGCTAGGGGTCGCGGCGCAGATCAGCCCGCGGTAGACGCCCGCGTAGATGGTCTCGGCGCAGACGTGCCAATCGGGTCGATTGCGGTAGCGGCGCCGCAGCCATCGACTGATCTGTCCCGGCGACCATCGGGTCTTGAGCTTGCCGGCGACCACTGCGCGAAGTTGGTCGTCCGCGGCGAATCGGTGCGGCTTGGGTCGCCGACGTCGCTCGTGGGCTTGGTTGTGGGCGAACCACGGCTGATATCTGCCGTCGGCCTTGCTGTTCCTGGCGATCTCCCGATAAACGGTCTGGAAGCTGCGACCGATGCGGGCAGCGATCGACTTCACCGGCTCTCCCCGGGCCAGCCCGTCGGCGATCTCGATCCGGTCGTCCTGATTGAGGTAGCGGTTGCTGATCGGCGTATCGACATAGCTCACGCTGCCAGCGTCGATGAACCACAGCGATCCGCAGCTCAAGGACACGCCGACCATCTCCGACGCCGCAGCCCCGGACAGGCCAGTTCGGATCAGCTCAAAATATCGTCGTTTGACCGCAGCCGGCATCTTGTTGGCAGCGAATCTAGGCATGTCGTACTCCGCTCGTCAGGATTCACGACGTTCGCTAGAAACCGCCCGCGGTCCAACGGCCGGTTAAACCACTCGTTCATCTCCTCCACCACCTTGTCGGTGATCTTGGAAATCGTGTCCCGCGAGATCGACGCCCCATAGACCTCGGCGAAGTGGGCAGAGATCTCACCGGTCGTCAAACCCCTTGCCGTCAACGACAAGACGATCTGATCGACCCCGGTCAGCCGGCGCTGCCGCTTCCGCACGATCTGCGGATCAAACGAGGCGTCGGTGTCCCGCGGGACGTCGATCTGCACCGGACCGATCTCCGTCAACACCGTCTTGGTTCGCACGCCGTTGCGGGAATTGCCGCCCTCCCGGCCGGCATAGTCGTGCTTGTCATAGCCCAGGTGCTCGGACATCTCCGCCTCCAAGGCGGTCTCCAACACCCGTTTGGTGATCTGGTTCAACAGCCCACCCGGGCCCACCAGGTCGATGCCCTGCGCCCTGGCCTGGACAAGGAGCGTTCGGCCAGCTGCTGCTGGTCCACCACCTCATCAGCCGTCACAGCGTCAATGGTGTCAGTCATGATCTGCTACCTCTCGGTCAGACCAAACCCAGATCCACCGTTAAACCGACAGTCCCGACCGTGCCCGGCGGAACCCAACCGACAGTGCGGAGTTGAGTTTCTGTTCACTGCTCCAGACGATGAAGGTGCGAATCGCGTGCCGGGTGGTCGTGCCGCCTGCGGGCCATTCGTCGATATCCGTCGCAGGTGGTGCCATTTCGCGAACTGTTCGAGGGGCCGCCGGACGGTGGGATCATCGATTGAATCGAGGCGGTGCTGCAGCCATCGTTCGAAGTGAGCGAGGTCGGGATGGCGGCGGGGGAGTAGGCCGTGGTGGACCAGAAGTTCGCGAATGTGTTCTCGCGCGGGACTCGCCCGGGCGTCGTCGAAGCCGTCGTGGTTGAGCCCGGCCAACGACCATATCGATCAGCGCGATGAGGCCGACCGGGACACAGTGGTCGGCATTCTCGACGTCGAGATCGCCGGCCACGTTGCCACCATCGGCACCATCGCGACCCACCCTGGCCCGCGTGCCGTCGAGTACTCGTTCAAATCCACGAACAAGAGCAACGTCAACGGCACCGGCTTCGCCTATCTGACCTCCGGCCCTGGGCAGGTCGGAACGAATGGATCGTGGACCCAGGGCAACGGAAAGAACTACAAGGGCACGGTACTCACCGTCGGCGTCGGTATGGGTGTCGTGATCTACGTGCCGCCCTACAACGGCGACCGCATGTGGGACGGCGGCAAAACCAAGGACGCCAACTGCAGCGCCACGACCTGCCACTACTAGAGATCAACCTCCGTTAACCTTTATCGATGACCATGTACCTGGACTGGACACCGATCGACCAGGCGACCATCGACTTGGCCGGCACCGACCTGGCGACCGCGGTCGCCGGCCGGGTGCCTCTGGATGGGCGAGACACCACCCAGGTACTCGAACGAGTCGACGTGAGCAGCGGGTGGCGGGAAATTTACGACGGGCCCGTCCCAGAAATCGGGCACGAACCCAACGAAACCCGTCCCCGTTGCCTCCGTTTCGCCGCTCCCGCCCCGGAGGGCAGCGACGGCTGGACATCGCTGACCTTCCAGATGCAGGAGAATGGCGAGTGGAGCACCATCTGCTCACCCTGGACCGCTGTGTACGAAGAAGGCGCCTGAGATCCACGGCACGGCAAGACGCCGACCGAGGTCTCTATCGTACCCGGGCGCCATGATGGTCGGCATGATCAAGGCACCAAAGCGCTGCATATTCTGCGGGCGGACGGGTCAGATGACGGAAGAGCACGCCTGGTCGCAGTGGCTGGGCGCGGGCATATCCGTCTGCGTTTCGTCAAGACTTGTGGCCCCACCCGTCGCCACGAATTCTGGCCCCGGCTGGACAGGCTGGAGCGCACTGCTTGATGCTTGGGGTGGACGCAGGGGACCCATCGGTTTCCGGATGGGTTGATGGAGGGACGGTCGGACATGCCGGAACAGGAGGTGGCCTGGACGGGGCGTCGACTCGACGTGATCGCGGCTCTTGACCGGCTAGCAACGATCAACCACGCCAACGTCTCGGACTGGCCCGATCTAACAAATGCCGTTCATTGGCTCATTGATGACACTTGGTGGGATCACCATCCGCCAGAAGAGGAGATTGGCTTGATTCTGCGGGATCAGACCGAGGCGGCTTCTATCAGCCTCGTTGTCGAGGCTGTATTGGTCGTTCTTGGGGACGTTCCTGTCGGCAGCCCGGATCGGGACTGTCTTGATCACCCTCGGTGGGACGATGTCGCCTCATTGGCGGTGGCGAGTCGCGATCTGATGGCCCGGCCAGTTTGAGGTTTGTTGGCTCCGCTATGTCGGTTGCGGCTTGGTCTTGCTGCCGAGACGGTATGACTGGCTGCCGGTTTCGATGATGTGGGCGTTGAAGGTGACGCGGTCGACGATGGCCGCGACGAGGCGGGCGTCGGTGAACACCGATCCCCATTCGCTGAACGGCAAATTTGTTGCCAATCCGATGGAGGCCCGTTCCTCCCGTTCGGTGATCACCTGGAACAGCAACTCGGCCCCTCTGGGGTCGATTTTGACGTATCCGACCTCATCGAGAAGGAGAAGATCCAGACGGCCGTAGCGGCCGACAACCCTTGACAGAACTCGTTCGTCGGCCGCTTCGACCAGTTCGTTGACCAGTTGGGCGGTGGTGACGTAGCGGACCCTGCGGCCTTGTTCGCAGGCCGCCAACCCGAGACCGATGAGTAGGTGCGACTTGCCGGTCCCGGAGTCCCCGAGCAGTACCACCGGTTCACCGGCGGCCAGGTAACCACCTTTGGCCAAGGTGGCCAGCTGCGCCGGTTGCAGGCCGGGGACCTGCTCGACCTTGAAGTCGGCGAGGCGCTTCAGCCGGGGGAAGTGGGCGTCGTTGATCCGGCGGGTCCGGCGCCGTTCGGACCGGTCATCGACCTCGGCTGCAGATATGGCCACCCTGGCGGCGGAACGCCACGGGACGCGCGACGTGCATCCGAATCGACTGCCCGAGCAATGCCGGCGATGATTGCGTAGAAGAGCAGATAGATTGGACACCAGCACAGCGCAGCCAGGACCGCGTCGAGAACCGAGAGGTTCACCTGACCAGTCGCGACAGCGACGAGCAGAATCGCCGCCACCACGCTGACCACGATAGGGCCGCCGCGCATCCAACGACGCCGAGCGGTATCTGACAGGCCGCGTCGCGGACCGACCGGTGGCGCAGCGTACGGAATCACAGGCGCAGCGTAACCGACAGGTAGAGGGCCGGAAAGCTTCCCGTCACAAACCCAATTAGCCTCCCCGTCGCGCGGATACGATCTGTCTGTCGCCACCGGCGGCCAGCACAGCAAGGCCTAGCGCAACTGCCGGACCAGCCGGACCGCCTGCTCCTTCTCCGCAGGCGAATACCGACGGGTGGTCGGCTTGCCCGGTGAAACCTCAGATCCCATGACTCCATCCTCGTCCCCAAGGTCAAGAGTCTCCACCGGAGCCAGTGCGGTTCACACCGGCAGGTCAACCACGCCCCGCAAAACCAAGATCAACTT
This sequence comes from Nakamurella panacisegetis, assembly GCF_900104535.1. Classification (NCBI taxonomy): domain Bacteria; kingdom Bacillati; phylum Actinomycetota; class Actinomycetes; order Nakamurellales; family Nakamurellaceae; genus Nakamurella; species Nakamurella panacisegetis. The sequence goes on along the minus strand of NZ_LT629710.1, from coordinate 4,143,600 downwards.
GCCCCCGCGAAGGACCACCGCCAGCCCCCGGTCGGTGGATCCAGGTTAACGGTGTGACGCAGGATAACGATGTCGCCCAGGTCAATGCCGGTCGCGGCCAGGATATGGCCCAGCCGCAGGTCGCCGGCAACGGTCGCAGGGATCACCTCGCCAACGTAGCCGGGCGTGCGCCCAGCAGGACGCGTTGGCGCTCCACCCGCGTCGGATCTGGCTCCGTGGGCAGGTTGCCTGTCGTGGACAACACCCCCGAGTCGCCCGGCGGACGCCGCCTCACCCTGGCCGAGGTGGGCGACGAACTCAGCGTGTCGGTGTCCCAGGTCTATGCGCTGGTCCGGACCGGGGAGCTGGTCGGCATCCAGATCGGTGGCCGCGGTCAGTGGCGGGTGGAACGGGTCAAGCTCGTGGAATACATCGCCGAGGCCTACCGCCGCGCTGCGGCTTCGCTGGCCGAGCTATCCAGTGAACTGCCGTCGGATGCCACCTGACCGCGGTGGTGTCTTCCGCACCGGAGGGCCGGCGATCCGGGTCACCTGGTCCCAGTGCCAGACATCTCAGCGGCTCCTGCCTTGGCGGGAGGCCGGTCTCCCGCGGAACGTTGCCGGTAGGGATTCCGCTGTTCATCGGCGCACAGGTGTCGCTCGGCGGGTCCGGTGACTGGCTCGGTTTCGCTCAAGTCGATCAGCCGATCGTCAACCATGATCAACCCTTCGAGGAGCGCCTGACGCTGCCGATCTCCGACGAGCAGCTCGCGGTCCTTGAAGACCGCCGGGCCGGTGCTGACCTGACCTTCCACGTTCAGTTCCACGTGACGCTGGGGTACCCGCGGACCGATGGGCCCCCGCTGTGGCCGAGCAGCAGCAACCATGACCAGCAACTGTTGATCCAGGGTGGTACCTGGGAGCGGCTTTTGGCGCAAACTTCTTCCGGCTTCTCCCTGGCGATCGTCGTCCCCGTACCGCTGGGCCAGGACTCCGCGGCGGTCAAGGCGGGGGACCACCTCCGAACGGCTCTGCGCAAACTCACGGCGGGCGAATACGACGACGCCGTTGTCAGCGCCCGGAAAGCTATCGAAACATTGGGCAGCCCTGGAGAGAGCGAGAAGGCCATCGTGAGCACCACGAAGGCCGATGAACGCACCCTTGCCCAGCGCAGCACCATGCTGCGTCATGCGCTGTTCAACTTGGCAAGCCCGGCAGCGCACGGCGATGAAAATGCCTCCGAAATCCATTGGGACAGAGCCGGTGCCATGTCTGTGATCGCAGGCGTCTCCACCCTCGTCGCAACGTGGAACCGACAGTAGTCCTCACTTGACCGGTGGCGCGGAATGGCCGGGCAGGTCGTCCCCACAGGCTGGGGTCCACCGGGCACCATCGCTCCGCTCCTAGCTCTGCCGGTCGCGCCGCACTTCAAACCCCAACACACACCCTATGTGGCACCACCTGTGCTATGGTTTTGAAGTGAAGATCGTCCGGACCACTCACTTTCAGCAGGAGCAGGCCGCCGACGAGATCACCGAGTCGGAGATCGCGCTTGCGTGGATGCGTCCGGAGCTGGAACGTGAGTCTCAGGACCATCCGGGCGCTGTGGTGCGTACGGCGACGGTGCCCGATGGATCGCGGGTGACCGTGGTCGGTCGCAGCTCCAGTGAGACCCTGATTTTCATCACCACCTGGAGGCATTGATGAACGTGACAATTGATCTGGTCGCCGACGCCGCGTCGATGGTGTGGGGCGAGCGCGCCAAGGGTGCCAGCCAGGTGGTGGACGTCCCGGGCCGGGGTGTGCGGCTGCTGCTGTCGGCGGCCGGTGATGTGGTCGGAGTGGAGGTGCTGGGCTGGAGTCAGCGCACCGCCGATCCGTCGGAGGTCGCCGTCCGGGTCGCCGGGGTCGCCGAGATCCTGGACGACTCCGACCCGTTGGCGGTTGCGCTGGCTGAACTGGACGCTGCACCGCAGGTTCCGGTCGGCAAACCGGTCGACGAGCACGGCCAGCCGATGCTCGGGGTGCGGGAGGCGGCCGAACTGATCGGCAAAGATCGGTCGTGGATCATCCGGCAACTCAACGCCGGGGCGTTGCGGGGCCGCAAGATCGGGTCGGAATGGTGGATCGCAAAGGACTGGGCCATTGAATACCGGGACCGCACCGGCCCGGCACCGACCGCGCGCCTGGCCCACTGAGACCACCGGGGCGGGGGCGATGACCATGGCGGCCCGTCGGTGAGCCGCAGTGACCGCGGCCGGGTCGAGGTGATCATCACGCTGCCGGCGGACACGTTGCGGCAGGCGATCACCACGGCGCTGCCGTTGCTCGAGCAGGCCGGCGACGTCCCGGTCATCTCCCTCGAGGTGATGACCACCGACGAGTTCGACACCCGCAACGGAATCGATCCGATTCCCGACCTGGTGTCGGTCTCCGGCGCGGCCGAGCTGCTGGGCGTGACCCGCACCCGGGTGCAACAGCTGATCGACGAGGGCAAGCTGCCCGGATCCATGGTCGGCCGGACCTACGTGATCCCCCGCGCCGCGGTCTTTAAGCAGCTGGCCTCGCAGAACAGCGGGCGGCTGCCGCGCTGACGTGGACTGCTCCGCTCAGGGGTCGCCGTCATGAGCACATACACCGAGGATCCGTGGGTCCTGGCGACCCCAGGACGCGATCGTAACGGCGGTCCTGACCTTCGTTCCGGAGGCCACCGGATGCACCGTCGAAGTTCGGCCGCACCGCAGGGGGCAGCGACGGCCGGACGCAGCGGTGACCTTCGAGTACAACCCGAGCTTCGTCGGCGGCGAGGGCCCCGACTGAGCCGGGGAGCAGCCCCGTACCGAACTGGAGTAGAAGCGACATGCGTCAGATGGTCGTCTGCAGTCAACGTTAGATGACCAGGGGCGTGATGTGGTACAGACTCATGATGTAACGCACCGGTGTGTAGTACGTCGTATGCTTATCTGCGGTTGATCCAATTATCTCGCCGCGTGCGAGGGAGTTGCCGTTGGAATCCAGGGTTTCGACAGGCCCACCACTATCGCCGTCAACCGCGGTTACTGCGCTCGCATTATGGCAGATGGACAGCTGGCATGTTTCGACACCATCGCTAAATGTAATACATTTACCGTTCGCCTGAATGAGTGTGTTACACACCTCGCCTGTTACTGCGCCATCGACGCAGATTTTACCGCCAATAGAATCACTTGTGTTATAGCCTGAAACGTAACGCGATGTACCATTCGAATTTCCGCCCCAAACCAAGGCTACCCCGCCCGTTGGAATCAGCAATGAGTCATATCCACCATGGTCTTGGAAGTTCGAGTTGGAGCCATGGCCAACTACCCGAGTATTGTTTTGAAAGAGATCACCGTTGGAGCCGCAGTGACCGGCAGTTAACATGAAGTCCGCCCCGTTGGCGTCCCGGAACATGAACGCTCCTGAGCATATCACCGAGATGTTGATGAGAAGGTCGCCGCCTGACCACGGCGGAAAGTCTGACCCACGAGTGGCTCTGCGCGATGGGTATGCCATGCTTTCGGTACTGACCGAAACAACATCCGAGCCGTACCTTGCGATTATTTCGGCAGCGATAGCGGAGTCGTACTTGTTGAGTACAATGGAGATCTTGTTCGTGGAAGAGTCGGGGCCGTACTGAACCATAGAGGCCCCCTGACTCCTCCAGTACGCTTGGTCCAAGCTGATTTGGTCCTGCACCTTTTGCAAATCCGCAACCGAGTGCGCAACTGTCTCAAGGTGGACAGCAACGGGTCCTACCAGCGCTGCGGCGCTGGCGAGCAGGCTGGATGTGACAGGCCCACTTATTTGCACGGTCAGAGAACCGTCATCATTGACGACCGTCTGACTCATGAGACCCGGGTGGTCGGTAGCCCACTGGGTAGTGAGTCGGTCTGCTGCCGTTAACGCAGCAAAATTTGCGGGATCGTACGAACTTGCCTTACTTGTCTCGGGATTCGGTATCTTCTCGGACGGTATGGGGGGGCCTGGTGTGGGCGACGGTCCGGCAGTCGACGCGCTTGCATTGTGGGGCAGTGCGATCATTGCACTGACGACCAACAAACAAGAAGCAGTAACCATTTGTCGGCGCGATTTAGCCCAATACTTTGCCATTCACGTCCTCCTGCGGTCGTGGGAAAGCTCACATACTCTCGGAGAGTAGTCCCGGCAACACTTTGCGTCAAGGGCCACCGAGGCTCTGATTTGAGTTAGCGTTTTAGCCATAACTGCCAACGCTGGCGGGTATGCAGATGCGTTGTGTGCGAATCCGCGCAGCGGCAGACCCGCAAGCCGGTGTTTTTTGGCTGCGGATCATGAACGAGGCCCTGCCACCTTTCAGATCAGGTTTGTGCTGGCGGTCGTTTGCCCCACCGGCCGCGTCCCGGCCGCGACGCGAGCCACTTGCGCACGGCCTTCTCGTCGTACATCGGGGTGCGGCTATCTGGCCATTCGGTTTCCGGCAGCCGCAGGTCCTGCCCGGTGCTTTGCCGGTAGTGCCGCATCGCCGACCGGAACGTGGTGACCGGCATCTGGGCCAGGGCAGCGGCTTCCCGCGTGCTCAGTTTCCGGATCCGCGGGGGCATGAACAGCACGCTAACGTGCCGTTCTCATTCGGGGGAAACGGCCGCCGCCGCGGCCTGGGGGCGGCCTCACCGGGACGCGAACTCAACACGTTCCAATCCTGGAGGACCCAGCCGTTGGCCGGGGCGACCTGGTCGATCTGTTGCTCGACGACGCCGGGTCCCCGTCCCGTGGGAGTGTCGCTGCTCATGGTGTCTCACCTTTCCAAGTAAGCAACGTGATTGCTGAGACAATTGCACCGTAGCGTGCGATTGTAACCCTATACAAAGGCGCGCTAGCGTGCTATTCTGTTACGAGCTTCCGGCACGCATATTCGCTGTCGGGCAATCACTTTCCTGGGGAGATTCAAATGGCTGGGGACACAGTTATCACCGTCGTCGGGAACCTGACAGGCGACCCGGAGTTGCGGTTCGTCGCGTCCGGTGCCGCGGTCTGCAACTTCACCGTCGCCTCCACTGCGCGGACGTTCGACCGCGTGAAGAACGAGTGGGTCGACGGGGAGGCCTTGTTCCTGCGGTGCAACCTGTGGCGCCAGCAGGCCGAGAACGTCGCCGAATCCGTGACCCGAGGATCCCGGGTCATCGTGACTGGCCGGCTCAAGCAGCGGTCATTCCAGACGAAGGAAGGCGAGAAGCGCACCGTCGTCGAGCTGGAGGTCGACGAGATCGGCCCGTCGCTGCGCTACGCGACCGCCAAGATCAACCGCGCCAACCGCGGCCCGGGCGGCACCGGGCAGGGGGCCCCGGCTGACCGAATACCGCTGTCGCCGTAGGCCAGGTATTCCAAGGCGTGCGGCTGGCTGCAGTCGATTGCCTGGTCGCCGTTCCAGTCCAGGGCCGGTGTGCAGATGCCGAGTTGGTCACGTTGCTGGCCTGTGTGCAGCGCGTTGCGGATGGAGCTGTTGTACCGCGGGGCAGTTGAGGCCGGGGCAGTGGCGGTCGCCTGGGCCGGCTGCGGCAGCTGCAGGGTCATGCGTTTCGTCAAGACTTGTGGCCCCACCCGTCGCCACGAATTCTGGCCCCGGTTGGACCGGCTGGAGCGCACTGCTTGATGCTTGGGGTGGACGCAGGGGACCCATCGGTTTCCGGATGGGTTGATGGAGGGACGGTCGGACATGCCGGAACAGGAGGTGGCCTGGACGGGGCGTCGACTCGACGTGATCGCGGCTCTTGACCGGCTAGCAACGATCAACCACGCCAACGTCTCGGACTGGCCCGATCTAACAAATGCCGTTCATTGGCTCATTGATGACACTTGGTGGGATCACCATCCGCCAGAAGAGGAGATTGGCTTGATTCTGCGGGATCAGACCGAGGCGGCTTCTATCAGCCTCGTTGTCGAGGCTGTATTGGTCGTTCTTGGGGACGTTCCTGTCGGCAGCCCGGATCGGGACTGTCTTGATCACCCTCGGTGGGACGATGTCGCCTCATTGGCGGTGGCGAGTCGCGATCTGATGGCCCGGCCAGTTTGAGGTTTGTTGGCTCCGCTATGTCGGTTGCGGCTTGGTCTTGCTGCCGAGACGGTATGACTGGCTGCCGGTTTCGATGATGTGGGCGTTGAAGGTGACGCGGTCGACGATGGCCGCGACGAGGCGGGCGTCGGTGAACACCGATCCCCATTCGCTGAACGGCAAATTTGTTGCCAATCCGATGGAGGCCCGTTCCTCCCGTTCGGTGATCACCTGGAACAGCAACTCGGCCCCTCTGGGGTCGATTTTGACGTATCCGACCTCATCGAGAAGGAGAAGATCCAGACGGCCGTAGCGGCCGACAACCCTTGACAGAACTCGTTCGTCGGCCGCTTCGACCAGTTCGTTGACCAGTTGGGCGGTGGTGACGTAGCGGACCCTGCGGCCTTGTTCGCAGGCCGCCAACCCGAGACCGATGAGTAGGTGCGACTTGCCGGTCCCGGAGTCCCCGAGCAGTACCACCGGTTCACCGGCGGCCAGGTAACCACCTTTGGCCAAGGTGGCCAGCTGCGCCGGTTGCAGGCCGGGGACCTGCTCGACCTTGAAGTCGGCGAGGCGCTTCAGCCGGGGGAAGTGGGCGTCGTTGATCCGGCGGGTCCGGCGCCGTTCGGACCGGTCATCGACCTCCGCGGCCAGCACTTCGGCGAGGTACCCCAGGTGGGATTGCCTTTCTCGCAGGGCGATCTCGGCCAACCGGACCGCTTCCGTGCGGACGGTCGGCAGATGAAGTTCGCGGGCAGCGGCCCCGATGCAGGCTTGCGCCGCCGCATCGACGGTGGACGTGGTCGTGGTCATGGTCGGCTCCCGATCAGCAGTTGATCGTAGGCGGTCAACGTCGGTGCGGGCCGGTCGTATCGGGACAACGCCCCGATCGGCACCACCGGCGCAATGTGGTTGACGGTGTGGGTGCGGGCGTCGATGATCACTGCGGCCGGATCCAGCACCGACCCGGCGACGGCGCGGTCCATCGCACCCGTCAGCGCCGCGGCGGGCATCGACCGGGGCGCCAGCAAGATCTCCACCAGCGCGCGGGTGCCGGCGGCGTCGCCCTTCGCCGTCCGGACGGCGTCCCAATATCGTTGGTGGATGGCGGTGAACGCGCCGCTGCGGCGGGCCTGGACCAGTGCGGTTGCTCCGGGCAGCGCACCGGGTTTGATCTTCAGGATCTCCAGGTAGTGATCCAGAACCAGGCACTCGGTGAGCCGGCCGACGGCCCGTTCGTGCTCCGCGATCATGGCGGATCCATCGAGAATCTGCACTGCGGAGGCGGACAGCCGGATCGTCAACCGGCGTCCGGCGTAGCGGGCAGGGACAGAGTAGAACGATTGCCGCACCGACACTCTGGCCCTGGAGTCGACCCGGGCCGTCAGTAGCCGGGCCGGGTCGAACGGCTCCGTCGGGACTGGGAGCAGGGTGAGTTTCTCCAGCTCGAAGGCCGCGCCGATTGTGCAGTGCCGGCCGGTGATGACGCGGTTCTCATCGGCCAGGTCCGCGGCGCGGACCAGCTCGTTCAACCCGGCCAGCGACGCCGCGGCCGGGACGGGAACCAGGTGGTTGCGGCGGAACCGGCCGATCTCACCCTCCACCCCACCCTTTTCGTGAGCGCCAGTAATGCCAGGAATGCAGAAGAAGGAATCGAAGCCATAGTGACTGCGCAGGGCGATGAACCGCTCCGACTCGTCCCGGTCCCGACCTTTGCAGACCCGGGTCACTGCGGGTTTGAGATTGTCGTAGCGGATCCGGCCTGGGATACCCCCGAAGTGCTGGAACGCCAACACGTGTCCCTCCAGGAACGCCTCCTGAGCCTGGGTGGCGAACACGACGTGGAAGGCCCGGCCGGAGCAGGACAGTCGCATCACGAACATCCACAACTTCACCGGCGTCCCGCCGGTGCCGGCCCACAGTTCGCCGAAGTCGACCTCCGCCTCGGCCCCCGGCAGGTGCGTCTGCGGCACCGACACCTCCACCCGGATCAGGCCCAACTCGACCCGTCGGCGGGCGACATAGCGGGACACCGTCGTCTCCGATACTGCCGCCTGGTGCTCGGCGATCAGCCGTTGCCAGACCCGCCGGGCGGTGTGCCGCTGCTTGCGGGGGGCGAGCTTGTCGGCCTCCAACCACCCGTCGATCACCGCGGTCCACGGCGCAATCGCCGGCTGCAGCCGCGGCGGATAGACCTTCCGCGGCGGCGGTACCGCCGCCTCCAACGCTTGGCGCACCGTCCGGCGGTGCACATGATGCCGGTCCGCCAACTCCCGGATCGACAGGTCCTCCCGTGTCCGGTCCTTCCGGATCGTTTCGAACAGTTCCACTCGTGATCGCATCCCTGACCGACCTTCACGTCGCAGCAACAACCGACGTGAACATCGCAGAACAAGGTGGGGCCAATATTCGTGCCGACACACCGCCCCCACCGAGCAGACCCGGGCACCACCTCAGCCGGGGCCAGAATTCATGCCGATCAAGGGCTCAGCTGGGGCCACCACAGGTGACCACACCCAACCACCGGGATGGCCCGCTCCACCGTCTACCAGGCCCTGGAAACGTTGGCCGCGTTCAGCCTCGTCGAGCAGCAAGGCGGCCGATGGACCATCGTGGCCACCACCAGCCTCGCCGTCTTGGCCGAAGCCCTGGGATGCGCCGCCGACATGGGGGAGCGGCTGGCGGCCCAGCGACTCGAGCGGGCTGCCTTTCGGCGTGTGATGAAGGTGGTTGACCGGCATCTTGAGACGATGGTGCCCGATGAGCTGCTAATCGATCCCGGCTCAGACAGCGAGACCGCCCTGGACCTACTGGAGCGGATACTCGGGGCCCGGCGCGTGGCTTGACCCCATCCGACCCTGAACCGATAGGACAGTCCATGACCGATCGACGCAGCCCCTGAAAGCGATAGCGGAATCCACGCCGTGAACGCACACCCCATTCCGAGACTGATGTCGATATGGCTCAGATCACTGGTCTTGCATGAGCGACCTCGCGGCCGCCGCGCTCATACCTGGCGTACTACTTCGGTCGACAAATTCGGTGCTTCGCCAAACGTGGGCGCCCGCTATCCAAAGCAAGGCCACATACCCGGTCAGAAACACCCATCCAGTCAGATACACAGCGCCGTAGCCACCGCCCCAGCAAAGCCCCAGCGCGGCGATGACGAAAGTTGACCATCCAGCGAACCAACCGCCGGCCACCCATCGGGTGCGCAGCACCGAGTCGGGGTTCCGCTGACGCATGGCGGCTATCACAGCCGCGACGGTGAGGACTACTACGGGGATCAAAACACCGGGAGCGGTGAACAAGTCGCGCATGGCGGAACCGAACACGTCTGACCCGTGTACGAACACCGGCCACTCGGCCAGGCTGATCAAGCACGCCAGCAGCCACGGAACCACGGCCAAGGCGGCAAGGTCAACCAGACGTCGAATCATGACACCAGCGTAAGCCGCCCCCAGGTCGCTGATGGCGCTTACTTGATCCTCCTCACCCCTGATCATTGAAACTCCCCATCCTACTGCTCGGCACGGTTGGTCGAGGATCCGCATCTGTGGCCGACAGCCTTGTTCGACGAGGTCGTCAAGCTCGGCTATGCGCGGTCGTATCCGTCGTTCACCCGCGCAGACGATCACTGGCACCTCTGCATATCACGGTTCGACGTATTCGTTGCTGCTTTGAACTACTGCGGGGGGCCACAGCTATGGCTCCAACGAGCTCAAGCGTGCCCGACCAGGCGGATTTGTCACCAGCGAATGCGGCCCTAGAGATGCGATCATGGTCGGTATGGACCGTCTCCCCGCCCATGAATCAGAGCACACGGTCGAGTGGTTGAAGCAGACGGGCCAGACCTCTGGATTCGTGACCGGGTTCGACCCCGACGGTTGGCCGGCCAACGCGTGGTTGTTGCACGCGATGTATCAGAACCAAGCGCTGGCCGGTCTGGGAACACACCACGATGCTCGCCGATCAGCGATCGACCGTGGCGCTGTGGAACCGGTGATCATCGGCGAGGTCGACCTGGATGCGTCATCCACCGTGACCGGGGTGCCGCTCGGGTATGTCGCCCGCCCGGACGCTAACTGGGAAAGGCTGCGGTGGAGGGAGTATCTCGAGCAGACTGGTGACCCGCTCGAATCGCTCCACGATGTGCCGCCGAGCACTCAGTGGTTCCCTCGCGGATCGTGGCCCGTATCAATCTCGCCGCCGCCGGAGGGTTCGCTCGACGAGGTGACCTGGTCTGCCCTTATCGACGTCCTTGTCGAGGCCACGACCGTGGGACAGGAGTGCTATGCCTTCTATGGCAGCTTGCCGAGCCGGGATTTCGAAGCCGTCGAGGTATGGAGAGGGCCTGTCAAGTCTTTGGGGACGGTGCTCGAATCGAGCCGGCACGACTTCACTCCGACGAATGTCTGGGCCGTGGATCGAAGCTGGTTCGTCTACACCGATTACGATTTGTTAGCGACCAAGATCAGCGGACCACGCCTACTGATCGATCGATTGATGAGCCGTCCTGATGTCGAAGCGGTGTTCTGGAAGCGTTCGGCAGAGGGTTATTCCTAGGTCTGGCGTTGACGAGGCGACGCGCCTGTTCGCGCCTCAAGCTAGTCCTGTCATCAGATGAACGAACGGTGCACCTGATGCACCATGATGACAATACCTGCAGGTCAGCTTCCTGCGCTCAGGGCTGTACTGACGTCCAGTCGGCCCAGTTGGTCGTAACCTTGTGACATCCAGACCGCCTACTGACCCCATCGCCGCAGGTCAGCGGCAGGAGCCGCCCAACGCCGGACAGCCGTAGCACAGCACGGCAAGTTTCATCAGATGCAATACGCAGACGATGACCTGACATAATGTACATTATCGGCAATACATGACGGCCTGGTTGTGGGCCAGGATGTGAACCGCCGCACGGTCCCGTGCCCGCCACACTGTCCCGTGCCGTACTGCCGCCACACGGACCGCGATGACCGAACCACGCTCAGTCCGGGATCGAAAACGCATTCAGGCCAATGCCGCTCGCCGGAATCTTGATGATGGGTTGGCTGTCCGGACCGACCAAACCTCTGTGGCGTCGAGATCCGAACGCCTCGGCTTGGCACCCAGACACAATCAGGCGATGCCGATCGCAGGAAACTTGACGCTGGCCGTCCGGACGAGCAGGCACCTGGATCCACCCAATCTGCGCCGACCACTTCTGGCCCGGCAACTTGCCGCCTACCTGGCATCCTTTCGTCACAGTGACGTTTTATCCTCCGTCTGAACCGCGCTGCCGGAGCAACCTGGCTCCGGAAGTTGCCCCGACGTGGCACGCACCAGCAGCTCGTGGAAGGTGACGCGTTCCTGGCTCGTCAGTCCACGCAACACCTCATCCTCGGCGCGGCTGAGCCGGCCCTGAGTGGCATCGAGTTCGTGCTCGCCGCTGGCCGACAGCTCGACGATGTGGCGGCGGCGGTCGGCTGGATCGCGGCGCCGGACGATGAGTCCACGCTCCTCCAACTCGTTCAGCAATCCGACGACGTTGCTGGGGTCAAGCCTCAGAATCTCGGACAGGCCCTGCTGGCTGGAAGAACCTTGCTCGCGGAGCATCCGCAGCGCGAAGAAGTGTCGGGGCCGCAGCCCGCTCGGCTCCAGGGACGATTCGGCGGCACGACGGCCAAGGCGGGCCAGATGGTCCAGGAGCGGAAGCGAGTGCTGCTGGGCGATCGGTGTCTTCCTCATTCCCCAAGCATACCGCCCACTGCATCAGTCACTTGTTGCTCACCACTCGTTGGTGCTCTACCATCGATTTATGAAGCAAACGCCGTTCCCTTCCCCATCGACGTGCGACATCACCACCTCCAAGTGGGTGGTCTGATGTTCATCGCTGCGGTGATCGTGTCCGCCCTACTGGTAGCTGTGCTGCTCGGCTCCGGCCGAGCCAAACTGGTCCGCGAGAAGGCCGTAGTGGAAATGATGGCCACGGTCGGCTTTCCGGAGGACAGGCTCTGGCTGCTGGCCGGCGCCGAGTTCGTCGGCGCCGTCGGGCTGGTGGGTGGGCTCTTCTGGGCCCCGCTCGGCATTGCCGCTGCGATCGGTGTGATCCTGTACTTCGCCGGGGCTATCGGCTCACACCTGCGGGTGCGTGACTACAAGGGCATCGCACCCGCCACCGGCCTGCTCCTGTTCGCCGTCTCGACACTGGTACTCCGGGTGGCCTCGCTTGGTCGCTAGTACCGCCCCTCGTCTTGCGCACGGTTTCCACTGACTCGCCCAAACCACTGTCATACAACAATTCTGGAGGTTCGCCATGCACGTATTCGTTACCGGAGCGTCGGGGTGGGTCGGCCGAGGCGTCGTCCCTGAACTGATCGCCGCCGGGCACACGGTCACCGGGCTGGCCCGCTCGGATGCCGCCGCCAAGACTCTACGAGCCGCGGGGGCCGATGTCCGAGACGGATCACTCGACGACCTCGACATCTTGCGCGCCGCCGCTGCCACGGCCGATGGCGTGGTCCACCTTGCGTTCAAGCACGACCTCGCCTTTGGCGGCGACTTCGCCGGCGCCACTGCCGCCGACCGGGTGGCGATCGAGACATTCGGCGATGTTCTTGCCGGCACTGACAAGCCGTTCGTCATCGCCTCCGGCATCCTCGGTGTCCTGGGGCTCCCGCCCGGGATCGTCGCCACCGAGCGAGACGGGCTCGCGGGAGCGGGCGGCGCCACCGACGTTCCGATCGCCGGTGGCGAGGGGCGGATCGGCAACGCCAACTACACCCTTGCGCTCGCCGACCGAGGGGTTCGCTCCTCAGTCGTCCGGCTGCCGCCGGCGACACACGGTGTCGGCGACAACGGATTCATGCCGGTCGCCATCGGCCTGGCGCGCGAGCAGGGCGCCGCAGCTTACGTCGGGGACGGCGCCAACCGCTGGCCCGCCGTCCACCGCGATGACGCCGCGCGGCTGTTCCGCCTGGCCCTCGAGTCAGCACCACCCGGGTCGGTACTGCACGCGGTCGGCGATGAAGGCGTCCCGATCCGCGAGATCGCCGAGATCTTTGCCCATCGTCTTGGCGTGCCCGCCGTCTCCGTCACCCCCGAGGAGGTCGGAAACTACGTCGGGTTCCTCGCCGGCTTCTGGGGCTTCGACGGGCCCGCATCAGCGAAGACCACCCACGACCTGCTCGGATGGCGACCCACCCAGCCCGGACTGATCAGCGACCTCAAGGACGGGGCCTACTTCGGGTGAGGCCACGTCGCGCCTTGTCGCGACTGTGAGTTGTCGGCGTCGAGGAAGACGTAGGGACGCCCTGACCTGCCCTTCGGGCAGGGCCGAGTTCGGACACCTCGACGCCGACAGAATCCTCCCGCTCACCCGAACACATCAGATCGGTCCCGCTCCACGAAGCAGGGGCGGTAACAACGCGGCTCCAGCTGGAATGGCACCCTGCCCGACGGAGTCTTCCGGGTTGTAGAGCGCGCACACCTTCAACGACAGACACCCACATCCGATGCAGGAGTCGAGACGGTCGCGCAGAGCCTCGATCGCAGCGATCTTGTCGTCCAGGCGCTTCCGCCAGTGTCGCGAGATCCGCCGCCAGTCACCCGGGGTCGGCGTCCGTGATTGCGGCAACTGAGCCAGTTCCACGCGGACTTCCTCCAGCGACAGACCGACGTTGCGGGCCGCCTTGATGAAGGCCAGCCGACGCAGGACCTGACGCTCGTACCGCCGCTGTCCGCCGCTCGATCGACTGGCTTCCATGAGACCCTCACGCTCGTAGAACCTCAACGCGGAAGCAGCAAAGCCGCTGCGGTGAGCCACTTCCGCTACCGTCAGCAGCTGTTGGTCCGACACGTCACCAATCTACCAAACCGGAAGTTCACTTCAAGTAATGAAACCGCACGCCGGTTGACGCTGGCTCCAGCTTGACGTTGACCACGAGACGGGAACGCCGGAGCGGGCCCGGCGTGTCGGCACCGGAGACCCACAGCCTGGCGTGCCTTCCGATCACCCACGACGGCCGCCGGCTCGGATGGGGGTCACCGGCGGTTCGCCCACCGGTGTGGGCAACGACATGAATCATCAGGCCAATTGCGGCTGCACAGTTGCTAGAGTCTGCAAGTGCAAGATTCTGCTGGTTCGATCTGAGCGTTGCGATGAGGAGCTCGAGCGGCCGAGGGCCGCGGAAGCACGTCATCGAATCGCAGTGGTGAGGAATCAGGTCGGAGCCGGCTGTGAACGGGAGTCGATGTGAGCGCGCCTCTGTACCAACTCAAGGCCGAGTTCTTCCGGACGCTGGGGCATCCGGCGCGGGTCCGGGTCCTCGAGTTGCTGGGCCAACGGGAACATGCAGTGTCCGAGCTGTTGCCGGAGCTCGGTATCGAGGCGGCGAGTCTGTCCCAGCAGTTGGCCGTTCTTCGCCGGGCCGGGTTGGTGACCACCCGCAAGGAGGGATCGTCGGTGTTCTACTCGTTGACCAGCCCAAAGGTGGCCGAACTGCTGGCTGTGGCCCGGCAGATCCTCACCGGGGTCATCTCCGGACAGATGGAACTGCTCAAGGACCTGGCCAGCCCGATCTCCGAGCCACCGGCAACGCTGCCGCCGGTCAAGGCCAGGAAGACAAGGACCGCCCGCACCGCGGTCGGATAGGCCCCCCCATCGCATCGCTCTGTTTTGTCAACTGCCCGGCGTCGTGTCGGGCTCGCCGGATCGGGATCGGAGTCACGTGCTAGGTATCTGGCGGCGGATCCGCGCCACCGGCCGGGCCGCCGAACCGCCCCTGCCCGCACCGCAGGAGCGCCACCCCATTGCCGCCGAGCTGGGTGGTTCGGTGCAGATCCGGCACGTCGACGCGGGCTCCTGCAACGGCTGTGAGGTCGAGATCGCGTCGGCGTTCGGCCCGGTGTACGACGCCGAGCGGTACGGGGCACGGCTGGTCGCCTCGCCCCGGCACGCTGACGTGCTGATGGTCACCGGGGTGATCACCCGCAACATGACCGAGCCGCTGCGACGCACCCACGAGGCCCTCTCCGACCCGAAAGCGGTACTGGCGATCGGCGACTGCGCCCACAACTGCGGCGTCTTCGCCGGTGCCTACGGCGTCACCGGAGCCGTGTCCGATGTGCTGAGGGTGGATCTGGGTGTGCGCGGGTGCCCGCCGCGCCCCGAGGCCATCATCGAGGGAATCCGCAGGCTGACCGGCCGATGACCCTGGTGGCGTGGACATTGGCTATCGCGGTCGGCCTGGGGTTGCTCAGCTGCGGCGGCGGGGCGGCTCTACCGCGGCGATGGCGGGCCCGAGTGGTCGGCGTGGGCACGGCGGCGGCCGGCTCGTCCGGGGTCCTGACCGGAATCGCCGCGCTCGGTGGCCACGGACTCACGGTGAAGCTGCCGGATCTGCTTCCGCTGTCCGGAGTCTGGATCACCGTCGATCCGCTGTCCGGCGTATTCATGGCGGCGACCGGCGGTGTCGCCGTAGCCACCG
Source organism: Nakamurella panacisegetis (assembly GCF_900104535.1). Lineage (NCBI taxonomy): Bacteria > Bacillati > Actinomycetota > Actinomycetes > Nakamurellales > Nakamurellaceae > Nakamurella > Nakamurella panacisegetis. Next base: position 4,128,109 of record NZ_LT629710.1, on the reverse strand, counting down.
GCATATACGGGATCAGTTACGGCCGGCACGGGCTGGACGGTCGCGGCGTCCAGGTGGCATTTCCCTTGTTCGTCACGGCCATGCTGCTCGTTCCGATCGCGGCCAGCGTCGGCGCGTTCCTGCTGTGCTGGGAGCTGATGGCGCTGACCTCTCTCCTGCTGGTGCTGGCCGAGCATCGCCGACGGCCTGCCGTGGCGTCCGCCGGCCGCTGGTATGCGGTGATGACACATCTCGCACTGCTGGCGATCCTGTCCGGCCTGATGCTGCTGGCCGGGCACGCCGCGGATGACTCGTTCCCGGCGTTGCGGATCGCCGCCGCTCAACTCTCCCCCGGTCTGCGGGGCCTGATCTTCCTGCTGGCGTTGATCGGGTTTGCCTCCAAGGCCGGAATCGTCCCGCTGCATGCCTGGTTACCCCGGGCGCACCCGGAGGCCCCCAGTCACGTGTCGGCCTTGATGTCGGCGGCCATGGTGAGCATGGGGATCTACGGCATCCTGCGCACCGGATTCGACCTGCTCGGCGGCGGCGCCCGTTGGTGGTGGCTGCTGGTGCTCGCCCTGGGCGGCATCTCGGCCATCTACGGCATCCTGCAGGCCGCGATCAGCACTGACCTGAAGACGCTGCTGGGCTATTCCACCACCGAGAACATGGGCCTGGTCCTGGTCGGGGTGGGCGCGGCGGGGATCTTCCACTCCGCCGGCCAGCCGGCGTTGGCCGGATTGGCGATCGCGGCGGCCCTCTTGCACGTGATCAATCACGCCGGGTTCAAGACGCTGCTGTTCCTGGCCGCCGGCTCGGTTCTGTACGCGACCGGCACCCGCGATCTGGACCAGCTGGGCGGACTGCGTCCGCGGATGCCGGCCACCACGGCCGCCTTCGGTCTGGGCGCGCTGGTGGCCTCGGCGTTGCCGCCGGGAGCGGCCTTCGTCAGTGAGTGGTTGTTGCTGCAGGCGCTGATCCACGGGCTGCCCGCCGCCGGGGTGGCGACCGCCATCGCCATGCCGCTGGCCGTCGCGGCGGTGGCGTTGACCGCCGGGTTGTCCGTGGCCACCTTCGTCAAGGCCTTCGGCATCGGCTTCCTCGCCCGGCCCCGCAGCGCCGCGGCCGCAACAGCGGCCGAAAGCCCGGCCGGGATGATCGCCGGGATGGCGGTCGCCGCCACCGGGTGCGTCGCGTTGGCCTTGTCACCGACGGTCATCCTGCCCGGACTGAGCCGGGTCGGTTCGACGCTGCTGGGATCCGGCACACCAGCAGCCCGGAACGGGTTGACCGTGCGGCTGGTCGGCGTGGCCGGCTCGCTGTCCCCCATCATCCTGACGGTGGCTCTACTGCTGGCGCTCGGGGTGGCCGCCGGCACCGTGCGGGCGGTCAGCACCCGGCGGTCCCGACGGGACACCCGGCTGTGGGACGGCGGCGCCGGTCCGCTGAGCGCGCGGATGGAGTACACCGCAACCTCGTTCGCCGAGCCCTTGCAGCGGGTCTTCGATGACGTGCTGCAAGCCGAACAGGACGTCGATGTCACCCACCTCGCCGAGTCGCAGTACCTGGTGGCGGCCGTGGAGTACCACCGTCGGGTCCCGGATCGGGTGGAGCGGCGGTTGTACGAGCCGATCCTGAGGTTCACCGCCGCCTGGGGCAAGGTCGGTACGCGGCTCGCGCCCGGCAGCATCCACCGCTACCTGGGTTACGGTTTCTACTCCCTGTTGGCCCTCCTGCTGTATCTGGTGGTGACCAGGTGAGCGCCCCGACGGCGGTCGTGGCCCTGGTTCAGCCGGTCCTGGTCCTGGCGCTCTCGCCCCTGCTGGTGGGGATGATGCGGCAGATCCGGGCCCGGCTCGAGGGCCGCGTGGGGCCGGGCCCGGCCCAGCCCTGGCGGGATCTGCGCAAGCAGCTGCGCAAACAGCCCGCCGCACCGCGGGGTACCAGCGAGGTCTACCGCACCGCGCCCCTGCTCCTGATGGCCACCACCCTGGTGGTGACGGTGGCCGTCCCGTTCATCTCCACCACCTCGCTGTTGGACTCGATCGGTGACCTGTTCGTGGTCATCGCGCTGCTGACGCTGGGGACCGTCGCGTTGGCCCTGGCCGGCTTGGACACCGGTACCGCGTTCGGCGGCATGGGGGCCAGCCGGGAGACCACGATCGTCGCGCTGGTCGAACCCACCCTGCTGGTGTCGGTGTTCGCGCTGTCGGTCCGGGTCGGATCGACGAACCTGGGCGCGATCATCGCCTCCACCGTGGCCGAACCGTCCCAGGTGATCTCCCCGGTCAGCCTGCTCGCGGCGGTCGCCCTCGCGGTCGCGATCATCGCCGAAACCGGGCGACTGCCGGTCGACAACCCGTCCACTCACCTGGAACTGACGATGATCCACGAGGCGATGGTCCTGGAATACGCCGGCCCGGACCTGGCCCTGATCGAATGGGCCTCGGCCATGCGCCTCGGAGTGTTCCTGGGGCTGCTGGCGAACCTGTTCCTGCCCTGGGGCATCGCCACCAGCGCCGCACCGGCCGCGCTGCTGCTCGGTGTCGTTGCGTTCGTCGTGAAGGTCGCACTGCTGGGAGCGGTCCTGGCCGCCGGCGAGGTGTTCCTGGTCAAACTGCGGCTGTTCCGGGTGCCGGAACTGCTGGCCGGGTCCTTCGTACTCGGCCTGTTGGCCGTCGCCGCGTCGTTCTTCCTGGCCTGACCGTCGTCGTTCCACCCACCCCAACGGCCCGAGGAGTCCCGTGAAGTTCACGAACACGAAAGGGAGACGATGAGCACCACGCTGTATGTCGAGTTGCTCGACATCCCCTGCGGGGCGCTGCTGCTGACCGCGGTGCTGATCCTGTGGCGCCGGGAACTGTCCGCAGTGACCACCGTCTTCGCGGTGCAGGGGGTCGCACTGGCCGCGACGGTCGGGGTGTTGGCGGTGCAGCAACGCGACACCGAACTGGGTGTGGTCGCGGTCGGGTTGCTCATCCTGCGGGCCGGGGTGCTCCCCTGGCTCCTGCGCCGTGCCCTGGCCGGCGCCGGGCAGGCCCAACGGGAACTGCGACCACTGGTCAACGTGGTGGCCTCGCTGTTGGTCGCCGGGGGCCTGACCCTTCTGGCCTACGCGGTCAGCCAACCGTTGATCGCGCTGGCCCCGTCGCCGGCCACGCACGCGATCCCGGTCGGCCTGGCGGTGGTCCTGATCGGCTTCTTCGTGCTGATCAGCCGTCGGCTCGCGCTGTCCCAACTCGTCGGTTTCCTGCTGATGGACAACGGCATCACCACTGTCGCGTTCCTGACCACCTCGGGCGTCGGACTGGTCGTCGAGCTGGGCCTGTCGTTGGACGTGGTGTTGGTCGTGGTGGTCCTGCAGATCCTCAACGCCCGGATCCGGGCCGCCTTCGGGGGCACCGACCTGGACGAACTGCGCGAGTTGCACGACTGATGGCCACCGCCCCGATCGTCCTGCCCATCGCGGTCCCCGCGGTGACGGCAGCGGTCTACGCGCTGGTCCGCTGGCGGCCGGCCATGACGTGGCTGGCCCCGCTGGCCGCTCTGAGCACTCTGGCCGTCGCCATCGTCAACGCCATCACGGTGACCGGTTCCGGCCCGGTGCAGGCCATGGGCGGCCTGCTGCGCCTGGATGCACTCAGTGCCTACATGCTGGTCGTCATCGGCGTGATCGCCAGCATCACCACCCTGGCCACTCCCGGATACCTGCGGGTCGAGGTGGCCGCCGAGCGCGCCACCGGCCACACCTGCGCCCGGCACAACATGCTGGTGCAACTGTTCCTGGCGGTGATGGCACTGGCCGTGCTGGCCGCGAATCTGGGCGTGCTGTGGGTCGCCGTCGAGGCGACCACGATCGTCACCGCCTTCCTGGTCGGGGAACGCCGCGATCGCCGTGCCATCGAGGCCGCGTGGAAGTACGTGGTGATCTGCTCGGCCGGGATCGCCCTGGCCCTGCTCGGCGTGGTACTGCTCAATTTCGCCTCCCGGCAGACCGGTTCGGGGGCCGGACTGGACTGGGGCTCGCTGCTGGCCGCGGCCGGACGCCTCGACCCCGGGGTGACCCGGCTGGCCGTGGTGTTGCTGATCGTCGGATTCGGTACCAAGGCCGGCCTGGCCCCGTTGCACGCCTGGGTTCCCAGCGCCTACAGCCAGGCCCCGGCCCCGGTCGCGGCCTTGATGTCGGGGGTTCTGTCCTCCGTGGGCTTCTACGCGGTCCTGCGGGTCAAAGCCATCGCCGACGCCGTCCTCGGAGTCGGCCTGAGCCGCGGGCTGCTGCTGGTTCTGGCCATGGCGTCACTACTGATCGCAGCGTCGCTGCTGCAGGCCCAGCGGGATTACCGGCGGATGCTGGCCTACTCCAGCATCGAGCACATGGGCCTGATCGCCCTGGGCGCCGCCGTCGGCACGCCGCTGGCCATCGCCGCGGTGCTGCTGCACATCCTGGGACACGGCATCGCCAAGACAGTGCTGTTCCTGACCGCCGGTCGGATCCAGCAGAGCACCGGCAGCACGAGCATCACTTCGGTGGCCGGGCTGGCCGGCCGATACCCGCTGCTGGCCGGATGTTTCGGGCTCGGCGTCGCCGCCCTCATCGGTCTGCCGCCGTTCAGCCTGTTCGCGAGCGAACTGGGCATCTTCCGCGCCGGCTTCGCTTCCCCGGTGGCCTGGGTCATGGCCCCGGCGCTGCTCCTGGTCATCTTCATCGCGGCCGCGCTGTTCGTACACACCAGCCGGATGCTGTTGGGCGCCGATCCGGACGGGGAATCCCCGGGCCCGGCCCTCGTCAGCGCCGACCGGACCGCCGATCACCCAGCCGCATCGGCGAAGACGGCAGTGGCCACCCGACGGGCCCTGTTGTCCCGCACCACCACCGCCGTCCTGATCGGCGCGCTGACCGGGTCGGCGGTGCTCGGCCTGTCGGCGTGGCCGCTGCACGGCCTGCTGAGTCTGGCCGCCGCGGCCCTCCAGAGATGAGTTGCCGATGAACGCCGAGACCGCCCCCGAGCCCGCATCGCGCAATGTCGGACGCCCGGTCGGCCACCACCGCACCGCATTCACCGTCACCAGCGACAAGCTGCCCAGCTACGCACAGGTGTTGCTGGGTCGCGGGTTTCGGCTCGCCCTGGTCGCCGGGCATGACGATCAGGGCGGGTTGCGGGCCGTGTATCTGTTCACCGACCAGGACACCGACCGGCGAGTGGAACTGCACGTGCCGATGCCGCGCAGCCACCCGCATCTGGCCAGCCTGGCCCGGATCTCGTTCCCGGCCGGTCGTTTCGAGCGGGAGATGCGGGACCTGTTCGGAATCGTCCCCGACGATCACCCCCTGCCAGCGCGGCTCGTCCGGCACTTCCACTGGCCCAAGGGGTGGTACCCCATGCTCACCGACGCCGGCGAACCCCCGACCTTCGGCGACGTTGACGGCCCCTACGAATTCCGCACCGTGGAAGGGCCCGGCGTCTACGAGATCCCGGTCGGTCCCGTCCACGCCGGCCTGATCGAGCCCGGCCACTTCCGGTTCTCCGTTGTCGGCGAAACGATCCTCAATCTCAAGGCCCGATTGTGGTTCGTGCACCGCGGCATCGAGAAGCTCTTCGAGGGCCGCGTTCCGGCGGGCGGGCTCGAACTGGCCGAGAGGGTCTCCGGAGACACCTCCGTGGGGCACACACTGGCCTTCTGCCGTGCCGTCGAGGATGCCCTGGATCTACCGGTACCGGTGGCCGCACAACAGATCCGGGTGGTCCTGCTGGAGTTGGAGCGGATCTACAACCACGTCACCGATCTCGGCGCGCTGTGCAACGACACCGGGTACTCCGTTCTCAACGCGCAAGCGCTCCGGCTCCGGGAGGAGTTGCTGCGGATCAACGACGCCGTCACCGCGCACCGGCTCCTGCGAGGGGCGATCACTCCGGGGGGCGCCGCCGTCATGGCCCTACCCGATCCGGTCCAGCTGAGCCGGATCGGTGCGGACATGGCGAGTCTGGTGGCGCTCGCGCTGGATCACAGCGTCCTGCTGGACCGGCTCACCGGCACCGCCGTCCTGACCCGCCAACAGGCCACCGACATCGGCGTCCTTGGCTTCGCGGCCCGGGCCAGTGGTCTGCAGGTCGACGCCCGCCGCGACGACCCGGCCGCCCACATCCACCACCCGCGAATCGACCCGGCCCCCGGCGACGGCGATGTGCTGTCCCGCTTCATGATCCGCGCCCAGGAGATCGACGCCTCGATCGCCACCATCAACGCCCTCGTGATCGCCGGCCCCCGAACGGCGCCGGCGCCGGCCCTGCCGGCAGTGCCCGGCCCGCCACGGTCGGGGGTGGGCATCGTCGAGGGGTGGCGCGGCACCATCGTGCACCGCATCGAACTGGCCGGCGACGGCACCCTGAGCCGGGTAAAGATCGTCGACCCGTCCTTCTTCAACTGGCCCGCCCTGCCGGTCGCGCTGCAGAACACGATCGTCCCGGACTTCCCGCTGGCCAACAAGAGCTTCAACCTGTCCTACGCCGGCAACGACCTCTGACCCAACCGCACACCAGGCCACCGCACCCGAGCCTCGATTCGGCGACGCCCGGCGGGCGGGGGCTCGGTTGTCGAGCGGTCGTCGTTCGCCGGCCCACTCCCCTGGCCGCCAGGTCAGCGCAGCCGGATCCGTTGGTGACGAGGCAATTTGTCGACCACCAGGTCGAAGGAGTCTTGGATCATCTCCAGGACCAACTCGTCCGGAACCGAGCCGTCGAGGGAGACGGTGTTCCAGTGCCGCTTGTTCAGGTGGTAGCCGGGCACGACCGCCGGGTAGGCGGCCCGCAGGGTCACGGCGATCTCCGGATCGCATTTGACGCTGATCTGCAGAGGCGGCGGCGCGGCCAGGGCGCTGAGCAGGAAGATCTTCCCGGCCACCTTGAAGGTGCAGACCTGCGGCACCGAGCCGAACGGGTAGTCCTCGCGGACGTCCGGCAGGTCAAGGCAGTAGGCCCGAACGGCCGCTGCACCCAGCATCGGTCCTCCTCAGTCCAGCTCGCCCCGGAGGAACGAGATGTCCGCGCTCTGCCCGTCGCCGGGCGTCTCGACGATCACGTCCGACCCGGCCCCGCGGCAGACGGCGGCGATCTGCTCGGCCGCGATGGTTCCCGAGTCGAAGTTGGCATGGCGATCGGCGCCGGAGTCGAACTCGTCCCGGCTGCTGTTGGCGTGCACCAGGTCGATCCGGCCGGTGATCGCCATGACCCGTTCGACCACGGTGGTCAGATCTTCGCCGCCGGCGTACGCGTGGCAGGTGTCGAGGCAGAATCCGACGCCGAACTCGCCGACGGCATCCCACAGCCGGGCCAGCCGGTCGAAGCGGCGAGCGATCGCGTGATTCCCGCCGGCGGTGTTCTCGATCAGGATCGGCAGCGGGAACTGCTCCCGTTCGAAGGCCTTGTGCCAGTTGGCGAAGCCGCGGTCCAGCTCGTCATCGGAACTGACGTGACCGCCGTGCACGATCAGCCCTTTCGCACCGATGTCGGCCGCGGCCGCCGCGTGCTGGGAAAGGATCTTGCGGCTGGGGATCCGGATGCGGTTGTTCGTCGTCGCCACGTTGACGATGTACGGGGCGTGGATGTAGATCGGGATGTCGGCCGCCCGGATCGCGTCGGCGTGCGCATGCTCGACCGGCTTCTTCCAGCCCTGCGGATCGGCCAGGAAGAACTGGGCGGCGCCGGCCCCGACGGCCGCGGCGGCCGGCAACGGATCGGCGGAATCGACGTGCGCACCAATGGCAACCATGTCGACAACGCTAGCCGAACCCCCCGACAGTCAGAGCCGGTCCCTGGCACCGGACCACCGCGATCCGGAGCAAAGGCCCCACCGCCGCGGCCGGGCGGGGCTCTCTGGGCGAAGGGGTCACCGATCGGCCGGGACGACGGTTCTATCGTTGAGGCATGGAAGACACCACACCGACCCGGTCCGACTCGGTCGTCGTCCGCGACAACACCGTCGAGGACCGGTTCGAGCTGTTCGTCAACGGGGCGCCCGCCGGCCTGCTGGACTACCGCGTGGAGGGGGACAACTATGCGCTCGTCCACACCGAGATCGATTCGGATTTCGAGGGCCGCGGCCTCGGCTCGCAACTGATCAGCCACACGCTCGACCAGATCCGGGCCGGTGGCCACGGGATGCTGCCGATCTGCCCGTTCGTCCTGTCCTACGTGCAACGTCACCCGGAGTACCTGGATCTGGTCCCGGCCCGCTACCGAGCGCGATTCGACCTACCGGCACACTGATTTCGCCCGTCGGCCCGAACTGCGTCGGGGTTTGGCACTATGGTCGCAGAAACCGTCTCACGCCCATTCGGGACCGGACTGGGTGGGACGGATCAACGGGGAGGGAATCCATGGCCAGGACCGTGGCGAAGAAGCGTGTGACATTTCCGGGGATCAGTTCGCGGGCCTGGGAGCATCCGGCCGATCGGTCGGCCCTGGTCGCCCTGCGCGCGGTACCGGGGTTCGACACCGTCCTCAAGGCCCTGGCCGGTCTGTTCCGGGAACGCAAGCACCGGTTGATGTATCTGTCGTCCGCGGTCAAGGTGAGCGACCGGCAGTTCGCCGAGATCGATCGCCTGCTCAGTGATGCCACCGCTACCTTGGATTCGCCCAAACGCCCTGAGTTGTATATCAGGCAGGATCCGGCCGCGGTGGCCATGTGCATCGGTATGGACGAGCCGTTCATCGTCATCAGCACGGGAATGGTCGACCTCCTGGACGACCCGGACGAGATCCGGTGGGTGATCGGACACGAACTCGGCCACGCCATGAGCGGCCACGCCGTCTACCAGACCATGTTGTTCCACCTGCTGCGCATCGCCGACAACCTGGGATGGATGCCGCTCGGTGGTCTGGCCCTGCGCGCCATCATCGCGGCGCTGTACGAGTGGAGCCGCAAGGCCGAGCTGTCGGCCGACCGCGCGGGGATGTTGGTGGCCCAGGATCCGCAGGTGCCGCTGCGCGTCTTCATGAAGCTGGCCGGCGGAGCGTCCCTTGGCAAGATGGACACCGTCGCCTTCCTCGAGCAGGCCGCCGAGTACGAAGCGGCCGGCGACATCCGGGACGGCGTCCTCAAGCTGATGAACCTGGAACGGCAATCGCATCCGTTCTCGGTGGTCCGTGCGGCCGAGATCCGCAAATGGGTCGAGAGCGGCGACTACAAGCAGATCATGGCGGGCGACTACCCAAGACGCGAGGACGACTCCAAGGCATCGATCTCCGAGGAGATCAAGGCGGCCGCCAAGAGCTACCGGGACGGGTTCAACAACTCGAACGATCCACTGACGCAGACCGCCCGCAGCGTGGGCAAAGACTTCGGCGGGGCCGCGCAGAACGTCGGGCAAAGCCTCGCCGACACGTTGACCGGCCTGTGGAAGCGATTCGACACGAGCACCGGCGCGACCGGGGAGCCGGCGGACGACACACCGCCGGACGACGATCCGAAGGGTGATTCGGGCAAGAAGGGCAAGCCGGGCAAGTAGCCGCCCGGGCGGCACCGGAAGATGGACCGATGCTCTCCCGCCGCTGGGTCTTCCTGACCGTCCTGACCACCGTCCTGCTGTTGCTGCACGGGGTTCCCTGGTGGGGGTTGGTGATGATGCCCCACTGGCCGTCGCCCGCCACGGCCATCGGGACGGCGGCCGCGGTGGTTGCCCTGCTCGGCTTCCCGCTCGTCATGTGGCTGGGGCACAAGCAGGGCGGCCGCGACCGGCTGGCCGCGGCCGGCGACACGTGGCTCGGCATCATCTGGCAGCTTTTCGCGTGGAGCATTTTCGGCGGACTGGTCGAGGCGGTGCTGGCCGTCGCCGGAATGCACGGGACCACCCCGAACCGATGGGCCGCGGTGGCCGTACTGGTCTGGGTGGTCGGCCTCTGCCTGTGGGGCACCTGGCAGGCCAGACGGGTGCCGCGGGTGGTCAACCAGGAGGTGACGCTCCCGCGGCTGGGCGCGGCGTTCGACGGGCTGCGCCTCGTCCTGATCGCGGACACGCACTACGGCCCGATCAACCGGGCCCGGTGGTCGGCCGGAATGGTGGCCCGGGTCAACCAGTTGCGACCGGACATCCTCGCCCACGCCGGTGATCTCGCGGACGGGTCGGTGGCCCGGCGCCGTCTGCAGGTGGCCCCGCTGGGTGACGCGAAGGCCACCCTGGCCCGGGTGTACATCACCGGCAACCACGAATACATGTCCGGCGCGGCCGAGTGGGTGGCCCACATGGATCAACTGGGCTGGACCGTCCTGCGCAATCGACACGTCGTGCTCGAGCGGGACGGCGATCGCCTGGTACTGGCCGGGATCGACGATCTGACCGCCAAGGGGTCAGGGGTGCCGGGGCACGGAGCGGATCTGGCCACGGCCCTGGCCGACGCCGACCCCGACCTGCCGGTGATCCTGCTCGCCCACCAACCGAAGTCCGTCCGGCTGTCCGCCCCGCTGGGCGTCGGCCTGCAGTTGTCCGGGCACACCCACGGCGGTCAGATGTGGCCGTTCCATCTGGTGGTCCGAGCGGAACAGGGCGCGCTGCACGGCCTCTCCCACCACGGCGAGGGGACGCAGCTGTACACGAGCCGAGGGAGCGGCTTCTGGGGACCGCCGTTCCGCATCTTCGCCCCCAGCGAGATCACGCTGCTGACCTTGCGAAGCGGGGACCACCCCACCACGACCTGACCGAGAAGGGACCGGGTGCCGAGTCGCCTCGGGGCGACAGACCGAAATGGCTCCAGCCAGCCCGGGGGGCTGCGGTAGTCCACAACGGCTCTTACTGATGTGAGGCCCGGGGACTTGCCGGCACCCGGTCAACCGATCAAACGGGCAACCGGCCTCCTGGGTTCCCGGCCCGGCGGACTGGGCTCAGCGGATCCGCTCGGCCGCCCGCGCGGCCACGAGCATCTCGGCGACCAGCGGACCCAGCTCGGCCGCCGACGCACCTTCCAGCAGAGCGGTGGAGACGTCCTCGGCCGCACACCGGGCCTGGTACAGGCGGTCAGCCAGATCGTCGCGCTCGTCGACGGTCAGCACCACCGCGTCGGATGGCAGTTCGCCACGCTGCAGCGCGTTGCGGTTCTCGTATGCCCGTTGTCGACAGGATTGGGTGCAGTAGCGACGCCGGCGCCCGACCGTCCCGGCGGACGGGAGCTCGCGTCCGCACCAGCCGCACCGGGCCGGAGCCCGACCGGCGGCCGGCGCGATCATCGCGGATTCCACGGCAGGCATCCGATCACGGTAAACCAAGGGCCGTCGGCAAACCGACCGCGACATGACAGACTTCTGTCCCATGACGGCCTACCTCGACGGATCGGGCCCGCGTGCCTTCGCCCACCGTGGTTGGCACATCGGCGATCTCGCCGGCTGCGAGAACTCCATGGCCGCCTTCCGGCGGGCGGTCGACGAGGGCTACGGGTACCTGGAGACGGACGTCCACGCCACGGCCGACGGAGTGCTCGTCGCCTTCCACGACTCCCACCTGGACAGGGTCACCGACAGGCGGGGCCGGATCGCCGACCTGCGGTGGGATCAGGTCAGGCAGGCCCGAATCGGTGGGCGGGAGCCGATACCCCTGATGGCCGACGTCCTGGCCGCGTTCCCGACCACCCGCTTCAACATCGACCCCAAGTCGGACCGCGCGGTCGGGCCGCTGATCGACCTGCTCCGGGCCTCCGGAGCCCTGGACCGAGTGGGGCTCGGTTCGTTCTCCGACCGTCGGCTGACCACCCTGCGGCAGGCCCTCGGCCCAGGTGTGGCGACGTCTCTCGGGCCACGTGGAGTGGGCCGTCTGGCCGCGTCGGCACGCCTGCACATCACACCCAGGACGCCCGGCGCCCTGGCCGCTCAGGTCCCGGTCCGGTACGGCCCGGTCGGCGTGGTCAATCCGGCCTTCGTGGCGGCCGCCCACCGGTCCGGCATCGAGGTGCACGTCTGGACGATCAACGAGGCCGACGAGATGCGGCGACTCCTCGACCTGGGTGTCGACGGCATCATGACCGACCGCCCTGACGTACTCCGATCCGTCCTGAACGAGCGCGGTCAGTGGAACCCCGCCTGACACAGCCGTCCGGATCGGCCGCGCCGCATTCGGCTCCCCGCCCAGGCAGTGCGTACAGTCCGCTGGTGCCCAGTCCGCTCAGCTCTGCTCCCCCGGTCACCGCGACGACGCCATTGCCAAGCGGGCGGGTGCGGGACGCACGGATCACGTCGGCCGCGTCCGGCCCGCGATGAGCGCTCCGGATCCGGCGACCCCCCTGCCCGATCAGTTGGGTGCCGGCGGTGAAGCTCCCGGGGTTCTGAAGTTCTTCTACGGACCGATGGACTGCGGCAAGTCGACGCTGGCGCTCCAGCTCGACCACAACCGCGGCAAGGCCGGCTTCCGCGGACTGCTGCTCACCCGCTACGACCGGTCAGCCATCCCCCAGATCAGCTCCCGCGTCGGGATCGTCAAGCCGGCGACCGAAGTCGACGACCGCGAGGACCTGGCCGAACTGGTCGGCCGGTCCTGGGCGGCCGGCGTCCGCGTCGACTACCTGATCGTGGACGAGGCCCAGTTCTTCACCCCGGCCCAGGTGGAGCAGATGGCACAGCTGGCCGACGACTCCGGTATCGACGTCTACGCCTTCGGAATCGCCACGGATTTCCTCGGCAATTTGTTCCCGGGGTCGGCGCGGTTGTTCGAGCTCGCCGACGAATCAGTGCCCCTGCAGGTCGAGGTGCTGTGCTGGTGCGGCCGGCCGGGCCGGTTCAACGCGCGGGTGGTGGACGGGGTGGTGGCCAAGTCCGGGGCCCGGGTCGTCGTGGCCGATACCGAGGCCGCGGCCGCGGTTCACTACAAGGTCCTGTGCCGGCGACACCATCGGCAGGGCGACCTGGGGCCGACCGCCGGAGCCGGTACGTTCCCGCTCGACAGCTGATCACGCGCCAACATCGGGGCCGCTACGCGACGACCTTCGACCTGACGGTCCTATTTCCAGACCGACCGGATTCCGGTCCCGGTGTGGAACCCATCACCATGTGCGGCGGTTCCTGGTACTGTGCGCCCGCTTGCGGTCGGCAGTGCGCTAACGTTCAAGGTCGCCGCTCATCGTGGGGCCGCCTTCGACATGGTCAGATTGCCGGGGGACGACAGGCGTGACGGACGACCGGATCGGTCGTCACATCATCGGGCGACGAGGGAACCATGTCGCAATTCCGCCGGCCGCCGGACCATCCGACGGTCGATCGGGAACGAACCACCCTCTGACAGCGTTACCACTCGGTAGCGCCCCAAAGGGCAACCAGCCGGTGAATTTTCGCCGGCCCCGGAACCACGCTCTTGCGTGGCCCCGGACGAACGATGCGAAAGGAACACCATGGCTGACCGCGTCCTACGCGGAAGTCGCCTCGGAAGCACCAGTTACGAGGCTGATCGCAATCACGACCTGGCACCGCGCCGCACGGCGACCTTCCGTTGCCCGAGGGGCCACGAGTTCACCGTACCGATGGCCGACGACGCCGAGGTTCCGGCGGTCTGGGACTGCCGGATGCACGGCCTCGAGTCCGCTCTGATCGACGGCTCGGCTCCCGAGGGCAAGGCGGTCAAGCCGCCGCGTACCCACTGGGACATGCTGCTGGAGCGTCGCTCCATCGCCGAACTGGAAGAGATCCTGGGTGAGCGTCTGGCCGAGCTCAAGGCCCGTCGTACCGCTTCCTGAACCAGAACGGCCAACTAGATCGGCCCCGCTCCGGACTTCCGGAGCGGGGCCGATCTGCATCTGGGGGTCGATCTCGGGCGGAGCCGCCGATCAGCGGCTGACCCGCTCGCCCGACCTGCTGAACAGCCCCTTGATCTGCTGCCAGCGATGCGCCGCACCCCAGAGCGTGACCTTGATCAGGGCCTCACGGACGATGTTCCCGCTCATCTTGGACACACCGATCTCGCGCTCGGTGAAAGTGATCGGCACCTCCACCACCCGGAATCCGCCCAGGATGGTCCGCCAGGCCAGATCGACCTGGAAGCAGTAGCCGTGGGAGGCGACCTCGTTGAGCGGAATGGCCCGGATCACCTTGGCCCGGTAGGCCCGGTAGCCGGCCGTGATGTCCTTGACCGATACGCCGAGGGCGAGCCGGGAGTACAGGTTTCCGCCCTTGGACAGCAGCTCCCGGCGTTTGGGCCAGTTGACGACCGAACCGCCCGGGACGTAGCGCGATCCGATCACCAGGTCCGCGTGATCCAGTGCGGTCAGCAGCCGCGGCAGTTGCTCGGGTGCGTGCGACCCATCGGCGTCCATCTCCACCAGCACGTCGAAACCGTGATCGAGGCCCCAGCCGAAACCGGCGAAGTAGGCCGGCCCGAGGCCGTTCTTCTCGGTGCGGTGCAGCACGGCGATCCGGTCATCCGCGGCGGCCCGCTCGTCGGCGATCAGACCCGTCCCGTCCGGGCTGCCGTCGTCCACCACCAGGACGTGGACATCCGGCACTGCGGCCCGGACCCGGTCCAGGATGCGGGGCAGATTCTCCCGCTCGTTGAACGTCGGGATGATCACGAGAACCCTCTCGCCGGTCTCGTTCGCGTCGACGCTTTCCTCGGAACTCACGGGTGTTGTTTCTCCTTCGAGGGCGTTGTCGAACAACCGCCCGATGACCGTCGTGTACCTGCCGCCTTGCCAAGCCAGGTTCCCAACCTATGCGGTCGCGGGACCGGGGGACGACTCGGCGCCCGTCGAATCGCCGGTGCCGGAGTTCCGACGGCGGCGTTCCCGCACCGTCACGAAAGCCAGGCCGGCCAGGAAGCCGATGGCCAGCACCCATTCCAGCGGACCCCCGATGACCGTTCCCGGCGTCGTGGCCGAGATCAGGGGCACCGAGGCGTCCATGTAGCCGGCGGTGAACAACCCGATGGAGGACTCCACGCTGCCGTCCGGCCGGATCACCGCCGACACCCCGCTGGTCGAGGAGATCAGCACCTCCCGCCCGTGTTCCACGGCCCGCACGCGACTCATCGCCTGCTGCTGGTAGGTCTCGTTGGTGTAGCCGAAGGTGGCGTTGTTGGTCTGCACCACCAGGACCTGCGCCCCACCCTTGACCACGTCGCGGACGATGCCGTCGTAGACCACCTCGAAACAGATGACGTCGCCGATCTTCACGCCGTTCATGGTGAGGTTGCCGGGACGCCGCCCGGGCAGGAACTCACCCTGCTGCAGGTCGACCTTGGCGGAGAAGATCCGGAAGAACGACCGCCACGGCATGTACTCGCCGAACGGCACCGGGTGCATCTTGCTGTAGGTCTGGTCCGACAGCTTGGCCGCCGGGCCGGTCACCGGATCCCAGACGATGCCCATGTTGTAGCTCTGCCCCGGCTGGCCGGCGCCGACCACCGCTCCGACCAGGGTGGGCACACCGATGTCCCTGACCGCCTGATCGATCTCGGCGAACGCGTCGGAATTGGTGTACGGGTCGATGTCGGAGGCGTTCTCCGGCCAGATGACGAGCTCCGGTTTCGGCGCCGTCCCCGCCCTCACCGCCGCCGCCAGCTTCTGCGTCTCCTTGACGTGCATGTCGGTGACGGCCCGCCGGCGGGCATTGAACTCCAGCCCGGGCTGCGGCACGTTCCCCTGGACGACGGCGATCGTCTTGTGGGGCGCGTCGGACCCGCTCTGCTCGGTCCGCAGGCCCACGACGCCCAGCACGAACGGCACGGCGACCAGCATCACCGGCGCCAGCAGCAGCATGGGGCGCAGGTGCCGGCGGTGGTTCCAGACGGCACGGGCCAGGCCGCTGAGAGCGAACCCGGCCAACGCGGTGAGGAAGGCCAGCCCCGAGGCCCCCAGGAGCGACGCGGCGGGCAGCAGCGGGCCGTCGGGCTGCGAGTAGGCGATGCCGCCCCAGGGGAAGCCGCCGAACGGGAACCTGGCCCGCAGCGCCTCAGCGGCGATCCAGGCCGCGGCGGCCCAGATCGGCCACAGCGGAAGGCGGCGCGACGCCGACGCGATCAGGGCACCGACGGGCATGGTCAGCAGCGCCTCGGCCACCGCCAGCGCGGTGGCCACCGGCCCGACGTACACCGTCGTCCAGTTGAGCAGCGGGAGGTAGAAGGCCAGGCCGAACAGAAGGCCGAGGCCAAGGGCCGGCCGGAGCCGGCGGCCGTGCACCGACAGGCCGAGCAGGGCCAGCCCGACGGGTGCCATCCACCACAACGTGGTCGGTGCGAAGGACAGATTGAGCGCATAGCCCCCGACGACGGCGGCCAGGACACGCAGTCCGCCCACACCGAGCAGCGAAGCCTTCCACCGGTGCAGGCGGCCGGGATGGCCCGACTGCTGCAGCCGTTTCCGGGTTAGCCGCACGAGGTCGGCGGACGGGGCGCGATCGACCGCGGGAGATGCCACCGGATCAGCGTAGTGCGACTCGGGTGATCAACTCGTCAGCCCGGAGATGATCTCCTCAGCCGACGGATTCGGTGAGGTCGGCCAGCAGGCCGGTGTCGAACGCCACCCGTCCGCCGACCAGAGTGGCGAGGGTGGTCGGGAGGCCCGCCCCCGGGGTGAGGTCCGGCAGCAGCGGAACCCGGGATCGCGGGTCGGTCGACCATCGCGCCACCCGCGGGTTCGCCGCCGGGCGCACCAGCTCGCCCGCGGCGAAGATCGCCAGGTGGGCCGGAGCGCCCACCGCAATGGTGCCCACTCCCCGGTCGGTGCGGCCGGCGGCCCGGTGGCCGCCGCGGGTGTGGGCCGTGAACGCGGCGCGGGGCGACAGGCCGGACCCGGCGGTGTGGTGATGGACCGCGGCCTGCACGGCCTGCCACGGCCGGGCCGCGGTGACCGGGGCGTCGGAGCCGAGGGCCAGGGCGACCCCGGCCGAGGCGAGGGCGGCGAACGGGTTCATCGGGCGGGCGCGGTCGGCCCCCAGCCGGCGGGCGTACATGCCTTGGTCTCCGCCCCATTCGGCGTCGAACATGGGTTGCACGCTGGCCACGGTCCCGGTCGCCGCGAACGCGGCGATGGCCTCGGCGTCGGCCATCTCGGCGTGCTCGATGCGGGGCACCACGCCGGCCAACTTCACCGTTCCGTTCGGGCCGAGCCGGTCGATCGCCCGGCGCAGGGCCCGGCCGACCGCGCTCACCCCGTCGTCGCCGATCGCGTGGAAGCCGGGCTGGACGCCGGCCACGGCGCAGGCCCACAGATGGTCGGTCAATTCGTCGTCGCTCAGGTACCGGGTGCCACAAGCCTGCGGGTCGTCGGCGTACGGAGAGGTCAGGGCGGCCGTCCGGGAACCGATGGCCCCGTCGACGGACAGATCGCCGGCCAGCGCCACGGCCCCGGTCAGACGCAGCAATGCGGTGGCCTCCGCCGGGTCGGCGACCGCCGAGGCCAGGTAGCCCAGCACCGAGATCGGCACGTCCAGCGCCAGCAGGGAAGCCAGGTCGGCGCGGCCGGGCTCGTCGCCGCTCGCACACTCGTGCACCTCGACGATGCCGGCCGCGGCCGCCGCCGTCAGGAACGCCGTCTGGGCCTGCGTGCGGCGCTCCGGGGTGAGCAACGCCTTGGCCCGGTTCCGGACCGCGTGGTGGGCGCCGCGGGTCGGCGGGATGTCGGGATGGAGGGCGAGATCGGGCAACCCGGCCGCCAGTGTCGTGCTGACCAGGGCGGAATGCACGTCGACCCGGCTCAAGTAGGTCGGGCGGTCCCCGACCGCGGCGTCGATCTCGGCCCGCGTCGGCGGCCGGTTCTCCGGCCACCGGGTCTCGTCCCAGCCGTGTCCCCACACCAGGCCTCCGGGCTCGACGGCGTTCGCCGCGCTCGCGATCCGGACCAGGCAGTCCGCGAGGGTCGTCGCGGCCGACAGGTCGAGGCCGATCAGGGCCAGACCGGCGTCCGTGCTGTGCACGTGGGCATCGACGAATCCCGGTGCGACCAGGGCACCGTCGAGCTGAACCACGTGGTCGGGGCGACCGGCCATCTCGACCGCGTGTTCCCCGCCGATCCAGCTGATCACCCCGTCGGTGACGGCCAGGGCGGTGGCCTCCGGGTCGGCGGCGGTGTGCACGCGCCCACCGCGGAACAGGGTCGTCGTCATCGGGTCACGCTCGTTCGTCCGGTGCTCACCGGGTCAGTCAAGCACGATCAGACGACCACCTGATTCCGGCGGGCCGGCAGCAGGACGGAGGCCAGCACCATGACGGCGCAGGCGACCACGATGGCGACGAACACGTGGTGGGACGCCACATTGACGGCCGCGGCCGACTGGTCGGGGTGGCCGGAGGCGTTCAGAACGGAGTTGGCCAGGGCACCGAACAGGGCCACGCCGACGGCGCTGCCGATCGATCGGCTGAACATGTTGGTCCCGGTCACGACGCCGCGCTCGGCCCACCCGACGCTGGACTGCGCGGCGACCAGCGTCGGGCTGGCCACCAGTCCGAGTCCGACCCCGATGACGAAGCAGTCGATTCCGACCGTCCAGATCGACGAGTGCCGTCCCAGCCCGACGGTCAGCGCCGTCCCGGCCAGAGCCACCGCGCCGCCGATCAGCACGGTGGACCGGAACCCGATGCGCAGGTAGAGCCGGCCGGCCAGGGAGGCCGCGATCGGCCAGCCGATGGTCAGGGTGGCCAGCGCGAACCCCGCGACCAGCGGACCGGCGCCGAGCACGGTCTGGACGTAGGTCGGGACATAGGAGGTCAGGCCCAGCAGCACCGCGCCGACGGCCAGCGAGACGGCGCTGCCACTGACCAGCACCCGGCGCCGGAAGATCCACAGCGGGAGGACCGGTTCGGCGGCCCCGCGCTCCACGAAGACGAACGCCGTCAGCGAGAGCAGTCCGATGACGAAGACGGAGATGCCAACGGCGGAGTCCCAGGCCCAGCTCTGACCGCCTTCCAGCAGGCCCAGGATCAGCAGGGAGCAGCCGACGGTGAGCAGGACGGCACCGAGGTAGTCGATCCGGTGCGGCTGGCGGACGACGTTCTCGTGGAACCGGCGCCACAGCATCCACCCGGCCAGGAAGCACATCGGGATGTTCACGAAGAAGATCCACCGCCAGGAGACCCACTCGCTGAACACACCGCCCAACGCCGGCCCGACGACGGCCGAGATGCCCCAGACGCTGGCCAGGTAGCCCTGCACCCTGGCCCGCTCCTGCAGGGTGTAGATGTCGCCCACGATGGTGATGCTCATCGGCTGCACCGCCCCGGCGCCGAGGCCCTGCAGGGCCCGGAACGCGATCAGGGCCGGCATGCTCCAGGCCACCCCGCACAGGATCGACCCGACGAGGAACAGCCCGATTCCCAGCAGGATCACCGGCTTCCGGCCGAACATGTCGGCCACCTTGGCGTAGATCGGCACCGACACCGCCTGCGCCAGCAGGTAGATCGAGAACAGCCAGGGGAACTCGGCGAAGCCACCCAGGGTCTTCACCACCGAGGGGACGGCCGTGGCGATGATGGTCGAGTCCAGCGCGACCAGGGAGGTCGCCAACATCAAGGAGATCAGCACCGGGCCCCGTTCGGAGCGGAACCCGACCCCGACGGGGACGTCGGTCGGACTGGTCTTCTTGTCGGTCGTCGTCACAGTCGGGGCTCGTTCGTCAGCAGGATCTCGGACATTTTCCCCATGCTAACGAAGCCCGCCGGGCCCGATGACCCTCAGTCCGACCTCAGCCCGGTCCACCGCGCGGCGAAGGCGAGCTGATCGGCGTACTCCTGGGCCAGCGCCCGGGCCGGCTTGCCCACGCCGTGCCCGGCCCGGGTGTCGATCCGCATCAGCACCGGACCCGGGCCGGCCTGGCAGAACTGCATCTGCGCCCCGAATTTCAGCGAGTGGGCGGGCACCACGCGGTCGTCGTGGTCGCCGGTGCTGATGAGCGTCGGCGGATAGCGGACACCCTCCCGGAGCGCGTGCAGGGGCGAGTAGGCGTGCAGCACCGGGAAGTCCTCCGCACGGTCGGGGCTGCCGTACTCGCTGGTCCAGGCCCAGCCGATGGTGAACCGGTGGAAGCGCAGCATGTCCATCACCCCGACCGTGGGCAGCGCCGCGGCGAACAGTTCCGGCCGTTGCGTGATGGCCGCGCCGACCAGCAGGCCCCCGTTGCTGCGACCGTGCACCGCCAGCTGGGCGGCACTGGTGGTGCCGTCGGCGATCAGGGCCTCGGCGCACCCGTACAGGTCGTCGAAGACCCGCTGCTTGTGCTGCCGCATGCCGGCCTCGTGCCAGGCGGTGCCGAACTCTCCCCCGCCCCGCAGGTTCGCCACCACCAGCACGCCGCCCGCGGCGATCCACCCGGCGAACAGGGCCGAGAAGCTGGGTGGCACCGCGATGTCGAATCCGCCGTACCCGTACAACAGGGTCGGGTGGGGTCCGGGCGGCAGGTCGGCCCGCCGGACGACGCTCATCGGTACCGGCGTTCCGTCGGACGACGGCGCCGTGCGGCGCTCGGCGGTCACCTCGGGCAGCACGACCGCTCCGGCCGGGCGCGGCAACTCGGTGACGACGCCGTCGGTGGTGATCCGGTAGTTCCGGGCCCGGTGGTCGAAACCGGTGGTGCCGACGAAGATCTCCGTGTCCGACGCCCGGGATCGGAGCGCGGTGAAGGACACCAGATCCCCCAGCTCGGGGGCGGCCACGACGACGCCGCGGCGGTCGGTGATCTCGAGTCGGGACGCGGTGTCCACCGACCAGACGGTGACGAAGGTGTCACGGGCCATGGCCACGTCGGACAGGATCCGGTCCGGCGTGCCGCTCAGAATCGTCCGCCAGGGCGCGTCCGGGTGCTCCAGATCGACGGCGACCAGACGGCCGGCCGGCGCGTGACGCTCGGTCCGCAGGTAGAGCACGTCGCCGTCGGCCCCGACCACCGAGTGGGCGTCGGCCAGCTCCGCGACCACCGGCGTCTCATCCGGACGCACCCGGCTGCGGCCATCGGCATCGGTCTCGATCCGCCGGACCGTGATCGTGGTCCGGGAGTCGGTGCCGGGCGAAGCGGTGAGCACCAGCCAGCGCCCGTCGTCGCTGACCCACGGGCCGACCATCCACTCCTTGGCCTCTGGCCTCGACCAGATCACCTCGTCGTCGGCCTGGGGCTGCCCGAGCCGGTGCAGGGCCAGTTGCCCGACCCCGGTCTCGTCCGTGTAGGCCCCGGAGTCGGTGGCGTCGTCGGACGGCACCGAGACCTCCGGGTAGTGCCAGTACAGGAACGAGGCGCCGTCGGGCATCCAGATCGGGTCGAGCCACTTCGCGCCGTCGAGCCGGTCCGGCCGTTCGGTGCCGGAGATGACGTCAACCAGCGCGATCGTCTTCCAGTCGGATCCGGCGTCGGAGCGGGTGTACCCGGCGAGGGTGCCGTCGTCGCTCACCTGGAGGCCGGTCAGAGCGGCGGTGCCGTCGGCGCTCCAGGTGTTCGGGTCGATCAGCAGGTGGCCGTTCCCCACGCTCAGTTCGTCCAGGGACGTGGACGCGAACACCTGATCCTGGTCCAGGTGGCCCGGATTGGCGATCATGAAGTAGTGGTCACCGCGACGCCAGGGCACGCCGAAACGGGGCGCGGTCAGCAGGTTCGTCATGTGGGAGGCGAATGCGGCCTGGGCCGGCAGCGTCGCGAGATACGGCCGGGACAGCGCGTTCTGGGCGTCGACGAAAGCCACCGTGCGGGGGGCATCCGGATCCTCCAGATACCGATAAGGGTCGGCGACCGTGATGCCGTGCAGTACGTCGCTCGTGTCGTCGCGGTCGGTATGGGGGTAGGTCAGAGCATGATCGGGCATGGCTCGATCAGATCACGCCCGGCCGTCGCGACGGTGCGTCAGGTGTGCTCGGCCCGCGTCGTCGACTCGGGGGTCGCACCGCCGACCGTGATCGGGCGGTCCTCGAACGGGGTGGACAGCACCACCGTGGTGCGGGTCGACACGTTCGCCGTGGCCCGGATCTGGGCCAGCAGGGCCTCAAGAGCGGACGGCGACGCCACCCGTACCTTGACGATGTAGGACTCGACCCCGGCCACCGAGTAGCAGGCCTCGATCTGCGGCAGCGGGAGCAGGCGCTGCGGGTAGTCGTCCGGTTCGGCCGGATCGATCGGGGTCAGCGAGACGAAGGCGGTCAGCGGCAGGCCGATCTGTTCACCGTCGATCCTCGCCGCGTAGCCGCGGATCACGCCCCGTTGTTCCAGCCGGCGTACCCGCTGGTGCACGGCCGACACCGACAGCCCGACCTTGTCGGCCAGTTCGGTGTAGGAGCAGCGGCCGTCGGCCGCGAGGACCGCGGCAATCCGGGCGTCGATGTCCTCGAGCATGCCGCTCATCCCCCCACGGTCCGCAGGGCTTTGTCGGCCCGGTTCATCAGGATGGCCCCGTCTGCACCGACGACCACGACGTCCTCGATGCGCACGCCGAATCGACCCGGTAGATAGATCCCCGGCTCGATCGAGAACGCCATGCCGACCTCGAGCGGCAAGGTGTTGCCGGAGACCATGTACGGGTGCTCGTGCACCTCCAGGCCGATGCCGTGGCCGGTGCGGGTGATGAAGTACTGGCCGTACCCGGCCGCCTCGATCACGGCGCGGGAGGCCCGGTCGATCGATTCCGCCGAGACCCCAGGGCGGACGGCGTCGATGCCGGCCTGTTGGGCTCGGCGGACGATCTCGTAGATCTCCTCGACGTCCGGATCGCTCGACGGACCGGCGACGCGGTAGGTCCGGGTGCAGTCGGAGTAGTACCCGGTCCGGTTCGGGCCGCCGATGTCGACGACCACCGGGTCACCCGGCTCGATCACCTTTTCGGACGCCTCGTGGTGTGGGCTGGCCCCGTTCACCCCGGACGCCACGATGACGAACTCGGCCTGCGTGTGGCCCTCCTCCACGATGGCCGCGGCGATGTCGGCCGCCACCTCGGCCTCGGTGCGGCCGGCGCGGAGGAACTCGCCGACGCGTCCGTGGACCCGGTCGATGGCGGCACCGACCTCGGCCAGGGCCGCGATCTCGTCCTCCTCCTTGCGCATGCGTAGCTCGCCGATCGCCTCGCCGGCCAGGGTCAGCTCCGAACCCGGTACGGCCCAGGAGATCCCGAGGGCATGGACCGCGGGCATGTGGTAGTCGACGGCCAGTACCCGGGCGCCGGCCGGAAGTAGCGCGACGAGCACCTGGTACGGATCCATGCCGTCGGTCCAGGTGCTGAACGGAACCCCGAGATGCTCGATCGGGCTGCCGGTCCAACCGGGCCGCTCCAGGGCCGGAACCACCATCTGCGGATCACCCTCGACCGGAACGACCAGCGCCGTCAGGCGTTCGTGCGAGGGCACCGAGTGGCCGGCGAAATAGGCCAGATCGGCCCCGGGCGAGATGATCACCACGTCGGCTCCGGCCTTCGCGGCCTGGGCGCCGAGGCGGGTCAGGCGATCGGCGAAGGCCGACTCTCCCCCAGCGGTGGGAATTCCTGCGGGAACCGAATCGGCGGACATGATCGGCAGCTTAACCGGCCGGTTGGACGGACTTATTGCCGTGGTCACCCCGACCGTCCCCCCGGATCCACCGGGATGGGTCGTTCCTCCGGCCGCGAGGTGACCCACGGGCCGGTAACGTCCCCGGACATGCTGCAACTGTTGGACTTGGCGGGCATCTACTTCCGGGCGTTCCACGGGGTGCCGGCATCGACGGTCGGTCCGGACGGGCGTCCGGTCAACGCCATCCGGGGGACCCTGGACATCGTGCGGCGGGTGATCCTGGACGGCCGACCGACCAGGGTCGTCGCCTGCCTCGACCTGGACTGGCGACCGGCCTGGCGGGTGGAGCTGATTCCCACCTACAAGACCCACCGAGTGGCCGAATCGGACAACTCTCAACCTCTGCTAGACGGTGGGACCGCCGTCGAGCAGGTACCGGACGAGCTGGCTCCGCAGATCCCGGTGTTGCTCGAGGTGCTGTCCGCGGTCGGTATCGCCATCGCCGGGGCGCCCGGTTTCGAGGCCGACGACGTCATCGGCACTCTGGCCGCCCGCGAACGCCGTGACCCGGTCGAAGTCGTCACCGGCGACCGGGACCTGTTCCAGTTGGCCCGTGACGAACCGACTCCGGTGCGGGTGCGGTACATCGGGGCCGGCATGAGCAAGGTGCAGGTGCTCGACACCGCCGGCGTGGCCGCCAAACACGGGATTCCGGCCGGGCGGTACCCCGACTTCGCCGCGCTCCGCGGAGACCCCTCCGACGGGCTGCCGGGCGTGCCCGGGGTGGGCGACAAGACGGCCGCCGGTCTCGTCAACTCATTCGGCTCCATCGAGTCACTGGTCGCGGCGCTCGTCGACCCCTCGTCGTCGATGACGCCCTCCCAGCGGGCCAAGCTCACCCCGGCCCTGGCCTACCTGCGGGTGGCCCCGAAGGTGGTCCGGGTGGCCACCGACGCCGGCGTCACGATCACCCCGTCCGGTGACGGGCGCCTGCCCGGTACCCCGGTCGATCCAGACCGGCTGGTGGAGCTGGCCGAGCAATACGGCCTCCATTCACCGGTGGCCCGGCTGATCGACGCCCTCGGGCGGGCGTAGACACCGCCGAACGACGAACGGCCCCACGCCGTCTGGCGTGGGGCCGTCGGAGGTCGGGCGCGGGGTCAGTTGGGGACGCCGACCTGGTACTTCCCGCTCGAGTCCTGGATGGTGTTCTGGATCGACTTCGTGGTGCCGTTGATCGTCGCCGTGCAGGTGAACGTGGCGCCAACGGTCACCTTCACGTCGGACGGGCAGGACACACCGGTGACGCCGGTCATGCCGTATCCGGCCGGCGGAGCCGACGTCAGGATCTTGGTGATGTCAGCCTCGACCTTCGTGTGGTCGAAGACCTTCTTGTTCAGCACACCCGGGTACAGGAACAGCACGACCGCGGCGATGGCCAGCACCACGACCGCGGCGCCGACGCCGATCATCAGACCGCGGTTCGACTTCTTGGCCGGCGCGGAGCTGCTCGGCTGGCCGTACCCACCGGGCTGGCCGAAGCCGCCCGGCTGGTTGTACCCGGCCGGTTGTCCGAAGCCGCCCGGCTGGCCGTAGGCCCCCGGCTGGCCGTACTCCTGAGTCCCCCCGTAGGTCGGAGCACCGGCCGGCTGGCCATAGCCCGGCTGGTCGTACGAGGGCGGGGCACCGTAGGTCGGGGCGTTGCCGTAGCTACCGGGCTGTCCGTACGCCGGCTGGGCGGGCTGGCCGTAATCGGCCGGCTGCCCGTACGCCGGCTGAGCCCCACTCGGTGCTCCGGTCGGCTGGCCGTAGCCGGGCTGCTGCCCGTAGGCGGGCTGGCCATAGGTCTGAGGCTGTCCGTAGTTCGGCGTCGGCTCGGCGGGCGGTTGCCCGTAGGCCGGCTGGCCGTAGGTCGGCGGCTGTCCGTAGCTCGGCGGTTGGCCGTAGGTCGGCGGTTGCTCATTCCCCTGGGCGCCACCCGGCGCCGGATACCCCGGCTGCCCGTACTGCGCCGGCTGCGCGCCACTGTCCGGAGACGCCGGCGGACCCGCCGGTGGCTGCTGCCCGTACCCCGGCCAGCCCTGCGCGGGATCCTGCTGGCCCGACGGACCGTATGGCGAGCTCATGCCTTGCCTCCTGTAAACAGTTCACGCAAACTCGACGTCACACCGGTGATCCAACCACGGCCGAGGCCCGCTGACATGGACCGGGCCGCGAACGGCCGAAAAATCTGGTGCGCCCTATGACATCAGGAACGTACCGGCTGGCGTGATCGCTGTCAGGCGCTTGGTGATACCCGCCGTGGCATCACACCGCACCCAGGGCGACCACTCCCCGGCGCAGGGCGGTCAGCGCGGCCCGGGCGGTGCCGGCCAGGGGCGGATCGGCCACCGTCCTGACCTGATCGAGCAGGTCGATCACCTGTCGGCACCAGCGGACGAAGTCTCCGGCCGACATGTCGGTCCCGGTGGCGTTGGCCACCTCGAGGGCGTCGGTCAGCGTCTCGCCGCGCGCCCAGGCACCGACCGCCGCCGCGAAACCGGCGTCCGGGTTGCGAGTGGCGGGCAGCCCCGCCGCCGCCTCGTCGGCACTGATCTCGGTCCAGATCCGGGTGGTCGCACTCACCGCGTCGGAGGCGGCACCCCCCGGAAGTCGCGGCGCTCCAACGCCTTCCCGTCGCGCTTCGAACACCAACACCGACACCACCGCGGCCAGGTCGGCCGGCCCGAGATGGTTCCAGACGCCGCGTTGCAGGCACTCGGCGACGACCAGGTCGCTCTCGGACCAGATCCGCGACAGCATCCGGCCGGCATCGGTCAGCTCGTCGCCCGTGACGTAGCCCCGGCGGTCGAGCAGCGCCAGAATCCGGTCGAGGGCATCTCCGAGGGAGTTCCGGGAACCCGCCACTCTCGACTCCAGGGCGGCGTTCTCGGTGCGCAGCCGCAACCATCGCCGCGCCCACTGCAGATGGTTGTCCCGATCGGCGCATCCGTGCACCGGGTGGGACCGCACCGCCTTCCGCAGGGCCACCAGGTCGATGTCGTCGCCGAGCGGACGAGGCGTGTTGTCCCCGGCGGACAGGCGCCCGCCGGTCGAGGCGGCACCGATCGCCGAGGCGACGTCCCGCCGCACTGCGGGCGACCGGTGGTCGACGAACTTGTCCAGCTTGATCCGGCCCAGCGGCGGGACCGACCCCCGGAAGTCGGCCGCGGTCAGCCGGCCGGCCCACCGTCCGGCGGTGATGACCAGAGGCCGCACGACGTCGTCGGCGCCGACGCCGGGGTCGAGGACGACGGCCAGACCCGCGCGTCGGCCGGACGGAATGGCGATCACGTCGCCTCGCTTGAGTGACATCAGGTCGTTGGTGGTCGCGTCGCGACGGCGCGCCGCACCCGCCTTGGCCTGGGTCTTCTCGTGCGCGTTGAGTTCGTTCAGCAGGTCCAGGTACTCGGCCACGTCGCCCAGGTGACAGGTCATCGCCTTGAAGTGCGACCGGATCGCCTCATCGTCCCGCTTGACCTGCCGGACCAGCCCGACCACGGCGGAGTCGGCCTGGAACTGGGCGAAGGACTGCTCCAGCAGTTCCTTGGCCGCCACCCGGCCCATCCGATCGGTGAGGTTGACCGCCATGTTGTAGCTCGGGCGGAACGAGGACCGCAGCGGATAGGTCCGTTTGGAGGCCAGCCCGCCGACCACGTGGGGGTCCATCCCGGGTGACCAGAGCACGACGGCGTGGCCCTCGATGTCGATCCCGCGCCGGCCGGCGCGTCCGGTGAGCTGGGTGTACTCCCCCGGAGTCAGGTCGACATGCCCCTCGCCGTTGTACTTGACCAGTTTCTCCAGCACGACCGTCTTGGCCGGCATGTTGATGCCGAGGGCCAGGGTCTCGGTGGCGAAGACGGCCTTGACCAGCCCGGCCACGAACAGTTCCTCCACCGTCTCCTTGAACGCGGGCAGCATGCCGGCGTGGTGGGCCGCGATCCCGCGTTCCAGTGCCTCCCGCCAGTCCCAGTAACCCAGGACGGCCAGATCGGCCTCGGGCAGGTCCGCCGTCCGCCGGTCGACGATGGCGCGGATCTGGACCCGTTCCTTCTCGCTGGTCAGGCGCATCCCGGACCGGACGCACTGCTGCACCGCGGCGTCGCAACCGGCGCGGGAGAAGATGAACGTGATGGCCGGCAGCAACCCCGACCCGTCCAGCCGTTCGATCACGTCGACCCGGGACGGCGGGCGCCAGCGCGTACCGCCCTGCGCTCCGCCGAATCCGGCCCGGCCGCCCCGGTTGCCACGGTTGTCCCGGTTCCGGCCGCCGGCGAACCGTTCGGCCAGCGCTTCGGCGTCCGACACGGCTCTGGCCAGTGCGGGTTCGATGCGGATCCGGGCTCCAGGGCGGGACGGGTCGTACGACTCGCTGGACGTGCTGAACAGGTCGTACAACCGGCGGCCGACCAGCATGTGCTGCCACAGCGGCACCGGACGGTGCTCGTCGACGACCACCGTGGTGTGCCCGCGGACGGTCTGCAGCCAGGCGCCGAACTCCTCGGCGTTGGACACGGTGGCCGACAGGCCGACCACCTGGACCGCGGTCGGCAGGTGCAGGATCACCTCTTCCCAGACGGCACCGCGGAACTTGTCGGCCAGGTAGTGGATCTCGTCCATCACCACGGCCGTCAACCCGTCCAGGTCGGGTGATTCCGCATAGAGCATGTTGCGGAGGACCTCGGTGGTCATCACCACGACGTCCGCGTGCGAGTTGATGGAGGTGTCGCCGGTCAGCAGACCGACCCGGTCGGCGCCGTACTCGGCGACCAGATCGGAGAACTTCTGGTTGGACAGGGCCTTGATCGGGGTGGTGTAGAAGCATTTGCCGCCGGTGGCCAGGGCCCGGTAGACGGCGAACTCGCCGACCACGGTCTTGCCGGCGCCGGTCGGGGCGCAGACCAGCACTCCGCGGCCCTCTTCCAGGGCGCGGCAGGAGTCCACCTGGAACGGGTCGAGGCGGAACGGCCGGCCGGCCGCGAAGTCGGTCAGGTATGGATGTCTCGCGCGGTCGCGGGATCGGGCGTAACGCTCGGCCGGCGACTCCGCCTCGTCATGGTCGTCGGGCGCGGGCTCGACGACCACGCCTCCCGGCTCGTTTCGCCGGAACTCGTCGCCGGTCGGGTCGTCCGGTTGCGATCGTCGCGCCCGTTCCGGTCCGCGCTGCCCGCTCACGTCGCGTCGCCGAAGTCCGGGGCGCTCGGGTCGTTCACCGTGATCGGAGTGGGCGCGGGGACCGGAGCCGGTCGTTCCACCGGAGGCGATGCGGCCGTGCCTCCGTGGTCGCCGGCCGTGGTGGGATCGGGCGACGCCTCGTCGTCCG
Organism: Nakamurella panacisegetis; assembly: GCF_900104535.1. Lineage (NCBI taxonomy): Bacteria > Bacillati > Actinomycetota > Actinomycetes > Nakamurellales > Nakamurellaceae > Nakamurella > Nakamurella panacisegetis. The sequence continues at coordinate 4,099,354 of NZ_LT629710.1, read as the reverse complement.
ACAGGTCACCGAGCCCCTCGGCGGCCAGTCGCGCGCCCTTGCGTTTGTCGTGCACCTTGGTGACCTGGACCGCCACCTCGTACAGGATGACCAGCGAGAGGGCCAGCGCCGACATGGTGATCGGGTCGTTGCCGGGCACCACCAGGGCCGCGAACACCACCAGGCCGAAGATCGAGTAGCGCCGGGCCTTCGCCAGCTTCTCGCCCTTGATCAGGCCGATGATGTTCAGCATGATCAACATCAGCGGCAGTTCGAAGGAGACGCCGAAGATGATGAGCATGGCCATCAGGAACTGGAAGTACTTCGATGGGTCCAGGCCGCTGACCACGCCGCTGCCGGCGAAGCCGAGGAGCACGGTCAGGCCCTCGCTGATCACGAAGTAGGCCAGGACGGCGCCGCCGGCGAACAGGACCGCCGCGAACGAGACGAAGATCCGGGCGAACTTGCGTTCCTTGTCGTACAGGGCCGGAGTGACGAACGCCCACAGCTGGTACAGCCAGACCGGGCAGGACAGCACGGCGCCGACCATGAACGCGGCCTTCAACCGGATCTGCAGCGGGCTGAAAACGTCGGTGGCCAGCAGGGCACACGCGTGGCCGGTGACGGCGAGCCGCTTGTCCGCCGGCACCTTGCAGTAAGGGCCGGTGAGGATGTCGCCGAGGTTCGCGATGTGCAGGGACGGGATGGCGACGGTGTACCAGATGAACCCGACCAGGGTCCCGAGGAACAGGCCGACGGCCGCCCAGAACAGCCGCTTCCGGAGCTCGTACAGGTGCTCCATCAAGGACATCGTGCCGTCAGGCTTCGGCTCGTCCTTCTTACGGCGAAGCAGCACGGACAACTCCTCGGAAGACGATCGGACCGACCGGGTCCGACCTCGATGATGCCATGGCCGGGGATCCGGCCAGGGTTGGGCGCCCGGTGTCGGCGGCGCCGGAGCCGATCCGGCCGGCCGGCCGGGGCGCGGACGCCAGGCCGCCCAGGTCGGCGAACGGCACGGTCAGCGGTAGGCGGCCAATGCCTGGGCCGCCCGCTCGGCCACCTGAACGGCCAGGTCCGGGCGGTCCTCGATGACCGCGGATCCGCCCAGGGAGAGCACCAATCGCACCAGCCACTCGTCACCTCCGCCGCGCAGCCGCACCCGCAGGCCACCGTCCCGCCCGTCAACCGGTTGCCGGCCGCGACCGGCAACCGGCAACTCGACGGCGTCCTCGGTCTGGTAGTACTCGGCCACCCAGCGCGCCGCCGGCTCCAGCCGCAGAGTCACCGGTGGGATCTGCGGATCGGGGTGGAACATCTTCTCCGGAATGTCGGAGTCGACCCACAGCTGCCCCTGGGCCGGCTCGTCGAGCACCCGGATCTCCTCGATCCGGTCCACCCGGAAGTGCCGCACCGCATCGGCGGCATGGCAGTAACCCTCCAGGTAGGAGTGGCCGTCGGTGACCAGCAGCCGGATGGGGTCGACGATCCGTTCGGTCAACGCGTCCCGGGACGCGGTGTAGTACCGCATCCAGATCTGCCGCGACTCGTCGATCGCCTGCCGCACCGCACCCAGCGCCGGGGCCGCGTCGGCCGCGGACACCCGGACGGCGTCGGCCGTCTGCGCCCCGGCCTGCTCCAGCTTGGCCAGCGCTGAGTAGACGGCGTCGGCATCGACCAGGCCGGGCAGGTCGGCGAAGGCGCGCAGCGCGACGGTCAGAGCGACCGCCTCGTCGGAGGTCAGGCGCACCGGCCGTTCGATACCGGCGTCGAAAGCGATCGAGACGGTGCCGCCCTCCTCGTCCAGCACGACGTCGATCAGATCGTCCGGGTAGTAGCCGGGCAACCCACAGACCATCAAGAGATCGAGGTCGGCGCTGATCTGCTCGGTCGACACCCCGAACTCAACGGCCAGGTCGGCCAGGGCGACCCCGGGACGTCGGGAGATGTACGGAACCAGGCCCAGCACGCGGGCCAGACGATCGGTGGCCGTCTCGCTCACGAGGCCACCTCCGGAACGTCGAGCCGCACGTCCTCCGGCTCGAACCGCGGCATCGCCTCCGGGTCCATTCCCGGGGCCGAGCCGGCCGCCCCGACCAGCAGCCGGATCACCGCCTCGCGCAGGTCCGGCGGTTCGACCACGAGCACGTCGGGACCCTGGCCGGCAATCGTCCGGGCCGTGTCCCAGAGATGGGCGAACGGCATCTGCACCACGTCCCAACCGGCGTGGCGACCGGCCGGGTCCAGGTCGATCGACGGCGTCGCGTCAGCGGTCGTCGTGGCCCGACGCCGCAGTCCGGCGGCCGAGCCCGGCTTGATCACAAGCGTGGTCGTGCGACCGGCCGGCAGTTCGACGCTCCCGGCGACCAGGGACAGGAGGTCAAGGCCGGCCGGGGCGGAAGCGACGCCGGCGCGGCCGACCGCTTTGACGCTCCCGGCGATCCGGGACAGCCGGAAGGTGCGGCGGGCCTTGCGGTCGGTGTCGAACCCGACCAGGTACCAGCGGCCCTTGTACGACACGAGTCCCCACGGCTGGACGTTGCGGCCGACCGGCGCACCGGCCGGATCCTTGCGATAGTCGAAGGTGACGGCCCGTCCGGCCCGCACCGCGGCGTAGAGCGGGGCGAACGACGGATCACCGGTCCGCACCCGCGGCTGCAGCAGACCGGCGGCCGAGCTCTGATGATCGTCGTCCTGGTCGCCTGGGGCCGCATCGCGGATCTTGCGGATGGCATTGGATCCCGGCCCGGCCAGTGCCGTCGTCTCCCAGAGCCGGGCCGCGAGCCCGAGGGCGGCCGTCTCGGCCGGTGTGAACGACAGCTGCGGGAGCGAGAACTCGCCGGGCAGGATCCGGTAACCGTCGGACCCGTCATCGGGCGTCTGCAACGGGATGCCCAGATCCCGCAGTTCGGTCTTGTCGCGCTCGAACGTCCGGAAGAAGGCTTCCTCGGTCGGCGCGTCGCTGTACCCGGCGACCTTGTCCCTGATCCAGTTCGCCGTCCGGAAGCGAGGCGAGTTCACCAGGGCGATCACCAGGTTCAGCAGTCGTTCCGCTTTCGCCGTCGCCACGTACTCCAGCCTTCCACAACCTGCACCGCCCGCTCGTCATCTCGGCGGTTTGCGGGGTGCCGGAGGCAGCCGCCTACAGCGACTCGATCAGTTTGGTGACCCGATCGTCGGTGTTGCGGAACGGGTCCTTGAGCAGGACGGTCCGTTGCGCCTGGTCGTTCAGCTTCAGGTGGACCCAGTCGACCGTGTAGTCGCGGCCGGCGTCCTGGGCCGCCGCCACGAATTCGCCGCGCAACTTCGCCCTGGTGGTCTGCGGGGCGACGGTCGTCGCGGCGGTGATCTCGTCGTCGGTGACGATGGTGGCGGCCAGGCCCTTGTTGACCAGCAACGAGTGCAGCCCGCGACCCGGCCGGACGTCGTGGTACGTCAGGTCGATCTGCGCGATCCGCGGATCGGCGAGATCCATCCCGTGCCGGGCGGCATAGGAGTCGATGAGCTTCTTCTTGATCACCCAATCGATCTCGGTGTCGACCCCCGACAGATCGCCGGTCTCGACGCCCTTGAGCGTGCGGCCCCACAGATCGAGCACCCGCTCGGAGATGGGGTCGGTGCCGCGGGTGGCGACGAAGTCAACGGCCTTGCTGTAGTACTCCATCTGCGCGTCCAGCGCGGAGATCTCGGCCCCGGAGGCCAGCCGCACCGTCCGGCGGCCGGTGACGTCGTGCGAGATTTCCCGGATGGCCCTGATCGGATTCTCGAACGTGAAGTCCCGCAACGGGATCCCGGCCTCGATCATCTCCAGCACCAGCGCCGCACTGCCCACCTTCAGGAACGTGGTGGTCTGGCTCATGTTGGAGTCGCCGACGATGACGTGCAGCCGCCGGTAACGCTCGGCGTCGGCGTGCGGTTCGTCCCGGGTGTTGATGATCGGCCGGGAGCGGGTGGTGGCGGAGGAGACCCCCTCCCAGATGTGGTCGGCCCGCTGGGACAGGCAGTACGACGCCCCCCGCGGGGACTGGAGCACCTTCCCGGCGCCGGCGATCAACTGCCGGGTGACCAGGAACGGGATCAGCCCGTCGGCGATCCGGGAGAACTCACCGGCCCGCGCGATGAGGAAGTTCTCGTGGCAGCCGTAGGAGTTGCCGGCCGAGTCGGTGTTGTTCTTGAACAGATAGATGTCCCCGCCGATGCCCTCCTCGGCCAGCCGGGCCTCGGCGTCGACGACCAGGTCCTGGAGAATCCGCTCGCCGGCCTTGTCGTGCGCGATCAGGGTGAGCAGGTTGTCGCACTCGGCGGTGGCGTACTCCGGGTGGGAACCGACATCGAGGTACAGACGCGACCCGTTGCGCAGGAAGACGTTCGAGGACCGCCCCCAGGAAACCACCCGCCGGAACAGGTACCGCGCCACCTCGTCCGGGGAGAGCCGACGCTGCCCGTGGAAGGTACAGGTGATGCCGAACTCGGTTTCGATGCCCATGATCCGCCGCTGCATGGCAAGAACCCTATGCCCCCGGACGTTGCGTCCCGGAAGGGTCCTGGGCCGGATGCACGGTCGGGCCGGATGTCTGCGGTCGCCGACGAGTGCTGTCGCGGACCTCTCCGATCAGCTCCTCGATCACGTCCTCCAGGGTCACCAACCCCAGCCGCGCCTCCGGCAACGGCTGCTCGGGCGGCCCGGCCGAGGTCGCCGCGATGGCATCGAGCACGGCGACCGGGTCGGCCGTCGACTCCGGCACGGTGACCGGGACCGGTGCCGCCACCTGGGCCAGGTGGGCACCGAGCCGTCTCATCCGGTCGAGGGCGAGCCGGAGGTCGGTTCCGGTGACGACCACCGGGAGGGGACGGATGCGTCCGGCCGGCACCGGCTCGTCGCGGTGCTCCGGCGGGATGTCGATGACGTCGCGGATGTGCACGTAGCCGACGAACTTCCCGTCGTCGCCCCGAACCGGGAATCGGGAGAACCCGGTCCGGGCGCACGCCTGCTCGATCTCGGCCGCTGTGACGCCGGTCTGCACGGACACCACGTCGGCGTCGGCCAGCAGCACCGAGTCCACCTTCGCGGTGTCGAACTCGAGGGCCGAGGTGATCAGGTCGTGTTCCTGGCGGTCCAGCAGACCTTCGGATCGGGATTCGGCGACCAGACCAGCGACCTCGTCCCGGGTGAAGGCCGAGGCGACCTCGTCCCTTGGCTCCCGGCCGAGCATCCGGACCACGCCATTGGCCACGTGGTTGAGCCCACGGACGATCGGGCCGAGGAACAGGGCGATCGCCCGCAACGGCGGGGCCAGCAGGATGGCGGTGTTCTCCGGTCCGGCCAGCGCGACGTTCTTCGGGACCATCTCGCCCAGAGCCACGTGCGCGGACACCACCAACAGCAGGGCGACCACCAGGGCCACCGGGTGCAGCGCCGAGGCGGGCACCCCCATGGCGTGGAAGACAGGCTCCAGCAGGGTGGCCACGGCCGGTTCACCCAGCGCACCGAGCAGCACGCCACAGACGGTGATGCCCAGCTGGGCGCAGGCCATCATCACCGAGATGTTCTCCATCGCCTTGAGGGTGGCCCGCGCGCGAGCGCTGGTCACCGCCCGTGGCTCGATGACGGTCCGCCGCGCCGAGATCAGCGAGAACTCGGCCGCGACGAAGAAGGCACTCAGCGCCAACAGGAACACGACGAGGGCGATCAGGCCCCAGGTCCCGTTCATCGAAGTTCGCCCTTGTCGTCGACCTGGGCCACGGCGGACAGCACCACCGATTCGATCCGGCGACGGCCCCGGGCCGCGACGGTCAGCCGGACCTTGACCACCCGGGGTAGGTCGTCCAGGGCGTTGACCGGAATCGGGACGTCGTCGGCCGACCCGTGCACGCGAGCGGTCAGCACGCCCAGCGAGACATCGGCCAGCACGGTCGCCGTCACCTCCACGGTGTCGGCGCTCTCGGGCATCCGGCCCAGCCGGGCGATGACCAGGCCGGCCACCGTTTCGTAGGCGCTGGACTCGGGCAGCGTCACCCCGGTGATCTCGGCGATCTGGTCCGGTCGCAGATCGCCCGGGAGCAGCCAGGTGCCGTCGTGCTGCCGCATGGCCCGGCGGTCGCCCATGTCGTGCTCGTCGGTGATCTCGCCGACCAGTTCCTCGACCACGTCCTCGAGAGTCAGGATCCCGGCCGTCCCGCCGTATTCGTCGGCCACCACGGCCATCTGCAGACCCTGCTCGCGCAACAGGTCGAGCAGGTCGTCCAGCGGCAGCGTGGCCGGGACGACGGGCACGTCGACCATCACCTGTTCCACTCGCACCCCGACGCGATCGTCCGGGGCGACCGCGACCGCCCGTTTGAGGTGGACCAGGCCGACGACGTCGTCCGAGTTCTCCCCCGACACCGGGAACCGCGAGTGGCCGGTCTCGGCGGCCGCCTCGATCACCGACTCCACCGGATCGGTGGCCTTGACGAACCGCACCCGGGGCCGCGGGGTGAGCACGTCCGCCGCAGTCTTGCCGGAGAACGAGATCGATCGGGCCAGCAGGCCGGCCGTCTCCCCCGGCAGCGTCCCCTGCGCGGCGGAGCGGCGGACCAGGGACTGCAGCTCGTCGGGCGACCGGGCCGACCGCAGCTCCTCCTGGGGTTCGATGGAGAAGATCCGGAGGACGCCGTTGGCGATGCCGTTGAGCGCCCAGATCAGCGGGCGGAAGATCAGCGTGGAGACCCGCAGCGGCGTGATGACGGATCGGGCGGTGCCCAACGGCTCGGCGATGGCCAGGTTCTTGGGGACCAGTTCGCCGAACACCATGGACAGCACGGTGGCGATGACGAGAGCGGCCACCACCCCGATGGAGTTCGCCGCCGCAGCCCCGATTCCGATGGCCCGCAACGGATCTGCAATCAGGCGGGCCAGCGACGGTTCCATCACGAACCCGAGGGCCAGGGTGGTGACAGTGATCCCGACCTGGGCGCCGGAGAGCTGGGTGGACAGGGACCGGAGACCGACGAGCAGTGACTTCGCCTTCGAGTCGCCGGTCGAGGCCCGTTGGGCGACGGTGGCCCGGTCGACCGTGACCAGGCTGAACTCCGCGGCCACGTAGATGGCCGTTCCGGCGATCAGCAGCAGGCCGACCGCGAGCAGGACGATCTGGGTGATCAACGCCGACCCTCCCGCGGACGAGAGCGGTCACCGGGCTTCGATATGTGAGTGTCCATGGGCTTGCCGGTCAGAATACCGGGCGGGCCACGGAGCACCGGCCTCCGACAACGACGGCCCGGCCCGCGTGCACGCCCCGGCGACGGCGGCCGAGACGGTCGGGTCGGGCCGCGGCTCAGGCGCCGACCCCGAAGCAGGTAAGAGCGACGGACCCGCCGTCGACGTCGGCGATCGCGGTGGCCAGGGCCCGCGCCGGGCCGTCTCCGGCGATCAACCGCCGGTGGTAGGCCAGCATGGTCGGCGCGGCCACGTCGTCGGCGATCCGGCTCACCCCGGCGATCACCGTCGAGACCCCGCTCCGCAACAACGCCGCCGCCAGCCCCAGCGGTTCCCCACCGGGCCGGTCGTCGTCGCTGCGTCCGACATCGCAACTGGAGAGCACCACGTGATCGGGCAGGGACGGGTTCGGCGCGATGTCGTAGCCGTACAGCGGTCCGTCGGCCAGCTGCACCCACGAGAACAGCGGAGACTCCACCTCGTGGTGCCCGTGGGCCGCGATGTGCAGCACACCCCCGTCGGGAATGGCCGCGAGCATCCGAGCCCCGGTGGCGTTGTCGTCGACCAAGGACGACGCATCCGGGTAGAGCGCGGCGATCTGCTCGGCTTCCGCCGCCGCATTGGACACCTCGGGTCCGGCCACGGTCAGCACCCGACGTTCACCGAGCGAACGCCCGGCCATCGCGCCGGTCACCGACGCCGTCACCGACACCGGCCGGCCGGCCAGGCTGGGCAACAACCCCCACGGCACCGTGGTCAGCACGCCCAGCCCGGTGATCAGCACCGGGCCCGCGCCGATCAATTGCTCGATCGGTCCGATCAAGGCGCCGGACAACCGCCCGAGACCGCCGGTCAGCGAGCGCCCGGCCACATCGCGGACGGGCTGGGGTATCCGCGGCATTGCCAGCAGGTCCAGGTCGGCCCCGACCCGAAGCGTCTGCTGCGCGATCTCGTCGAATCGGCCCAGCTGCCGAAAGGTGGCTCGTCGTGCGGTGATGACCAGGGCGTGCAGCACCCCGTCCCCCCGGATGTAGGCGATGACCGTCGGGTCCGTCGGGTCCGCGGCCAGGCGACGCCGGACCGCGGCCAGGGTGAGCGGACGACGGACGTCCCCGCCGCCGGACGCCGACCAGGCCAGGGTCTGTACCTGACGTCGCTGTTGTCGGACCCTGGCCTCCAACGCGGCGTCGCGACGGCCGGTCAGCACCGCTTGCCGGGCTTGCTGGTACCCGGCGCGGAACTCCCCCAGCTCGCGGGCGAATTCCGGGTCGGCCGGCGGACGGACCGCGCGGAGCCGGGAACTCACGCCGCGCGCCCGCTCCAGCCATTGGAAGATGGCCGCCGGTGAGCCCGTCTCGACCGCGGTCCGCAGACCGAGACGGGCCAGTTCCCGACCGTGCACCGCCGCTGCCGCCTGCAGGTCCTGGGAGCCGAAGGTGGCCTGGAAGTGCGACAGGTCGTCCAGGCCGCGGCGGATGTGGGCCAGTCCGGCCCGCCGGTCGCCCATCGCCAGTTCGACCTGGCCGTCGAGCAACCGGCCGTGCAACCGGGTGGCCAGCCGCGAGCCGGACCGGCGACGGACCTCCTGGGCCAGTGCCGCCGCCTGCGCTACCTCCCCGGCGTCCAACAGCGCTTCCGCGGCCAATAGCCGCGCCGTCTTGGCCTCCTCGACCAGACCGACCGCGTCCAGATCCGCCACCAGCCGGGCGGCGTCAGCAGCGTCGGCGCGGGCCCGTCGGAGCGACCCGGCCCGGTTCGGTTGCTCCCGGCGTTCGAGCCGGCGTTTGGCCCGGACCGCCTGGAGACGCAGGGTGCGGGCGGCCAGGGCGGCCGAGGTGTTGCCCCGCCGGCGCGCGGTCTGCTCGGCCCGCCGGGCGGCGATCGAGGCCGCGTCCGGATCGCCGGCCAGCAGGTCCAGTTCGGCGCGCACCGAATAGGCATCCACCAGGTCGGCCGTTGCCCGGTTGGCCCGGAAGAAGCCCAGGGCCTGGTCGACGTGCTCACCGGCCGCTTCGATCAGCCCGGCGGCGGCCAGGACGCGCGCCCGGTCCAGCGGCGACACCCCGTCCTGCGCGGCCCGCGGCCACGCGGCGGCCGCCGCCTCCATCGCCGACAATGCGGCCGGGAGGTCGCCGGCCAGGTACCGCACGAAGCCGAGATTGTGGTCGGCCATGAACGTGATGTCGCCGCGATGGAGCTCGCGGGCGATAGCGCCGGCGGCGGCCGTGTCGGCGGCCGCCTGCGCCAGCCGGCCGGCCACGATGTGGAGCAGCCCGCGGTTGATCAGCGCCCCGGCCAGATCCTCGAGCGCTTCCGGGGTGGAGGACACACGCAACTGGGCCACCGCCGCGTCGAGATCGGCCAACGCGGCATCCGGGCGACCGGTGCGGACCATGATCAGACCTCGGGCCACCCGGACCGCCGGCAGTACGGCGTCGGCCGTCGCGGCGGCGTCGAGCAGTTCCCGGGCCCGATCGGTGTGCCCCAGCTCGGAGTTGTTGTAGGCCAACGCGATCAGGATTCGGGACCGCAGCACCGGGTCCGGCGCCTCGTGTTCGTCGAGCCGACGCAGCGCCCGCTGGGCCAACCGGAGACCGAGCGACCACTGACCGTCATCACTGGCCGCCCGGGACTGCGACCACAGGGAGAACGCCGACTGCTCATGCCGATGGAGCGAACCGCGCGGTACGACCGGATTCACCCATCCAGTGTCACAGACGACGCAAGCCCTCCCATCTGGCCCAACCGGCGATCCGACACGTGGCTCCACGCAGGCCGAACGGCGCTGCGCGCCAACACGCTCCCAGCCGGACGAATTGGTTCCCCGCTCAGGAGCCGGAACCGAAGCAGTTCATCGGGGCCGGGGCCCCGTCCGCGGTGGCGATCGCCGTGGCCAGAGCAACGGCCGGACCATCGCCGGCCAGCAGGCGCTCGTGATACACGATCATGGTCGACGCCGCCACGTCGTCGGCGATCCGGCTGACCCCGGCCACCACGGTCGACACGCCGCTGCGCAGCAGGGCCGCGGCCAGTCCGAGCGGCTCCCCGCCCGGTCGGTCGTCGCTCCGGCCGACGTCACAGCTGGACAGGACCACGTGGTCGGGCCGGGTCGGGTTGGGAGCGATGTCGTACCCGTAGAGCGGGCCGTCGGCCAGTTGGATGGAAGAGAACAAGGGGCTGTCCGGCTCGTGATGGCCGTGTGCGGCGACGTGCAGCAGCCCACCGTCGGGCAGTTGCCCGAGCACGGCTTCGCCGGTCGCGTGCGCCCCGACCAGCAGACCGGCACCGGCATGCATGGCGGCGATGGCCGCCGCCTCGGCGCCGCCACCGGGCACGTCGGGACCGGCGACGGCCAGGACCCCGCGCAGATGGGCCCGGCCCGGCCGGCCGACGTCGGCCATGGCCGCCGTCACCGACGAACTCACCGACACCGGTCGTCCGACCAGGGAAGGCAGCAAGCCCCACGGCAGTGTCGCCATCGGCCCCACCGCGGCCACGATCACCGGCCCGTCGGTCATTCCCGTCCGGACCACGTCCAGGAGTTCGGCGTCCAGGTGGGCCAGTGCGGTCTGCAGCGACTGCCGGCCGACGGTGAGAACCGGTTTCGGTATGCGCGGCGCCGCCAGGAGGTCGAGGTCGGCCGCGACCCGGCGGATCAGGCCATGGAGGTGCGGCCAGTCCCCGAGCCGGTGGTGGGAGGCCCCGCGACCGGTGATGACCAGGGCGTGGGTTTCCTGCACGCCGTGCAGGTAGGCGATCACGGTCGGCCCGGACGGGTCGGCGGCCAGCAGCCGTTGTACGGCGGCCAGCGTCAGCGGGCGCTGGGCGGTGCCCGATCCGCTGACCGTCCAGGACCGGGTCCGGACGTGACGGCGAAGATCGGCCACCCGCCGCTCCAGGACGGGGTCCCGGTGCCCGGCGACCGCCGCCGTCCGGGCCTCGATGGTGGCCAGCCGGAGTTGTCCCAGTGTCTCGGCCAGTTCACGATCGGCCGGCGGATGCACGGCCGGAAGCCGGGTGCTGACGGCCCGCGATCGTTCGAGCCATTGCAGGATCGCCGCCGGCGAACCGCCGGACAGCGCGGTGCGCAGGCCGAGGCGGGCCAGGGCGGCGCCGTGGATGGCCGCGCCGGACTGCATATCCTGTGATCCGAACCGGCTCTGGAAGTCGGCCAGGTCGTCCAGTCCCCGGCGAACGTGCTCCAGACCCTGTGGCTGGCGCCGACGTCGCAGCTCGAGCTCCGCGGAGACCAACCGGATGTGCAGACGGGTGCCGAGCGGGACGTCCCGGGCGACCGGACCGGCTGCCGTCGCGGCGTCCAACGCACCGTCCGGATCACCGGCGTCCAGCAGCGCCTGGGCGGACAGCAGGTGCGCGACGGCCGCGTCGGCCGGCAGCCCGGCGTCGGCCAGAGCGGTCGCCAACTGCGCCGCACGGCGCGCGGCGGCCTTGGCCGTGGTGGCCGAGTTCGGGCGGCCGGACCGGGCGGCCGCAGCGGCCTTCAGTTCGGTCAACTCGGCCAGCAGGGCGGCATTGGGGTTGCCGCGCTTGGCGTTCAGTCGCCTGGCCTGCCGGGCCCGGGTCTGGGCACGCTGCCATTCCCCTTGCAGCAGATCGGTCTCGGCGGCGACGATCAACGCATCCGGCAGTTCGCTGAGGGCCTTGTTGCGGTCGAAGTCGCGCACGGCGATGTCGCCGAATTCGGCGGCCTCGGTGACCAGTCCCGCGGCCAGCAGCACCCGAGCCCGGTCAAGAGCGGGCATCCCGATCGGAGGGTCCTCGAGCGCCCTCTGGGCCGCGTCCATCGACGCCAGCGCGCCCGGCAGGTCGCCCGAGAGGAACTGGATGTACCCCAGGTTGTGCGCCGCCATGTGGACGCCCCAGGCATCGCCGGCCGCGTGGGCGGCCGCCCGGGCTTCGGCGGTGTCGGCCTCTGCTTCGGCCAGCCGACCCGCGTTCATATGCAGCCACCCGCGGTTCAGCAGGGCCGTGGACAGCAACCGGGGATCGGCTTCCCGCAGACCCGGGACCGCCTGGTCGAAGGCGGCCAGTGCCGCCGCGTCTTCGCCCGCCCGCATCAGCACCATGGCCCGGGTGCCGTCGATCGCAGGTCGCTGCGTCGGGTCGGTGGACTCGGCCTGCGCCAGCGCGGACATGGCCCGGGCCAGATCCCCGAGACCGGAGTGTTGGTACGCCGACGTGATCAGGATCCGGGCGGCGAGGGCGGCCCGGTCGGCCGATCGGTTCAGCTCGGCCGATCCGTTCCGGTCGGCCGACAGGACGGCGAGAGCACGATCGCAGAGGGCGAGCGCGCGCGCCGGCCTCCCGGCGTCACCTTCGGCCCTGGCCCGACCGAGCAGGGTCTCGACCGTCGCCACCAGGTCGGACGGTCGACGCTGAATCGAGCGGGCGGTCACCCACCCAGTTTCACAGGTGCAGGGCGGGCGTGACCACCGGGATCCGGATCGCCGGGTCGGAGGCGTCGGTCGGGTGCAGCACCAACTGCACCGAGCCCGATGGAACGGACTCGAAGACGAAGCGACCGGTCTCGTCGCACTCGGCGGTCAGGGTCTGCCCGCCCGTGCGGAGTTCGGCGTGCAGACCGCCGCCGGGCGCGGCCCATCCGTCGAGTCGCAACGCATGTCCGGGCTGGCTCTGCACCGAGATCATGACGGTCAGGTTCTCGCTGGAGAACGTGACGCGTTTGGCGTGCTCCACCGAGCGGGTTCCGGCCGCCCCGGCGAGGATGAGTTCGGAGTCGACCAGGCGAGCCACTTCCGCATCGAGATCGCCGATCTGCAGCCCGAACAGGATCAGATCCGGGAGCACGGCCGGCATCGGGTCGAGCGTGTCGTAGATGTCCACCAGGTCCCCCAGGATGTCCAGGTCACGCTGATCCATCGGATCGCCGTGTGCGGTGTCGTTCATGACCATTCCTCCCCCTGCAACCGAGTGCGGAGCTTGTCCAGGCAGCGGCCGCGGGTCGGGCCGATGGATCCAACGGGCATGCCCATGTCGTGGGCGATCGCGGCGTAGTCCGGCCGCGGCGCGAACGCGATGACGGCCAACAGCCGTCGGCAGCGTTCCGGCAGGGCCGACACGTGGGCCCACAGCCGACGCTGCTCGTCCGACAGCACGGCCGACTGCTCGGCCGATTCGGCGCTGGGCAGATCCTCGTCGGTGGGTTCGGTCCCCGAGCGCTGAGCGACCAGTGCCCGATCCCGCCAGGCCTGCCGGCGGAGCGTCACGGTGAGCCAGCGCACGACGGCCAACGGGTCGGAGATCGATTCACCGCGCCGGACCAGGGCCAGGAAGGTCTGCTGGACACTGTCCTCGGCCTCGGCGGTGGACAGGCCACACTGACGCGCGGTGTGCCAGAGCAGCGGACTGACCAATCGCACCAGACGGTCGATGCCACCGGGAACACCGAGGCGGTAGTCCTGGAAGGCCAGGGCCGCCTGGGTCACCAGATCCCCGAGATCCCGCGGGTTGCTGGTGGCGGTGCGCTGCGCCGGCACCGGGGCCGGCGCGACCGCGTCGGCCCCGCCCGTCTGGCTGTCCAGCCGCGCATCGCCCGTTGGTTTGTCCGAACCCGCCACCAACTCACTCGCTTCGGTCGTCATCACTGCTCCGATCGCTCGACCGACCGGGCCGGAACAAGCTTCCGCCGGTCGGCCACATCCTTCGGGCACCCGTGCCGGACGAGACCGGCCAGGAACTCACCGGCCAGCACCGGCGCGGCGAAACTGGTACCGCTCCAGGTCGCGAACCCACTGCTGAACTGATCCGGGTCTATCGTTCCACGACGCTCCCCGTTCGGACCGATCAGACCGGTGTCGGCGGCCCATGCGCCGGCCAGGTGCACCGGTGCGGTACTGACCACGTTGGCCCCGGGCGCTTCGCCGTTCACCCAGCATCCATCGTTGGAGAACAATGCGACCGATCGGTCGGGGTTCAGCGCGGCCACCGACAGCAGGGGCAGGGCTCCGTCATGGGTGAATTCGGGGTGGTCGGAGAACGCGGCGGGGTATGACCGGCGATCGGTGCAGTCGTTGCCGGCGGCGGCGAAGGTGACCACCCCGCGAGCGGCCAGGGTGACCAACAGGTCCTTCAGACCGGCCGTGAACGTGAGGTCGTCGGTCGTCTCGACGTAGTAGCCGAGCGAGAGCACCAGCGCGTCGACACTCCCGGGGTGCTGGGCCAGGCGAACGCCGAGTGCCGTCAGCGCTTGGGTCAATTCGTCCTCGGCGACCACCCCGTCGCCGCCCATGATCCGCACGGCGGTGATCTCGGCGTCCGGGCAACTCTGCCGGAGCAGACCCGCGATGAAGGTGCCGTGGCCGGTGTGGGTGTTCAACAACCCGGTCAGCGGATCGGCCACCGCCCCAGCGCCCTCGGGATCGGTGGCGCCGACCACCGGGTCATCGACGTCCAGCCCGATCGGGTCGCCGTTGTCGAGGGTCAACCGGCGTTGCACCGGATAGGCGTCGAACCACGGATGCTCCCCGGCGCCGGTGTCCATCACCACCACCTGCGGCCGGCACGAGCCGGGTGCCGGCTGCGGCGGCGCCAGTACAACGCTCACCGGGCCGTGGCCGCCGGAACCGCCCTGCAGGTACTGGTCGACACCGGACGACATGCCCCTGGTGTACGGATTCCCGCCGATCGCCGCCATCCCCCTGGTGTACGGGTCGCCTCCGATCAGGGACATGCCCCGCGTGTACGGGTTCCCCGAGATCGACGCCGCCGCGAACATCAGGTGATCGAGCCCGACGAACCCCACCAACTCGGCATCGCCGGCGGCCCTGACCGCCTGGAGCAGCGGCCAGACGTCGATCGCGGGGGCGGGACCGTCGGCCGAGGATTCGAACCGGACGGGCACGACGAGCGGGGTTCCGGTCTGCTCGGCCAGGCCCAGCAGACGGGCGAATCGATTGTGGGCCGACACGTCCACCGATGATCCGTCGCGGTCGATCTCGACGAACGGATCCGGCCCGGACCGGCGGAGACCCAGGTCCGTGGCCAGTGCGGCCACGGCGTCGATGCGAGCCGTGACCGTGGCCCGATCGGCGCCGTTGACCAGCAGGGTGTCGCCCCGGTAGACCGTGACGGTCGGGGCGGCCCCGCCCGGAAGCCGGACGGCGGTGGCCGGATCGAGGACTCTGGCCTCGTACCGGGCGAACGGATCATTCGGGGCGGACGATCCGGGCGTGGCGGCCGGGTCGGTCACAAGGTGCCTCCGTAGCGGTTGCGCAGCTGCAGGTGACGCCGCACCGGGCGGCATTCGACGACTAGGAGCGGACCGTCACCGGTCTGATACATGCTGTTCCGGCAGAAACTACCTGACGTGCGTCCGCCGGACACCCCGGCCGATCGGGACCAGCCGCGCACGCTCGGCGATCGGTGGAAATCCGGCCTCGGCCAGGGTGCGGAGATACTGGCCGGCCAGGACGGGCGCCGCGAACGAGGTGCCACTCCAGGAGGCGAATCCGTTCCCGAAGGCATCCGGGTCCACGCCGCCGCGCGGACGCCCCTGGGGCCCGCGAACGTGCACCCCCGCTCGGGCCGAGCCATCGCTGGTCACCGGAGCGGTCGAGACGAGATTGACGCCGAGCGCCTCGGCGGTCACCCATGGCCCGTCGTTGGAGAACAGGGCCACGGATCCGTCCGGATTCAAGGCCGCGACCGAGACCAGCGGCACCACGTCCGGAGCGGCGAAGTCCTCGTCGACCGCGAACGCCGCGGGGTAGGACGGTCGGTCCGTGGCATCGTTTCCGGCGGCACAGAACACCGCGACGCCCAGCCGGCCCAGCTCGACCAGGATCCGCTTCAGTGCCGTGTTGTAGGCGAGATCATCGGCCGTCTCGGCGTAGTAGCCGAGGGACAGCACCAGCGCGTCGGCCCAGCCAGGCTCCTCCCGCTGCCGGTCGGCCAGCAGGGTCAGGGCATCGGTCAGCGTCGATTCGGCGACGATGCCGTCCGCGCCCATCACGGCCAGGGCGACGATGTCGGCCTCGGGGCAGGCCTGACGAATGAGCCCGGCGATGAACGTGCCGTGGCCAGAATGACTGGCCAAGGTGCCGAGCAGTGCATTCGCGACCGCTCCGGTGCCGTCGGCGTCGATGCCCTTGATGGACGCCGGGTCGATCTCGGGCCCGATCGTCCGGCCGTCGTTCATGGTGACCACCGTCTTGGCCGGATACGCGGTGAACCACGGGTGGTCACCGAGCCCGGTGTCCAGCACCACCACTCGGGGCGCACGTTCCGGACTCCCCGGCCGCGGCGTCGGGACGACGAAGTTGACCGGCCCGCGCCCGGCGTACCCGGAGTCGCCGTATCGATCCAGGCCCGTCCGACCGTGACCGATGGCAAACGGGTTGCCGCCGAACTGTTCCGCCGTCGTCATCAGGTGATCCAGGCCGACGCCCGCGGCGACCTGGGGATCGACGTGACGACGAAGTTCGGCCACCACCTCCCGGGAATCGATCGGGCCGACCGAGGACTCGGCTGGGGCCAGCGAGACACCGGAGCGTCCGGCCGACACCACCCAGTCCCGGCGGGCGGCCACCTCGGTCACGGCCCGGCGGATACGTTCGCCCGCTTCGTCGTCCGGTGCGTGCAGCACCAGTCCGGTGCTTCGGTAGGCCGTCGCGGCCTGGGGCCATTCTCCGGTCGGGGTGCTTCCGGGCTCGGTGATGCTGCCGTGCCAGCGGTCCAACGCGGACCGACGTCCGGCGTGGGGGCGGGGTCCCGGACTGGTCACCATCTGTCCTTGCGGTCGGCGGAACACGGGCGGAGAGTCGTCCGGTGGCTGCAGGAGCCGAGCCGCCGGGTCCCTGATACCCGGCTAGTGGTCCGGCTGTTGCTCGTCGGCCGGCGGTCCGGGTTCGGGCGCGGTGTCGGCCGGGGCCGCGTCCGCGGCTTCCGCCGGTCCAACGGGCTCGGCCGATTCCGCCGGTTCCGTCGGTTCGGCGGGTGTCGCGGCCGGCTCGGCCGACGGCGGGGTCAGCAGCTGGTCGAGCAGGTCCCGGTCCAGACGACGAAAGGTCCGTTCGGGGACCGTGCGATCCAGTACAGCCACCTCGAGCTGGCCCGATTCGAGCTTCCGTGGGGCCCCCTCACCGCCCGCGCCGAGTGCGCTGACCGCGGCGGCCAAGGCGGTCGGCAGGTCCCACCCGGCCCGGAAGGACTTCTCCATGGCCGACGCGACCGGCTCGGTCACGCCGCCCATGACGACGTACCGGGTCTCCTCCATGATCGAGCCGTCGAAGGAGATGCGGTACAGCTGGTCTCGCTGCCCGGGGGCGCCCAGACGGGTCTCCCCCGGCGCCGGAACCGGTTCCCCGACCGAACGGGCCACTTCGGCCACGCACAGTTCGACCTCGTAGGGCTTCTGGTGTTCGGAGAAGATCGAGCCCAGCGTCTGGGCGTAGGCGTTGGCCAGCCAGCGCGCGGTGACGTCGCGACGGTCGTAGGAGTAGCCGCGCACGTCGGCCAACCGGATCCCGGCCGTCCGCAGGTTCTCGAACTCGTTGTAACGGCCGACCGCGGCCAGACCGATGCGGTCGTAGATCTCGCTGACCTTGTGCAACGTGGGCGAGTGGTTCTCGGCCACGAACAGCACACCCGCCGAGTAGGTGGTGACGACGACACTGCGGCCCCGGCCGATGCCCTTGCGGGCATATTCGGACCGGTCCCGCATGAACTGTTCGGGTGAGGCATAGACGGGCATCGTCACGGTGCTGGGACTCCTGGGTGTCGATCGGTTCGCGAGCGGGGCGGACGGACTCGGCTCAGCCGCCGGGGTTGATCATCCGGCCGGCGACCACCGACTCGGACACGGCCCCGACCTCGGCCTCGGGGAGACGACGAGCTCCGGCCGCCGTCACGACGATGACCATCGGATAGATCTTGCGAGTGAGATCCGGGCCGCCGGTGGCGCTGTCGTCGTCGGCCGCGTCGTACAGCGCCTCGACGGCCGCCTTGACCGCCACGTCGAGCGAGGCACCGCGCTCGAACCGCTTCTTCAGGGCTGACCGGGCGAACATCGACCCGGAGCCAACGGCGTAGAAGTCGTATTCCTCGTACCGGCCACCGGTGATGTCGTAGGAGAAGATGCGCCCGGCCTCGGAGGTCGGCACCCGGTCGATGTCGAAGCCGGCGAACAGCGGCACGACGGCCAGCCCCTGCATGGCCACCCCGAGGTTGCCCCTGATCATCGTGGACAGGCGGTTCGCCTTGCCGTCCAACGACAACCGGACGCCCTCGATCTTCTCGTAGTGCTCGAGTTCCAGTTTGAACAACCGGACCATCTCGACGGCCAGACCGGCGGTGCCGGCGATTCCGACCGCCGAGTGGGAGTCGGCGACGAACACCTTCTCGATGTCCCGCTGGGCGATCAGATTGCCCATGGTGGCCCGGCGGTCACCGGCCAGCACGACACCGTCGGCGCAGGTGAGGGCAACGATCGTGGTGCCGTGGGGTACCTGATCGGCCACCGGGTGCGCACGGTTACCCGGCAACAGATGTGGTTCGGCCTTGGCCAGGAATTCGGTGAACGAGCCAGGGCCTGGGGTCAGATAGGCCGCCGGGACCGCCGCGATCGGCCAGCTGGAATCCTTCAAAGCTCACTGCCCGCCCTTTTGCACGTACGAACGGACGAAGTCCTCGGCATTGGACTCCAGCACGCCGTCGATCTCGTCCAGGATGTCGTCGGTCTCCGCCGCGAGCTTCTCCCGGCGCTCCTGACCGGCCGCTCCGCTCGCGGCGTCGCCGTCGTCGTCGGAATCCCCGCCGCCCTGCCGCGTGGTCTGTTCCTGTGCCATGTCGATCTCCCAAATCTAGGGCGCCGCACTGCGTGAAAGACGAGAGGATACGGTCCGTTCGTCGGCGCTGTGTTCGACTTTACCCAGCCACCCCGACTGCGCCTCGGCGCTGCCGGACACGACCGGGTAACGCCCGCGCCGGAGCAGTCGGCTCAGGAGCGCTTGGTGAGGGCGTCGACCAACTCACCGGCGTCGGCGGCGGCGTCCAGCAGGGCCCCGACGTGCGCCTTGGTCCCGCGGGTCGGATCCATGGTCGGTATCCGGACCAGCGACTCCCGGCCGACATCGAAGATCACCGAATCCCAGGACGCCGCCGCCAGCCGGTCCGGGTACTTGGAGACACAGCGCCCGCGGAAGTAGGCCCGGGTGTCCTCGGGCGGAACCGTCATCGCGGTCAGGATCGCCTCGTCGGTGAGCAGCCGCTTCATGGCGCCGCGGGAGGCCAACCGGTTGTACAGGCCGCGGTCGAGCCGCACATCGGCGTACTGCAGGTCGACCAGGGCCAGCCGGGATGCCCCCCAGGCCAGCCCGTCCCGGCTCCGGAAACCTTCCAGCAGGCGGAGCTTGGCCGGCCAGTCCAGGGTGTCGGCCAGCCGCATCGGATCGTCCGCGAGCTTGTCGAGCACGTCGGCCCACGTGGCCAGGACGTCCTTGGTGTCCGCGTCGACGTCGTCGCCGTAGGTGTGCGCCACGAAGGCCCGGGCCGCCTCCAGGTACGCCATCTGGATGTCGACGCCGGTGAACGACCGTCCGTCGGCCAGTTTGACCGTCGTCTTCAGGGTCGGGTCGTGGGAGATCTGGTGTACCGCGGACACCGGATGTTCGAGTTCGAGCGGCATCGGCCAGCCCGCCTCGATCATCGACAGCACCAGGGCGGTGGTGCCGACCTTGAGGTAGATGGACGTCTCGGCCAGATTGGCGTCACCGATGATCACGTGCAGGCGCCGCCAGCGGTCCGCGTCGGCGTGGGGTTCGTCGCGGGTGTTGATCAGGCCGCGCTTGAGCGTCGTCTCCAGCCCGACCTCGACCTCGATGTAGTCCGACCGCTGGGCCAGCTGGAACCCCGGCGTGGCCCCGGACGGCCCGATCCCGACCCGGCCCGCTCCGGCGAAGACCTGCCGGGACGCGAAGAACGGCAGCAGACCGGCGATGATCGACGGGAAGGGGGTGTCCCGGCGGCACAGGTAGTTCTCGTGCGTGCCGTAGGACGCGCCCTTGCCGTCGGTGTTGTTCTTGTACAGCTGCACCGCCTTGGCTCCGGGCACCGACGCCGCGAGCATGGCCGCCTGCTCCATCACGCGCTCCCCCGCCTTGTCGTACAGGACGGCGTCGAGCGGGTTGGTCACCTCGGGCCCGGAGTACTCCGGGTGGGCGTGGTCGACGTAGAGCCGGGCCCCGTCGGACAGGATCACGTTGGCCGCGCCGATGTCGTCGATGTCCGGTTCGGATCCGCCGAACAGCGAGGACAGGTCGTAGCCGCGGGCATCGCGCAGCGGTGACTCCACCTCGTAGTCCCACCTCGGCCGCCGGGCCCGGGGCGCGGCCACCGAGGCGGCGTAGGCCAGCACGATCTGAGTGGAGGAGATGACCGGGTTGACGCCCGGCTCCCCCGGGACGGAGATGCCGTACTCGACCTCGGTGCCCATGATGCGGCGTACGGTCATGCGTTCGCGTCCTGTGCAGTCATGACCTTGAATCTAGTGCCCCGGGCCGAGAGCCGGCCGTGGCCGTGGTGGGCGTCAGGCCGTGATGTTCGGCTCCTGCGGCAGCGCCGGACGCCCCCAGCCGGCGAGCAGTGAGTTGATCACCATCCGCAGGGTGGCCGGCATGTCGACGGCCGCCGGGTCCAGCAGCCATTGGACCTGCAGTCCGTCCATGACGGCGATCACCGCCGACGCGCCCCGCTCCAGCTCCGCCTCGCCCACCTCGATGCCGCCGACGATCCGGAGGGCCTGGTACACCTCGGACCGCAGGTCGGCGAATCGCGTCCGGAACCAGCCCTGGGCCGGGTGTCCCGGCGTCACCGACTCGGCCGAGAGGACCGTGTACGCCTGGACTATCCCGGACCGCGTCGTGTTCAGCCGCGCGGTGTCGATCAGGTGCGACAGGAACGCGGCGCCGGTCAGGGTCTCGCTCCCCGGGCCATCTTCGATGTCCCTGTCCCGCAACACTTCCACCAGCAGCCGTTCCTTGCTGCCGAAGTGGTGGAGCACGCCCTGGTGGGTGATGCCGACGCGCTCGGCGATCTCGCCCAGCGACCCGCCCCGGAAGCCGCGGGAGGTGAAGACCTGTCGGGCCGCCTCGACGATCTCGGCTCGTCGCCGGGCGGCGCGGGCCGTCACCCGTGGTGTGCTCGTGCCCCCGGTTGGCTCGGTCATGCGCCCCACCTTGCCATGTCCGCTGACCGCGCGGTCAGCGGTCGATCAGCCGGCCCTGACCGAGCCGGTGACCTCACCCGCCCCGTCGCGGCTGGCGACGCAGTAGAACGCGCGATCACCCTGGGCGAAGGCGAGTTCCCGAGGCGGGACGACGTCGATGTTGAAGGTCCCGTGCACGTTCGCGCCCACGTAGGACTTGAGCGCCTTCTGGGTGCAGATCTGCTTCACCACCTTGTCCTTGGCCACGTCGTCGTCGTACGGCGTCGGGGTGGACGGGTCGAGCAGTCCGGCTGCGTAGGCCTCCCAGTAGTGCGGCTCGGAACAGGGGATCTGGCGGGCCGTCTTGGTGCCGCTGATGTCGACCAAGCCGCCCCAGCAGGAGCCGGCGACCGGAACGGAAAGCGATCGGGCCGAGCTCGCGATCGGGGTCGGCGACGCCGATCGGGCACTCGAACTCGTTGGGGCCGTCCGGGTCGGCGACGGGGTACCGCGCGTCACCGGCGATGTCGCCGAATGTGTCGGGGCGAGGCCGCTCAGGTCCGTGACCAGCGCGTGGGTGCGCGCGGACGTACCGGCCGAGGCGACTCCGCCGGTCGAGGAGCGGCCGCCGAACACGACCAGCCCAGCGACGAACAGGATCGCCACCACGGCCGCGGCGGCACCGATCCACCGCCGGCTCCGAGGCGCGCGGGTGTCGGACTCCCGCGGCGCCGCTTCCGGTCTCGCCGCAAAGAGGCCGAGGGGGCCGGACGAGGACGGGTCCGGGTCGCGCCCGCCGTCCGATCCGACCGCCGGTACGCCGGGGTTGCCGGTCGTGAACGGCCTGGTGTGCGGCGTGCCCACCGGGATGACGGACGATGCCGGGCGTCCGGCCTTGACCAGGGCCAGATCATCCCGCATGGCCGCAGCCGACGGGTACCGGTCCTCCGGCCGGAACGCGGTGGCCCGCCAGATGATCGGCATCAGGGTGGCTGCATCCGGTGCGTCGGGCAATGGCAGCGGATCGTTCAACAGGAACAGCAGACGCGCCAGCGGCGGTGCTGTGCCGGAGCGGTCGCTTCGCGGGGCCCGTCCCAGGAGCAGCGCGTAGAGCGTGGCCCCGAGGGAATAGATGTCCATGGCCGCGGTCGGGTCGGAACCGCTGAACGCTTCGGGCGGCGCGTACGACGGGGTCAGCGACTCCATCGTCACCGAGAACCCCTCGGCCGCCCGCGGCAGAGCCGCGAGGCCGAAGTCGGCCAGGGCGCTGGAGCCGTACCGGGAGATCAGGATGTTGCCCGGCTTGACGTCCCGGTGCAGGATGCCGTCGGAATGCGCCGCGGCCAGCGCGTCGGCGATGGCGAGCCCGACGTCCACCACCTCGGAGGCGGGGACGGGCCCGGATCGCCGGATCCGGTCGGCGTACGAGCCGCCCGGATACAACTCCATGACCAGGTACGGGTGGGCATCGGCAGTGGTGCCGCCGTCGTACACGGTCACGATGTGCGGATGGGCCGAGACCGCGCCCGCGGCGACGATCTCGCGGGTGAACCGTCGCTTGTCCCGATCGTCGAGCAGCCGACGGTCGTCGACCTTCACGGCGACGTCCCGATCGACCGAGAGCTGCCGGGCCCGGTAGACGGCGGCGTAACCGCCCCGGCCGATCTTCTCCTCCAGGCGCACGCCGGGCACGACCGGGAGCACGTCGTCCGGCACCGGTGAGGAGAAGTCCGGGGTCCATCGGCCCGTCGGATCGTCGGTGGTCACCGGACATCCCGGGGATGACACAGCCCGCGGTCGACACTGTCGGTCGCGGGCTGGGTCATGTCGAGCACTCTACAAAGGGCACGCCGTTCACGGGCCCGATTCGCGTTGTCCGCTACAGGTATTGGCTAGAGGTACTGGCCGGTGTTCGATGCCGTGTCGATGGCCCGCGACCCCTCGGACTGCTTACCCGAGACCAGCGTGCGGATGTAGACGATCCGCTCGCCCTTCTTGCCCGAGATCCGTGCCCAGTCGTCCGGGTTGGTGGTGTTCGGCAGGTCCTCGTTCTCGGCGAACTCGTCGACGATGGCGTCAAGGAGGTTGGTCACCCGCAGACCGCCCGAGCCCACCGCCCCGGCTTTCTCCAGGCGTTCCTTGATGGCCGACTTCTTCGCCCGGTCCACGATGTTCTGGATCATGGCGCCGGAGTTGAAGTCCTTGAAGTACAGGACCTCCTTGTCGCCGTTGGCGTACGTGACCTCGAGGAAGCGGTTCTCGTCGGTCTCGGTGTACATCCGCTCGACGGTGTGCTGGATCATCGCCTGCACGGTGGCCTGGCGGTCGCCGCCGAACTCGGCCAGATCGTCCGGGTGGATCGGCAGGCTGGGCACCAGGTACTTGGTGAAGATGTCCCGGGCCGCTTCGGCGTCGGGGCGCTCGATCTTGATCTTCACGTCAAGGCGGCCGGGCCGCAGGATGGCCGGGTCGATCATGTCCTCGCGGTTGGAGGCGCCGATGACGATGACGTTCTCCAACCCCTCGACGCCGTCGATCTCGCTGAGCAGCTGCGGGACGATCGTCGTCTCGACGTCGGACGAGACGCCGGTGCCGCGGGTACGGAACACGGAGTCCATCTCGTCGAAGAAGACGATGACCGGGGTGCCGTCGGAGGCCTTCTCGCGGGCCCGCTGGAAGATCAGCCGGATGGTCCGCTCGGTCTCGCCGACGTACTTGTTCAGCAGCTCCGGTCCCTTGATGTTCAGGAAGTAGCTGGTGATGTGCTCGACCCCGCGGGCGGCGGCCACCTTACGGGCCAACGAGTTCGCCACCGCCTTGGCGATGAGCGTCTTGCCGCAGCCGGGCGGACCGTAGAGCAGCACGCCCTTCGGGGGACGCAGCTGGAACTCGCGGAACAGCTCGGCGTGCAGGAACGGCAGTTCGACGGCGTCACGAATCTGCTCGATCTGCCGGGTCAGGCCGCCGATGTCGCTGTACTCGACATCCGGCACCTCCTCCAGGACCAGATCCTCCACCTCGGCCTTGGGCACCCGTTCGTAGGCGAAGCCGGCCTTGGTGTCCACCAGCAGGGAGTCACCCGGTTTCAACGCGATGTCCATCAGCGGCGAGGCCAGGTTCACCACGCGTTCCTCGTCGGCGTGGCCGACGACCAGCGCCCGCCCGTCCGAGATCAGTTCCCGCAACGCGCAGACCTCGCCGACCAGCTCGAACGCGCCCGCTTCGACCACGGTGAGCGCTTCGTTCAGTCGCACCTGCTGCCCACGGCGCAGGGCCGGGATGTCGATGGACGGCGACACGGTCAAGCGCATCCGACGCCCACCGGTGAACACCTCGACGGTGCCCTCCGGGCCGGAGCTGAGGTAGACGCCGTAGCCGCTGGGCGGCTGAGCCAGCCGGTCGACCTCCTCCTTGAGCTGCAGCAACTGGGTACGCGCCTCGCGCAGGGTGAGGACCAACTTCTCGTTGCGCTCGGTCAGGGCATTGATCCGGGTCATCGATTCCGACAGCTGACGCTCCAACGGGCGCGTGTCCATCGGGGCAACGGCCAGGCGGCGGCGAAGCTGGGCCACCTCGTCGTTGAGCACCCTGATCTGCGCGCTGAGCGCGGCCGGGCTCTGCACATAGCCGTGCTCCGGCCCGCGGTCGTCTCGTGCTGGTTCGTACTGGCCGCTGGAGTTGTCGCCGTCGGTCACATCGCCCTCCCGTTTTTCGTGGGCTCGTAGATCACTCAACCCTACCTGCGCGCCGCGGCCCGGATCGGGACCACCGCTCACCGGGACGCCCGCGCGGCCCGGCAGCCGATCGACGGAACCGCCGGCGATGTGGGGCCGTCACAGCCCCAGACGGCCGACCTCTCCGGTCGGCGCGGCAGACCCAGGGAAGGGCAGGGGCGACAACGATGAGCGGACCGTGGAGTGGCTACGGGCAGACGTCCGACGACGGGTGGGGCCGCCCGACGCACGAAGGGCACCTCAGCGGACATGGACAGCAGCCGGCGACCAACGTCTGGCCGGCGGCCCCGTCGGGGGCGCCCTCGTACGGCCAACCGCCATCGGCGTACCTGCCCTATGGGCCGCAGCCGACCGGGCAGCAGCCGTACCACCAGCAGGCGTGGAGCCAGCCGTCCTACGGAGGGCAGTTCGGACCGGGCCCGATGTGGGGCGGCGAGCCGGCGGCCGCCCCGCGCAACAACCGCCCGCTGCTGATCGGCCTGCTCACGGTGGTGGTGGTCGCGGCCGCGGTGGTGATCACCGTGCTGATGACCAGGAAGGGGTCGACCTCGGCCACACCACCGGCGGTTCCGGTGCCGGTGGCCACCACGTCGAGCTCGACCGGAGCCCGTCCGATGCCCGATCCAGCCGGCCCGGCCGCAACCGGGACCACGAACGCCCCGACCACCGAGGTCGCCGCCCCGCCCGGGACCACGGAGGCGAACCCCCCGGCTGATCCGGGGACGGACACCACGTCCGATCCGGGGACGGACACCACCACCGACGGCGGCGACACCTCGACGAATGATCAGAGCGCTGCGCTCGGTGCCGCCACCGCGTTCGCGGCGGCGGTGAACGCGCACGACCTGGCGGCCACCCAGGCGGCCTCCTGCCCCGCCCTGGCCGCCGCGGTGACGCAGTCCGACCTCGACTCCATCACCCGCATCCGGATCACCGGGGCGCCCGTGCTCACCGGACGGAGCGGCCGCGTGCCGATCTCGGTCACCGACACCGGCGGCACGCAGACCGACAGCCTCCCGGTCCGGGCGGAGGACGGAACCTGGAAGGTCTGCAAGAGCTAGCAGCGCGCCAGGCCTGCGGACGTGGCTACCGCGTGCTCATGGGCCGGCGCTGCGGCTTCGGTGCGGTGAATCCGGGCGCCATCCGGCGGGTGGTCAGCAGGAACGCGGTGTGGCCCTGCATCCGGTGTTCCGGCCGCACGGACAGCCCGACCACGTGCCACGGTCGGTGCAGCGACTCCCAGGCATCGGGCTCGGTGAAGCCACCATGGTCGCGGAGCGCCTCGGCCACCTTCGACAACTGGGTCGTGGTGGCCACGTACACCGTCAGGACCCCACCCGGGACCAGCGACGCGGCGACCACGTCGATCATGGACCACGGTTCGAGCATGTCCAGCACGATCCGGTCGACCTCACCGGTGTGCTCGGCCATGTCGGCCACCTTGATCTCCCAGTTCTCCGGGCGCGCACCGAAGAACCGGTCCACGTTCTTGATTGCGTGGTCGGCGTGGTCCTGCCGCACCTCGTACGAGAGCACCGACCCGGTTGACCCGACGGCCCGAAGCAACGAGCAGGTCAGCGCCCCGGACCCGGCGCCGGCCTCCATCACCCTGGCACCCGGGAAGATGTCTCCCCAGTGCACGATCTGGGCCGCGTCCTTGGGATAGATCACCGCCGCGCCGCGCGGCATCGACAGCACGTAGTCGGTCAGCAGCGGACGCAACGCCAGATAGTCGGTCTTGCCGGCCGACGTGACGACCGATCCTTCCGGCTGCCCGATGAGAGCATCGTGCTCCAGCGCCCCGCGATGGGTGTGGAAGGTGGCGCCCGTCTCGAGCACCATCGTGTACTTACGGCCCTTCGGATCGGTCAACTGGACACGATCCCCGACTACGAATTCCCTGCTCACAGCACTCCTGTCAAAAACGGACACCCAGAGCACGCGCTCGGGCGACATCCCCCGCCACTGCGCTCGCCCTGACGACGAGTGCCTATCGACGACGGCGCCCGCTCAGTATCCGGGCGATGTCGGCCGAGAGCACAACTCCGGCCGGACGGCCGTCGTCGTCGACGAGCAGGAAGTGCCGGGAACGAACCGTGCGGAGGCGCGCGGCCACGTCGGCCGGCTCGTCGTGACTGAGGATCACCATCT
Organism: Nakamurella panacisegetis; assembly: GCF_900104535.1. Taxonomy (NCBI): domain Bacteria; kingdom Bacillati; phylum Actinomycetota; class Actinomycetes; order Nakamurellales; family Nakamurellaceae; genus Nakamurella; species Nakamurella panacisegetis. Next base: position 4,072,110 of record NZ_LT629710.1, on the reverse strand, counting down.
CCGGCGTGATCGGTTCCGCGACCATGGTGGCCGGGGCCTGCGGTTGCGTCCGGGCCAGGTTGATCGCCGCCTGCTCGTCCATCAGGCCAACGGCCACACCGTCGGTCCCGGTCAGGATGACGGCGCGGCCGGCGGCCACCTGATTCGCCAGCTGCACCGGCGATTCGGTGGGCAGCTGCACGACGGCGCGGGCCAGTCCGGCGATCGTCACGTCGGCCGGCCACTTCACGGCCCGGTCCGAATTCTGTTCCGACGCCGCCCCGACGCCGACGAACAACGCCATGACGACGGCGATGCCACCCTGCAACACGGCGGCCTTGGTCGATCCGGCGACCTCGACGATCCCCCAGACGATCAACGCGACGGCGATCAGGTAGCCACCCGCGACCGCGGACAGGGTGCCGAGCCGACGACGTCCGGACGCCTGCCAGACCCCGGCCCGCAGGACCCGGCCGCCGTCCAGCGGCAACGCGGGCAGCACGTTGAAGATGGCGACCACTAGGTTGGCCAGCGCGAGCTCGATCAGCAGCAACCAGGTCACCGTGTGCGGGGTCGTGCTGCCGATCAGCAGCCCGAACACGCCGGCCAGGATGAACGAGACGCCGGGACCGGCCGCGGCGATCACCGCCTCCTCCTTCGGGGTGTTCGGCAGGCGTCCCAGCTCGGACACCCCGCCCAGCAGGTAGAGCCGCACTTCCAGTACCGGTACGCCGAGCGAACGCGCGGCCAGACAGTGCCCCAGCTCGTGGGCCAGCACGCTGACACCGAGCAGCACCCCGAGCCCCACGGCCACGGCCACGGCCGGACCGGTGGTGATCCCGGGAATGGCCTGTTCGACCACCGGGGTGGCCAGGATCGCGACGATCAGCACCGAGATCAGCCAGGACAGGGACAGGACGACCGGGATCCCGCCGATGCGTCCGAGCGGGATGCCGAAACTGCGGCGCGCCCCGCGAGGCACGGGCCGGGCGACGCGGTTCGATTCGGCGGACACCCCAGCAGGGTAGTCGGCACGGCGGATCCACCGGCTCCCGCTTCACCGCGCCGGCTATGGCGTGGAGGCCGGGCCGTAGCCGTCCGGGGCCCGCTGGGTCACGCTCTACCCTGGGCCCGGTGAGCTCATCCCCGGCCCGCCCGACGGCCTACTACGAACCCATCGACGACGGGCGGTTCCGGTCCACCACGCACGCCCAGGGCGCCTGGTCGGCCGACCAGCAGCACATGGCTCCGGTGTCCGGTCTGCTGACCCATGTGCTGGAAACGTGCTCCCCCCGAGACGATCTGATCATGTCGCGGGTGGCCTTCGACATCCTCGGGTCGATCCCGGACGGCGAGGTCGAAGTGGCCGCGACGGTGGTGCGCGCGGGCCGCACCATCGAGCTGCTGGAGGCCGAGATGACGGCCGGCGGACGCGCGGTGGTACGAGCGACCGCCTGGCGCCTGGCCCGGTCCGACACCTCGTCCATCGCCGGGACCGAGATCGACCGCATCCCCGGCCCCGACGAATTGGAGCCGTTCGACATGGCCGCCCTCTGGCCGGGCGGGTACATCCGGTCGGTCGAGGTCAGGGCGGCCGACGAACGTCGGCCCGGGCGGGCCACGGTTTGGATCCGCCCGAAGTTCGACCTGATCGACGGCGTCGAGGCGTCGGACACGGCCCGGCTGTTCGGTGTCATCGACACCGCCAACGGCGTGGCGGTCCGGGCCCGCCCGGACCAGGTGCTGTTCCCGAACACGGACCTGACGGTGCACCTGTTCCGTCGCCCCGAGGGGGAATGGCTCGGGCTGGACACCGACGTCACCTTCGGGCCGGACGGTCTCGGCCTGACGTCGAGCGTCCTGCACGACGTGCGGGGCCCCGTCGGCCGGTCGGCCCAGACCCTCACGGTGCGGATCCTGGGCTGATCACCGGACCATGGCCGGCCCGGGACCGGACACATGGACGCCGGTCCCGGTCCGTGGCCTACAGGCGGCAGGACCGGATGTCGGAGGCGAGGATGGCCTTGGCGCCGAGGGCGGCCAGGGCATCCATCACCGGGTTCGACTTGCTCCGCAGCACCATCGCGCGGACGGCCACCCAGTCCGGGTCGGCCAACGGCGCGACGGTCGGCGATTCCAGGCCGGGGGTGATCTTGGTCGCCGCGGCGAGCAGCGCCTTCGGGCAGTCGTAGTCGAGCATCAGGTACTGCTGGGCGAACACCACGCCCTGCAGACGGCTGATCAGCTGCCGGGCCGCAGCCGAGACGTCACCCTCGGCCCGGGTGATCATGATCGCCTCGGAGGCGCAGATGACGTCACCGAACGGGGCCAGCGCGTGCTGCCGAAGGGTCCGGCCGGATCCGACGACGTCGGCGATCGCGTCGGCCACGCCCAGCTGGATCGAGATCTCCACCGCGCCGTCGAGCCGGATGACGTCGGCCGACAGACCCCGGTCGGCGAGGTTCTGCCGGACCAGGTTCGGATAGGCGGTCGCGATCCGCAGGCCGGCCAGGTCCTGCACCTTCCAGTCGCGGCCGGTCGGCGCGGCGTAGCGGAAGGTGGAGTGCCCGAACCCGAGCCCGAGCTGTTCGGTGACCGGGGCGCCGGAGTCGGCCGTCAGGTCGCGGCCGGTGATGCCCAGATCGAGTTCTCCGGACCCGACGTAGATGGCGATGTCTTTGGGGCGCAGGAAGAAGAACTCGACGTCGTTGGCGGCGTCGATCACCGTCAGGTCACGCGAATCGTGCCGCTGGCGGTAGCCGGCCTCGCGCAGCATGTCGGTGGCCGGCTCGCTCAGCGTGCCCTTGTTCGGAACGGCAACTCGCAACATGGATGGACGCTCTCTGTTTCGGGTGGGACGGGAGGGTGGGGTCGCAAGCGGGCCCGATGCGGACCGGTCGGCGCGGTGGAGCGCCGACGGCAGCACGGCCCTACAGATGCTTGTAGACCTGCTCCAGTCCGATACCGCGGCCGATCATGATCACCTGGGCGCGGTAGAGCAGCTGCGAGATCTCCAGAGCCAGCGCCTCGTCACTCTCGTGCTCGGCGGCGATCCACACCTCACCGGCCTCTTCGAGCAACTTCTTGCCCTGGGCGTGCACCCCGGCATCCAGGGCCTCGACGGTGCCCGAGCCCTCCGGACGCTCGCTGGCGCGGTCCAGCAACTCGGCGAACAGGGCGTCGAAGGTCTTCACGATGACCTATTCTCCCAGACTCCGGCAGTGCCTGCGCTCACCGGCTCCGGCGCCTCGCTCCGCCCACCCGGAACGCGGGTCAGAAGTAGTCGAGAACGCGGGTCAGAAGTAGTCGAGAACGGCCGGCCGGGGGCCGGCGAACGCGGCATCCAGCACGGCATCGCCGGCCCGGGTGCCCGCCGCCAGTAGCCCGCCTCGGCGCAGGGTGGCGGCTGGCACTCCCCCGGCGTAGAGAACGGCCAGTCCGCTCGGCGTCACGACGCAGGCCTCGTCATCCGGTTCGACCGATTCCAGCCGCGCCTGGCCGCCGTCCACCACGAGCCGGTACGACCCGGAGTTCCACGGACAGACGGGATCGTCGAGGGACAACGGCACGTCGGCGGTCAACCCGGTCGGCCACCCGCGAGCGGCGACGGCGCCGGCCACGTCGACCACCCGCAACATGTACGGCCGTACCTGCTCCACCGAGAATCCGGTACCCGGGATGAACCAGTGGATCGGGTCGGTGCCGGAGGTGCGGATCCGGATGGTCGGGGTGACGGCGTCGAACGACCCGACCACGGACAGCAACGCGCGGTACCCGTCGGCCGTGGTCGAGAGCAGGTCGACCACCGTCAGGGCGGCGGTCCCCGAGTAGCCGGTGCCGCGGTTCCAGCTGACGTACCCGACCACCCGGCCGTCCGCTTCGGCCACCGTGCACCCGTCGGTGGCGGCGATCGGATCGGCACCGGAGAAGGAGTCGCCGTCCCGGCTGAGCAGGCCGGAACCCTCGGCCGCGACCGCGGCATACACGGCGTGGACGGCGGCGGCATCGGCCCCGGTGGCCCGGCGGACCGTGGTGTGCGCGGCCCGGATCCCGCGCAGCGCCGCGGCCGGGAAGGCGGCGTCGGTGAGTTCGGCCACCTGCTCGAAGCCCAGCGACCGGTACAGCGCCGGGGCCGTGCGGAACAGGGTGGAGATCACCGCACCCCGCTGCCGGGCCTGATCCAGCAGGTGCGTCATCACCCGGCGGGCCAGTCCGCCGCCGCGGTACTCCGGGGCGACCGCCACCCCGGCGACGCCCGCCGTCGGAACGCGGCGGCCGCCGATCCAGGAGTCGTAACTTCGGTCGTTGGCCTTGGCGGCCAACACCTTTCCATCGAACAGTCCCCAGCGCCGGATGTGCGGACCGATGGTGAACGCGACCTGACCTCCGGTCGGAGATCCGAAGGCGTGGTGACTCATCAGGGTCGAACTGGCCTCGTCGGCCTCGGTCAGCAGTCGCAGTTCCATCGTCGGGACGCTACCGCCGGGCCCGAGGACGCGGCCCGACGGGTGGCGGCGCCGTGCCTCCGGTTCAGCGCAGTTTGGCCGCCCGTCGGCGGGCCTTGGCCGCGGCGGCCTTCGCCTCCGCCATGTCCGCGGTGACCACGGGCGCCGGGATGGTGACGGTGGCCATGGTGCGGGTCGCGGACTTCTTGGCCGGAGCCTTGGGGGCGCTGCCGTTCGTCTTGGCCGTCGCTCTGGTCACCGGGCCCTTGGTCGCGGCAGCGACCGCCTTGACCGGGGCCTTCTTCGCCGGGGTGCGTCCGTTGACCGCGCCGTCGGTCGGAGCGCCCCGGCCGCGAAGGATTCCGGCCAGGAATTCACCGGTGAACGAGTCCGGGTTGGCGGCGATCTCCTCCGGCGTGCCGGTGGCCACCACCAGGCCACCCCCGGATCCGCCTTCGGGGCCCATGTCGATGATGTGGTCCGCCGTCTTGATCACGTCGAGGTTGTGCTCGATGACGATCACCGTGTTGCCCTTGTCGACCAGCCCGTTGATGACGATCAGCAGCTTCTCGACATCGGCGAAGTGCAGACCGGTGGTCGGCTCGTCGAGGACGTACACGGTGCGTCCGGTTGACCTCTTCTGCAGCTCGCTGCCGAGCTTCACCCGTTGCGCCTCGCCACCGGACAGGGTCGGTGCCGGCTGGCCGAGCCGGACGTACCCGAGGCCGACGTCGACCAGCGTCTTGAGGTGCCGGTGGATCGCCCCGATCGGCTGGAAGAACTCGGCCGCCTCTTCGATGGGGGTGTTCAGCACATCCGCGATGGACTTGCCCTTGTAGTGCACGTCCAGGGTTTCGCGGTTGTAGCGGGCGCCCTTGCAGACCTCGCACGGCACGTAGATGTCGGGCAGGAAGTTCATCTCGATCTTCAGGGTGCCGTCGCCGGAGCAGGCCTCGCAGCGCCCGCCCTTGACGTTGAACGAGAACCGGCCCTGCTGGTAACCGCGGACCTTGGCCTCGGTGGTCGAGGCGAACAACTTCCGGACGTGATCGAAGACGCCGGTGTAGGTCGCCGGGTTGGATCGCGGCGTGCGTCCGATCGGCGACTGGTCGACCCCGACCACCTTGTCCACCAGGTCAAGGCCGGTGACGCGGGTGTGCCGGCCGGGCACGGTCCGGGCGCCGTTGATCCGATTGGCCAGCACCGAGTGCAGGATGTCGTTGACCAGCGTCGACTTGCCCGACCCGGAGACGCCGGTGACCGCGATGAGGGTGCCCAGCGGGAAGTCGACGGTGACGTTGCGCAGATTGTTCTCCCGCGCCCCGACGACCGTGAGCTTGCGGGCCGGATCGATCGGTCGCCGCACCGGCGGCACCGCGATCTCGCGCCGGCCGGACAGGAACGCGCCGGTGATCGACTCCTCCGAGTCGATCAGCTCCTGCACCGGGCCGGACACGACGACCTTGCCGCCGTGCTCGCCCGCACCGGGACCGATGTCGACCACCCAGTCCGCGGTGCGGATGGTGTCCTCGTCGTGTTCGACGACGATCAGTGTGTTGCCGAGGTCCCGGAGCCGGGTCAACGTCTTGATCAGGCGGTGGTTGTCCCTCTGGTGCAACCCGATCGACGGCTCGTCGAGGACGTACAGCACACCAACCAGCCCGGACCCGATCTGAGTGGCCAACCGGATCCGCTGGGCCTCGCCGCCGGACAATGTCGCGGCGGCCCGGGACAGGGACAGGTAGTTCAGCCCGACGTCGAGCAGGAACCCGAGCCGGGCCGCGACCTCCTTCAGCACCCGCTCGGCGATCATCCGGTCCCGCTCGGAGAGCACCAGGCCGGGGAAGAAGTCGAACGCCTCCTTGATCGACATGCCGGCGAGCTGCGCGATGTTGACGTCGCCCTGCTCGCTGTGCTCGATCGTGACGGCCAGGATCTCCGGCTTGAGCCGGGTGCCGTTGCACACCGGGCACGGCACCTCCCGCATGTACCCCTCGTACTTGTCGCGGGCCCACTCCGAGTCGGTCTGCTGGGCCCGCCGCTCCAGGAACGGGATGGCCCCCTCGAACTCGGCGTAGTAGGAGCGCTGCCGGCCGTACCGGTTGCGATAGCTGACGTGCACCTGGTCGGACGACCCGTTCAGCACGGCCTTGCGGGCCGCGGCCGGCAGGTCGTCCCACGGGGTGTCGACCGAGAAGCCCATGATCTTGGCCAGGCCGTCGAGCAGGCGGACGAAGTACTCGCTGGTGGTGCCGACCGACCACGGGTGGATCGCCCCTTCGGCCAGCGACAGGCGGCCGTCGGGGACGACGAGCTCCGGGTCGACCTCCTTGCGGGTGCCCAGCCCGGTGCACTCCGGGCAGGCGCCGAACGGCGAGTTGAACGAGAAGGCCCTCGGCTCGAGCTCGTCCAGCGCCAGCGGGTGATCATTGGGGCAGGCCAGGCGCTCCGAGTACCGGCGCTCGCGGCCCGGATCATCTTCGTCGAGATCGACGAATTCGAGGATCACCACTCCGTCGGCCAGTCCGAGCCCAGTCTCCACCGAATCGGTGATCCGCTGCTTCGCACTCTCCCGGATCACCAACCGGTCGACGACCACCTCGATGGAGTGCTTCTCCTGCTTCTTGAGCTTCGGCGGTTCGGTCAACTGGTGGACCGTTCCGTCGATCCGGGCCCGTGAGTAGCCCTTGGACTGCAGGTCGACCAGCAGGTCGACGTACTCGCCCTTGCGCTCCCGGATGACGGGGGCCAGGACCTGGAACCGAGTGCCCTCGGGCATCTCCAGCACCCGGTCGACGATCTGCTGCGGCGTCTGCTTGGAGATGATCTCGCCGCAGACCGGGCAGTGCGGATGCCCGACCCGGGCGTAGAGCAGACGGAGGTAGTCGTAGATCTCGGTGATGGTCCCGACGGTGGACCGCGGGTTCCGCGAGGTCGATTTCTGGTCGATCGACACCGCGGGCGACAAACCCTCGATGAAGTCGACGTCCGGCTTGTCCATCTGCCCGAGGAACTGGCGGGCGTAGGACGACAACGATTCGACATAGCGTCGCTGACCTTCGGCGAAGATGGTGTCGAAGGCCAGGGAGGACTTGCCCGAGCCCGAGAGGCCCGTGAAGACCACCATCGAATCCCGGGGCAGGGTGATGTCGACGTTGCGGAGGTTGTGCTCGCGGGCGCCCCGCACGATGAGGTGATCAGTCACGATTCCCCATGCTAGGTGCGACCACCGACAGCGCCTCATCGACGCAGGTCAGGCCGGTGACAGTGAGTTGTAGCCCTCAAGTCGGGGTCGACGGGCACCGGCGGCCGGTCCACCGGGGTGCCGACCCGCACCACCGGACCGGGCAGGATGAGCGCATGACGATTCCCCCCGTGCGCTGGGCCCTGGTCGGATACGGATCGGGCGGCCGGGTGTTCCACGCTCCGATGCTGGCCGGCGCCGACGGCGTCGAACTGGTGGCCGTCGTCACCGGCGATCCCGGGCGACGGGCCGAGGTGGCCGACCGGTTGCCATCGGCCCGAGCCGTGTCGGACCTGACCGAACTGCCCGACCTCGGGGTGGCCGCGGTGACGATCACCACCCCGCCGGCCACACACACGGACCTGGCTCACCGGGCGCTGGATCTGGGCCTGGACGTCGTGGTCGACAAGCCGTTCGCGCTGACCGAGGCGGCGGCCCGGCGCCTCGTGGACCATGCCCGAGACGCCGGGCGAATGTTGACCGTCTATCAGAACCGGCGCTGGGACACGGATTTCCTGACCGTCCGCCGGTTGATCGCGGACGGCCGGCTGGGCCGGGTGCACCGGTTCGTCTCCCGGATCGACCGGCTCCGTCCGGTGCGGCCGGGCTGGGCCACCGCGGTGAGCACCGGAGGCGGCACGCTGCTCGACCTCGGTCCGCACCTGATCGACCAGGCCCTGCAGTTGTTCGGTCCGGTCGCCCGGCTCCACGCCCAGTTGCGCGCGATCCGGCCCGGCAGCGGCGCCGAGGACGAGGTGGAGCTGCACCTCGAGCACGCCGGCGGGGTGTTCTCCACCATCGCCGCCGGGATGGCCAGCGCGGCGGAAGGCCCGCGACTCCAGGTCAACGGGGACCGGGGCGGGTATCTGGTGGACGGGTTCGACGTGCAGGAGGCTCAACTCAAGTCCGGCGCCAGCCCCCGCACGCTCGGTGACGCGTGGGGCGTCGAGCCGCCGTCGGGCTTCGGCCGACTGACCACAGCCGACGGCACGGTGGTGGTGCCCTCCGAACGTGGTCGCTGGGACTGGTTCTACCCGGCGGCGGCCGCCGCCGTTCGCGGCGAGGGTCCGGTACCGGTCGATCCGAACGACGCCGTGGCGACCGCCCGGATCATCGACCAGGCGCGCATCTCGGCCGCAGAGCACCGCGTCGTCGAGGTCTGACGCCAACCTCCGGCGGAGCCCGGAACACCGCGTTGTAGGTTTGGCCCCATGAGCTCAACCGCCCATGACGACGGAACTCCCTTGTACACCGGCCATGTCGAACCGCGGGGTGAACCATCGACCCGCCGTCTCGGCGCGATCAGCATCACCAAGATGTCGGTCGGCCCGACGGACAACAACGTCTACCTGTTGACCTGTCTGGAGACCGGTGACGCCCTGCTGGTGGACGCGGCCAACGACAGCGAGCGCATCGCGGATCTGCTCGGGGTCGGCCCGGACCGCCCGCGTCTGCGGAGCATCGTCACCACGCATTCCCATCGGGATCACTGGCAGGCCCTCGGCGCGATCGCCGGCCAGACCGGAGCCAACCTCTACGCGGGCGCTCCCGACGCGGCGGATCTGCCGGTCCCGACCGACGTACCGCTGGGCCAGGGCGACGCGGTACCGCTCGGGTCGTGCCAGCTCGAGTCCATCGCCCTGCGCGGGCACACCCCGGGCTCGGTGGCCCTGCTCTACCAGGACCCGGGTGGCACGGCCCACCTGTTCACCGGGGATTCCCTCTTCCCCGGCGGGCCGGGCCGGACCACGTCCCCGGCTGATTTCGCCTCCTTGATGAATGACCTGACCAAACGGGTCTTCGACCGGTTGCCCGACGACACGTGGGTGTATCCCGGGCACGGCGATGACACCACCCTCGGCGCCGAGCGCCCACACCTCGCCGAATGGCGGGCCCGGGGCTGGTAGGCGAAAACAGAGAGGGCCGGTGGCCGGAGTCTCCTCCGGCCACCGGCCCTCTCGTTCTCTTGGCGATCGGTCAGCCGACCGTCAGGCCATGGCCAGACCCGGCTCGACGGCCGCAGCGTCCGTCTTGCTGGCGTTGATCAGCAGCAACGACGCGACCGTGGCCAGAGCGAACAGACCCGCGGCCCAGGTGAAGGCAACGCTGTACCCGTGGGTGCTGGCCGCGTTGATCAGCACCATGGCCTTCTGTGCCGCACTATCCGGAACGGCCGCCGCGGCCGCGAAGGCGTTGGGATTCGTCTGGTAGAGCTGCACGGCGGCACCCGTTGCCGCGCTGTCGATGTGGCCGGCGATGTACGCCGTGGTGGCACTGACGGCGAATGTGCTCAGCAGGGCCGTTCCGAGCGAACCACCGATCTGCTGGGTGGTGTTGACCATCGCACTCGCCACACCCGAATCCTTGGCGTCGACCCCGTGCAACGCCACGTTGGTGGTGGACATGAAGATGAAGCCCATGCCCACGGACATCAGCAGCACGGCCGGCAGGATGGTGCCCACGTAGCTGGAGCTGAGCGTCAACCGGGAGAGCACGACCAGGCCGAGGACACCGAGGATGAGACCGGCCGGTACGACGATCTTGGCTCCGACCTTCAGCACCAGCTGTGACCCGACACCGGCACCGATGATGACTCCGGCGCTGAACGGCAGGAACGCGACGCCGGACTGGACCGGGCTCCACAGCTTGACGCCCTGCAGGAAGAAGGTGAGGAACAGGAACACCGCGAACAGACCGGTGCCGACCAGCAGGCCAACGACATAGGCGCCGGCTCGGTTGCGGTCCTTGAGGATGCGCATCGGCAGGATGGCATGCGGGTTGCGGCTCTCGAGCACCACGAACAGCACCAGCAGGACGACCGCCCCGACCAGCCAGCCCCAGGTGCTCGGCGATGACCACGAATGAGAGGCGGCCTGGTTGAAGCCCCAGACCAGCATGCCCAGCCCGATGGTTCCCAACAGGGCACCCAGGACGTCGTAGCTCCCCTGCCGTTCGGTGTTCGACTCGTGAAGGTAGATCGAGGTGCCGATGATGGCGACCACAGAGATCGGGACGTTCACCAGGAGGCACCACCGCCAGGTGGCGTACTCGGTCAGCAGCCCGCCGAGGACCAGACCGACGGCGGCGCCGCCGCCGGCGATCGCGCCGAACACGGCGAACGCCTTGGCCCGCTCCTTCGGGTCGCGGAACGTCACCGTCAGCATCGACAGGGTCGACGGGGCCAGCATGGCCGCGAAGACGCCCTGCAGGGCGCGCGCGCCGGCCAGCATCACGAAGTCCTGGGCGATGCCACCCAGGGCCGAGGCCAGGGCGAATCCGCCGAGGGCGATCATCAGGATCTTCTTGCGGCCGAGGTAGTCACCGATGCGGCCACCGAGGAGCAGCAGGGCACCGAAGGGCAGGGCGTAGGCGGTGACGATCCACTGCCGGTTGGCGTCGGAGATGTGCAGCGCGGTCGCGGCATCGGGCAGTGCGATGTTGACGATGGTGGCGTCGAGCACCACCATCAGCTGTGCGATGCCGATGACGATGAGCGCCAGCCATCGCTTCGGATCGAGGTCGCTGACGGACCCCGATTTTTCCAGGTCAGTCGTCGGACTGGTCACACGGGACTCCTTGTCGAGAGAGACAGTTCAGCAGTCGAGCTGAACCGAGAACATCATGTCGGTGAGCACCGACAGTCGCTTACGGCCGACATCGGCCCGGGTCTTGCTGCCGCTGACCGCGTCGTCATGGCACCGAAGCAGGGAACTACTCGTACGTCGAACCGGGCAACTGGATTTCGACAATCGCCCGGAAAATCAGGTGGGAATCAACTCGTCGGGATGGCCCCGGCGTGCCGGATCACCGGCATCAGCACGTCGTCGACCAGGTGCTGGACGTACCCGGCGTCGACGCACTTCGCGTCGACCCCGGTGCGGGCGCAGAACTGGGCCTGCGCGACCTCGAACACCAGAGCCGCATCGACCGGCCGTCGCACTTCTCCGCGGCGGAAGGCCCGGTCGAGCAATCCCTGCAACGCGGCGAACTGGGCATCACGAAGGGTTTCGCGAAGGGACGCCGCAAACGCCTCGTCGTCGGAGGCGGCGTAGACCAGGCTCTTGAGCGCCGCCGTGTTGGCTGACAGCAGGACCGGATCCTGCAACTGGCGCTGCATCCGGGCCACGATGTCGTCCCGCAGGCTCCCGGTGTCGATCAGGACGTCGTCCATACCCTCGAAGACCCGGCGCAGCGCATCGACCACCAGATCGTTCTTGTTGGACCAGCGGCGGTAGATGGTGGCCTTCGAAGCTTTCGCGCGCGCCGCCACGGCATCCATCGTCACGGATTCGTAGCTCGTCTCGTTCAACAGCTCGACCACGGCTTGACAGATCGCGGCCTCGCGGCCGGCACCACGGCGAGTGACCGTGCTGACCGGACAGCCGAGCTTCCCGATGGCCGCGAAACGGGACGACGCCGCTCGCGGCACGTTCGCTAGACCGACGATCTCCGACATGAACGAAACGGTACCGTTCACATCCGGCCCGCGTACGTGCTTTTCACATCTTGTGAGCTAGTTCACTGCGGACGCGATCCCGAGCCTCCGAACAGGCCACCGACGGTCAGGGTCGTTCCACCGGTAGGTACCGCTCCCACCAGGCGAGGATGGCCTCGAACCGCTGCAGGCGATGACGCGGTCGCCCCGACCGGGACAACTCGTGCCCCTCGGACGGGAACAACAGCATCTCCACCTCGGCCCCCCGCTTCTTCAGGGCGACGTACAGTCGCTGGCCCTGCTCGAGCGGACACCGCCAATCATGTTCGGAATGGATGATCAACAGCGGGAGCGAGATGTCGTCGGCGTAGGCCAGAGGCGAAGCCTGCCACTGGGTCTCGCGAGTCGGACCGGCGTACACCTCGGCGAAGTAGTGACCGATGTCGCTCGACCCGGCGAAGCTGTCCCAGGCGTTCACCGCTCGCTCGCTGATGGCCGCGGTGAACCGGTCCGGGGCGTGCGACGCCAGCCAGGACGTCATGAATCCGCCGTACGAACCGCCCATCACCCCGACCCTTGACGCATCGAGGTCGGGCCGGGCCAGGGCTGCGTCGAGCAACGCCAGGACGTCGTCGGCGTCGATGGTGCCCAGGCGCCCCAGCACCGACCGGCCGTGCTCGTGCCCGTACCCGGCCGAGCCGCGGGGATTGGGCAGCACCACCGCGTACCCGGCTCCGGCATACACCTGGGCCTCGTCGAACAGACCCCATCCGTAGGCGGCGTGGGGGCCGCCGTGCACATCCAACAGGACCGGATGCGGCCCCTCCCCCGACGGCAGCACCAAAAAGCCATGAACCGGATAGCCGTCAGGGGCGCTGGCCGTGATCTCGATCTGGCGGGCCAGCCCACCGGCCCGGACCTCGGCGCCCAGTTCGGTGAGCACCCGTTCCGACCCGGCGAGCGCACCGTCCGGCGCCAACCCGACGGTGATCACCTCGCCGGCACTGCTCGGGTCGGCCACCACCGCGGCCAGCACGCCCTGCGCAGCGGCAAAGGCCGAAACCACCCGCGGGCCGCCGAGAACCACCGGCAGGTCCTCGAGGTCGAGTCGGTCCGCCGACAGCGCCACGGTGCGTACACCGACGGTGCCCCGGTGAAGCACCGCGACCAGCATGTGGTCACCGTGCCGGACCGGCCGGCAGGTGCCGTCGACCTCGACGTCGCAGCCGGTCATCCGCCGGGGCGTGCCGGCGCCGGACGGGAGCGTCCACAGCGCCGTGGTCCGCCCCGACGAATCGATTCCGGCAAATTCCGCCCCCAGGTAGTACAGGTCGCCATCGACCGCGACCGCCTGTTCGGCGTTTCCCGGAAGCACACACAGCAACTCCCCGGGAGACGGCTCGGAGCCCCCGGGATCCGCGGCGACCACCGCGAACTCGGCCTGCGGAAGGTCGGGGCGGGCCGCCCGGACGTACGCCAGGCGATCCTGGTCCAGCCAGACCGGGACGCCCCGCAGATCCGGTTCCCGGGTGACGGCGACCGGCTCGCCGTCCCGGTCGCCGGAGAGATCGAGGACGAAGATCTGATCCGGCTGGTCGAGCAGGAAGCCCCGGCCGTCGCGCCGGTAGGAGAGGCGGTCGATCAGTCGGGGCGCTTCGGCTTCGGCGCCGACCTCGGCGTCGGTGCCGTAGCGACCCGTCTCGGGCACCGCGGTGACGTAGGCGATCCGATCACCGGACGGCGAGAAAGTCGGGTGCTGCACCGACATCGGGTGAGAGGTGAGCTTCGTCGCCTCGCCGCCGTTCAGGTCGATGACGTGCAACTGCGCGGGGCCGGTCGCCGGCGAACGGAGGAAGGCCAAGGTGTGCCCGTCCGGTGACAGCACGGGGGACGTGTCCCGCGGACCGAAGGTGAGGCGGCGCCCTCCGGCCGCTCCGAACTGCCACAACGAACCGCCGTAGCGGTCGGCGTCCAGTTCGCAGGTGGCGACAGCGACGAGTACCTCCCCGTTCGGAGTGATCGCGGGTCGACCGGGGATCTTCAGCTGGGCGATGTCATCGGGTCTCACACGGACGACCGTATCCCGCAGGGACAGTCACCGTCCGCCGCCGCTCTCTGGCACCCTTGACTGATGCGCCCCTTGATCATCGCCGCCGCGTCCACCACCCGGCCGCGCAGGTGAGGGTGCGCCTGGACCGTCTGCTCGCCGGTCGGACCCGGAAATTGCTCGCCTCGCTGGTGGCCCTGGTGATCGTGGCCGCCATCGTGCTCGTCGCAACACCGAAGAACGCCGAACCGTCGTCGGCCGTCCGGACGCAGGACGAGACGATCTCGGTGCCCGGCGGGCCGGGGGTCACCGGCCAGGTGAAGATCGACGCCACGCTCTACCTGCCGCCGGGATCCGGACGCGCCCCGGCCGTGCTGATGGCGCACGGTTTCGGTGGATCGAAGCAGTCCGTTGCCGGCGACGCCAGAACGCTGGCCGCTCGCGGTTTCGTGGTCCTTGCGTATTCCGCCCGTGGATTCGGCCACTCGTCCGGTCAGATCGCACTCGACTCGCTCGAATACGAGGTCCCCGACGCCCGAGCGCTGGTCAGCTGGCTGGCCACTCGCCCAGAAGTGCAGCTGGACGGGCCGGGTGATCCTCGGGTCGGTGTCACCGGCGCGTCCTACGGTGGGGCGCTGTCCCTCATGCTGGCCGGAACCGATCCCCGCATCGATGCCGTGGCCCCGTTGATCACGTGGAACAACCTGGCCACCGCGCTGTTCCCGAACGCGGTCGCCCCGCCCGGCGCCGTCGCCGACGGGACCCCGGCGCAGGCCGACGGCAGCTCGAACGGAGTATTCAAGAAGTCGTGGGCGGCGAATCTGCTGGCCTCCGTCATCTCCGGATCCGCTCTGAGCGGCGCGACCAGCACGACGGCGCCCAGCGACAACGGCGACGCCGGGTTCGGCCGGGGAAAGTCCACCACCGCGGCACCGCCGGACCCGAACGCCGGATCGGTCACCGACGGCTCGGCCTCCTCGTCGGCGACCACCACCGGCTGCGGCCGGCTGATGCCGGCTCTGTGCGCGGCCTATTCGACCGCCGCGCAGACCGGCATGCTCGACTCGACGCTGTCCGCCCTGCTGGCCCGCTCGAGCCCCTCCGCGGTGGTCGGCCGGATCACCGCCCCGACCCTGCTCGTCCAAGGCGAACGAGACACCCTCTTCGGGCTCGACCAGGCCGACGCCAACGCCCGCGCCATCGCCGCCCGCGGCACCACGGTCGCTGTGACCTGGTACAACGGCGGTCACGACGGCGGTAGTCCGGACCAGGTGACCCAGGACCGGATCACCAACTGGTTCTCGTACTACCTCTCCGGGATCGGCGCCAAGCCGTCAACGGCGTTCTCCTACAGCGTCGATGGCCCGCTGTCCGACACCGGGGTGGCCCGGACCCGGACGCTGCAGGTGCCGGCCTATCTGGGTGTGTCTGGAGCGGCCCGGACGCCGGAGGTAGCGATTCCGCTCACCGGCGCGACCCAGACCGTGCTGAATCCACCCGGCGGCGCACCAGCCGGGATCTCCGCCATCCCCGGCTTGTCCGCGTTGGCCGGCAACGCCTTGTCAGCGTTGTCGTCCGGTATCCCGGGCCAGGTGGCCCGGTTCACCTCGGCTCCGCTGAAGGCCCTGACGGTGATCGCCGGGACACCAACGGTGTCGGTCTCGGTCTCGTCCGTGTCGCTTCCGCAGAGCGCCGGGTCCGACCGTTCCGGTGCCGTCCTGTTCGCGTCGATCAGCAAGATCAGCGCCGGCGGTGTGCGAACCCTGGCCGGCAACGCGGTCGCGCCCGTCCGCCTGACCGGTCTTCCGGCCGACGGCAGCTCCAGGACCGTGACGATCAACCTCCCGGCCGTGGCCCTGCAGGTCGAGGCCGGTTCGCGGATCGAGATCACCTTGACCACCACCGATCAGGCGTATGCCGGGCCGACTGCTCCGGCGGTGTACCGCGTGGGGCTGGCCGGCAACGTCCACGTCGTCACCGTTCCCGAGGTCGGCGGGATCCGGGTGTCGGCCGGAGACATTCCGGTCGGCACGCTGGTGGCCCTGATCGTTCTGGCATTGATCGCCGTCGTGGCGCTGGTTCTGGGTGGCCGGGTCCGTACCCGCCGCCCGGCGCCGGCGGCCGCCGGTGCGCCGTCACCGTCGCCGGCGGACCGGTTGCCGTTGGTGATCACCGGGCTCGGAAAGTCGTATCCCGGGGGCGTGGCCGCGGTGACGGACGTCACCTTCACCGTGGGGGCGGGCCAGGTCCTGGGGTTGCTCGGGCCCAACGGGGCCGGCAAGACGACCACCCTGCGGATGGTGATGGGTCTGATCACCCCGACCTCGGGGGAGATCAGGGTGTTCGGCCAGCGGGTGCGCCCGGGGGCCGAGATCCTGGCCCGGATCGGGAGTTTCGTGGAGGGATCCGGTTTCCTGCCGCACCTTTCCGGCCGGGCCAACCTCGACCTGTACTGGCGGGCGACCGGGCGTCCGCGGGCCGACGCCCACCTCGACGAGGCACTGGAGATCGCCGCCCTCGGCAAGGCGATCAACCGCAAGGTCAAGACGTACTCGCAGGGCATGCGTCAACGATTGGCCATCGCCCAGGCCATGCTCGGACTACCCGACCTGCTCCTGCTCGACGAGCCGACCAACGGCCTTGACCCGCCCCAGATCCATGCCATGCGCGAGGTGCTCCGGGGATACGCCGCGACCGGACGCACGGTCCTGGTCTCCAGCCACATGCTTTCCGAGGTCGAGCAGACGTGCAGTCATGTCGTGGTCGTCCATCAGGGCCGCACGATCGCGGCCGGGACAGTGGCCGACATGGTCTCGGCCTCCGGTGACATGGTCTTCTCGGTCGACGATCCGGACCGGGCGATCACCGTGCTGAGATCCCTGCCCGGCGTGCGCGCGGTCGAGCTGGACGACCCCGACCTGGATCGGCGGGATGGTGGTCTGCTGCGCGCCGATCTCGGGTCGTGCCGGCCGGCCGACGCGGTCAGCGCGCTGGTCGGAGCCGGGGTGGGAATCAGGACGGCGGCCCCACGGAATCGTCTCGAGGACGTTTTCCTCGAATTGGTCGGCGCCGCCGACCCCATCGCCGGAGGTTCCCGATGACGAACGACCAGGCCCGTCCGGGCGCCGCCCATCGTCACGACCACTCGGGCGACGTGGCCGCCAGCACGATGGCCTCCATGGGACCGCCGCTCCCGGCCACTGCCTCTGGTGTACCGGCCGGTTACCGGGCCGGGCACACCCTGACCGTGCGGGTGGAACTCATGCGTCAGTTGCGCCGGCGGCGCACCCAGCTGTCCCTCGGCTTCATGGTGATCCTGCCGCTGATCCTGCTCGTGGCGTTCTCCTTCGGCAGCAGCAACTCCAACCGTTCCAGCACCAGCACGTCCTTCGTCGACCTGGCCAAGTCCGGCGCGGGCAACTTCGCCCTGGTGGCCCTGTTCTTCTCGGCCAGCTTCCTGCTGATCGTGGTGATCAGCCTGTTCTTCGGGGACACGATCGCATCGGAGGCGTCCTGGTCGTCGCTGCGGTACCTACTGGCGATGCCGGTACCCCGGGTGCGGCTCCTGCGTCAGAAGATCCTCGTCGCCGGATTCCTGTCCGTCTCAGCCCTGGTCATCCTGCCCACCACGGCCTACGTCGTGGGATTGATCGCGTATGGCAGCGGGCCGTTGTCGACGCCGATCGGCGACCAGTTCGACACCGGGACCGGACTGCTGCGCCTCCTGGTGGTCGTCGGGTATCTGGCCGTCCAACTCACCTGGGTGGCCGGGCTGGCCTTCCTCCTGAGCGTCGTGACCGACGCGCCTCTCGGTGCGGTCGGCGGAGCCGTACTGCTGTCCATCCTGTCGCAGATCCTCGACCAGATCACCGCGTTGGGCGGCATCCGCAACTGGCTCCCGACGCACTACTCGCTGGCCTGGACCGGGGCGGTGGTCGACCCGATCCGCTGGGACGACATGATCCGCGGCGCCTTCGCCGGACTGGCCTATGCGCTGGTGTTCGTCCTGATCGCGACGCTCCGGTTCCGGCGCAAGGACATCACCAGCTGAGCGGCGGGCAGGCTACTGCACGCAGAACTCGTTGCCCTCCGGATCAAGCAGCACCATCCAGCGGTCGCCCCATTCGCCTTTGCGTTCCTCGACCACCGTCGCCCCGACACCGACCAGGCGTTCGACGTGCCCCTGGACCGTTTCCCAGCGCACCTCGGGGTCGGCGATCCCGCGGCCTACACCGACATCGATGTGCAACCGGTTCTTCACTGCCTTGGCCTCGGGCACCTTCTGGAAGAACACCCGAGGCCCCGGGCCGTGCGGGTCGACGATCGCGCTGGCGTCGTCCCACCGGTCCGGCGGGACGTCCGAAGCGATCAGCGCTTCCTCCCAGGTCTCGAATCCGGGCGGCGGATCGTCGAGTCGGTATCCGAGGGCCACCGACCAGAATTCGGCGAGCACAGCCGGGCTCTTCGCGTCGATCACGATCTGGACCTGCACAGCGTTGCTCATGCCCAACTCCCTGTCCCGCACCGAGGTGGTGTCGTTCGGACGATGGCCGCCGTCACCGGGCTCCGACGCCAGCCGCGTCCATGTCCCTGATCTCCTTCTTCAACTCGTGGATCTCGTCGCGCAACCGGCCGGCGAGTTCGAACTGCAACTCGCGAGCCGAAGCCATCATCTGATCGGTGAGCTGCTGGACCAGATCGGCCAGTTCCGACCTTGCCATCCCAGCCGTGGAGTGACCGGCGAACACGCCCGAACTACCACCGACCTCTCCGGGCGCCTTCCGTCCACGGGAGGCGTTCCGTCCGGACCCACCGAGCTTCACCTTGGACCCGGAGGCGGTGATCTCGGCCGTATCCTCGGCCTCGGCGTACACCTGGGCCAGGATGTCGTTGATCTTCTTCCGCAGCGGCTGAGGATCCAGGCCGGCCGCGAGGTTGTAGGCCACCTGCTTCTCGCGCCGACGGTCCGTCTCCTCGATCGCCCGAGCCATCGACGGGGTGATCTTGTCGGCGTACATGTGCACCTGGCCGTTGACGTTGCGGGCGGCGCGGCCGATGGTCTGGATCAGTGCCGTACCGGACCGCAGGAACCCCTCCTTGTCCGCGTCGAGGATGGCCACCAACGACACCTCGGGCAGATCGAGACCTTCGCGCAACAGGTTGATGCCGACCAGCACATCGAACTCCCCCAGCCGGAGCTCCCGGAGCAATTCGACCCGACGCAGGGTGTCGACCTCCGAGTGCAGATACCGAACGCGAACGCCCATCTCCAGCAGGTAGTCGGTGAGGTCCTCGGACATCTTCTTGGTCAGAGTGGTGACCAGGACCCGCTCGTCCACCTCGACCCGCTTGCGGATCTCACCGATCAGGTCGTCGATCTGCCCGGTCGTCGGCTTGATGATCACCTCGGGGTCGACCAGGCCGGTCGGGCGGATGACCTGTTCGACGAACTCGCCGCCGGCCCGACCCAACTCGTACGGCCCCGGGGTGGCGGAGAGGTACACCGTCTGCCCGATCCGGCCGGCGAACTCCTCCCAGGTCAACGGACGGTTGTCCAGGGCCGACGGCAGCCGGAATCCGTGATCGACGAGCGTGCGCTTCCGCGACGCGTCCCCTTCGTGCATGGCGCCGATCTGCGGAACCGTGACGTGGGACTCGTCGATGACCAGCAGGAAGTCTTCGGGGAAGTAGTCGATCAGGGTGGCCGGAGCGGTTCCGGCGGCGCGCGCGTCGATGTGCCGGGAGTAGTTCTCGATCCCCGAACAGAACCCCACCTGGCGGATCATCTCCAGGTCGTAGGTGGTTCGCATCCGGAGGCGCTGCGCCTCCAGGAGGTCGCCCTGCTTCTCCAGTTCCGCCAGCCGGCCGGCCAGTTCGTCCTCGATGGCGGCGACCGCCTTGGCCATCCGCTCCGGACCGGCGACATAGTGCGTGGCCGGGAAGATCCGCAGGCCCGGGACCTCTCGCACGATGTCCCCGGTGAGCGGATGCAGATAATAGAGCTTCTCGATCTCGTCGCCGAAGAACTCGATCCGGATGGCCAGTTCCTCGTAGGCGGGGATGATCTCGACGGTGTCGCCGCGGACCCGGAAGGCGCCGCGCGTGAAGGCCAGGTCGTTGCGCGAGTACTGGATGTCGACCAGCGCACGGAGGAGGGCGTCCCGGTCCATCTGCATGCCGACGTTCACCGGCAGTGAGCGATCCAGGTACGACTGCGGGGTACCGAGACCGTAGATGCACGACACCGACGCGACCACGATCACGTCGCGGCGGGAGAGCAACGACATGGTGGCCGAGTGCCGTAGGCGTTCGACGTCGGCGTTCACCGACGAGTCCTTCTCGATGTAGGTGTCGGTCTGCGGGACGTACGCCTCGGGCTGGTAGTAGTCGTAGTACGACACGAAGTACTCGACGGCGTTGTTCGGGAACAGCTCCCGCAACTCGTTGGCCAGCTGGGCGGCCAGCGTCTTGTTCGGCGCCATGACCAGAGTCGGACGTTGCACCTTCTCGATCAGCCACGCCGTCGTCGCCGACTTGCCCGTACCGGTCGCCCCGAGCAGGACGATGTCCTTCTCGCCGGCCTTGATGCGGCGCTCGAGCTCGGCGATCGCCGTCGGCTGATCGCCGGCCGGGCGATAGTCACTGATGACCTCGAACCGCGCATTGCTGCGCGGAATGGCCCCCACCGGTCGATGTTCGGAGACGGCGAGTACTGGATGTTCGGTCGCGAATGCCACGTTTCACAGGCTACGCGGGGGCACCGACAGTCACCTGTGACCGAGCGTCGCCCCGGCCTCCGGCCCCGGTCTGCCGAACCGTTCTACCTCACCGTGAAGTAGAGATTGAGACTTCGTCCTGGGTCGGCGTTTCCGTGCGCGACGTCGAGCCGTCCCGGCGCCGGCTCCGGCGCGTCGGGCCGCCGCGGGAACCCGGCCTCGGCGAGCGCCGGTGCCCACGATTCGACCTGGTCCCGCCCGACCACCCCGACCTCCAGTTCGATGCAGTCGATCGCCGGCTGACCGGGACGCGACGTCGGTCCGACGTGACGGACCGGGCCGGCTCCGATGACTCGTTCGATCCGGTCCGACAGGAGTGCGGCGGCAAGCGGCCATTCCGGCCGGTAGGCGACCACGGAACCGTCACCGTCCGGCGCCACCCGGTGGGCATCGACGTTGGCGGCGAACTGGACCAACCGCGACCACAACAGGTCGGTCTGACGCCGGGCCTGGACCGGTGATCCGCCGTTGTCGATCCAGACGTCGCACAGAGACCGCCGGAGTTCGTCATCGATCTGGGTCGCCATCCGGGCCCTGGCATCGGCCTCGGTCAGGCCCCGATCGATCAGCCGGGCGACCCGGACGTTGTCCGGTGCGCGGACACCGACCACCAGGTGGAAGGCGGCGGCTACGTCACGGTTGGTGACCAACGGGATGTCGTTGACGACGACGCTGCCGGGGGGTGCCGCGGCCCGGAGGGCCTCGAACCGGGCCCGCACCAACGGGTGCGTGATGCCTTCGAGGTCTTTGCGCGCCCCGGCATCGGCGAACACGATGGCCGCCAAGGCGGCGCGGTCCAACGACCCGTCGCCGGCGATGATCGCCGACCCGAACCTCTGCTCGATGGCCAGCAGGCCGGGCGTGCCGATCCCGACCACCTCGCGGGCCAGCCGGTCGGAATCGACCACCACGGCACCCCTGGCGGCCAGCATCCCCGCGACCGTCGACTTGCCCGCCCCGATACCGCCAGTCACCGCGACCGTGATGGTCATCTCGTCCCTCCCTGCACTTAACGCCCACACGACACACCGAACGACATCCGACTGCGCCTTCAGACTCTCACGTAGCGTGATCAAAGGCTCTCGTGGGCGCTCTGATCGCGTCGATGATGCTCGACCCAGCGGGCTGGACCGGACCGCACCAGTAGGAGGACATCGTGACGAGTACCGTCGCCGCACCGCTCGTTCGAGGACGACACCGTCTCGGCCGCCCCGGGCTCGTCCATGTCGCCACCTTCGTCCAGGTCGTGTACCGGAGTGTGTTCACTTCCTGGCGTCATCCGGCGCGGCACCGCGCATACGTCGTACCGCGCCCCGTGACGGCAACACCGGCACCGCTCGCCGCGCACTGAACGACGCTCGCCCGGCCTTCGAGCCGGTCCCGACCGACAAAGAGCAAGGGGCCGACCCGCGGGCCGGCCCCTTGCTCGGCGTGGGTCAGCCGTTCTTCACCAGCCGAGTCAACACCTGGCCGGCCAGGTCCGGCAGACCACTGGTCAACTTGGCGTCACTGGCCAGCTTGTCACTGACGGCCAGGGACAACGTCCACGTGCCGTACTGCATCTCGATCACGCCGCCCGCCTTGAGCTGCAGCGAACTCGGATATCCCTCGATGGTCGGCGTGGTGACCTTCGCGCCCGCGTCCTGCGCCGCCGCGACGTCGACACCGATCTGCTTCTTGGCTGCGGCGGCCGACGAGTACTGGGTCAGCCGGACACGAACCGGAGCGGTCTTGCCCTTGTCCGTGCTGCCGTAGAGACAGCGGATGGCGCCCGTGGCCCCTCGGTCCCCGGCGCCGAGCCGGATGCGGTTGGTCGCGCTGCCGATGGTGGCGCCGATGGCCGCCTTGACGTCGTCCGCGGTCAGCAGATCGGTGCAGTCCGCCTTCAGTGGGTCGAGCTTCACGATCGGGGCCGCCGTGACACTGGTCTTGGTCGGGCTCGTCTTCGTGGGCTTCGGTGTGGTGCTGCTCGCCGGAGCGCTGGTCGAAGGCTTGGCCGAGGTCGGCGGACTGCCCACGACCACGCTCGAGGTCGGCTTCGACGCGGCCGCCCCGCTGGTCACCGTGTTGACCACGGTCACCGTGCGTTTGGTGGTTGATCCAGAAGTGCATCCGGCCAGGGCCAGCGCCAGGGCCAGCGTGGAAACGATTCCGATGTGTCGGGCAGTTCGGTACATGGCAACCACGCTAGGCCGCGAGCCGGTCAAACCTCGGTCAACCCGCCGTCCTCTCGGTGGCCGATGTCGGCAGATCCATCCGGTCCGGTTGATCGGCACAGCAAGAGGCGGGACCGACCTGATGGTCGGCCCCGCCTCTTGCTGCTGATGTCGATCACACCCGGCCCATCACGGCCGGGACGCGATCAGTTGCCCGCGAGCTTCTCGCGCAACTTGGCCAGCGCCTCGTCGTCGACCAAAGACCCGGCCGGGGCCTCAGCCGCGGCCTCGTCGGCCGAAACCGTCGCGGACGAGTAGTTGGCCGGCTCGGCCGCCTCGGCGTCGGCCTTGATGGCCGCCGCGATCTGCTTGAGGTGCGACTCGTAGACGGCGTGAGCGTCGGCGTACTGCTTCTCCCACGCGTCCCGCTGGCTGTCGAAGCCTTCCAGCCATTCGCCGGTGGCCACGTCGAAGCCCTCCGGCGGCAGGAAGTTGCCGGCCTCGTCGTAGTGGTCGACCACGCCGTACTGCGCGCGGACCTCGTCGAATTCGGTCTCCGGGGTGATGCCCTCGTTGGCCTGCTTCAGCGAGAGCGAGATCCGGCGACGCTCGAGGTCGATGTCGATGACGCGGACGAAGATCTCCTCGTCGACGGTGACGACCTGCTCCGGGATCTCCACGTGGCGACCGGCCAGCTCGGAGATGTGCACCAGGCCCTCGATGCCGTCGTAGACGCGGACGAACGCACCGAACGGAACCAGCTTGGTGACCCGACCCGGGACGATCTGGCCGATGGCGTGCGTGCGGGCGAAGTGACGCCACGGGTCTTCCTGGGTGGCCTTGAGCGACAGGGAGACGCGCTCACGGTCCATGTCGACGTCGAGAACCTCGACGGTGACCTCCTGGCCGACCTCGACCACCTCGGACGGGTGGTCGATGTGCTTCCAGGACAACTCGGAGACGTGCACCAGACCGTCGACGCCGCCGAGATCGACGAATGCGCCGAAGTTGACGATCGAGCTGACGACACCCTTGCGGACCTGGCCCTTGGCCAGCTGGTTGAGGAACTCGCTGCGCACCTCGGACTGGGTCTGCTCGAGCCACTGCCGCCGGGAGAGCACGACGTTGTTGCGGTTCTTATCCAGCTCGATGATCTTGGCGTCCAGCTGACGGCCGACGTAGGGCTGCAGGTCGCGGACGCGGCGCATCTCGACCAGCGACGCGGGGAGGAACCCACGGAGGCCGATGTCGATGATCAGGCCGCCCTTGACGACCTCGATGACGGTGCCCGAGACGACGCCGTCTTCTTCCTTGATCTTCTCGATCGTGCCCCAGGCCCGCTCGTACTGCGCGCGCTTCTTGGACAGGATGAGTCGGCCTTCCTTGTCCTCCTTCTGGAGGACGAGGGCCTCGACGTGCTCGCCGATCTTGACGACCTCGTTGGGGTCGACGTCGTGCTTGATGGACAGCTCACGCGAGGGGATGACACCCTCGGTCTTGTAGCCGATGTCGAGCAGAACCTCATCGCGGTCGACCTTGACGATGATGCCTTCGACGATGTCGCCATCGTTGAAGTACTTGATCGTCTCGTCGATGGCAGCGAGGAAGTCCTCGGCCGACCCGATGTCGTTGATGGCGACCTGCGGGGCGGTGCGGGTGGGTGCGGACATGTGTTGGGTTGCTCCGACGGGATGGGTTGGTGGGCGGGATTGCCCGGCTACTACGGCCGCGCGGACCGGGTGGACACGCACGGTGCGACCTGGGTCGATGTTGTGGAGCCGGCCCGGATCGAGACCCGGGACGACCGTGAAAGTTGCTGCCTACTCCATTCCGAGGCAGCCAGAACCCACATCGCAAGGGTCAGCTTACGCCAGAACGGGTCAGCGACAGGCATCACCCCGGCCGGAGCGAGCCCGGCCAGGTGTCAGGATATCGGCGTGAGCGAATCCGTCGGCCGTCAGCTGGGACCCACCCGACCGCGCCGGCGGGCGGCCGACCAACCGGTGTCCCGCTCGGCGAACCGCCGGTGGTGGGACGCGGACGCCGACGACTACCACGCCGAGCACGGGGCCTTCCTCGGTGACGCCGACTTCGTGTGGTGCCCGGAGAACGTGCGGGAGTCCGAGGCGCACCTGCTCGGGGACGTGACCGGGCGGCGCGTCCTGGAGATCGGCTGTGGCTCGGCACCGTGCGCGCGTTACCTCCGCCGTGAAGGTGCGGAAGTGGTCGCGTTCGACCTGTCGGCCGGGATGCTGCGGCATGCGACCGATGCTTCCGGCCGCACCGGCATCACCGTGCCTCTGGTGCAGGCCGATCTGTGCGAACTTCCGTTCCGGGACGGCAGCTTCGATATCGCGTTCAGCGCTTTCGGGGCGATTCCGTTCGTCGCCGATTCGGCCGGGGCGATGCGGGAGGTCGCCCGGATCCTGAAGCCCGATGGCCGGTTCGCCTTCTCGGCCACCCACCCGATGCGCTGGATGTTCCCGGACGATCCGGGCCCGAGGGGCCTGACGGTGATCCAGTCGTATTTCGACCGCTCCCCCTACGTCGAGGTGGACGCGGACGACGTACCGGCCTACGTGGAGCATCACCGGACCCTCGGGGATCGGATCCGGGAGCTGGTCGCGGCCGGATTCGTCCTCCAGGACCTGATCGAGCCCGAATGGCCGGAGGACTTCGACGGGGTCTGGGGCCAGTGGTCGCCCGAGCGCGGCGAGTTGTTCCCGGGGACGACGATCTACGTCTGTCGTCTCGGCTGACCGCTAGCCCGCCCGGGACCGCTAGCCCGCCCGGGCCGCGTCGTGCCAGGCGAGGTAGGCCGCTCCCCGTGGGGACAGCTCGTACCCGACGTCCAGGCTGATCGTCAGTCCGAGCGCCTTCATCTTCCGGATGTCGGTCTTCATCGGCTGGAGCTCGCGCTCCAGCCGGGCGGCCAGCACCTTGGACACGACGGCCGGGTTGTCCCGGATCCACCCGAGGATGAACCGGGTCCACGGGCCGGTGGGTTTGGCTGCGTCGAGCCGGTCCAGGGCCGCGTCGATCTTCCGCAGCTGCGCCTCGTCCGGCAGCTGTTCGCGCAGTTCCCACCGCGGATCCGGGCCGGCGTAGTGGAGGGAGATCTTGAAGATCCGGTCCTGGGGACGCTTCATGAGCCAGCGCGTCAGGGACGCCACCGACTGCTCGCCGGACGCGATCGCATCGGCCTCGGTGATCGACTCCACGCTCGGCACCTCCTCCACCGCGTCGATGGCGATCAGCCCGAGCTTCGTCAGCTGCCGGCCCCCCGCTCTGGCCCGCGGGACGTCCCATCGGCGGTAGACGTGCGTGACGCGCCCATCGACGATTCCTTGGACCACGAGGTTGGGCAGCAGCACGCGGCACTCCTTTGCTTCCGGCTCGGCGTACCCGACGGGCGGCGGTCAGCGGGTAGCGATCAGTGGGCGGCCGCGTCCCAGTTGCGGCCGACCCCGACCGACACGTCGAGATCGACGTCCAGCGGGAAGGCTCCGGCCATCTCCTCCCGCAGGGCCGCCGTCACCGCGGCCTGCTCCCCCGGCGCGACCTCGCAGACCAGTTCGTCGTGCACCTGCAGCAAGAGCCGGGAGGTCAGCCGCTCGGCGTCGAAACGGGCTTGCACGTTCAGCATGGCCACCTTGATGATGTCGGCGGCACTGCCCTGGATCGGCGCGTTGAGCGCCGCCCGCTCGGCCAGTTCCCGCCGCTGGCGATGGTCACTGGTCAGGTCGGGCAGATAGCGCCGTCGTCCGAAGAGCGTCTGGGTGTAGCCCTCCAGTCGCGCCGTGTCCACCGCCCTTCGCAGGTAGTCGCGGACGCCGCCGAACCGGGCGAAGTAGGCGTCCATCTGCTCCCTGGCCTCCTCGACGCTGATCTTCAGCTGACCGGACAACCCGAAGGCGGACAGACCGTAGGCCAGGCCGTAGCTCATCGCCTTGATCCGGCGGCGGAGCTCCGGCGTGACCTCGGACGCCGGGACGCCGAACGCACGGACGGCGACCGCGGTGTGCAGATCCTCACCCGACCGGAAGGCTTCGATCAGCCCTTCGTCCTTGGAGAGGTGGGCCATGATCCGCATCTCGATCTGCGAGTAGTCGGCGGTGATCAGGTTCTCGTAACCGGCCCCGGGCACGAAGGCGGCCCGGATCTGCCGGCCCTCGTCGGTCCGCACCGGGATGTTCTGCAGGTTCGGTTCGGTGGACGACAGACGGCCGGTGGCCGCCACCGTCTGCAGGTACGTGGTGTGGATCCGACCGTCCTCGCTGACCGCCTTCAGCAGCCCTTCCACCGTCGTCTTCAGCTTGGTGACGTCGCGGTGGCGCAGCAGGTGGGTCATGAAGGGGTGTTCGGTCTGCTCGTGCAGCCAGGTCAACGCATCCGCGTCGGTGGTGTAGCCCGTCTTGGTCTTCTTCGTCTTCGGCATGTTCAGCTCGTCGAAGAGCACCACCTGCAGTTGTTTCGGCGAACCGAGGTTCACCTCGTGCCCGATCTCCGCGTACGCGGCAAGGGCGGCGGTGTTCGCCTCCGACTCGAATGTCGAGCGCAGGTCCTGAAGGTAGGGCACGTCGACCGCGATTCCGGTGCGCTCCATCCGCCCGAGTACGGCCATCACCGGAAGTTCCATGTCGGTCAGCAGTGCCTGCTGACCGCTCTCGGCCAGCGAGGCTTCCAGAGCGGACGCCAGATCGATGACGGCCAGCGCCTTGATCATCTCCTTGCGGTCCTCCTCGGCGTCGAGGTCAGGCACCGCTCCGTCGGTCTCGAAGGACAACGTGAGCTGCTCGGGCTGGGGCGCGTCGTCCCCGGGGGCCGCGTCCAGGGTGCGGTGCAGGTACCGCTGGACCAGGTCACCCAGGTCGAACGCCCGCTGACCGGGGAGGGCCAGGTACGCGGCCAAGGCCGTGTCGCAGGTGATCCCGTTCACCGCCCAGCCACGGCCGAAGAGAGCGTTGACCGGCGTCTTCAGGTCGTGTCCGACCTTGTGCCGGTCCGCGTCGGCCAGCCAGGCCGCGACCGCGGAGTCGTCGTCGGGGTCGAGGGCGGTCACGTCGATCACCGCGCTGGTCCCGGCCGCGTCGGCCACGGCCATCGTGCTGACGTCACCACCACCGGGGGCCCACTGCCCCCGGATGGACAGCCCGACGGTGCCGGTGGCGTGGGCGGCCAGCCAGGGGCCGACCTGCCCGGGCCGCAGCCGGACGCCGCTGATGTCGAACCCGGCCGTGCTCGTGACATCGGCCTGCTCGAACGTCTCCAGCAGACGTTCGCGGAGCACCTTGAACTGCAGGTTGTCGAAGATCTCGTGCACGGCCTCCCGGTCGTAGGGCCGTGCGACGAGGGCCGCCGGATCGGCCGTCAGGTCGACGTCGCGCACCAGCTGCGTCAGCCGGCGGTTCTGCAGCACACTGGACATCGCGGAGCGCAGGGCGTCACCGGTCTTGCCGGGCACCTCGTCCACCCGGTCCACCAGTTCTCCCAGCGAGCCGAAATCGCGGATCCACTTCGCGGCTGTCTTCTCCCCCACCCCCGGGATACCGGGGAGATTGTCCGATGGGTCGCCGCGCAGGGCCGCGAAGTCGGGGTACTGAGCCGGGGTGAGACCGTACTTGTCCATCACCTCTTCGGGGGTGAACCTGGTCATGTCGGACACGCCTCGCTTGGGATACAGGACCGTCACCCCCGGGGTGACCAGCTGCAACGCGTCGCGGTCCCCGGTGCAGATCAGTACCTCCATGCCCTCGGCCTCGGCCTTGGTGGTCAGGGTGGCGATGACGTCGTCGGCCTCGAAGTTCTCCGCCGTCAGCACGTCGATGCGCAGCGCCGCCAGTACCTCCTTGATCAGCTCGACCTGACCTTTGAAGTCGGCCGGCGAGGTCGAACGGTTGGCCTTGTAGTCGGCGAACTCCTCGCTGCGCCACGTCTGCCGGGAGAGGTCGAACGCGACCGCGACGTGGGTGGGACGTTCGTCCCGCAGCAGGTTGATCAGCATCGAGGTGAAGCCGTACACCGCGTTGGTCGGCTGCCCGGTGGTGGTGGAGAACTTCTCGACCGGCAACGCGAAGAAGGCGCGGTAGGCCAGCGAGTGCCCGTCCAGCAGCAACAACAGCGGCGAAGTGCGCGGGGCGGCGGCCTTCGAGGCCGCGATCTTCGCCTCGGCCGGGGTCTGCCCGCGGGGGGCCTTCCGGCCCGGGGGGTTCGGACGCGCCACCGGCTTCTTGGGCGCCGCCGGCTCGGCGATCGTGGATTCGGTACCTGGTGCAGCAGTGGCCATCACGCGCCCGAGTCTAGGGTTAAACACCGACAGGGACCCGGGCCGCAGGCTCGGCGACCTGACATCGTCGACGCAGGGCAGACCTGGAGCGGAATCTGATGACCGAGGCAACCACGGACGGCTTGACCGTCGAGCAGGCGAACGCGATGCGCGGCGAACTGGCCGAACGCATCGGCATCGAATTGACCGAGGTGTCCACCGAGCGGGTGGCCGGGCGGATGCCGGTCGTCGGGAATCGGCAGCCGTTCGATCTGCTGCACGGCGGCGCGACCGCGGCGCTGGCCGAGACGCTCGGCTCGTTCCACGCCCAGGTGGCCGCCGGCCAGACCGGCACCGCGGTCGGGATCGAGCTGAGCTGTTCGCACCACCGCGCCGCGCGGGACGGCTACGTGTACGGCGTCTCGACCCCGTTGCAGGTCGGCCGGACCGTCGCGTCGTTCGAGATCGTGGTCAGCAACGAGGACCGGCAGCGGGTGTGCACGGCCCGCCTGACCTGCATCATCCGTCAGACCGTGAAGCCGACCTGAGCCCGGAACGGCTGCTGCCCCGCACCGGGGACGGAGCGGGGCAGCAGCCTGAGGATGAACCGACCTAGGAGGCGATCTCCTCGCCGAGGTAGGCCGCCCGTACCCGGTCGTCGGCCAGCAGGTCCTGGCCGGTACCGGTCAGCACGATCTCGCCGGTCTCCAGCACGTAGCCGCGGTTGGCCAGGCCGAGGGCCTGGGTGGCGTTCTGCTCGACCAGCAGCACCGTGACGCCTTCGCCGTTGATCTCCTTGATGATGTCGAAGATCTGTTTGACGATCAGCGGGGCCAGCCCCATCGACGGCTCGTCCAGGAGCAGCAACCGGGGCTTGCCCATCAGGGCCCGCCCGATGGCGAGCATCTGCTGCTCGCCGCCGGACAACGTCCCGGCCTGCTGCTTGTAGCGCTCCTGCATGCGAGGGAAGAGCTCCAGCACGTGCTCGAGCACCTTCTCGTCCGGCTTCTTGAACCGGAAGGCCCCCATCTCCAGGTTCTCCGCCACCGTCATCAGCGGGAACACGTGACGGCCTTCCGGCACGTGACAGATCCCGAGGTGGATCAGCTCGTGGGCCGGGATGCCGTCGATGCGCTGGCCGTCGTACCGGATCTGACCCAGGGCCGGGCGGAGCATGCCCGACACGGTCTTCTGGGTGGTCGTCTTGCCGGCGCCGTTGGCTCCCAGCAGCGCGACGATCTCGCCCTCCTCGACCTCGAAGCTGACGCCCTTGAGCGCCTTGATCGCGCCGTAGCGCACCTCGATGTCGTCGACCTCCAGCAGACTCATGCCTGACCCTCCGTCACGTCGTTGGCGCTGAGTTCGTTCTTGTCGAACGAGATCAACGCGGGCCCGGCCGACGGGAGGTCGCCATGAGCGAGCTCGTCGGCGGCCTCCTCTTCACTGCTGCCCAGGTAGGCGGCGATGACGGCCGGGTTCTTCTGGATCTGCTCCGGCGTGCCCTCGGCGATCTTCTGGCCAAAGTTGAGCACGATCAGGCGGTGGGCGATCGACATGACGAGCTTCATGTCGTGCTCGATCAGCAGGACCGACACCCCGTCGTCCTGGTTGATCTTCGTGATCAGCGCGGCCAGATCCCGCTTCTCGGCCGGGTTCGTCCCGGCGGCCGGCTCGTCGAGCAGGATCACGCCGGGGTTGGTGCCCAACGCCCGGGCGATCTCGAGCCGCCGCTGCTCACCGTAGGCCAACGACCCGGCCAGCTCGTTGGCCCGCGAGGTGAGGCCGACCTCGTGGAGCAACTCGAACGCCCGCTCGGAGCTCTCGCGCTCCTCCCGTCGCTGCCAGGGCATGCCCAGCATCGACGCGATCGGGCCGGACCGCTGACGCGTCTCGACGCCGACCTTGACGTTCTCCAGAGCGGTCAGTGCCGGGAACAGCCGAATGTTCTGGAACGTCCGGGCGACGCCGAGCCGGTTGACGACGTGCGTCTTCTGGCCCAGCACGCTGACCGGGTGGTCACCGACCCGGGCGGCGAGGTTGATGCTCCCCTCCTGGGGGGTGTACACGCCGGTCAGCGAGTTGAACAGCGAGGTCTTGCCGGCACCGTTGGGACCGATGACGGCCAGGATCTCGCCCCGGTACATCTTCATGGAGACGTTGTTCAAGCTGGTCACGCCGCCGAACCGGAGGGTGACCGAGTCGATGTCGTAGATGACATCCCTGGTATCTGTTGCGACGCTCATGCCTTCGCTCCCAAACCTTCGCCCTCGGGCACGGCTGTGACCTCTGAACTCTCGTCCGCGTGCAGGCCTTTGAGTTCGGCCTGCCGGCGCCGGGCCGGTATCAGACCGCCCGGACGGAAGATCATCATCAGCAGGACGATGAGACCGATCCAGATCTGGCGGTCCTCGGCCGGCACCTGATCCTTGAGGAACTCCGGGAGCCAGGTCAGCACGGCGGCGCCGGCGATGGCTCCGGGCAGCGAACCCATGCCACCGAAGACGACATAGGCGACCACCAGGATCGAGTTGTTCAACACGAAGTTGTCCGGGTTGAAGTAACCGACCTGACTGGCGAAGAACACACCCGCCAGGCCCGAGGTCGACGCACCGATGGCGAAGGCCATCAGCTTGACCCGGGTGGTGTTGATACCGGTGGCCTGGGCGGCGATCTCGTCTTCGCGGATGGCCGCCCAGGACCGGCCGACCCGCGAGTTCTCCAGCCGGCGGAACAGCACGACGACCACGACCACGAGGAACAGCAGCAGATACCAGTACTGCAGGTAGCTCTGACCCCACGTGATCTTGAAGAACCCGAGGTTGATGACCGGGTGCGGCACCGACGGTGAGGGCCCGCGGGTGGAGTTGGTCAGGCCGTCCGAGTTGACCGCGGAGATCCGGATGATCTCACCGAATCCGAGCGTGACGATGGCCAGGTAGTCACCTCGCAGCCGCAGGGTCGGTGCGCCCAGGAGTACGCCGGCTATCACACAGAGCAGGATCGCGAACGGGATGGCCAGCAACGGCGACATGTGCAGCCATGACGGCGGCTTCACCGGCAGGGACCCGACCAGATACGCCGTGGTGTACGAACCGATGGCGTAGAAGCCGATGAAGCCGAGGTCGAGCAGACCGGCCCAGCCGACGACCACGTTCAGGCCGACCGCGAGCAGCACGTACACCCCGATCTCGGTGACCAGCACGTTCTGCCAGAAACCGTTGGCCGTCGGCGGGTAGAACAGGGCGGCCGCCGCGGCCACCACGAACAGCGTCTTGGCACCACCCGGGGACTTCAGGAAACCGCCGCCGATCGCGTCGGAGGACTTCGAGCGGCGGACCACCGACGGCAACCTGACCGTACCGACCGACGCGACGATGTACCCCGCCCCGGCCAGCAGCAGGAACGTGGCCGCTCCCATCCAGCCGCCGGCCCCGAGGTTCTGCCACGGGCCGGTCGAGGAGTCGAGTCCGAGCGTCGCGCCCAGCGAGCTGATCAGATAGAGCACGTACACGGTGACCAACATCGCGACCAGCCCGACCCCGGCGGTGATCCACCCGAGCATGCGGCTGCGCAGGTAGGTCGCGGCGACGGCCAGCACAACGGTCACGGCGAACAACGCCCAGCCCAGCCAGGACAGGTAGGCCCCGGCGATGGGGGCGAGCCCCTTGCCGGTGAGCATCGTCGAGGTGTCGGTCAGCGTTGCGTTCTTGGCCAACGGGGAGAACCAGGTGGCCGAGCCGAAGCCGAGCACACCGACCACGACCCCGACGCCGGCCAGCGGAAGGCCGGGCCGGAATCCCATCACGGTGTCGGCGAACGCCTTGGAGTCGGCGATCTGCGACTGCGACAACGCCAGCGTCACCGCAGCTGCGACCACCGCCAGGTAGGCGAAGATGGTCGCGCCGCTGCCGAGGGAGTGATCGACCGCCTTGCCGACCTTGAGCACGTCGGCGTGCGCGGTGTAGGTCGCGTAGATGCCGAACAACGCGATGGCCACGGTCAGCCAGCCCAGCACGCGGAGCCCGAGGATGATCCCCACCCCGCACACCACCAGGACGGCGACGATCAGGGTCCAGGACAGCCACCCGAAGTAGGCCCGGGTGATCGGGCTGACCTGCGAGCTGGCCTTGACTCCGTCGGCCAGCGGCCCGAACTTGCCGAGCTGGTCGTACCAGTTGAGCAGGCTGTGCGCGGCGATCAGCGAGATCACGCCGATCAGCAGCGGCCGGACTCCGGGCCGCACCAGGAACGGCACGACCGACGGCCAGAACGTGATGGCCAGGAACACCAGCACGCCGATGGCCAGGAAGACGAACACGCGGGGGCTGAACACGGCCTGCCGGAAGGCCAGGCCGATGTCCTGGAAGTTGCCCTCCTGCGGCCCGATGATGACGGCCAGCACGATTCCCAGGGCCAGACAGGCCAGCAACCGGGTGACGATCGGGTTCTGGAAGAAGGTGGCGACCGGGTTCTTCGCGCCGACGTTCTTCGTCACGGGGCTCTTGCTGATCGACGTCATGCCGCACGTCCAAGGCGCTCGCCCAGCAGACCGGTCGGCCGGAACACCAGAACGCTGATGAGCAGCACGAATGCCACTGCATCGGTCCATTTGATGCCGATCCAGGGGCTCGACCACCAGGGGAAGGTCGGGATCAGGTTCTCGATGACGCCGAGCAGGAGTCCACCGATCATCGCCCCCCGGATGTTTCCGATGCCGCCGAGCACGGCCGCGGCGAAGGCCTTGATCCCTGGTTGGAAGCCCATGGTGTTGGACAGGGAGAACGCGGTGCCGAACAGGAACCCGGCGGCACCGCCCAGAGCACCACCGATGACGAACGTGCGCGAGATGGTCTTGTCGATGTTGATCCCCATCAGAGCGGCCGTCGGAGCGTCCTCGGCCACGCCGCGGATGCTGCGGCCGAGCTTCGTACCCGACACCAGACGGTCGAGAAAGATCATCATGATGACGGCCGACACGATCAGGATGACCTGGATCAGGTCGATGTGCACCTGGCCGACGTCGACGACGTGCTTGTTGATGTCGAAGTAGGACGGGAACGAGTTGTTCTGCAGACGGCCGAACAGCTTGCCGGCCAAGGCCGACAGGAAGAAGGACATTCCGATGGCGCTGATCAGGAATGCGAGTTTCGGAGCTCCCCGTCTTCGAAGCGGCCGATAGGCCACGCGTTCGAGCGACCACGCGACGGCGGCGCCGGTGGCCGCACCGGCCACCAGGCCGAGGACCAGGGCCACGACGACGACCCAGGTGGGTGTGTCAGCGCCGCTCCCGACGATCCAGTGCACGATGGCGTAGCTGCCGAAGGCTCCGGACATGAACACCTCGCTGTGCGCGAAGTTGATCAGCTGGAGGACGCCGTAGACCAACGTGTAGCCGAGCGCGATCAGCGCGTACATCGAGCCACGGGTCAGGCCGGCAATCAGGTAATTGAAGAATTCGGTCATCGGGAGAGGTCAACCTTCCAGGGGCCGATGAGAAGTAGGACGGGACCAGGCCGAGCGTTGTCCGGCAGTATGCACGAGAGGTGCCGCCGGTCCGCGGATGCAGACCGACGACACCTCTCATCACTTGCTTTGTCGTGCCGGAGCATTCACTGCTGGGCGATTACTTCTGGTCCTTGATGTTGCCCAGGAGCACGATCGCGCCGTTCTTCTGCTGGTACAGGTTGACGGTCTGCACCGAGGCGGAGACCTCACCCGACTTCTCGAACTTGACCTCGGTGGTGATGCCCTTGTAGTCCAACGCGTTGACCGCGGTCTCGACGCTGGCCTTGGTGATGGAACCGGCGCCCTTGGCCGCCTTGATCGCTTCGATCAGGGCGTTGGTGGCGTCGTACGCCTCCGGCGAGTAGGTCGACGGCGGGGTGTTGAACATCTTGGTGTACGCCGCGGTGAAGGCCTTGGCCGCCGGAGCCGTGGTGGCGTCGAGGCAACCACAGGTGAAGTACCAGCCGTTACCGGCCGCACCGGCGCCGGTGGTGAACACCGACGACTTGCCACCGTTGCCGGTGACGGTCAGACCCTTGTAACCGGCCGCCTTGAGCGCCTTGGCGAACAGCGCCGCCTGAGCGTCGTAACCGCCGTAGAACAGGGCGCCGGCACCCGAGGACTGCACGGCCTGAGCGGAGGCGGTGTAGTCGGTCGTCTTGGCGTCGACACCCTGGCGGGTGACCTTGACGCCCTTGGCCGTCAGTTCCTTCTCCATGGCGTCGGCGACGCCCTTGCCGTAATCGGACAGATCGTCGATGACGTAGACCGTCTTGATGCCCTTGGTGGCCAACCAGTCGGCGCCCTGGGTGCCCTCCACGTTGTCCGAGGGGACGATGCGGTGGAAGGTGGTGAAGCCGAGCGTGCTCAGCGTCGGGTTGGTGGCCGACGGGGTGATCATGGCCAGACCGGCGTCACCGTAGGTCTTGCCCACCGCCTTGGTGGCACCGGAGAAGCTCGGCCCGATGACGCCGACGACGGCGCTGTCCTGCAGGATCTTCGCGGCCGCGGCGGGAGCCTTGTCCGGGGCGCCCTGGTCGTCCGACTCGATGCCGGCCAGGGTGAAGCCGAGCTTGCCCGAGGCGTTGGCCTCGGAGATGGCCAGGCGGAAGCCGTTGACCTCGTTGATGCCGAGCTGCTGGTTGTCGCCGGACAACGGTCCCTGGAACGCGATCTTGATCGTGGTGCCGCCTCCGCCGAGCCCACCGCCGGCGGCGGCGCTGGACGGGGCCGAGCTGGCCGAGGCCGACCCGGAACTGGCGGCCGGGGCGGCGCTCGATGCCGGGGCACCGGGGCTGGCGGCCGGGGCGGCCGATGAGGACGAGCTCGCGGTGCTGGAGTTCGAGCACGCGGCCAGAGCCATCGCACCCACCACTCCGATTGCGGCGATTTTCGCCAGAGAACTACTCCGCACTGACGTTTCTCCTTCGTTTGTCGACCTTCGAATCGAAGATCGGACTTTCTAACGGACATAGCGGACGGGGATCAGCTATGTGTGTCACACAAGCCGGGCCACCGCAAGGGAGGACGGTAACGCTTTCGCGGCTATGTGGAACCGGTCCGGCCCACCGCGAGACCGATCGTGACCAAATCGCGTCCAACCAGCACACGGCCGTAACATTTGCGGGCGCCCGGCTGCCGTGCCACGTCCTTGCCTCCGGGCCCGCGATTTCGCCGCAGGGCCTGCACCCAACTGGGAGCAGGCCCGACGGCGATCGACGTCAGGCCTTCGCACCCAGCCCGTCGAGTACGGCCTGGGCGACGGCCTGCATCGACGTGCGGCGATCCATCGCCGTCCGCTGGATCCAGCGGAACGCCTCCGGCTCCGTCATCTTCTGGTTCGTCATCAGCAGGCCCTTCGCCCGGTCGATCAACTTCCGGGTCTCCAGACGCGCCGTCACATCGGTGACCTCTTCACGCAGGGCCACCATCTCGGCATAGCGCGCCACCGCCAGTTCGATGGCCGGCAGCAGATCGGCCGGCGAGAACGGCTTCACCAGGTATGCCATGGCCCCGGCGTCCCTGGCCCGTTCGATCAGATCCCGCTGCGAGAACGCGGTCAGCATCACCACCGGGGCGATCTGCCCGGCGACGATCTCCGCCGCAGCGTCGATGCCGTCCTTCTTCGGCATCTTGATGTCCAGGATCACCAGATCGGGTTTCAGCTTGATCGCGAGCGCGACGGCTTCCTCGCCGTCGCCGGCTTCGCCGACCACCTCGAACCCTTCCTCCGCCAACATCTCGGCGAGGTCCAGCCTGATCAGGGCCTCGTCCTCGGCGATGAGAACGCGACGCGGACTGGTCATCAGCCACCTCCTGCGTTTGTGCCCGGTTCTCGGACTGGGCCGCGAATTCGGCCGCGCAGGGAGCCTACCGAGGCGATGTAACTCCTGTGTGACGGTCAGCCTCCGCCAGGAGGCGAAACCGCCCCATCCGGTGTGACGATCGACTCCGCCTGACGGGTCGCAAACGACGAGTCGAATCCACGGTCGGAGGGCAGGTAAGCTTCCCCCGACCCGCTCGCGGGTCCTGCCCCCGTATCCCAATTGGCAGAGGAAACGGATTCAAATCCCGTGCAGTGTCAGTTCGAGTCTGACCGGGGGCACTGTGACAGGCCGGCCCGTCAACGACATGCCGACGCGTCAACCACGTGGCGGCACGTCCACCACCGGGCGCCGGCCGGTCCGGGCCGTCGCAGCCACCGCCGAGACCACACGCCGGGTCTTCAGCCCTCGGATGCGGGTGAAGCCGGCCCCGGCCCTCGGGGTGGCCGGGCCGCGAACGCGGAGGCCACACTGGTCACCGCGATGCTCACCAGCGCGGCCGCCAGGATCGCGCCGCCCTCCCCCGGCGCCAATCGACCGGTGTTCGTGCCGATCGTCACCGCCGCCACCGGCACCCCCAGCTGCGCTCCGGCCAACAGGGCCAACGGCAAGGGCTGACCGGCCAGCACGACCGCGGCGTGCACGCCGGCCGTTCCCAGGGCCAGCAGACCGGCGACCAGCAGCATCTTCGGGTGGCCGCCGATCGCCCGCAGATCGAGCGAGGCGCCCAGCCAGACGAAGAACACCGGGGCGAGGAACCCGTCACTGACCGAGAACAGTTGTTTGGCGAGCCTTCTGGGCTCACCCAGGCTGGCGAGCACGATCCCGGAGACGAACCCGGCGAGCATCACCGACACCCCGACCGCCTGGGCCAGCCCGGCCAGCGAGAACAGGATGATCAGGTTCCAGCGGAGCTCGAGGCCGAAGTGCCGGCGCTTGGACAACTGCTGCAGACGACGAAGGGTCCCGGTCCGGGCGATGACGGTCATCACCCCGGCCACCACGGCGCCGGCCGCGATGACGGCCAGTGCCCCGGCCGCCGCGCCGAGTGCCTTGGACGGGTTCTCGGCCAACGGCAAGGCCACGATGCACACCGTGTCGGCCGCCGCCACCTGCACCACGGTGGCCGTCACCCGGCTCCCGGTCAGGGCGGCGCCGTCGATCACCGGCATCACCAGCGCGGCCGAGCTCGAGGCCAGCAGCACCGCGTACAACAGCCCGTGACCGGTCCCGGCCACCCCGGAGATCAGCAGTCCGATGGGAACCGCCAACACCCCGACCCGGGCGGCGAGCAGCAACCCCCGGCCCAGCTGAGAGCGGAGGGTCGCGTTCCGGACCGGCACGTGGCTGCCCGCCACCAGCATGACCAGGGCAAAACCGACCGTGGCCAGGAACGACAGCACCTGGTCGTCGGGATGGACCCAGCCGAACCCGGTACGCCCGACGACGACGCCGAGCACCATCTCACCGACCACCACCGGTAGCCGGAGCCGGGCCGGCGTGGCCAGCAGCGGGCCGACCAGCCCGACGGCCAGTACCACCGCCAGGCCGACCAGCGTCATGCCGGCGCGACCCCCACCCGGACCAGTCCCTCTTGCACCACCGTGGCCAGCATGGCGCCGTCGGCCGCGAAGAAGTGCCCCATCGCCAGCCCGCGAGATCCCGAGGCGCTGGGCGAATGCGTGTCGTAGAGCACCCAGTCGTCGACCCGGATCGGGCGGTGGAACCACATCGCGTGATCGAGCGAGGCCAAGGAGAGCCTCGAGGTCGACCAGCCCAGCCCGTGGGTGGCCAGGATCGAATCGAGCAGGGTCAGATCGGACAGGTAGGCCAGCATGCACACATGCAGGAGCTGATCGTCCGGAAGGGCGCCGAAACTGCGGAACCACACCTGATTCCTGACCTCGGACCGGGGCTCGGCATCACTCGCCCACGGCGGATCGTTGACGTAGCGGACGTCGAAGGGGCGCGGAACCCGGCCCAGGCCCGCCGGCTGGGGCGCCGCCTGCATCCGCTCGGCGAAAGTGGGAAGGGTCTCCGGCCGCGGCACGACCGGCATCGGGTCGCTGTGGTCCACCCCCGGCTGGTCGAGCTGGAAGGAACTGGACAGGGTGAAGATCGGTTTGCCGTGCTGGATGGCGATCACCCGGCGGGTGGTGAACGACTGCCCGTCCCGGGTGCGGTCGACGTCGAAGACGATGGGAACGCGCGGATCGCCGGGCCGCAGGAAGTAGGCGTGCAGCGAATGCACCCGTCGATCCGGTGGGACCGTACGTCCGGCCGCGGTCAGTGCCTGGGCCGCCACCTGTCCTCCGAACACCCGCATGGTCGAGTTCTCGGGCGACACGCCACGAAAGAGATTGTCCTCCAGGCGTTCCAGGTCGAGCAGCCGGATCAGAGCGGCGGTGGTGGCGCGGCCTTCGGCCTCGGACCGTTCCGCTGCGGGCGGTGAGTCGTTGTCATTCACGCCGATCACCGTATCGGCCCCCGGGTCGGCCGTCCGCCGGACGGTGCGGGGCGCCCGGCCGGCCGCGGGCGGAAATCACAAACGGCGGGCCCCCGGGATTGGGGGGCCCGCCGCGCGCGAGGATTCGGACGGTCAGTCCTTGTAACCCAACCGGTGCACCCGGATCAGGTTGGTGGAACCGGCGGTGTTGGGCGGCGAGCCGGCCACGATGATCACGGTGTCGCCCTCGTGGTAGCCCGGAACCTGCAGCATGGCCTCGTCGACGAGCTCCACCATGAGGTCGGTGGAGTCGACCGCGGCGACGTGGAACGTCTTGGTCCCCCAGGTCAGCGCCAGCTGGTTGCGCGTCGCCTCCAGCGGCGTGAACGCCAGCAGCGGCAGGTGGGTGTGCAGCCGAGCCAGGCGGCGGATGGTGTCCCCGGACTGGGTGAAGGCCACCAGGGCCTTCGCCTCGAGGCGCTCCCCGATGTCGCGGGCGGCGTAGGAGAGCACTCCGCGCTTCGTTCGCGGCACGTGGGTCAGCGGCGGGACGCTGGTCGTCTCGGCCTCGACCGCTTCGATGATGCGAGCCATGGTGGCCACCGTGATGAACGGGTACTTGCCGACCGACGTCTCGCCGGAGAGCATCACCGCGTCGGCGCCGTCGAGCACCGCGTTGGCGACGTCGGAGGCCTCGGCCCTGGTCGGACGGGAGTGCTCGATCATCGAGTCGAGCATCTGGGTGGCGACGATGACCGGCTTGGCGTTCTCGCGGGCGATCTGCACCGCGCGCTTCTGCACCAGCGGGACCTGCTCCAGCGGCAATTCCACACCCAGGTCGCCACGGGCGACCATGATGCCGTCGAAGGCCAGGACGATGGCTTCGAGGTTCGCCACCCCTTCCGGCTTCTCCAGCTTGGCGATGACCGGGACGCGCGTGGCGCCGACCTCGTCCATCACGGCGTGCACCAGGTCGACGTCGGCCGGCGAGCGGACGAACGACAGGGCGATGAAGTCGACCCCCAGCGACAGCGCGAACTTCAGGTCCGCGATGTCCTTCTCGGACATGGCCGGGACGGAGACGTTCATCCCGGGCAGCGAGATCCCCTTGTTGTTGGAGACCGGCCCGCCTTCGGTGACCGTGCAGTTGACGTCGTTGCCGTCGATCGTGGTGACGACCAGTCCGACCTTGCCGTCGTCGATCAGCAGACGATCGCCCGGACGGGCGTCGTTGGCCAGCCCCTTGTAGGTGGTGGACACCCGGTCCGCCGTGCCGATGATGTCGTCGACCGTGATGGTGACCTGGCTGCCGGTCTCCCAGTTGTGCGGGCCGTCGGCGAACCGGCCGAGCCGGATCTTCGGGCCCTGCAGGTCGGCCAGGATGCCGACGGTCTGGCCCAGCTTGAGGGCAGCGGACCGCACGTGACCGTGCACGGCCTGGTGGTCGGCGTAGTCGCCGTGACTGAAGTTCATCCGGGCGACGTTCATGCCGGCCTCGATCAACGAGGTGATTGCTTCCTCGGAAGAGGTGGCGGGGCCAAGGGTGCAGACGATTTTTGCGCGACGATCCATAGCTGCAGCCTAGCGGTTTTCTGAACCGATTCCGTCATCGGGGTCACAGCACCCCGGGGAGTTCGGCAACCTGTCGCCGTACGGACATCCCCTGTGCCCGAATGCCGTTCGCAGGCGACCCGATTCCCCCCGGCCTGGACCGGTCGGCGTGGATCAACTTCGCCGGTTTGGGACTGGAGTGACGGAAGTGTTCACTTTCGTCCAGGCCTGCGAAGTTGATCCACGCCGGGGTGGGGGCGGTCAGCGCAGGGCGACGGCGGTGGGCTCGAGGGGGTCGGGCAGGGAGGAGCCACCGGACAGGTAGGCGTCCACGCCGGCGGCCGCGCTGCGACCCTCGGCGATGGCCCACACGATCAGTGACTGCCCGCGACCGGCGTCGCCGGCCACGAAGACGCCGGGCATGTTGGTCATGTAGTCGTCGTCCCGGTTGACGGTGCCCCGGCCGGAGATGTCGATGCCCAGCTCGTCGAGCAGACCCTCGCGCTCCGGCCCGACGAACCCGAGCGCCAGCAGCACCAGGTCGGCCTCGATGTGCTTCTCGGTGCCGGCCGACGGGATGAAGCCGCCACCCACCCGCTTGCCCTCGACCAGGTGAATGCCCGAGACACGCCCGTCGACGGACTCGAACGACGTCGAGTTGACCCCGAACACGCGCTGGCCACCCTCTTCGTGGGCGGCCGAGGTGCGCAGCAGCAGCGGGTACACCGGCCACGGGGTGGACGGATGACGGGTGACCGGGGGCTGGACGTGGATGTCCAGCTGGGTCACCGACGCGGCACCCTGCCGGAGCGCGGTGCCGTAGCAGTCGGCCCCGGTGTCGCCGCCGCCGATGATGACGACGTGCTTTCCGGCCGCATCAAGGGCGGGGACGGTGCCCGCGGTGCCTTCCAGCACCTTGTTGGCCTGCACCAGGTAGTCCATGGCCAGTTCGACCCCGGCCAGCTCGCGGCCCTGCACCTGCAGCTCCCGCGGGACGGTGGAGCCGGTGGCGATGACCACGGCGTTGAAGTTGCGCCGCAGGTCGTTCACCGACAGGTCGGTGCCGACGGCGCAGTGCGTGATGAAGCGGACGCCCTCGGCGCTCATCTGCTCCAGCCGCCGATCCAGCACAGCCCGGTCCATCTTGAACTCCGGGATGCCGTACCGCATCAGGCCGCCGATGCGCCCGTCGCGCTCGAACACGGTCACCTCGTGACCGGCGCGGGCCAGTTGCTGGGCCGCGGCCAGGCCGGCCGGCCCGGAGCCGATGACCGCCACCTTCTTGCCGGTGAAGATCGCTGCCGGACGGGGCGCCAGGCCGCCGCCGGCGATGGCCCGGTCAGCGATCTGCTGCTCGACCACCTTGATCGACACCGGGTCGTCCCCGATGCCGAGCACGCAGGATCCCTCGCACGGCGCCGGACACAACCGTCCGGTGAACTCCGGGAAGTTGTTGGTCGCGTGCAACCGGTCGGAGGCATCGTCCCAGCGGCCGGTGCGGACCAGTTCGTTCCACTCCGGGATCAGGTTGCCGAGCGGACAACCCTGGTGGCAGAACGGGATTCCGCAGTCCATGCAGCGGGCGGCCTGGATCTTGGTCTCGCCCTCGCTGAACGGTTCGTAGACCTCGTTCCAGTCGCGCAGCCGCAACGGCACCGGCCGCCGGGCCGGGGTCTTGCGGTCGTACTTCAAGAAGCCGCTGGGGTCAGCCACGGGTCGCCTCCATGATCAGTTCGTCGGCGTCGACGCCGGTTTCCTCGGCCTTGGCCTGCAGTTCGAGCACCCGCTTGTAGTCCCGCGGCATCACCCGCGAGAAACGGGCCGACTCGGTCTCCCAGGAGTCCAGCAGTCGCCGGCCGATGGGCGAGCCGGTGTACCGCACATGGTCGGCGATGACCTCGCCGAGCCAGACGAATTCGTCCAGCTCCAGCGGTTCGACGTCCACCAGCTCCTTGTTGATCCGGGCGTGATCGGCGTCGAGCAGGTAGGCGATGCCACCGCTCATCCCGGCCGCGGCGTTCCGGCCGGTACGGCCGAGGATGACCACCCGCCCGCCGGTCATGTACTCCAAGGCGTGGTCGCCGGTGCCTTCGGTGACCATCAGGGCCCCCGAGTTGCGGACGGCGAAACGCTCGCCGACCCGGCCCCGCAGGTACAGCTCGCCCGAGGTGGCGCCGTAGCCGATGGTGTTGCCGGCGATCACCTGGGTCTTCGCCCCGGGCGCCTGGGCCGGCGAGTTCTCCGCCGGCCGGACGACGATCCGACCGCCGGACAGCCCCTTGGCCACGTAGTCGTTGGCGTCCCCGGTCAGGGTCAACGTGATGCCCCGGGGCAGGAACGCGCCCAGCGACTGACCGGCGGTTCCGGTCAGCGCGATCCGGATGGTGTCCTGCGGCAGCGCCTCCGGACCGAAGCGGCGGGTGACCTCGGAGCCGAGCATCGTTCCGACCGTGCGGTCGACGTTGCGGACGTCGAACTCCAGCTCCACCGGCGAACCGTCGTGCAGGGTCTGCGCACACGATTCGATGAAACGGGCGTCCAGGGTCTGACTCAGGTCGTGCTTGGCCGGGTTGGTGCATCGGTGCCCGGCGTCGACATCGGCCACGGCCAGCAACGGCGCGAGGTCGAGGCCGCGGGCCCGGTGGTGGTCGACCGCCGGGGCGATGTCCAGCAGCTCGGCGTGGCCGACGGCCTCGTCGATCGACCGGAATCCGAGGGCGGCCAGGTACTCGCGCACCTGCTCGGCCAGGAACAGGAAGAACGTCTCGACGAACTCCGGCGTGCCGGTGAACCGCTCGCGCAGCACCGGGTTCTGGGTGGCGATGCCCACCGGGCAGGTATCCAGGTGGCAGACTCGCATCATGACGCAGCCGGCCACCACCAGCGGCGCGGTGGCGAACCCGAACTCCTCGGCGCCCAGCAGAGCCGCGATGACCACGTCCCGGCCGGTCTTGAGGCCGCCGTCGGCCTGCAGTCGCACCTGTTCGCGCAACCCGTTGAGCCGCAAGGTCTGCTGCGCTTCGGCCAGGCCGAGTTCCCAGGGCTGTCCGGTGTGCTTGAGCGAGGTCAACGGGGCGGCGCCGGTGCCGCCGTCGTACCCGGCGATGATGACCAGATCGGCGTGCGCCTTCACCACACCGGCGGCGACCGTGCCCACACCCGGCTCGGCGACCAGCTTGACCGACACGTTGGCCCGCGGGTTCGCGTTCCGCAGGTCGTGGATCAGCTGCTTGAGATCCTCGATCGAGTAGATGTCGTGGTGCGGCGGCGGCGAGATGAGCCCGACGCCGGTGGTGGCGTGCCGGGTCTTGCCGATCCACGGGTACACCTTGTTGCCGGGCAGCTGGCCGCCTTCACCCGGCTTGGCCCCCTGGGCCATCTTGATCTGGATCTCGTCCGAGTTGACCAGGTAGGCACTGGTGACGCCGAACCGTCCGGACGCCACCTGTTTGATGGCCGATCGGCGCCGCGGGTCGAGCAACCGCTCGATGTCCTCGCCGCCCTCGCCGGTGTTGGAGCGTCCGCCGAGCC
The DNA here is from genome assembly GCF_900104535.1 of Nakamurella panacisegetis. NCBI lineage: Bacteria > Bacillati > Actinomycetota > Actinomycetes > Nakamurellales > Nakamurellaceae > Nakamurella > Nakamurella panacisegetis. The sequence continues at coordinate 4,027,406 of NZ_LT629710.1, read as the reverse complement.
GGTTCATCGCGATGGCCAGCGTCTCGTGCGCCTCGATCGAGATGGAACCGTAGGACATCGCCCCGGTGACGAACCGCTTGACGATGTCCTCCACCGGCTCGACCTCGGTCAGCGGGATCGGCGTCCGTACATCGGTGCGCAGGCCGAACAGGCCGCGGAGGGTCCCACCCTTGCGGGACAGCTCGTCGACCGTGTCGGTGTAGCGGCGGAACACCGACACCTGCTTGGTCTTCGTCGCGTGCTGCAGCAGGTAGACCGTCTCCGGGTTGAACAGGTGGATCTCCCCTTCGCGCCGCCACTGGTACTGGCCGCCGATCTCCAGACCGCGGTGCTCGCGCACCGCCGTGTTGGACACGAAGGCCAGGGAGTGACGCTCCAGGATGTCGGCCGCGATGACATCCAGGTCGCTGCCGCCGGTGCGGGAGGTGGTGCCGGTGAAGTACTCGCCGAGCACGCTCTCGTCGATGCCGAACGCCGCGAACACCTGGGCCTGCCGGTAGGAACCGACGGTGGAGATGCCCATCTTGCTCATCACCTTGAGCACGCCCTTGCCGAGGGCGTAGATGGTGTTCTTGACGGCGGCCGCGGGACGGACGTCGCCCAGCAGACCGGCGACCGCCAGGTCCTCGGCCGACTCGAGCGCCAGGTACGGGTTGACCGCGCCGGCGCCGTACCCCAGCAGCAGGGCGACGTGGTGGACCTCGCGGGCGTCGCCGGTCTCGGTGATCAGCGCGACCTTGGTGCGGGACTTCTGCCGGACCAGGTGCTGGTGGACGGCCGAGGTGAGCAGCAGCGACGGGATGGGCGCGCGCTTGGCGTCGCAGTCCCGGTCGGACAGCACCAGGATGCGCGCACCGGCCTCGATGGCGGCGTCGGCCTCCCGGCGGCACCGCTCCAGGGCCGCGCCAAGGGCCGCTCCCCCGCCGTCGACCTCGTACAGGCCGGAGATGACGGCGGCGGCGAAGCCCGGCATGTCGCCGTCGGAGTTGACCCCGATCAGCTTGGCCAGGTCGTCGTTGTCGATCACCGGGAACGGCAGGGAGATCTGCCGGCACGACGACGGCGACGGGTCGAGCAGGTTCGCCTCGGGCCCGATGACGCTGGACATGCTGGTGACGATCTGCTCGCGGATGGCGTCCAAGGGCGGGTTGGTGACCTGCGCGAACAACTGTGAGAAGTAGTCGAACAGCAGCCGCGGCCGGGCCGACAGGACGGCTTCGGGAGTGTCGGTCCCCATCGACCCGATCGCCTCGGCCCCGGTACGCGCCATCGGGGTCAGCAGCATCCGCAGGTCCTCCTCGGAGTACCCGAAGACCTGCTGACGGCGCAGCACGGCGTCGTGGGAGGTGATCACGTGCTCGCGGGCGGGCAGCTCGTCCAACGGGACCAGCCCGGCGTGCACCCACTCGGAGTACGGATGTTCCGCGGCCAGTTCGGCCTTGACCTCGGTGTCGTCCAGGATGCGGCCGGCCACCGTGTCGACCAGGAACATCCGGCCCGGCTGCAGCCGGCCCCGCTCCACGATCTTCTCCGGCGGAATGGACAGCACCCCGGCCTCCGAGGCCAACACGACGGTGTCGTCGCTGGTGAGCCACCACCGTCCGGGACGCAGCCCGTTGCGGTCCAGCACCGCGCCGAGCAGTCGCCCGTCGGTGAAGGTGACACAAGCCGGGCCGTCCCACGGTTCCATCAGGGAGGCGTGGAACTCGGCGAAGCCCCGGACCGCCGGGTCCATGGTCTCGCGGCCGTTCTCCCAGGCCTCCGGGATCATCATCAGCACGGCGTGCGGCAGGGACCGACCGCCCAGATGCAGCAGCTCCAGGACCTCGTCGAAGGAGGCCGAATCGGACGCCTCGGCCGAGTTGATCGGAAAGATCCGGTTCAGATCTCCCGGGATCAGGTCGCTGGCCAGCAGTGACTCACGGGCCCGCATCCGGTTCCGGTTGCCGCGCACCGTGTTGATCTCGCCGTTGTGCGCGATGAACCGGAACGGGTGGGCCAGCGGCCAGGCCGGGAAGGTGTTGGTGGAGAAGCGCGAGTGCACGACGGCGATCGCGCTCTCCACCCGCCGGTCGCGGATGTCGTCGTAGAAGTCGGGCAGTTGCTGGGTGGTCAGCATGCCCTTGTAGACCAGGGTGCGGCTGGACAGCGACGGGAAGTACACGTCGATGCCCTGCTCGGCGGTCTCCCGTTCCACGCGCTTGCGCAGCGGGTAGACCAGGCGGTCCAGCTTGACGCCGAACGGTCGGTGGCCGGCCTGGTCCTTCGGGCCGGCCAGGAACAGCTGCTCGAACACCGGCATGACGTCGAGCGCCATCTTCCCGACGCCGGAGCCGATCGGGTCGGTGGGGACCTCACGCCAGCCGATCACCTCGAGGTTCTCCTCGTCGGCGATCCGGCTGATCAGTTCCTTGGCCCGTGCTCGCTCCGAGTCGTCCTGCGGCAGGAACGCCGTGCCGACCGCGAACGCGCACCCGTCGGGCGAGTTGGCCCCGGTGACGACGGGCAGATCGAAATCGACGACGGCACGCAGGAAACCCTCCGGCACCTGGAACAGGATCCCGGCCCCGTCACCGACGGCCGGGTCGGCGCCGGCGGCGCCGCGGTGCTCCAGGTTGATCAGGGCGGTGATTCCATCGGCCACGATCTTGTTGCTGCGACGGCCCTTGATGTCGGCGACGGCGGCCACGCCGCACGAGTCGCGTTCGAATGCTGGGTCGTACAGGCCCTGGGGACCCGGAATTGCCGAGTACTTCACGGCAAGCCTCCCGTCGTCGACGCTGCCGCTTCTTCCGCTCCGTCAGGAGGGGCGAAGGGCAGCAAGTGGTGATGTGAGTTTCTCGGCAGTGCGAGGTGGAGCGCGGTGCTACCGCCCACCGGGAACGCCTGGAGTAGGGCAGGGCGACATCAGTGGGATCACCGCCGACGTGCCAACCGGGACCCAGCGACGATGGTGGCCGCCGCGTCGGCCGAAACGAACCGGCTCTGGGTCACCAGGACGACGGTGGCCTAGTTAACGGCAGATTACAGGACTCGCGCAAAACAAACATCACCGCTGGGCTTTCCCACAGGTGATCCTGGCCGCTCGACGCAACTATTCCGCGTCAGGACGCTGATCAGCGGTGCTACCGGCCGGTATTTCCCCGGCGGCGCCCGTTTCGGGCGTCGATTGCTCCGAAACGGTGGTCTTGACACGCGGTTCGTCGCTCGGTTCGCCGTCGTCCCGGGGCCGGGCCGCCAGGTCGGAGTCCGCCTCGCCGCCGGTCCCCGATCGGTCAGGTTCCACCTTCGGTGGCCGGCCCTGGAGCAGCGCCGGATCCTCGCGCCCGACGTGGCGGCGCACGAACAGGACGACCACGGCTACCACGAACATGATGATCGAGGTGAACACGTTGATCCGCAGGCCCAGGAAATGGTTCGCCGTGTCGATGCGGAGCATTTCGATCCAGCCGCGGCCGAGGGTGTAGCCGGCGACGTAGAGCCAGAACACCTGCCCGCGGCCGAGCCGGAACTTCCGGTCGGCCCAGACCAGCACGGCCGCGATCAGCAGGTTCCACAGCAGTTCGTAGAGGAAGGTCGGCTGGTAGGTCCCGCACAGCACGGTCGGGGTGGCCTTGATGTAGTCCGTCGGGAATTCCGGCACGGCCGGGCACTGGGCGAGAGTGCCGGCCACACCGCCCGGCGTCCGCAGGTAGACGTCCAGACCCCAGGGCAGAGAAGTCTTGGCGCCGAACAGCTCCTGGTTGAAGTAGTTGCCCAGGCGGCCGATGGCCTGGGCCACGATCACACCGGGGGCGACCGAGTCGGCGAAGGCCGACAGCGGCACCTTGTAGTACCGGCACCCCAGCCAGGCCCCGAACCCGCCCAGCGCGATGGCCCCCCAGATGCCGAGACCACCGTCCCAGATCGCGAAGGCCCGCCACGGGTTCTTGCCCGGGCGGAAGTACAGCTCGTTGTCGGTGATGACGTGGTAGAGCCGGCCGCCGATCAGGCCGAACGGCACGGCGAACACCGCGATGTCGGTCACGCGTCCCGGCCGACCGCCCCGGGCCACGAACCGCCGGTTGCCCCACAGCACACCGACCACGATGCCGATGATGATGCAGAAGGCGTAGGCCCGCAGCGGCAGCGGCCCGAGGTGGAGCACCCCGCGCGGCGGCGACGGGATGTCGGCCAGGTAGGTGACCCCCTGGGTCAGGAGGCCGTTCATGCGCCGGCCGTCGCGGTGGTCCGACGGGCCGAGCGCACGCCCTCGGCCAGGTCGGCGGCCAGGGCCGCGACCGCGGCCGGGCCTTGCTCGGCGGCCGAGGTGAACGCCGATCCGACGATCACGGCATCGGCGAACCCGGCGATCTGCGCGGCCTGCGCGCCGGTCCGGACTCCGAGCCCGACGCCGATGGGCAGATCGGTCAGCGCGCGGCACCGGGCGACCAGATCCGGCGCCGAGGACGACACCTGGTCACGGGCCCCGGTGACGCCCATGGTGGAGGCGGCGTAGAGGAAGCCGCGGGTGGCCGCGGCGGTGACGCTGATCCGTTCGGCCGAGGACGACGGCGCGACCAGGAAGATCGGGTCGATACCGTGCGCGGACGTCGCGGCCAGCCAGGGGCCGGCCTCGTCGACGATCAGGTCCGGCGTGATGACCCCGAGGCCGCCGGCGGCGGCCAGGTCGCGGGCGAAGTTGTCGACCCCGTAGGCCAGGATCGGATTGAAGTACGACATGACCACCGCCCGTCCACCCGCCTCGGTGATCCGGCGAACAACGGTGAAGGTGTCGCGGAGGCGGAAGCCGTTGGCACGCGCGGTTTCCGCGGCCGCCTGGATGACCGGGCCGTCGAGTACCGGGTCGGAGAACGGCACGCCGACCTCGACCAGGTCGCAGCCACCGGCGATCATCGCGATCAGTGTGTCGGCCGACGCGTCGACCGTCGGGAAACCGGCCGGGAGGTAGCCGATCAGGGCGGCACGCCCTTCCGCGCGGGTGGCGGCGAAGATTTCCTGCAGTCCGGACATCACTGCGCTGCTTTCGGGTCGGACGGGGCGGTCGGGGCGTTGATCAGTTCGACGTCGGCGATGGCGTGCGCCGGCGTGGCCGTCTCGGCCGAGCCGAGGCCGAACCACTCCATGGCCGTCTCCATGTCCTTGTCCCCGCGGCCGGACACGTTGATCAGCACGATGCCGCCGGGCCCGATCTCGCGGGCCAGGTCCAGTGCGCCGGCCACGGCGTGGGCCGACTCGATGGCCGGGATGATCCCTTCGGTCCGGCTCAGCAGAGCGAACGCGTCCATGGCCTGGGTGTCGGTGATGGACCGGAACTCGGCCCGGCCGATCTCGGCCAGGTGGGCGTGCTCCGGGCCGACGCCGGGGTAGTCGAGGCCGGCCGAGATCGAGTGCGACTCGATGATCTGGCCGTCCTCGTCCTGCAGCAGGAACGACCGCGCGCCGTGCAGCACGCCGACGCTGCCGCCGCTGATGGTCGAGGCGTGCCGGCCGGTCTCGATACCGTCGCCGCCGGCCTCCATCCCGACCAGCCGGACGTCGGCGTCGTCGAGGAAGGCATGGAACGCGCCGATTGCGTTGGAGCCCCCACCGACACAGGCGACGACCGCGTCCGGTAGCCGTCCGGTCAGGTTCAGCACCTGCTGGCGGGCCTCCAGCCCGATGATCCGCTGGAAGTCCCGGACGATCAGCGGGAACGGGTGCGGTCCGCCCACGGTGCCGAACAGGTAGTAGGTCGTCTCCACGTTCGTCACCCAGTCGCGGAACGCCTCGTTGATGGCGTCCTTCAGAGTGGCCGAGCCGGAATCGACCGAGATCACCTCCGCGCCGAGCAGGCGCATCCGGGCCACGTTGAGGGCCTGCCGCTCGGTGTCCACCCGACCCATGTAGATCGTGCACTGCAACCCGAGCAGCGCAGCGGCGGTGGCCGTGGCCACGCCGTGCTGGCCGGCGCCGGTCTCGGCGATCACCCTCGTCTTGCCCATGCGTTTGGTCAGCAGCGCCTGGCCGAGCACGTTGTTGATCTTGTGGCTGCCGGTGTGGTTCAGATCCTCCCGCTTGAGCAGGATGCGGGCACCGCCGACGTAGGCGGTCAGTCGCTCGGCGTCGGTGACCGGACTGGGCCGCCCGGCGTAGTCCTGGGCCAGCCGGTCGAGTTCGGCCAGGAAGTCCGGGTCGAGGCGGGCCTTGCTGTAGGAGTCCCACACCTCGTCGAGCGCGCCGACCAGGGCCTCGGGCAACCAGCGACCACCCATGGTGCCGTAGTAGCCCCGCTCGTCGGGGTCGTGGCTGGTGCCGCCGATCCCATCGGACGGCCGGGGCAGCCCGTCGGGCCGGGGCGGGCGGACGCTGCTGGACGGCGTCTGAACTGGTGAATCACCGTTGACGGTCACGGACGAATCGGCTCCAAACTCGGTCGGTCATCGCTGCGGCCGACCACTCCTCGGCCACTCGACATACTGCCGCACCGCGGAGCGCCTTCGTGACCGGTGACCGGTCCGGCGCCGTGCGAACCGGTCAGCGGGACGGCCGCGGGCAGGACGGGTGGGAACCCGCGGTGACCAGATCGGCCACTGCGGCGCGCGGGTCGCCGCTGGTCACCAGGCCTTCCCCGACCAGGACGGCATGGGCGCCGGCGCCGGCGTAGGCCAACAGATCGGCGGTGCCGCGGACACCGGATTCGGCGATCGTGATGACGTCCGACGGCAGCCCGGGCGCGATGCGCGCGAACACGTCACGGTCCACGTGCAGGGTGGTCAGATCGCGGGCATTGACGCCGATGACCCGGGCTCCGGCGTTGAGCGCCCGGTCGGCCTCGTCCTCGGTGTGCACCTCGACCAGGGCCGTCATCCCGAGGGACTCGACCCGTTCCAGCAGGCCGTGGAGCACCGGCTGGGGCAGCGCGGCCACGATCAGCAGCACGATGTCGGCGCCGTGCGCCCTGGCCTCGTGCACCTGATAGGGCGAGACGATGAAATCCTTGCGCAGCACCGGGATGTCGACCGCGGCCCGGACCGAGTCCAGGTCGGCCAGGGAGCCCCCGAAGCGGCGCCCTTCGGTCAGCACGGAGATGGCTCTGGCCCCTCCGGCGGCGTACGCGACGGCCAGGGCCGCCGGATCGGCGATGCTGGCCAGCCGTCCCTTGGACGGGCTGGACCGTTTGACCTCCGCGATCACCCCGACCCCGGGTTCCCGCAGGATGGCCAGCGCGGGCAACGGAGCGGGTGCGGCCGCGGCGGCCGCCTTGACCTGGGCCAGCGGGACGGCGATTTCCCGAGCCGCGAGATCCTCCCGCACACCTTCGAGAATCGCGTCCAGCACGCTCACCGGCTCGTCTCCTTGTGACAATCAGGGGCCTGCGGCCGAGGAATCCGGGTGAACCGGACCACCTTCGATCCTGCGGACCCTCCACGCCGCCGAGGAGTCGGAGCGCGGGCGGTTTGTCCCGACGGATCAGTGATCCGTCGCACCTATGTTAGCCGCCCCGGGTGATGTCGTCCGACACCCCCGGTCGAGCGGGCGGACGCGAACGGGTCGGATCGCCGTCCTCGGTCGGGTCGGGCTCGGCGGTCGGGTCGCCGGTGTCCGCCCGCCGGCCCGATCCGGTGGGGTCCAGACCCGCGTCCAGCGCTTTCCACCAGCTCACCGCGACGTTCGGGTCGGACGCCGGATCGAGCTCGGCCACGGACGGTGCGCCGGTCCGGCGTCTGGTCGGCGCCTCGTACCGGGCGCCGAGTCCCTTGCGGCTCCCGTACCCGAGGACGACCAGCACTCCGGCCGTGGCGATCAGCCCACCGCCGAGAACACCCAGCAGCGGACCGATGACATGCACCTGCGGAGCGCCTGACGATTCGGCCGGCCGGGTCAGGTCGGTGGTCAGCACGGCCGGGGCGGAGACCAGGCCGGCCACCGACGCCGCCGCCGACCACAGGCCGCCCAGCAGCAGGAGAGCACCGACGCCCCGGCGCAGCATCCCGGTGGTGGCCAGCGCGGCGCCCAGCCCGGCCAGAGCCATGAGCGCGACCGGCAGCAGCAGCGAATCGGTACGCGAGCCGGTCGCCTTGGTGGTCAGGGCGCCGGCCAGGGCATCGACGTGGGTCTGGGTCCACCAGGTCAGGCCGGACGCCGAGGCTGCGGCCGCGGCCCCGAGGATGACCAGGAGGCCCAGGACAGCCGGCCGTCGGCGGCCCGCCCGCGCATCGGGTGACGTCATGTCAGTTCGTCCCGGCCGGACGCAGGGTGCCGGCGGCGGCCACGGCACGGATGACCGCGGCCGCCTTGTTCTGGCACTCCGCGTCCTCGTTGGCCGGTACCGAGTCGGCCACCACCCCGGCCCCGGCCTGGACGTGGGCCACGCCGTCGATCAGCACGGCGGTACGGATGGTGATGGCGGTGTCGGCGTCGCCGGCGAAGTCGAGGTAGCCGACAACTCCCCCGTAGATGCCCCGGCGGGCCGGCTCCAGGTCGTCGATGATCTGCATCGCGCGCGGTTTGGGCGCGCCGGAGAGCGTCCCGGCCGGGAAGCAGGCGGTCAGCGCGTCGAAGGCGGTGCGGCCGGGCGCCAGCAGGCCGGTCACCGTCGACACGATGTGCATGACGTGGCTGTACCGCTCGATGGTGAAGAAGTCGACCACGTTGACCGTGCCCGGGGAGCAGACCCGGCCGAGGTCGTTGCGGCCCAGGTCGACCAGCATGACGTGTTCGCTGCGTTCCTTCTGGTCGGCCAGCAGGTCCTTGGCCAGCAGGACGTCGTCCTCCTCGGTCGACCCGCGGGGGCGGGTCCCGGCGATCGGGTGCATGGTGACGTGACCGTCCCGGACGGTGACCAGGGCCTCCGGCGAGGAACCGACCACGGCCAGGGGCCGGCCACTCGGGGTCGGCAACTGCACCAGGTACATGTACGGCGAGGGATTCGTGGCCCGAAGGACCCGGTAGATCTCCAGCGGCTCGGCCGCGGTCGGTACGTCGAACCGCTGCGACAGGACGATCTGGAACGCGTCGCCGGCGCGGATGTGCTCCTTGGCGACCTCGACCATCTGCTGGTAGTCGGTGCCGTCCGTGCGACGGGTGAACACCGGCTCGGGCTGCTCGAACACCCCGGCCGGCAGGACGGCGGGGGCGGCCAGCGCCGTGGTCATGGCGTCCAGCCGGGCGACCGCGTCGTCGTAGGCCGCGTCGACCCGTTCGTCGGTGGCGTCCCAGTTGACGGCGTTGGCGATCAGCGTGACCGCGCCCTCGTGGTGGTCCAACGCGGCCAGATCGGTGGCCAGCAGCATCACCAGTTCCGGCACCTTCAACTCGTCGGGCGGTCCGCCGCCGTCGGTCCCGATGCGTTCCAGCCTCCGCACGATGTCGTACCCGAGGTAACCGACCAGCCCACCGGTCAACGGCGGCAGCCCGGCCAGCGGCTCGGTGTGCAGCAGGCGCAAGGTCTCGGCCAGTGCGAGAAGCGGGTCACCGTCGTCCGGCAGTCCGACCGGCGGCGTGCCGAGCCAGTGCGCCTGTCCGTCCAGTTCGGTCAGGGCGGCGGCGCTCCGTACCCCGACGAAGGACCAGCGGGACCAGGACTTCCCGTGCTCGGCCGATTCCAACAGGAACGTGCCGTCCCGGCCGGCGGCCAGCGTGGCGTACAGGCCGACCGGGGTGACCGAGTCGGCCAGCAGTCGCCGGGTCACCGGGATGACCCGGCGGTCCGCGGCGAGCGCCCGGAACTGCTCCCGGGTGGGCCAGACGTCGCCGAGTGAAGCCGAGCCCCGGCCGGTTGCGCCCGCCGAGGGCGGGCGTTCTTGCGTTGCCGCTGGAAGTGCCATGCCGGTCATTCTGCCGCCTGCGGCGACACGGTCCGGTCCATGCCCGATCGGCGGGCCGCCCTAGGCTTCGGGGAATGCGCCCCGCACCCACCGTTCTCGAACTCGAGTCCATCGCCGCCCACGGATGGCGGGGCACCACCGTCCGGCGGCTGGGCGGATGGCTGTTGCGCTCCGGCGGCGGCTTCACCGACCGGGCGAACTCGGTGCTGCCCATCGGATCTCCGGGGTGCGACCTCGACCAGGCACTGGGGGTCGTCCGGTCGTTCTACGCCGAGCAGGACCGGCCGGCCAGGTTCCAGCTGCCCGACGACGAGCCGGGTTCGCCGCTGGCCGTCCTCGACGGGCAACTGCGGGACCGTGGATGGAGCGGGTACACCAGCGTGGCCGTGATGACCGCCGCCGTCCCCGACCTGCTGGCGGCCTGTCCCCCGGTGCCCGGCCTGCCCGCCGCCGAATTCTCGCCGACACCGACCGCCGACTGGCTCGACGGCTACCACTACCGCGGAAAGCCGTTGCCGCCCAACGCCGTCGCCGTGCTGGTGGAGGCGGACGGCCCGGTGTTCGCATCGGTGACGGACGAGCGTGGGCAGGCCGGGGTGGCCCGGGGTGTGATCACCGACGGCTGGCTCGGCGTCACGGCGGTCACGGTGGACCGGGCGCGCCGGCGTTCCGGCGTCGGGCGTCACCTGATGGGCGAGCTGAACCGTTGGGCCGCGGCGAACGGCGCGCACAGCGTGTACCTCCAGGTCGACCGGGAGAACACCGCCGCGCTGGCCCTGTACGACCGGCTCGGCTTCACCGAGCACCATCGCTACCACTACCGGGTGTCCCCGTGAGGGCCGCCCGCCGGAGCTGACCTCAGCCCAGCAGGCCGTCGTCGAAGCAGGTGCGGCTTCCGGTGTGGCAGGCGGCGCCGGTCTGATCGACCAGGACCAGCAGGGCGTCCCCGTCGCAGTCGTGCCGCACCTCGACCACCCGTTGGGTGTGCCCTGACGTCTCGCCCTTGACCCAGTACTCGTTCCGGGACCGGGAGAAGTACGTGGCCCGCCGGGTCTCCACCGTCCGGCGGACGGCCTCGGCATCCATCCAGGCCACCATCAGGATCTCTTTGCTGTCGTACTGCTGCGCCACGGCGCAGACCAGCCCGGCCTCGTTGTATTTCAGTCCGGCGATCTGCTCGGCCGTCATGACGCCCCCACCTTGATGCGCCGGACCGGGAGGCCGGCGGCGGCCAGTTCCGCCTTGACCTGGTCGATGCGGAAGGTCCCGAAGTGGAACACGGATGCGGCCAGTACGGCGTCGGCCCCGGCTGCGACCGCCTCCGGGAAGTGACCGAGCGTCCCAGCTCCACCGGAGGCGATCAGGGGCACCGAGACGGCGGCCCGGATGGCGGCCAGCATGGCCAGATCGAACCCGGCCTTGGTGCCGTCGGCGTCCATCGAGGTGAGCAGGATCTCCCCGGCCCCGGCCTCCTCGGCCCGGCGCGCCCAGTCCAGGGCGTCGATACCGGTCCCCTTGCGGCCGCCGTGGGTGGTGACCTCGAAACCGCTGGCGCACCCGGGGTCGGCGGTACGTCGCGCGTCGATGGCGATGACCACGCACTGCGACCCGAAGCGGGCCGCCGCCTCGGACAGGAACTCCGGGCGGGCCACCGCCGCAGAGTTGATCGACACCTTGTCGGCCCCGGCCCGCAGCAACGCGTTGATGTCGGCCGTGGTCCGTACCCCACCCCCGACGGTCAGCGGGATGAACACCTGCTCGGCGGTCCGCCGGATCATGTCGTAGGCGGTGTCGCGGTTGTCACTGGTGGCGGTGATGTCCAGGAAGGTCAGCTCGTCGGCCCCCTCGGCGTCGTAGAGCCGGGCCATCTCGACCGGGTCCCCGGCGTCGATCAGGTCGACGAAGTTGACCCCCTTGACGACGCGTCCCTCGGACACGTCCAGACACGGGATCACCCGGATGGCAACACTCATCGTGATTCCTGGCCCTTCGCGCCCGCGTTCATCGCCGCTCCTGCCTCGTCCTCGCGGCGAGGCTCACCCGCCGCTCCGCCAGCGTAGCCGCGGAGCTCAGGCGACGGCGGCGAGCGCCTCGGGCAGGGTGAAGGCCCCCGCGTAGAGCGCCTTGCCGACGATGCTGCCCTCGACCCCGATCGGGGCCAGCGCGGCCAGGGCCACCAGGTCGGCCAGCGAGGACACGCCGCCGCTGGCCACCACCGGGGCCTTGGTGACCGAGCAGACCTGCTGCAGCAGTTCGATGTTCGGCCCGCGGAGGGTGCCGTCCTTGGTGACGTCGGTGACGACGTAGCGCGAGCAGCCCTGCTGGTCCAGCCGGGCCAGCACCTCCCAGAGATCGCCGCCGTCCTGGGTCCAGCCCCGCGCGGCCAGCGTCGAGCCGCGGACGTCGAGCCCCACCGCCACCTGGTCGCCGTAGCGGGCGATGGCCGAGGCGCACCAGTCCGGGTTCTCCAGCGCGGCGGTGCCGATGTTCACCCGGGTGCATCCGGTGGCCAGCGCGGCCTCCAGGGACGCGTCGTCCCGGATGCCACCGGAGAGCTCGACCTTGACGTCCAGGATGCCGACCACCTCGGCCAGCAGGGCGGCGTTGCTGCCGCGCCCGAAGGCGGCGTCCAGATCGACCAGGTGGATCCATTGCGCACCGTCGGCCTGCCAGGCCAGCGCGGCGTCCAACGGCGCGCCGTACGTGGTCTCGGTACCGGCGCGGCCCTGGACCAGGCGCACGGCCTGCCCGTCGGCAACGTCAACTGCGGGGAGGAGTTCGAAGGTCACGAGCGATCAGCCTACGGGGCCGACCGGGGCAGTCCCGACCCGTGCGCGGCACCAGAACGCCCACGCCCGGTCCCCGATCCGCGCGATCACCAGGGTGTGGGCCACCGTGGTGGCCCTCGTCATCGTCGGCCGGAGGCGTTTGCGCAGTTCGTCGGGGATGACCGGGGTGCCCCGCTGCTTGATCTCCAGGGTCCCGGTCCCGTCCCGGCGGATCCATCCGCCGACCGTGGCCACCGTGTAGGGGGCGGCGTCCAGTACCTGGAATCCCCGGACGCCGGCCGGAACGGCTGGTCCGGACAGGTACGCCAGGTGCGGATCGAGCTGGGTCAGGCCGTGCCGGGCCGCGTAGTGCCGGACCAGGTGCGCCCGGACCACGGCCGCGTCCGGATCGACGATCCAGGAGCCGACCAGCGCGTCCGGAGCCGGCCCGGCCGGGATGTCGTCCGGGTCGTCGCTCGTCACCTGGACGTGCCCCCCGTCCGAGGTCAGCATCGTGGCCCGTCGGGCCACCAGGGCCAGTTCGGACGGCCAGAGGACGGCCTCCCGGGCGCCGCCGTCGAGGGAGACGACCTCCACCTCCCCGGGCCGGGCCAGGGTTTCGTAGTCGATCCCCGGCGGCAGCCGCAGCACCGGCGGCCGGGCCGCGTGCACACGGTCGAGGTCGGCCACCGACGGCATCGTGTCCACCGAGGTGATCCGACGTCCTCCGGCCTCCCGGCGGGCCGGGTCGGCGTACGGGAGCAGGCCGCGGTCGACCCTGGCCAGCGCGTCGGCCACCAGCACCGGCGACCCGAGTCCGGACACGGTCAGGTTGTGGGCCGCCATCCGCACCCGGATCGGGTCGAGGTCGGAGCCGATGGCCGGTGCACAGCCGGGGATCAGCGCGGCCAGGTCGGAGCCGATCGAACAGGTCAGATCGTGCACCGGGAAGCCGCGCAGCCGCCGCGCGCGGTGCTGGGCGACCGGAAGTGGGGTGGCCTGTTGCAGCGCTTCGTCGGTGAACAGCCAACGCGAGGCCCCGGGGCCGAGCTTGTCCGCCGCCCGTCGCCGCAGGCGCACGGTCTCGGCCACGGCGGCGGCCGCGCCGCCGACCAGGCGGCGCAGCGCGGTGAGGTCGGTCAGCAGGCTGGCCTCGGTCAGTGGCCGGTCCGCCGCCCCGGCCAGGGCATCCGCCCCGGCCGCACTGGTCAGGTAGTCCAGATCGGACCGGCTGAACCGGTAGCCGGCACTCACGCTCCGGTGAAGGTGGCCTTGCCCGGCCCGTCCTGGAGGAACGACCGCATGCCGGCCTTCTGATCGGCGGTGGCGAACAGTGCCGCGAATCCGGCGCTCTCGATCTCCAGCCCGCCGGCCAGGTCGGTGTCCATGCCGTCGTCGATGGCCCGTTTGGCCGCCGCGATGGCCAGGGTCGCCCCCGCGGCCAGCCGGCGGGCCATCTTCATCGCGGTGTCGAAGACCTCCCCGGCCGGCACCGACGCGTTGGCCAGGCCGATCTCGGCCGCCTCTGACCCGGTCACCGACCGGCCGGTGAAGATCAGTTCCTTGGCCAGGGACACGCCGATCAGCCGGGGCAGCCGCTGGGTGCCGCCGGCCCCCGGGTACACGCCGAGGGTGATCTCGGGCAGGCCGATGCGGGCGTCGTCGGCCACCACCCGGAAGTCCGCGGCCAGGGCGAGTTCACATCCCCCGCCGAGCGCGTATCCCGTGACCGCCGCGATCACCGGTTTGGGCAACCGGGCGACGGCGTCGACGGCGGCGGTCAGGGTCGCCCCGAATCCGGCGATGGTCTCCGGTGTCTGCTCGGCCATCTCCTTGATGTCGGCGCCGGCCGCGAAGGCCCGCTCGCCGCCGTAGACCACGACGGCCCGGATATCGGTGCGCCCGGCCGCCTCCCGGGCCACCGCCAGCAGGTCGGCGTGCACCTGGGAGTTGATGGCGTTGACCGGCGGCCGGTCGAGCCGGATCACCCCGACGGCGCCGTCGACCTCGAGCCTGACGAATTCGGTTTCCGGCACAACGACCTCCGCGCGGGATGGATGGGTGAGGTGATCTCTAGTTGGCGTGGGCGAAGAACCGGCCGTCCCGCCGGTCCAGCAACAGGGGCATGCCGAACGTCTCGGACAGCGCCGAGGCGGTCAGGGTCTCCTCGATCGGTCCGGCGGCGACCACCCGGCCCTCGCGCAACAGCAGCAGGTGGCTGAACGCCAGCGGAATCTCCTCGACGTGGTGGGTGACCAGCACGGTCGCCGGGGCCGCCCGGTCCAGAGCCAGCCGGGACAGCCGGGCCAGCAGGTCCTCCCGCCCGCCGAGGTCGAGCCCGGCGGCCGGTTCGTCGAGCAGCAGCAGTTCCGGGTCGGTCATCAGGGCCCGGGCGGCCAGGGCCCGTTTCCGCTCGCCCTCGGACAGCGTCCCGTACAGCCGGTCCGCCAGCCGCGAGATGCCCATGGCCTCCAGCAGTTCGCGGGCCCGGTCGAAATCCATCTCGTCGTACCGTTCCCGCCACCGGCCGAGTACGCCGTACCCGGCCGACACGACGACGTCGATCACCGTCTCCTCCGCCGGGACCCGCGCGGCCAGCGCGGCGGAGGACAGACCGATCCGGGACCGCAGCGCCATCATGTCGACCGCGCCGAGCCGTTCACCCAGCACGTGCGCCCGACCAGACGTCGGGTGCATCTGGGCGGCCGCGATCTGCAGCAGGGTGGTCTTCCCGGCGCCGTTGGGCCCGAGGATCACCCACCGATGGTCGGCGTTCACATTCCAGCTGAGGCTGTCGAGCAGGAGGGTCTTGCCGCGGCGGACCGTGATGTCCCACAAGTGCAGGACGGAATCGGCGCCGGGCCGGATCGTCATCGTCACGCGGGCCATTGTGTCCTACCAGGAAGTGGTTCCGGTGTGCGGCGTTCCACGCCGCGCCCCACCCCTGTCATCACCTGACTGGCCGAACCGGGAGAATCACCGCATGTCGTCCGTCACCCAACCCGCTCCTGTCCACCCGGTACCGACCCGCGCGCCGGCTCCGGTCCCGGCCGGATCGAGTCCGTTCCCGGGTGAGCCGTTCCCGCTGGGGGCGACTCTCACCGACCGGGGCACCAACTTCGCCGTGGTCGCCGACGGGGCCGAGTCGGTGGATCTGTGCCTGGTCGACGCACTGGGCGACGAGCGGTCGATCGCCATGCAGGACCGGCGGTACGGGATCTGGCACACCTTCCTGCCGGGCGTACGGTCCGGGCAACGGTACGGGTACCGGGTGCACGGCCGGGACCACAGCAAGATCCTGCTCGACCCGTATGCCCTGCGGATCGATTCCACCGACTACGACCTGATGGCCGCATCCGCCGCAGGGGTCGACACCCTGGGCAAGGTGCCGCTGGGCATCGTCGTCGACCCGGTCCGGGCACGGCCCGGCCGGCCACGCATTCCGTGGGAGCACACGGTGGTCTACGAGGCGCACGTGGCCGGCCTGACCCGCCTGCACCCGGGGATCCCGCCCGCCCTCCGCGGCACCTACGCCGGCCTGGCCCACCCCGTGATGGTCGACCACCTCCGTCGTCTCAACGTCACCACGCTGCAGTTGCTGCCCGTTCACGCCCATACCGCCGAGCCCGGCCTGTACGCCACCGGGCGGAAGAACTACTGGGGATATTCGACCCTGTCGTTCTTCGCCGTGCACCCGGGGTATTCGTCCGCGCCCGGCCAGGAGCTGGCCGAGTTCGTCCATCTGGTGGACACCATGCACGACGCCGGGATCGAGGTCATCCTCGACGTCGTCTACAACCACACCTGCGAGGGCGGGCCGGATCTGCCGGTGGAGCTGTCCTGGCGCGGGCTGGCCCCGGACACCTACTACCTCGAGCCGGGCCACGACCTCACCGGGACCGGCCTGACCCTCGATCCGCGCTCCCTCACCGTCGTGCGGATGGTGACCGACTCACTGCGGCACTGGGCCACCACCCTGGGCGTCGACGGGTTCCGGTTCGACCTGGCCTCGGTCCTGGGACGACCGGGCGGCGGCGCTTTCGACGCCGGCTCGGCGCTGCTCACCGCCATCGCGGCCGACCCGGTCCTGTCCCGCTGCAAGCTGATCGCCGAACCCTGGGACGCCACCGGCGAGGGATACGCCGTCGGCCGGTTCGGGGCCCAGTGGGCCGAATGGAACGACCGCTTCCGCGACTGTGTGCGGGACTTCTGGCGGGGTGTCGGCGGGGTCCGGGAACTCGGATACCGCCTGTCCGGCTCGGAGGACCTGTTCGGCGGGACCCGCGGACCCTGGGCCTCGGTCAATTTCGTGACCGCCCACGACGGCTTCACCCTGCGCGACGTCGTCACGTACGCCAACAAGCACAACGAGGCCAACGGCGAGAAGAACCGCGACGGCACGGACAACAACCGGTCGGCCAACTACGGAGTCGAGGGACCGACCGAGGATCCGGGCATCGCCGAGATCAGAGCCCGGCAGGCCCGGAACATCGTCGCGACGATGCTGCTGGCCACCGGCACCCCGATGCTGCTGGCCGGTGACGAACTCTGGCGCACCCAGCAGGGCAACAACAATGCCTACTGCCAGGACAACCCGGTCAGCTGGGTCGACTGGTCCGGCCTGACCGCGCCGGACGACGGCGGCGACTCGGAATCGGCCCGGATGCTGGCCTTCGTCCGGCGCACCCTGGCCGTTCGGGCCGAGTCACCGGCGCTGCACCAGGGCGAGTTCTTCGAAGGCCGGGCCCCGGTCGGCGGGGACGGGGTGGCCGACCTGGTCTGGTTCGGGCCGAGTGGGCGGCCGATGACCGACGCCGATTGGTTCGACGCGGACCGGCGCACGCTGCAGATGTGGTTGGACGGAGCCGACGTCCGCGGCCACTCCCCGATCGGCGGAGTGCTCACCGACTACTCGTGGTTGCTCGTACTGCACGCTGACCCAGAACCCATCGAGATCGTCCTGCCCGGGGCGCCCTACGGCGAGGCGTACACCCCCGTGCTGGACACCGACGGGCCGACCGGCGCCCCGGTGGATCCGACTCCGCTGTCGGCCGGGGTCGAGATGACCATGCCCGGACGGACGTTGTGGCTCTTCCGCGCTCACCGCACCTCCGAGGACGATATGCACCTCAAGGACGGCGACTGACCGGGGAACGAACGCTGCGCGGGTCCGAGAGGAACTCGGACCCGCGCAGCGGCGGGGTGGGACCTGGACGAGATCAGGCGGTGGTGACCAGCCCGAGTTCGGCCGAGGACGCCAGCAGGTCGTGCTTGGGCAGAACCCGAACGGTGTATCCGACGGCCCCGGACAGGGTCAGCGGGAGCTGAGCCTCGTAGCGGTCACCCTCGGCGTCACCGACGAACGTCATGGTCGTGGTGACGATGTCGTGCAGCTGCTCGGTGGCGTCGACCCGCCCGGTCACCGCCTGCACCTGGACGTCGTCCGGCGTGAGGCCACCCAGGTCGAGCGAGGCCCGCACCGTCATCACGTTGCCCAGCGACGGCTCTGACCCGATGCCCGAGGTGTCGACGCTGGTCACGCGGATGCGCGGCCAGGCCTCCCGGACGGTGTCCTTCCAGGCCGACAGGCTCTTGGCCACGGTCAGATCGGCCGTGGTGGCCCGGCTGAAGGTCGCGGCCGGCGAGTAGTACTGGTTCACGTAGTCGCGCACCATCCGTGTCGCCTGCACACGCGGGCCGAGGTAGGACAAGGTGTGCCGGACCAGGTCGACCCAGCCGTCGGGCCGCCCGTCCGCCCCGCGGCTGTAGAACAGCGGCGCGACCCGCTTCTCGATCAGTTCGTACAGCGCCGACGCCTCGAGGTCGTCGCGGCGGTTCTCGTCGGCGACGCCGTCCGCCGTCGGGATCGTCCAGCCGTCCTGGCCGTCGAACAGCTCGTCCCACCAGCCGTCGGAGATCGACAGGTTCAGCGACCCGTTCAGGGCGGCTTTCATCCCCGACGTGCCGGAGGCCTCCTGCGGTCGGATCGGGTTGTTCAGCCAGACGTCGGCGCCGGCGCAGAGCACCGAGGCCATGCCCATGTCGTAGTCGGGCAGGAACGCGATGCGGTGCCGGATTCCGGCGTCGTCGGCGAACCGGACCATCTCCTGCATGAACCGCTTGCCGTACTCGTCGGCCGGGTGCGCCTTGCCGGCGATGACGATCTGCACCGGGCGATCCGGGTTGAGCAGGATCGCCTTCAACCGGGCCGGGTCACGCAGCATGAGGGTGAGGCGCTTGTAGGTGGACACCCGACGCGCGAACCCGATGGTCAGGATGTGCGGGTCCAGGATCGTCTCGGTCCAGCCCAGTTCGGCGGTGGAACTGCCGCGCAGCAACCAGGACTGCTTGACGGCCGAACGGGCCATGGTGACCAGGCGGCCCCGCAGCGTCTGCCGCAACTCCCAGAGGCGCTCCGAGCTGACGCGCCCGGCGGCCGGCCAGTCGGAGGCCGAGGCCAGGTCCTGCCAGTCGGACATATCGCCGGCGACGTCGTACATCTCCCGGGCGGCCCACGTCGGCAGGTGGACGCCGTTGGTGACCGATCCGATCGGCACCTCGTCGGGCTCGAAGCCCGGGTAGAGGCCGGCGAACATCTCGCGGGACACCACGCCGTGCAACTTGGCCACGCCGTTGGCCCGCTGGGCCAGCCGCAGGCCCATGTGCGCCATGTTGAACCGGGACGGGTCGTCCTCGGCGCCGAAGGCGATGACCTCGTCAACCGGCAGGCCCGGCAGCAGTCGCGACTGGCCGTCGCCGTCGCCGTCGAGGTAGTGACGGACCAGGTCGACCGGGAAGCGGTCGATGCCGGCCGGGACCGGGGTGTGGGTCGTGAAGACCGTGCCCGCACGCACCGCCGAAACGGCCTCGTTGCAGGTCAATCCGTCGGATTCGATCAAGGACCGGATGCGCTCGAGGCCGAGGAAGCCGGCGTGGCCCTCGTTCATGTGGAAAACCTCCGGCGCCGCATGGCCGGTGGCTTCGGTGAAGGCGTTGACCGCGCGGACGCCGCCGACCCCGAGCAGGATCTCCTGCTTGATGCGGTGGTCCTGGTCGCCGCCGTACAACCGGTCGGTGGTGGACCGCAGCTCGTCGTCGTTCGCCTCGTTGTCGGCGTCCAGCAGCAGCAGCGGCACCCGTCCGACGCTGGCCTGCCAGATCCGCGCGGTGAGCTGCCGGCCTCCGGGCATCGGGACGGTCACCGACAGCTGCTCACCGTCGGCCCCCAGCACCCGCTCGATCGGCAGACCCTGCGGGTCGTGGGCCGGGTAGTGCTCCTGCTGCCACCCGTCGGCCGACAGCGACTGCCAGAAGTAGCCGTAGCGGTACAGCAGGCCGACACCGATGATCGGGACGCCGAGGTCCGAGGCGGACTTCAGGTGATCCCCGGCCAGGATGCCAAGGCCGCCCGAGTAGATCGGCAGCACCTCGGAGACCCCGAACTCCATCGAGAAGTAGGCGATCGCGCGCGGCAGGACGACGCCGGGCGGAGCGGTGTCGATCTGGTGCTGGTACCAGCGCGGCTCGGTCAGGTACGACTGCAGGTCGCCGGCCAACCCGTGCATGCGGTCCAGGAAGTGATGGTCCTGCGCCAACTCCTCCAATCGGGCGACAGACACCGCACCGAGGAGCTTGAGCGGATCGCCCTCGAAGCGCTCCCACAGCCCGCGGTCGATATCGGCGAACAGGTCCTGGCTGGCGGGGTGCCAGGACCAACGAAGATTACGAATGAGCGCCCCGAGCGGCTGAAGCGGCTCGGGCAACTGGGGGCGGACGGTGAACCGTCGAAGAGCCTTCACGGGGGCAATCTAGCGGGTCCGACCCCGTTCGCGAATTTCATCCGGGTACTTGTTCAACCAAATGTAACCAATGTGCGGGATCGTCCTCCTGATCGATTCAGCATCGACCCTCCCCGGACCGGCAGGTGGAGGCCCGACACGCCGCAGGTTGCGCACGGGCGGGTGTTGCGGGGACCGTGCGAACGGACGGAGCGAGCTCGAACGGTCGCCCGTCGAACGGGACATCATCCGAACGGGCGACTCGCCTCGGTAGGCGGGACCGTCCCCGGGCTGGGTCCTCCCGGGTAGGTTGACGCCGTGGCCGGACGAATCGGATTGATAGATGTTTCCCCGAGCGTGGCCGGGGGTCGTTACCCCGCCAAGGCAGTGGTCGGAGGCGTGATCGAGGTGGCGGCGACCGTGTTCCGGGAGGGACATGACGCCGTGGCCGCGAACGTCGTCTTCAAGCCGCCGCCGGGCGCCGTCGACCGCAGCACCCCCGGTCGGCGCAAGGCCCCACCGGCGGTCGTGCCGCTGCAGCGCATGGTGCCGGGCGTTCCGGGCACCGACCGGTTCCACGCCCAGGTCACACCCGACCGGCAGGGCACCTGGAGCCTGGTCATCGAGGCCTGGAGCGACCCGTTGGGCACCTGGCGGCACGCGGTCGAGGCCAAGGCGGCCGTCGGGCAGTCGGGCGAGGAGATGGCGAACGACCTGGAGACCGGCGCGCTGCTGCTGGAACGGATCGGACGCCGCCCCCGGCAGCGCTACGCCGCCGCGATCAAGTCCGCCGTCACCGCGTTGCGAAACCGGTACCTGCCGGTGGCCGAGCGCATCGGACCGGCCCTGTCCGGCGAGCTCTGGCCGGTGCTGGTCGCCGATCCGATCCGGGAGTTGATCACCCGCTCCACCCCGGTCCAGGTGTGGGTCGACCGCCCGCTGGCCGAGTTCGGTTCCTGGTACGAGTTCTTCCCCCGTTCCAGCGGGGCCCAGGTCGACGCCGACGGGCTGCCGCTGCGGCACGGAACCTTCGCCGACGCGACCGCCGAACTGCCCCGGATCGCCCGGATGGCCTTCGACATCGTGTACCTGCCGCCGATCCACCCGATCGGCGAGATCAACCGCAAGGGCCGCAACAATCCGGCCGAGCCCGGCGGCACCGTCAACCCCGACCCGCGTGACGTCGGGTCACCGTGGGCCATCGGATCCGCGGCCGGCGGCCATGACGCGGTGCACCCCGAGCTGGGCACGATCGACGACTTCGACGACTTCGTCTCCGCGGCCCGTGAGCTCGGACTCGAGGTCGCCCTCGACCTGGCCCTGCAGTGCGCCCCCGACCACCCGTGGGTGTCCGAGCACCCGGCCTGGTTCACCACCCGTCCGGACGGGTCGATCGCCTACGCCGAGAATCCCCCCAAGAAGTACCAGGACATCTATCCGATCAACTTCGACAACGACCCGGCCGGCCTGTACGCCGAGGTGCTGCGGATCGTCCGGTTCTGGATCACGCACGGCGTCACCGTGTTCCGGGTCGACAACCCGCACACCAAGCCGATCAACTTCTGGGAGTGGCTGATCGGCCAGGTGCACGCCGACCACCCCGAGGTGATCTTCCTGGCCGAGGCCTTCACCAAGCCGGCCATGATGCACGAACTCGGCCGGATCGGGTTCACCCAGTCGTACACGTACTTCACCTGGCGGACCGGCAAGCAGGAACTCACCGACTACGGCGTCGAACTGGTCAACTCGGCCGATCACATGCGGCCCAACTTCTTTCCCACCACCCCCGACATCCTGCACGCGTCGTTGCAGTTCGGCGGCCAGGCCATGTTCGCCATCCGGGCCGTGCTGGCCGCCACCATGTCGCCCAGCTGGGGCTGCTACTCCGGGTACGAGTTGTTCGAGCACGAGGCGGTGCGGCCGGGCAGCGAGGAGTTCCTGCACTCGGAGAAGTACGAGCTGCGTCCGCGTGATTACCAGGCCGCGCTCGACCGCGGCGAGTCGCTCGAGCCGTTGATCCAGCGGCTGAACGAGATACGCCGGGAACATCGCTCACTCCAGCACCTGCGGGGCCTGTGGTTCCACGGCGTCTCCAACGACTCGCTGCTCTGCTATTCCCGACGGGACGAGGCGACCGACGACGTGATCCTGGTCGTGGTCTGTCTGGTCTCGACCGGATCGCATTGGGGCCAAACCGATCTGCACCTTCCGGCACTCGGTCTGAACTGGGGCGAGAGCTTCCAGGTGGTCGACCAGCTCTCCGGCGACGTGTACCACTGGACGGGGCGCGACACAGTCGGTCTGGAGCCGGCCAGCCGCGTGGCCCACATTCTCACGGTGCGGCGATACTGACCGCTTCCTCCGACCCGGTTGCCCCCCGGCTGTCCTGGGTACTGCTCGAACAAAACCGCCGCACGTCCGCAGGCAACGCATCAAGGAAGGTGGGCATGACCGAGTCCGTCGGACGCGCCGTAGCGCACACTGATCACCAACCGGGTCCCGACCCCGGCCACAGCGCCCTGTCGACCGACCCGGAGTGGTACAAGCGGGCCGTCTTCTACGAGGTGCTGGTCCGCACCTTCTTCGACTCCAACGGCGACGGCACCGGCGACATCCGCGGCCTCATCGAGAAGCTCGACTACCTGGCCTGGCTCGGGGTCGACTGCCTGTGGATCCCGCCGTTCTACGACTCACCGTTGCGGGACGGCGGGTACGACATCCGCGACTACCGCAAGGTGCTGCCCGAATTCGGGACGGTGCAGGACTTCGCGGCGCTGATCCAGGCCTGTCACGAGCGCGGCATCCGGATCATCACCGACCTCGTGATGAACCACACCAGCGACAGCCACACCTGGTTCCAGGAGTCGCGCAACGATCCCGACGGTCCGTTCGGCGACTACTACGTCTGGGCCGACCACGACGCGGGCTACCCGGACGCCCGGGTGATCTTCGTGGACACCGAGCCCAGCAACTGGACGTTCGACCCGGTCCGCAAACAGTATTTCTGGCACCGCTTCTTCGCTCATCAACCCGATCTCAACTTCGACTGCCCGGCCGTCGGCGACGCCATGATCGACGTCATGCGCTTCTGGCTCGACCTGGGCGTTGACGGGTTCCGGTTGGACGCCGTGCCCTACCTCTACGTCCGTGAGGGCACCAACGGCGAGAACCTGCCGGAGACGCACGCGTTCCTGAAGCGCTGCCGCAAGGTGGTGGAGGACGAGTATCCCGGCCGCATCCTGCTGGCCGAGGCCAACCAGTGGCCGTCGGACGTCGTCGACTACTACGGCGACCCGGCCGTGGGCGGCGACGAGTGCCACATGTGCTTCCACTTCCCGCTGATGCCGCGCATCTTCATGGCCGCGCGCCGGGAGTCGCGGTTCCCGATCTCGGAGATCCTGGCCCAGACGCCGCCGATCCCGTCCTCGGCCCAGTGGGGGATCTTCCTGCGGAACCACGACGAGCTCACCCTGGAGATGGTGAGCGACGAGGACCGCGACTACATGTGGAACGAGTACGCCCGCGATCCCCGGATGAAGGCCAACATCGGCATCCGCCGCCGCCTGGCCCCGCTCCTGGACGGCGACCGGAATTCCCAGGAGCTGTTCACCGCCATGCTGTTCAGCCTGCCCGGATCCCCCTGCCTGTACTACGGGGACGAGATCGGCATGGGCGACAACATCTGGCTCGGCGACCGGGACGGCGTCCGCACGCCGATGCAGTGGTCCCCCGACCGCAACGCCGGCTTCTCCCGGTCCGATCCGGCCCGGCTGTACCTGCCGGCCATCATGGATCCGATCTACGGGTTCCAGACGGTCAACGTCGAGGCCCAGATGAACAGCACGGCATCCCTGCTGCACTGGACCCGCCGGATGCTCGAGATCCGCAAGCGGCACCCCGCCTTCGCCCTGGGCGAGTTCTCCGACCTCGGCGGCTCCAACCCGACGGTGTTGTCCTACATCCGCACCTACGCCCCGACGGACGCGGACGGACCGACCGGCGAGGCCGGCACCGTGCTGTGCGTCAACAACCTCTCCCGTTTCCCGCAGCCGGTGGAATTGGATCTGCGGGAGTACAACGGCGCCGTCCCGGTCGAACTGACCGGTGGGACCCCGTTCCCGGCCATCGGTGAACTGCCCTACCTGCTGACCCTTCCCGGGCACGGCTTCTACTGGTTCGACATCACGCGGCCGGACTCCAACCCGTATGGCGAACCCGAATACAACGGACAGGAGGTGTCCTGAGTCGATGAATGACGAGGCACCTGGCAACCACCCGACCGCGACCGCCACCGAATATCGGGACCCCGAACAGCACGTCGGAGGAGGCGCCGACGGGCTGGCCCTCCTGCTGGCCCAATGGTTGCCCGGCCAGCGGTGGTTCGCCCACAAGGGCGAGGCGCTCACCGCGGTCACCATCGAATCAAGGACCCCCATCGGGCAGTTCGACTCCCGCGAGGTGGAGCAGGTTCTGTTCACGGTGCCCTCCCCCGGCGGACCCCAGCTGTACCAACTCTGGGTCGGCTGGGCTCAGCACCACCCGGAGCGGTTCGCGCACGTGCTGATCGGCGAGGTCGACGGCCTGTTCGCCTTCGACGCCCTGCACGACGCCGACGTGTCCGGCGCTGTCCTGCAGAACATCGCGGACGGCGTCAGCCTCGGCGACATCGACTTCGTTCCGGAGCCCGGCGCGACGATCGACACCTCGGTCGGCGGGCTGGTCATCGGGGCCGAACAGTCCAACACGTCGATCGTGTACGGCAGCTCCAGCATTCTGAAGGTGTTCCGGCGGTTGGAGCCGGGCCTCAATCCCGACGCCGAGGTACACCGGGCGCTGCAGGCCGCCGGGTCGTCGCACATCGCGCCCGCGCTGGGCGTGATCGAAGGGCCGGTGGCCGGTGAACGCACCACGCTGGCCCTGCTGACCGGATTCTTCGCCAACAGCGCGGAGGGCTGGGCCATGGCCACGGCCAGCGTGCGCGACCTGATGGCCGAGGGTGATCTGCGGGCCGACGAGGTCGGCGGCGACTTCGCCGCGGAATCGCTGCGGCTGGGACGGGCCATCGCCGAGGTGCACCAGGACCTGGCCCGCGCCTTCGGGACGGCGGAGCTCGATGCCGACCAGGTGGCCGAGCTGATCGGGTCGATGGTGGCCAGCGCGGAGGCGGTCGGCGCCCATGTCCCGTCCATCGGCGAGTTGCTGCCGGAGATCCGGACTGCCTTCAGCCGGGCCGATCGCGCCTCCGGCGGTGTCCGGGTCCAACGGATCCACGGTGATCTGCAGCTCGGTCAGACGCTCCGGACCCTGACCGGTTGGGCCATCATCGATTTCGAGGGTGAGCCGTCCAAGCCGCTGGCCGTCCGTCGGGCGATGCACTCGCCGCTGCGGGACATCGCCGGCATGTTGCGGTCCTTCGACTACGCCGCGAACCACTCCGGAGGTGCGTCGGACTCCCAGCACGCCTACCGTGCGCAGGAGTGGGCGGCCCGTAACCGCTCCGCATTCTGCGACGGGTACGCCGCCGTGTCCGGAGAGGATCCGCGCGACATGGGTTCGTTGCTGGCGGCGTTCGAACTCGACAAGGCGATCTACGAGGTCGCCTACGAACACGGACACCGGCCCAGCTGGGAACCGATCCCGCTCCAAGCAGTCGTCAGACTCATCAATACCGGAGGTCAGAAGTGAGCAGTCCCAGCACCTCGAGCGAGCCGGGGGTTCCGCCGGTCGTGTCAACGCCGCCGGTCACCCCGGCGGCGCCGATCGGCCCGAGCATCGACGAGTACGAGAAGTTGATCGGCGGGGACACCCACAATCCGCACGGCATCCTGGGCGCTCATCCGCAGCCGGACGGCAGCACCGTCATCCGGACCCTGCGCCACCACGCCAAGTCGGTGACCCTGCTGACCGAGGGAACCGAGACCCCGCTGGAGCACGTGCACGGCGGCGTCTTCGCGGTCACCGTTCCCGGGCCGCCGACCGACTACCGGTTGCGGGTGGTCTACGCCGGTCCCGACGGTGACATCTCGTACGAGGTCGACGACCCGTACCGCTGGCTGCCGACCCTGGGCGACATCGACCTGCACCTGATCGGCGAGGGCCGCCACGAATTCCTCTGGACCGTCCTCGGCGCGCATGTCCGCAGCTACGACACGCCGATCGGGAGCGTCACCGGCACCTCGTTCGCGGTGTGGGCCCCCAGCGCCCGCGGTGTGCGGGTCACCGGCGACTTCGACCACTGGTCCGGGGCCGGGCAGCCGATGCGTTCGCTCGGCTCGTCCGGTGTGTGGGAGGTGTTCCTGCCCGACGTCGGGGCCGGCACCCGCTACAAGTTCCAGATCCTGGGCCAGGACGGGGTCTGGCGGGAGAAGGCCGACCCGATGGCCTTCGGCGCCGAGATTCCCCCGGCCACCGCTTCGGTGGTCACCACGAGCAGCTACACCTGGACCGACGACGCCTGGATGGAGCAACGCCGTGCGGCGGACCATCTGGCCGGCCCGATGTCCATCTACGAGATCCACGCCGGTTCCTGGCGCACCGACATCGGCTATCGGGAGATGGCCGACGCCCTGGTCGCCGACCTGGCCGAGACGGGCTTCACCCACCTCGAGTTCCTGCCGTTGGCCGGGCATCCGTTCGGCGGTTCCTGGGGTTACCAGGTCACCTCCTACTACGCCCCCGACCCGCGGTTCGGGTCGCCCGACGACTTCCGGTACCTGGTGGATCGGCTGCATCAGGCGGGCATCGGCGTGATCCTGGACTGGGTGCCGGCTCACTTCCCCAAGGACGAATGGGCCCTCGGCCGGTTCGACGGCACCTCGCTCTACGAGCACGCCGACCCCCGCCGCGGCGAGCAGCCCGACTGGGGCACCTTCGTCTTCGACTTCGGCCGTCGGGAGGTGCGTAACTTCCTGGTCGCCAATGCGCTGTACTGGCTGGAGGAGTTCCACCTGGACGGCCTGCGGGTCGACGCGGTGGCCTCGATGCTCTACCTGGACTACTCCCGCAACGCCGGCGAGTGGCTGCCCAACGTCTACGGCGGGCGGGAGAACCTGGACGCAGTCGCCTTCATCCAGGAGACCAACGCGACGGTCGGCAAGCGCGTCCCCGGCGCGATGATGATCGCCGAGGAATCGACGGCGTGGCCGGGCGTGACCCGGCCGACGTACCTGGGCGGCCTCGGATTCCACCTGAAGTGGAACATGGGCTGGATGCACGACACCCTGGGCTACATCGCCCGGGACCCGATCTACCGGGCGTGGCACCACAACGAGTTGACGTTCTCGATGATGTACGCCTACACGGAGCAGTTCGTCCTCCCGATCTCGCACGACGAGGTGGTGCACGGCAAGAGTTCCCTGTGGGGCAAGATCCCCGGCGACGAGTGGCAGAAGGCGGCCACGCTCCGGGCCTACTACGCCTACATGTGGGCCCACCCGGGCAAGCAGCTGCTGTTCATGGGCCAGGAGCTCGGCACCCCCTGGGAGTGGAGCGAGACGGTCCAGGTGCCGTGGCAGCTCAAGGACTACCCGATCCACAACGGCATCCGCAGCCTGGTCGGCGACCTGAACCGCACCTACAAGGCCACCCCCGCGCTGTACACCCAGGACTTCAAGCCCGAGGGTTTCCGGTGGATCGACGCTAACGACCGGGACGGAAACGTGCTGGCCTTCCTCCGCTGGGGATCGGACGGGTCCTCCCTGGTCTGCGTGGTCAACTTCTCCCCCCAGCCGCACGCGGGCTACCGGGTCGGACTCCCGTTCAGCGGGGTCTGGCGCGAGGCGGTCAACACCGACTCCGCGATCTACGGCGGGTCCGGTGCCGGCAACATGGGCGCGGTCGTCGCCTCCGACCAGCCCTGGCATGGTCTGCCCAGCTCGGCCACGCTGACCGTCCCGCCGCTCGGCGCGCTCTGGCTGGTGCCGGAGTCGGCGCCGCACGGGTGATCCCGGGTCCTGCCTCCTGACGACCAGACGCTCAGCGCCGCGCCCGGCCTTCTGGCTGGGCGCGGCGCTGTCGGCGACGCTGGCCCTGCTAGCGGCGATCGCGCTGCCCTCCCCCGGATCGCTGGCCGGGTCGGCGCTTCCGGCCGAGACCGTGGTCGGCTTCGAGGGCGCGACCCCGCTGGCCGTGCGCCACGTCGGTCCGGTGACCCCCGCCGGCAGCGGCGACGACGCCGTGGTGGCCGGCGTACTGACCGACTTGAACACCTATTGGTCGGCCACCCTGCCGACCGCCTTCGGGCACGAGTTCGCCCCGCTGACCGGTGGCTACGTGTCGATCGACTCGTCGGCGGACGCCGGCCGGTCGTGGTGCATCACGTCGCCGTCCCAGATCGCCGGGAACGCCTACTACTGCCCCACCGGTGATGCGATCGTCTACGACTCGGCCGGGCTCGTCCCGGTTCTGCTGGGTCACTACGGAGCAGCCGGGCTCACCGCTTCCTTCGCCCACGAGTTCGGCCATGCCATCCAGGCCCGGATCGGGCCGACCGCCGCCCAGCGCACCGCCGACCCGACCAAGTACCCGAGCCTGCTGATCGAGGCCCAGGGCGACTGCTTCGCCGGGGCCTTCCTGGCCGAGGCGGTGGCCGGCCGGACCGCCCACGTGCGTCTGCCCGAGCCGTCGATGGTGCGCGCCGTCGCTCCGCTGCTGGACTTCGCCGACCCGGTGACCGTCCGCGTCGACGATCCGACCGCTCATGGCCTCGCCCTGGATCGGCTGACCGCCGTTCTCGACGGCTACCGATCCGGCGCCGCGGCCTGCCATGCCCTGACCAGAGGAGCCCTGCATCCCACTCTCGGGCGGGCCGGTCTGACCGACACCCCACGACCGCATCGATTCGCCTCCACCGCCGCGGCGCTGGCCGCCGGCCGGCCGGCCATGCTGGCGCTCGCAGCCCGGCTCCCGGCCGCAGCGGGTTCCGCGGCCGCGGCCACCCCCTCGGCCGCCGATCTGGCCGCGGCCGCGCCGTACGGGCAGTTCGCCGCGGCCGCCGCTCTGGCCCTGTCCATCGGACGTGCGACCAAGGGCACCGCCGTGGGCGCCGCCTGCTTCGCTGGTGCCTGGACCGCGTCGGTGTTCGGACACGCGGCAGACGGCGCCCTCGGCTCGTGGGGTGGTGACGCCGACGAGGCGCTGAACATGCTTCGCGCCCGGCCGGACGCCACCATCGGTGAGCTGGCCGGTTTCGCCGATGGCTTCGCCCGGGGACTCGCCGCCTGCCGGTGACCGCCGGGCCGGCGCCATCGACGCGTCCCGAGGACGGCCGGCGTCCTCCGCCGGTGCGCACCGGCCGCCGGCGGTCGTCCGACGCGCCCAGTTCCACCTCCGGCGTCCGGGGTACCGTCCTCGGGTGGCCGACCCGACTACCGCTGCCCGGCTCACCCCCCGTCTGCTGGTGGTCGCCACTCTCGCCGGCGCGTTGGCCGGGGTCGGCGGGGTGCTGCTCACCCTGCTCCTGCACCTGGTTCAACACCTGGCCTTCGGTTACACGGAGGCGACGTTCCTGACCGGAGTCGAACGCGCCTCGAACCTCCGCCGCATCCTCGCCCTGACCATCGGCGGCGTCGTCGTCGGCAGTGGGTGGTGGGCGCTGCGACGCTGGCAACCGCCGGTCGACCCGGTCGAGAAGATCCTGGAGGCCGGCGGGCGCCCGGCCATCGGCCGCACCACCGCCGAGGGGGTGCTGCAGATCGCCGCCGTCGGGTTCGGCGCCTCGTTGGGCCGGGAGGGAGCCCCCCGCCTGGTCGGCGCGGCTCTGGCCGGGTGGCTGGCCGACCTGATGCGGCTCCCCGCGCGGCAACGGCGCACCATCCTGGCCTGCGGGGCCGGAGCCGGCCTGGCCTGCGTCTACAACGTGCCGCTGGGCGGCGCCGTGTTCACCCTGGAGGTGCTGCTGGTCTCCGCCGCCGCCGCCGACGTCCTCCCGGCGCTGCTGAGCGCCGCCGTGGCCACCGCCATCGGATGGCCACTGCTCGGCGACGATCCGACCTACGCCGTGCCTGGGCAGAGCCTGCACACCCCGGAGTTGCTCCTGGCCGTGATTCTCGGTCCGGTGGCCGGACTGGTCGGCGGCGGCCTCCGGGCCTACGCGGCCGCCTGCCGGCGATGGGCACCATCCGGGTGGGGGCTGCCGCTGGTGGTAACGGTCGGCTTCGGTCTGCTCGGAGTGGCGGCCATCGCCTACCCGGCGTTGCTGGGCAACGGCAAGGGCCTGGCCCAGCTGGCCTTCGACGGTCAGCTGGCCATCTCGGCGGCCGTCGTGTTGCTGATCCTGAAGCCGGCGGTCACCGGGGCGATGCTGGCCACTGGAGCGAACGGCGGACTGCTCACCCCCGCGCTGGCCACCGGAGCGGTACTCGGGGCGCTGGGCGGCGAGGGCCTCACCCAGCTCTGGCCGGGCTCCCCGATCGCCGCCTGCGCACTGATCGGCGCGGCGGCCGTCCTGGCCGCGGCCCAGCGGGCCCCACTGTGCGCGGTCGTGCTGGTCATGGAACTGAGCGGCACGGGTCTGGCCCTGCTCGTCCCGATCGGGCTGGCCGTGGCGCTGGCCGCGGCGGTCGGCCGGGCTATCGCCTGAGGGCCGGCCAACCGCGGCTCGGCGAATCCGCCCGTCCGGTGATCAGTACAACGCCGCGGCCAGCGCGCGTCGCGCCTGCTTGACCTGGTCGTCGTCGACCGCGAACAACCCGAACAGGGAAAGGAGATGCTCGCGAGCGGCCGTTCGCTCGTCCCCGGCGGTCCTCTTCACGACGCCGATCAGGCGATCGAAAGCCGCCTGCACCTCGCCCGCGGAGACCTGGATGTCGGCCGCATCGCACTGCAGCGGAACGTTGTCCGGATCGGCGTCGGCGGCCGCGACGGTGTCTGCCGGGAGGGCGTCGGTATGGGCCAGGAACAGGGTCTGGGCCAGGGCCGCCGTGGCCCGCTCGTTGCCCGGCTCCTCGGCCAGGATCTGTTCCAGCTCCGTGCGCGCCGTCTCGTAGTCGGCCACCATCAGGGCATCCTCGGCCGCCAGGAATCGAGGGTCCTCCTCCGGCGCGGCTGGTCCCGGTTCGATCCCGGCGGCATCCTCCGCGGCCTTGATCCCGGGCAGCCGGTCCCGCAGCGCGTCCAACAGGCCGGTGATCCAGGTCCGCACCGACTTCTCGTCGGCCGGGCCGGCGTAGGCGTCGACCGGCTGGCCGCCGGCCACGGCGATGATGGTGGGGATCTCGCGAGCCTGGAAGGCCTGGGCCACCCTCGGGTTGGTGTCGACATCGATCCGGGCCAGCACCCACGCACCGTGACCACCGTCGACGACGTCATTCAGGATGGCCGACAACGACGCCGACAGCGCGGATCGGGCCGACCACAGATCGAATACGACCAGTACCTCGGTCGAGGCCTGCACGACCTCTCCGAAGGTGGCCTCGGTGACGTCGATGTTGTACTTCGACGGCGGCTTCGCATCGGGCGCGGGCGCGGCGCCCGGAGCGGGGCGGTTGGCCAGCGCGGACAGGTCGATGGCACCGGCGAAGGCCGTGGACAGGGCTGCTTGCTGGCGACGATCCGGACGGGTCATACAAGCATTTTCACATGTGCCGGGCTTCGGCCCGACATCCCGGTCAGCCCGAGGAACGGGTCGTGGACCACTGTGGCCGCCGCCGTCGGCTCGGGCGCGCGGTGCCGACCGGCCGGCTCGGGCGCGCGGTGCCGGCCGACGACCGGCCGGCGCAGAGGCCACGAACGGTCGATCTCCACATCGGCCCGGCCCTTCGATCGCAGGTGCGCCTGCAGGTGCACCGCCCAGTCGAAATGCCATCCGACCTGGGCGCTGTGCATGGTGTGGGCGTCGGCCGCCTCGATCAGCCGGTGCCGCTCGGCGATGGCCCGGGCCACCGAGACGGCGGCGATGGCATCTCCCAGCGCGGAATGGGCGTCGCGGGCCTCGGCCCGGTAGTGCTCGGCGGTGGCGCCGAGCGTCCGCTTGCCGGCCCGGAATCGGTCAAGGCCGCGGTCCATGACCAGCGGGTCGACCACGTGCGCGTCGGTCCACCACGTCCGGGTGGCCAGACGCGGCAGTCGCGATCGCGCCGCCTCGGCATCGAGCAACGTCAGGTCGTAGGGAGCGTTGAAGATGACCACCGGCGAACCGGACCGCCACGCGGCCTCCAGCTCGCCGATGATCTCGGCCACGGCCACGGACGACGCCTGGCCGGACGCCCTGGCCTGACCGGTGGTCACTCCGTGGACGGCGGTAGCCGCCGGCGGGATCGGAACGCCCGGATCGACGAGCCAGCTCATGGAGCGCTGCACGCGGCCGTCCGGCCCGACGTGCACCACGGCCGCGGTCACGATGCGATCGGTGGTGGTGTCGACGCCGGTGGTCTCCAGGTCGAATCCGACGAGCGTGCCCGCATGCCACGCCGGGCCCTGCGCGAAGGGATCCTCGCCGCTCATCTCACGCCTCGCCGTCGCTGGTACCCGCTGGTCGGATCGGGCGGCTGCCCGGCCCGCAGCGGTGCGAACGCTCGGCCCCGCTGATGGGCTGGACGTTACGCGTGGCCCCCGACAGACGAGGTGAACGACACCGGGGCGTCCCCACCCGGCCCCCCGGCCGAGCGGACGCCCCCCGACCGAGCGGCACCGGGGCGGGCGCGCCGGCCGATCAGATGCGGGCCGGCTCCGTGTAGGTCCCCCACACACCGCGCAGGGCATCGCAGATCTCGCCCAGGGTGGCCTCGGCCTGGGCCGCGATCAGCATGGGCGGAATCAGATTCGTGCGGCCGGACGCGGCCGTCACCAGGTCGCGCAGGGCCGTGTCGACCGCGTCCTGGTCCCGGGCGGCGCGCCGTCGGGCCAGTTCGGCCCGCTGCTCCACCTCGACCTGGTCGGAGATGCGCAGGATTTCCAGATCGTCACCGACGCCGCCGGTCAACGTGTTGACACCGACCATCTTCTTGCGGCCGTCCTCGACCGCCATCGCGAAGTCGAACGCGGCGTCGGCGATGGCGCCGGTGAAGTAGCCGTCCTCGATACCGGCCAGGATGCCGCTGGTCATCTCGCCGATCGGGTACGAGCCGGACGGAACGGCCTTGGCCGCCCGTTCGCGGATCCCGGCGAAGATGGCCTCGGCCTCGGCCTCCATCCGGTCCGTCAGGGCCTCCACGTACCAGCTTCCGCCGAGCGGATCAGCGACGTTGGCCACCCCGGACTCCTGCATGATCACCTGCTGGGTGCGAAGCGCGATCTGGGCCGCCTTCGCGCTGGGCAGGGCCAGAACCTCGTCCAAGGCGTTGGTGTGCAACGAGTTCGTCCCGCCGAGCACCGCGCTGAGGGCCTCGATCGCGGTGCGGACCACGTTGTTGTCGGGCTGCTGTGCGGTGAGCGACACCCCGGCCGTCTGGGTGTGGAACCGCAGCCACTGGGCCCGCGGGTCGTCGGCGCCGAACCGATCACGCATCCAGCGGGCCCAGATGCGGCGGGCGGCCCGGAACTTGGCGATCTCCTCGAAGAAGTCGACGTGGGCGTCGAAGAAGAAGCTCAGACCAGGGGCGAAGGCGTTGACGTCCAACCCTCGGGACAGGCCGAGCTCCACGTAGGCGAATCCGTCGGCCAGGGTGAAGGCCAGCTCCTGTGCGGCCGTGGATCCGGCCTCCCGGATGTGGTAGCCGGAGACCGAGATCGGCTTGTAGGCCGGGATCTCGGCCAGGCAGTACTCCATCAGGTCGCCGA
This sequence comes from Nakamurella panacisegetis, assembly GCF_900104535.1. Lineage (NCBI taxonomy): Bacteria > Bacillati > Actinomycetota > Actinomycetes > Nakamurellales > Nakamurellaceae > Nakamurella > Nakamurella panacisegetis. Next base: position 3,993,335 of record NZ_LT629710.1, on the reverse strand, counting down.
TCAGCCGCAGATGCGGCTCGGGCGCGAAGATCCATTCCTTCTGCGCGATGTACTCCTTGAAGATGTCGGTCTGTAGCGTCCCGTCGAGGCGGCGCAGGTCGACCCCCTGCCGCTGGGCGGCGACCAGGTACATGCAGAAGATGGGCACGGCCGGCCCGGAGATGGTCATCGAGGTGCTGACCTGGCCGAGATCGATGCCCTGGAAGAGTCGCTCCATGTCGGCCGCGGAGTCGATGGCGACGCCGCAGTGACCGACCTCGCCGACCGCCCGCGGGTCGTCGGAATCACGGCCCATCAGAGTCGGCATGTCGAAGGCGACCGAGAGACCTCCCCCGCCTTCGGCGAGGATCATCCGGTAGCGCTCGTTGGTGTCGGCCGCGTTGCCGAAGCCGGCGAACTGGCGGATCGTCCACGCCTTGCCCCGGTAGCCGGTGGCATGCAGCCCGCGGGTGAACGGGAACTCACCCGGCCAGCCGATCCGGTCGAAGCCGGCGATCGAATCGGAGTCGGCCGGCCCGTACACCGGTTGCACCTCGAGCCCGGACAAGGTGGTGAAGTCCGCGTCGCGGACCCGGCCGGCCTGCGCGGCCGCGTCGAACCGGGCCTGCCACCTCCGGCGTCCGGCGGCGATCGAATCCGTCGGGCGGGTCTCCCTCGTCGTGGGGTCGGTACCGGTTGTCACCACTGCGCCGTTCACGACTGCCGCCTCTCCCGCGGACCGGGCGGATCGACATCGATCCGCCAGCAGTCACAAGGATATCCGACTGTCGGAGATCCAAGCATTGCCGTCGGGGCGGCCAGCGATGCCGGGCGGAGGGTCGTCTTGCTACCGTCGCCTGCATGACCTCGAACGCCCCGTCGCGCGCACTGCCCTTCGACCCCATCGCGAAGGCGGCACAGACCTGGGCCGAACGGATCGGCCCGAACGGCGCGATGGCCGCGGTGACCAACATCATGCGGGTCCAGCAGATCCTGCAGGCCAGCGTGGACGAGGCGCTCAAGCCCCACGGGCTGACGTTCGCCCGCTACGAAGCCCTGGTGCTGCTGTCGTTCTCCCGCCGCGGATCCCTGCCGATGCGGATGATGGGTGAGCGGCTGCAGCTGCACCCGACCTCCATCACCAACATCGTCGACCGCCTGGAAGCCGACGGCCTGGCCCGGCGGCTGCCGCACCCGAGTGATCGCCGCACCACGCTGGTCGAGCTCACCGACGCCGGGCGCGAGCGTCTCGGCGGGGCCACCACCGCCGTCACGTCGGCCAACTTCGGCCTCTTCGGGCTGGAGCCGGAGGAGTCCGCGGCGCTGTCCGAGTTGCTCACCAAGGTGCGCCGCTCGGCCGGGGATTTCGCCTGACGGCCAGGATCAGGCGCTGTCCCACCGGAACAGCCGGCTGGCCAGCGCCGTGACCACGACCGCGAAGGCCAGCAGGATCGCGATCGGGACCAGAGCCGACGCCGGACCCTGGCCGCGGACCATCACGTCCTTCATCCCGGTCACCAGATAGCCCAACGGCATGAACTTCGACACCGTCACCAACCAGCCGGGCGCCGATTCGATCGGGATGAACGCACCGGACAGGAACGCCATCGGCAACGTGATGAGGTTGGCCAGTCCGCTACCGCCCTCCGCTGTCTTGGCCACCGCCCCGACGAACAGGCCGATCGACAGGAAGGCCATGGTTCCGGCCAGCACGAGCGGCACCGACATGTACCAGGCGCCCCGGAGCTGCAGACCGAGGAACGGCAGCATGGAGAACCCGACGAAGATGATCAGTTGCAGCACCGCAACCGCCAGCGAGACGGCCACCCGGGAACCGATCACGGTCGAGGTCCTCAGCGGGGCCAGCCGCAGCCGGCGCAACACCTTCTTCTCGCGCCAGGTGATCAGGGTCATCGCCGCCCCGAACACCGCCCCGACGGAGACGCCGTAGGCGATCATCTGCGGTGCGATGTACTGGATCGCCTTCAACGACAGGTCCTCGACCTGGGCCGTCGCCAACTCGTACCGGGCCGGGACACCCGTGACGGCCAGGTTGGTCTGGTTGATGAAGGCGGAGAAGATCCCCTGCACGGTGGCCGACGCGACCTGGTCGGCGTTCGAGTAGTGCAGCACCAGCCGGTTGCCCTGCTGCTCGACGGCCGCCGTGATGTCCCCCTTCCGGACGGCCGCCAGCGCGTCATCGATCGACGACGACCTGGTCAGGGTCACCGTCTGACCCAGCGCGCTCCTGGCCGCCGCGGGCAGCGAATCGATCACCGGGACGGGGCCGACCTCGACCACCTTCGCCTTGGACGACCCGCTGCTGGTGAAGACGAGCCCGAAGATGATGATGAAGAACATCGGGAACAAGATCGTGAAGAACACGGTCATGCGGTCCCGGATGAACCCCTTGAACATCGCGGCCGACAGGGCTCTGAAGGCGGTCACGCTCGGTACTCCCGTCCGGTGAGGTCGAGGAAGACGTCTTCCAGGGTGGCGCCACGCACCTGCAGGCCGCTCAGGGCGTCGACATCGGCCAGGGCCGCGAGGACCGGACCGGGCCGCCAGGTGGTGACGACAGTCCACTGGCCGTCCTGTTCGGCCCGCTCGACGTGCGGAACGAGGGCCAACTTGTCCGGCGTCAGGGCGGAGGTGTCCACCGAGATGCGAACCGGGGCGTTCAGCTGACGGACCAGGACGGCCGGACGGCCCATCCGCAGGATGCGCCCGCGATCCATGATGGCCACCCGATCGCAGAGCGACTCGGCCTCGTCCATGTAGTGAGTGGTCAGCACGACCGTCTTGCCCCGGTCGTTGATGGCGCGCAACAGGTCCCAGAGATTGCGTCGGGCCTGCGGGTCAAGCGCGGCTGTCGGTTCGTCGAGGAAGACGACGTCCGGATCGTGGACCAGGGCGCAGGCGATCGACAGTCGTTGCGCCTGGCCGCCGGACAGCTTCTCCGCTCGCACTCCGGCGCTCTCGGTCATGCCGACCAGCTCCAGCATGTCGGCCGTTCGGGAGGACGGCAGTCCGTACAGCGCCGCGAAGGTCGACAGTTGCTCGGCCGCGGTGAGGCGCTCGAAGAAGGACGTGGCCTGCAGCTGCACCCCGATCCGCGGCAGCACCGCCAGGTTCCGCGGCCACGAGTTGTGGCCGAGCAGTTGCGCCTGTCCGGAGTCCGGCTCGCGGAGGCCCTCGATGATCTCCAGCAGGGTCGTCTTTCCCGCCCCGTTCGGCCCGAGGATGCCGAAGAACTCCCCGTGTCGGACGGAGAACGACACCGAATCGACCGCGCGCAGATCCTGATAGGTCTTGACGAGGTCTCGCACGACGATCGCGTCGATCATGCCCACATCTAAGCGATGGCGACCCGTACGACACAAGGCTCAGACAAATGGCTGCCCGGCGATCCAGGCCCACAGGACCGCCGCGCCGGAGTGCGCGTCATCGCCCTGTTCCGCCATTCGGGCCGCACCGTTCTCGAGCTCGGCTCGACCGTTCGGTCCAGCCAGAAGCCGGTGCACATGGTCCAGCACGACCGTTTCGATCGCCACCGCAGCCCGATCTGATCGCCTTCGCTCCCGCAGACCGGTCTCCGCCGAGAACGTTGAATGTGCACGGATCTGGACCAGCAATTCCGGAATGCCGATGTCGGCGGTGGCCGTGGTCGTCAACACCGGAATGCGCCAATCTCCGCGTCGGGCCGTTCGGGCGCGGCCGAGGGCAATCATGGACTTCAGTTCCCGGACGGTGGCCGCCGCGCCTTCCCGGTCTCCCTTGTTCACCACCAACAGGTCGGCGATCTCCAGGATGCCCGCCTTCGCCGCCTGGATGCCGTCGCCGGCTCCGGGCGCGACCACCACCACCACGGTGTCGGCCAGCCGGAGCACGTCGACCTCGTTCTGGCCGACGCCGACCGTCTCCACCAGCACCACGTCGAAGCCGAGGGCCGACAGCAGATCGACCGCGCCCGGAGTGGCCGAGGAGAGACCGCCGAGGTGCCCACGACTCGACATCGAGCGGATGAACACCCCCGGGTCGGTGACGTGTTCGGTCATCCTGACCCGGTCACCGAGCAAGGCTCCCCCGCTGAACGGGCTCGACGGATCGATCGCCAACACCGCGACCGTCCGGCCGGAGCGGCGCAACTGCCCGATCAGGGCCGCGGTGATGGTCGACTTCCCGACGCCCGGCGGCCCGGTCAGGCCCCAGACCGCCGCCTCCCGCGGCCGGCCGGCCAGCGCTGTCGACACCTCCCGGGCCGACCGCCCGCCCGACTCGACCCGGCTGATCAGTCGGGCCACCGCCCGCACCGATCCGCCCAGGGCGGCCGTCACGAGCTCCGGCGCCGAGGTCACCGGCCGGGTACGGAGATGATCAGCGCATCACCCTGACCCCCACCGCCACACAGCGCGGCCGCGCCCAGACCGCCACCGCGGCGGCCCAGTTCCAGGGCCAGATGCAGGACGAGCCGCGCGCCGGAGGTGCCGATCGGGTGCCCGAGCGCGATGGCTCCGCCGTTGACGTTCACCCGGTCCTCCGACACCTGCAGATCCCGGGCGGAGGCGATGCCGACCGCCGCGAACGCCTCGTTGATCTCGATCAGGTCCAGGTCGGCAACATCGACGCCCGCCTTCCGGGCGGCGGCCCGGATCGCGTTGGCCGGCTGCAGCTGCAGCGACGAGTCGGGACCGGCCACGACCCCGTGTGCCTCGATCTCGGCGATCCACCGCAGCCCGGCCCGCTGGGCCCGCTCCTTGCTCATCACCACGACCGCGGCCGCGCCGTCGGAGATCGGGGAGGCGGATCCCGCGGTGATGGTCCCGTCCGCCCGGAAGGCCGGCCGCAGGCGGCCAAGGACCTCGACCGTGGTCTCGGGCCGGATCCCCTCGTCGGAGTCGACCACCACGTCCCCCCGGCGGCCGTGGATGGTCACCGGAATGATCTCCTGCGCGAACAACCCGGATTCGGCCGCGGCGGCGGCGCGCCGATGCGACCGGGCCGCGAACTCGTCCTGCTCCAGCCTGGTCAACGGTTCCCGGTCGTTGCGCTGCTCGGTCAGCGCCCCCATGGCCTGGTCGGTGAAGGCGTCACGCAGTCCGTCGAAGTCGGTGTGGTCGAGCAGCGTGACCTCGCCGAACTTGTACCCGGCGCGGGATCCGGGGAGCAGGTGCGGCGCGTTGGTCATCGACTCCATGCCGCCGGCCACCACCACTTCGAACTCGCCGGCCCGGATCAATTGGTCGGCCAGCGCGATGGCCTCCAGTCCGGACAGGCACACCTTGTTCACGGTGAGGGCGGGCACGTCCATGCCGATCCCGCCGGCCACGGCGGCCTGACGGGCCGGGATCTGTCCGCACCCGGCCTGCAGCACCTGTCCCATGATCACGTACTCGACATCCCCGGCCGGGACCTGGCTCCGGGCCAGGGCGCCGGCGATCGCCGCGCCCCCGAGCTGGACCGCGGTGGCCCCGGCCAGTGCGGAGGAAAGTCGTCCCATCGGCGTGCGAGCGCCGGCAATGATCACCGTTGATCCCATGCCGCAAACGCTACCGCGTCGCCCGGGGCCCACTGCCGGGTGTGGTGACGGCATCGGGCGATACCGTTCTGGGCATGTCCGACGAACCCACCTCTCCGCTCGCCGGCGCCGACATCATCGGCGTCGACCACGTGGGCCTGGCCGTTCCCGACCTCGACGTCGCGATCGCGTTGCACACGGGTCCCCTTGGCGGGGTGCTGAGCCATCGCGAGACCAACGTGGACCAGGGTGTCGAGGAGGCGATGATCTCGTACGGCTCGGGGGCCCAGATCCAACTGCTCGCCCCGCTGACCCCGGAATCGACGATCGCGAAGTTCATCGGACGCAACGGGCCTGGCCTGCAGCAGCTCGCCTACCGGGTGATCGACATCGAAGCTGTCTCGTCCCGGCTCCGGGCCGCCGGTCTGCGCCTGCTGTATCCGGCGCCGCGGCTGGGCACGGCCGATTCACGGATCAACTTCGTCCACCCGAAGGACACCGGCGGTGTGCTGGTCGAGCTGGTCGAGCCGGCGGCGGGGGCGACCCACCGGCCTACCTGAGCACCTCACGTGAACATCACCGCCGCGTCCGTCGTCCACGCCGCCACAGATGGGAGACTGAGGGCATGACTTCTGGCGACTGGCTCCCCGCACAGGCACCGTTCGATCTCGTGCGCCGCGGCTACTCACCCGAGCAGGTGACGGCCCACCTCGAGCGGCTGGAATACGACCTGCGCATCACCACGGCCAACCGCGACGCCACCAACCAGCGGCTCAGCGAGCTCGGCGCGCAGCTGGCCGCCGCCCAGGCCGAGGCGGACACACTCCGCGCGCAGCTGGACCGCAGCGCGCTGGAGCCGGTGTCGATGGCCAACCTGTCGGACCGTATGCAGCGGATGATCCGGCTGGCCGAGGAGGAGGCTTCCGAGATCCGGGCACGCGCCGAAGCCGACGCCGATCGGCTGCGGGGCCAGCTGGAGACCTCCCTGTCCGAGGCCGCCGCCGCGCGGGCCGCTTTCGACTCGGAGCGCGAACACACCCGGCGGCAGCTGGCCGAACAGGTCCACGGGTTGATCGCCGAGGCCACGACGGAGGCGGAGGAGACGACCAGCACCGCCCAGGAGGAGGCAGCCCGATTGATGCAGGAGGCCAACGCCGAGGCCGACCGCACGATCACCGCCGCCCGGGAGCATGCCCAGCAGACCGTGGACCAGGCTCACGCAGCGGCCGAGGCCGAACTGGCCGCGGCCCAGACGGAGGCACAGCGACGCGTCGCCGACGCGACCACCGCCGCCGAGCGGCTGACCGCCGAAACGGCGGCCGAACGCGAGCGCCTCGACGCCGAGTCCCTGGCTCACCGCACCGAGGTGAACGAGGACTTCGAGATCACCATCGCCGACCGGCGCCGGGATGCGCACCGCGTCATCACCGAACGCGAAGAAGCGTCGACCGCCACCGCCCGCACCCTGATCGCTGACGCCAAGGCCCACGCCGAAGCCCTGGTGGCGGCCGCCACCGCGGAGGCCGAGAGGCTCATGCAGCAGGCCACCACCTACTCGAATGCGCTGGTCAATCGGGCCGCCGCGGAGTCGCACCAGCGGGTCGCCGACGCCGACGACGCGGTCCTGGCCCTGCAGAGCCTGCGTGACCGGCTGACCGACCAGCTGAACTCGCTGGCCGGCCACCTGGATCACATCCGCGAGCTGGCCGGGTCTGCCCCGGCCATCATCACGCCGCCGTCGGTCGAACACGACCGGCCGGTGACCGGCCAGTTCCCGCTCGACCCGGCCGGTCGTCCCACGCCCGTCGATGTCCCGATGCCGGTGCTGGGCGGCGACGCGCCCACAGCGGAAGCAGGTCCCAGCGCGACGGCGGCCGCAGCGGAGGTAGAGCCGGCCGACGCGGAGCCATCCGAAGCAGCTCCGGCCGCGGAAACGTCGGACCTGGGCGCCGAAAGCTCCGGGGTCCGAGAATCGGGCGCGACGGACACCGTCGTCGATGCCGACGCGTCATCGGCGCCCCACACCGTCACGACCGCCGCCAACCCGGACGCGGATGCCCTGACCCCATCGGATCCCCGTCCCGTGGCCCACCCGTCGCCGGCCAACGGCCAGCCGTCCGGTGACGAATCGTCCGGGAGCCCCGACGCCACGCATCGCGGTCGCTTGAGGAGCCGCGGCCGGCGCTGACCTATCGGGCGCGCCGACCCCACAGCCGCGGAACTCAGCTCCGATCGCCCACGGCCACCGTGGCCAGTATCTCGGGCATGCGAGCCAGATAGATGCTCGCCGCTCGCGCGGAGAGCAGGACGATGGCGACGGCGCCGGTCAGTGGTCCGACGAGCAGGGCCGCCCATCCGAACGCCGGTGACACCTTCACCGCGAGCACCACCAGCGCGGCCGAGGGCAGGGCGATCACCGCCGCTCCGCCGACGGCCGCCAGGACGGACCCCGTCGTCCGGGCCTTCTGTCCGGGGATGCTGTTGGCGAACATGGACTTTCGGCTCTGCCGCATTGCGTAGGGCAGCCGGGCCGAGGTGTAGCCGGCGCTGGCCACCGACCCGCACATCAGGGCCAGACAGACGCCGATGGCCGGAGGCACCCACTGCAGGTCGTGCCGGATCACGGCCTGCACGATGACGGCGGCCACCACCACGACCGTCCCCGGCACGATGGCGAACAGCGAGTGCCCCAGCACCTCGCCGCGCGCTCTTGTCCGGTCGGCGAAGGCCACCATGTGCAGCCACAGTCCGGTGCCCTCGACGGCGTACTGGTTCCCGGCCTGCATTCCGATCATCGCCGCGGGAAACGCCACCGCGAAGAGCGATCCGTGTCCGGGTACCACCAGCAGCGGCCAGACGACGGCCAGCGCGGCCACCGTCACCCAGGGGATGCGCCGCATCGGATCGCGCCACGTCAGCCGCCGGTCACGCGCCATGATCAACAAGATCATGCCGCGCAGGGAACTGGCCACGGCTTTGCGGCCGTCGGTCCGGCGGACGGGGGCCGACCCCTCCGACGTCGAGGGCGTCGTGGTGAGGCTGGTGCGCAGGGCCCGGTTCCACCACCACCAGCCGAGGCCGATCCCCACTGCTGCCGTGACCAGCCCAGCTAGCAGCCGGCCGACGTTCCCGTCGTGCACGAAGGACGGCAGGGCGGCGAGGGCGCCGTTCGGACCCCATTCCAGGGCGCGCGACACGACGCGGGCCCCGTTCCCGATGCTCGATCCCCGGGCTCCCTCGGTCCCTGACACCGACGCCCGGTTCAGGGCCAGCGAGAAGCCGAAGTAGACCAGAAAGATCAGCGATCCGAGGACCATACCCAGATCACGGCCCCGGCGCCCGGACATCAAGCCGGACATCGCCGCCGACGCAGCCCGGGAGATCACCACGCACAGCAGCAACTGGGCGCCCGCGGCGATCAGGGCGATCGGAAGCAGAGCCCAGGTCGAGGACAGCGCGACCGCCGTTCCGATCAGCACCACGACGTTGGCCACCGGCAGGTACCCGATCACGGAGGTCACCAGCAGGCCCCGCTGCAGAGTCGCCGTACTCAGAGGCAGCAGCGCGAACATCGCCGGGTCGACCGTCTCGTCCACACCGAAGGCCACCAACGGCGCCAACACCCAGGACACCATCTGGACGGTGAACAGCGACACGGCCAGGGTGCGTGCCACGTCCGGTTGGCCGCGCAGGGAGACCAGGCCGACGACGACGGCGGCCAGCGCGACCACGGCCGCGCACCAACCGACGATCATCCAGGCCTTCATGGCCCCGGAGGCACGCCGGAACCGGCTGCTGACCAGATGCCATTTCAGGCCGGCGAAGACCCCAACCACTCCAGACCCCCCGTTCCGATGTCGTCCGCCCCGACCAGGTGCATGAATGCATCGTCCAGGCTGGCCGCCTCGCCGCGGACCTGAGCCAGCGGTCCGTTGGCGACGATCCGGCCCTTGTTCATCACCGCGACGTGGCTGGACAGGCTCTCGACCAGGGCCATGACGTGCGATGAGAAGATCACGGTTCCGCCGCCGGCCGTGTAGCGGGTCAGCACCGTCCGGATCACCCGGGCCGACACCGGGTCGACGGCTTCCAGGGGCTCGTCCAGGAGGAGGATCGGCGGTGCGTGCAGCAGGGCCGCGGCCAGCGTGATCTTCTTCCGCATCCCGGTCGAGTAGTCGGCGACCAGCTTGGATCCGGCCTCGTCCAGATCGAGCACGGTCATCAGTTCGGCCGCCCGCGCGTCCACCGTGGCGGCCGGTAGCCCGCGTAGGCGGCCGAGGTAGGACAGCAGTTCCGGACCGGACAGCCGCTCGAAAAGGCGCAGTCCGTCGGGCAGTACGCCCATCTTGGTCTTGGCCGCGACCGGATCCGCCCACACGTCGACCCCGGCCATGATCACCCGGCCGCCGTCCGGGCGGAGCAGCCCGGTCACCATCGAAAGGGTGGTGGTCTTGCCGGCCCCGTTCGGGCCGACCAGCCCGAAGAAGGAGCCGATCGGGACGTCCAGGTCGATGTGATCCACCACAGCCCGCCCGTCGTAGATCTTGGTCAGCCCCCGGATCGCCAGCGCCTGCCCGCCGACCTCGGCCAGGATCGCGTCCGGCCGTGGATAGCTGGGCACGACCGCGATCCGGTCGGTCGGCGGTCCGGTCGTCATCGTCATCTCCCCGTGTCGATTCCAGTTTCTCCCATCGACCCTGCCACACCCCGCCGTCATCGCGCAGAACCCGCCGGTGGGAGTTCGTCCCGGGTCACGCACCGGCGTGGCCCACCGCGACACCGGCCGGTCGCGACCGCACTACCAGCCGACCGGGCGCGGTCCGCCACGTCCGACCCGCCGCTGCCAGCAGGCCGTGTGCCAGTGCCGCCGGTCGGAGACGCCACCGACGTCGTCGGCCACCCACTCCGGCCAGACCACCAGGTGGGGGGTGCCCGGCGGGATCAGCTGCTGACATCCGGGGCATCGATACGCCTTCACCGCTGCCGCGCCGGTCACCGTCCTGACCAGGAATTCACCGTCACGTGTCGACTGACGGCTAGCCCAGCCGGCTCCGCCGGGACGGGGTTCGCGGGAGGATCCGCGGGGTCGGTCGGAGCGTCGTGGCACCGGGAAACGGTACCCGTGTGCGACAGTGACGATCGCGGGTCACCACGAAGGAGGGGGCACGGTGCAGAGACGAACTGGCTTGGCCCTGACCTCGGCTGCCCTGAGCATCACGGTCGGAGTGCTGATCGGCGCCGTCGTCACCGTCGGGAAGAACGCCCGTACCCAGTCCTACGCCGATCCACCGGCCGCGTCCTCGGCCCCGTTCTCGTCCGACCTGCCGCTCTCGTCCTTGGCCGACCCGGCATCCTCAGGCAGCGGAGAGTTCGATTCGAACGTCCTCACGCCGAGCCCGGCCGACTCCGGGCCGGTCACGCCGGCCATCTCGGTGGCACCGACGTCCGCCTCGGTCCCGGCGGTCACACCGGCGACCAAGAGTGCCAACGTCACGATCACCCCGCGGACCAGTCGGCTCCCGACGACCACCGCGGCGGTACCGAAGACGACAGTGATACCGAGAACCACAGCGGCCACCAAGGCCACCGCCCCACCGCGGACGACAACGAAGCCGAGCCCGACGACACCGACCACCCGCACCACCGCACCGACCACCGCGAGCACCACGAAGCCGACTACTTCCTCCGGCACCGCCCCGGCCGGGTCACCGACCCCTGGGCAGCCATGTTCTCCGCTCGGGGCGAAGGGCACGACGTCGGCCGGCTACAACGTGTTCTGCCAGCGCAACTTCACCACCGGCACTCTGGCCTGGCGGGCCGTCGTCAACAACGGCGGGTGCCTGAACCAGCAGATGAGAGGGATCGGCGTGGACGGTCGGTCCTATGCCTGCCGCGCCGCCGGACCGAGCATGGACCGCTGGCGCCCGGTGGCCTGACGCTCAGTCGTCGGGAGCGATCAGACCGGGATGACCCGGGCGATCAGACCGGGATGAACAGCGTGAGCAGCACCCAGGCGACGACCGCCGAGGGAAGAAGCGAGTCCATCCGGTCCATCACGCCGCCGTGACCGGGCAGCAACGTGCCCATGTCCTTGACCCCCAGGTCCCGCTTGATCAGCGATTCGGCCAGATCCCCCATGGTCGCCACCAGCGCGAGTACGCCGCCCACGATCAGTCCCTGCCACCACGGGTGGTGCAGAGCCGGCATCAACGAGACGGACAGTGCCCCGCCGGCCATCGCGGCGACCACCGAACCGCCGAAGCCCTCCCAGGACTTCTTGGGTGAGATCGTCGGGGCCATCGGGTGCCGACCCAGCAGCGCCCCGGCGGCGTAGCCGCCGGTGTCCGACGCGACCACCATGATCAGGAAGGCCAACACCCGGGCGTGGCCGTCGTGCGGGGCGACCAGCAACGTGGCGAACGAGGCGAACAGACCGAGGTAGACGCCCAGGAAGACGGATGCGCTGACGTCGCCGAGGTAGCCCTCGGCCCCCTTGGCGAACCGCCAGGCCATCACGGCCAGGGCGGTCAGCGCGATCCCGACGACCTGGGCGTCGTGGCCGTACCACCAGGCGAACGCGATCGTGGCCGCCGCACCGACGGCCATCGGGATCCAGGCCAGGGTGATGCCGCGGGCCTTGGCCAGCGTTGAGCGCATCTCCCAGATCGACGCGACCACGGCGGCGATGATGATGACGACGAACAACTGCCGCAGCAACAGCAGGCAGGCGACGATGACGACGCCGAGTCCCAGCCCGACGGCGATGGCCATCGGCAGGTTGCGCCCGGCCCGGGACGCCGCCGGTGCGGTCACGGCAACCTCCGGTGATGTCGAGCCACTCATCAGACCTCGAGCAACTCGGCTTCCTTGTGTTTGACGAGTTCGTCGATCTGCGACACGTAACGATCGGTGACGGACTGCAGTTCCTTCTCCGCCCGTGCGCCGTCGTCCTCCCCCGCTTCGCCGTCCTTGACCATCTTGTCGAGTGCTTCCTTGGCCTTGCGGCGGATGTTGCGGACCGAGACCTTGGCGTCCTCGCCCTTGGCCCGCGCGGTCTTGCCGAGCTCACGGCGACGCTGCTCGGTCAGCTGCGGGAAGATGATACGGATGATGCTGCCGTCGTTGCTGGGGTTGACGCCCAGGTCGGAGTCCCGGATCGCGCGTTCGATCGAGCCGAGCTGGCTCATGTCGTAGGGCTTGATCACCGCCATCCGCGCCTCCGGGATGGTGATCGAGGCCATCTGCTGCAGCGGGGTGGGGGCACCGTAGTAGTCGATGACGATGCGGCTGAACGTGTTCGGGTTGGCCCGGCCGGTGCGCAGCGTGGCCAGATCCTCCTTGGCGACCGACACCGCCTTCTCCATCTTTTCCTCGGCGTCGAAGAGTGTCTCGTCGATCATCTGACGTGCCTTTCCGTTGCTGCTGCTGACCGCTGGGGTGACTTACTTGGTCCGCGGAGTGGACACCAGGGTGCCGATGGGCTCGCCCCGGACCGCCTTGCCGATGTTGCCGTCTGTGAGCAGGTTGAAAACGATGATCGGCATCGCGTTGTCCATGCAGAGGCTGAAGGCGGTCGCGTCGGCGACCTGCAGGCCGCGTTCGAGCACCTCGCGGTGGGTGATCTCGGCGAACATCCTGGCGTCGGGGACGACCCGCGGGTCGGCGTCGTAGACGCCGTCGACCGCCTTGGCCATCAGGACCACCTCGGCGCTGATCTCCAGCGCGCGCTGGGCGGCCGTGGTGTCGGTGGAGAAGTAGGGCATGCCGACTCCGGCGCCGAAGATGACGACGCGGCCCTTCTCCAGATGCCGCTCCGCGCGGCGCGGAATGTACGGTTCGGCGACCTGACCCATGGTGATGGCGGTCTGCACGCGGGTGTCGAGATGGTGTTCCCGCTCCAGGAAGTCCTGCAGGGCGAGACAGTTCATCACGGTGCCGAGCATTCCCATGTAGTCGGCCCTGGCCCGGTCCATGCCGCGGCGGTTCAGTTCGGCCCCGCGGAAGAAGTTCCCTCCGCCGATCACCACCGCCACCTGCACGCCGTCGCCGACGACCTCGGCGATCTGCCGGGCGACCGCCGACACCACGTCCGGATCGACTCCGACCTGGCCACCGCCGAACATCTCACCGCCGAGCTTCAACAACACGCGGCGGAACGGCCGGCGATCGCTGAGAGTCTCCGGGACTTCGGATTCGGTCTGCGTCATCGTGGGCCCTTCTTCCACCGGCGAATCATCACGTGCTGAGGTGTTGCAGTCGGGGCCGGTCACGTGGAACGGCCACCGGCCCCGACTGGGTACTACTAGACCACGCCGGACCGAGGGTCCGGCAGCGATGCAGGTCAGGCGGTGCCGACCTCGAACCGGACGAACGCCGTGACGTCGACCCCAGCGGCCTCGAGGACCTGGGCGACGGTCTTGTCCGAGTCGCGGACCGACTTCTGCTCGCCGAGCACGGCCGCCTTGTAGAAGCCGCTGACGCGACCTTCGACGATGCGCGGCAGTGCGGCTTCCGGCTTGCCCTCTTCGCGGGCGACACCCTCGGCGATGCGCTTCTCCTGCTCGATGACCTCGGCCGGGATCTCCTCGCGCGAGACGTACTTCGCGCTCAGGGCCGAGACCTGCATCGCGGCGCCGCGAGCGGCCTCCGCGTCGTCACCCGTGTACTGGACCAGCACGCCGATGGCGGCCGGCAGGTCCGCCGACCGCTTGTGCAGGTAGACCGTGGTCTGGCCGTCGAACTTGGCGACCCGGTTGAGCACCAGCTTCTCGCCCAGACGCCCAGCGGCGTCGGCGATCTCGTCCTCGACGGTGCCCCGGCCCATGGCGGCGGCCAGCACGGCCTCGACGGTGACGTCGCCGGTCAGGGCGTCGGCCGCCGCAGCGATCCGGTTGGCCAGGTCCTGGAAGTCCTCGTTCTTGGCCACGAAGTCGGTCTCGGAGTTCAGCTCGATCAGAGCGTTGCCCGCAGCGGCGACCATGCCTTCGGCGGTGGTCCGCTCGGCCCGCTTGGACGCGTTCTTCGCGTTCTTGATCCGGAGGAATTCGATGGCCTTGTCGAAGTCGCCGTCGTTCTCCTCCAGAGCCTTCTTGCAGTCCATGAATCCGGCTCCGGTCAGTTCCCGGAGCTTCTTGACGTCGGCAGCGCTGTAGTTCGCCATCTTGGGGCGCAATCCTTTCCTGTGCTCATTCAATGACCGGATCATTCACCGTAGTAGACACGTCACCAACCGCTGCCGCCTGCACTGATCACGTCCCGGGCCGCAGCCCGGTCTCGCTGGATCAGCTGTGAGTGATCCTCTGGGGGTGCTTCACGCAGAAACCCGCCCGCGCTGCGTCCACTGGCGTGAACGGCAGCGCGGGCGGGTGGAAAATCAGTTCTGAGTCGGATCCACGGCGACCGCGACCGGCTCGACCGGAGCTTCCGCCGCGGCCGGAGCAACCGCAGCGACCGGAGCAACCGGCGCTTCAGCAGCGGCCGGCGCAACCGGCGCTTCGGCGGCGTCGGCCGCCGGAGCAGCTGCCTCGTGGGTCTCGAGCAACTCGCGCTCCCACTCGGCCAGGGGCTCCTCGCCGGCGGCGACGGCGGCGCCACCGGAACGGGCCAGCAGGCCCTCGGCGACGGCCTCGGCGACGACCTTGGTCAGCAGCGCGGCCGACCGGATGGCGTCGTCGTTACCCGGCACCGGGTAGTCGACCTCGTCCGGGTCGCAGTTGGTGTCCAGCACCGCAACGACCGGGATGTTCAGCTTCCGAGCCTCGCCGACGGCGATGTGCTCCTTCTTCGTGTCCACGATCCACACGGCCGACGGCACGCGGGTCATGTCGCGAATGCCGCCCAGCGTCTTGGCCAGCTTGTCCTTCTCGCGGGTCATCAGAAGGATTTCCTTCTTGGTGAACCCGGTGAATCCGCCGGTCTCCTCCATGGACTCGAGGTCCTTGAGGCGGAGCAGACGCTTGTGCACCGTCTGGAAGTTGGTGAGCATGCCACCGAGCCAGCGCTGGTTGACATACGGCATCGAGACGCGGGTCGCCTGCTCGGCGATCGCCTCCTGGGCCTGGCGCTTGGTGCCGATGAACAAGACCGTTCCGCCGTGGGCGACGGTCTCCTTGATGAACTCGTACGCCTTGTCGATGTACGTCAGCGTCTGCTGAAGATCGATGACGTAGTTGCCGTTGCGCTCGGTGAAGATGAATCGCTTCATCTTCGGGTTCCAGCGCCGGGTCTGGTGTCCGAAGTGGACACCAGCGTCCAGCAGCTGGCGCATGGTGACGACAGCCATGGCCGTCCTCTCGTGCTCGGCGCACCCACAGCTCCTCGCGGACGAGGGAGTTCTGCGGTGCGCGGTTTCGGTTGTCGCGCTCGACCGGCGGTCGGGCGCCCTGACGTCCTCGGTGGGCACCACCCGCCGGAGCGGGACCACGGTGCATGCCGGCCGGTGTCGGAAAGTTCTCCCGACGGGGGCAAAAGGGCGTGCGTAGTCGGCCGATGAGAACATCGGTCGCCCGTCCAGCGTACGTGATGGGGCTGGACAGGTGTGAATCGTCGCCCCCGGACCCCTGGCGGCTGTCCACACACCCGTCGGTTGTCCACATCCTGGGCGTCGTCCTTGGGCGAAACGGGAAGTTCGGACCAGGCTCACGGCATGCGCCGTCGTCGAACCCTGACGGGACTCGTCCTGCTGGTCCTGGTCCTTCCGGTCATCACCACACCGGTGGCCGCCGATACGCCGTCGGCCGACGCGCCACCGAGGCACCGGGTGGCGGACAGCACCCCCGGTTTCGTACTCCCGACGCCCGGGCCGGCGGACATCCGCACGCCGTTCCGGCCGCCGGCCACCCGGTACGGCCGCGGACACCGCGGGGTCGACCTCGCCGGCACGGTCGGGTCGCCGATCCGGGCGGCCGGCGATGGCACGGTTGTCTTCGCCAGGAGCCTGGCCGGCCGCGGCGTGGTGTCGATCGACCATCCGATCGGGCTGCGGACCACCTACGAACCGGTCGCCGCGGTGGTGACCGCCGGCCGGCACGTCACCGGCGGGTCGGTGATCGGAACGCTCGAGGCCGGTCATGCATCGTGCGAACCGGTCTCGTGCCTGCACTGGGGCGCTCGGTTGCCCGATGGGTCCTACATCGACCCGATGGGGCTGATCACCGGCCTCCGGGTGCGACTGAAGCCGTGGGATCCGTAGTTGCGCGGCACGGTCGCATCCCGCCCTTGGTCGCCGCCGTCGAGGGGGCCGTGGCGGGATCGCCGAGCTCCAGCCGATCAGGCCCGCGGGTGCGCCTGTCGGTAGACCGCGGCGAGCCGGTCGGAGGAGATGTGGGTGTAGATCTGCGTGGTGGCCAGGCTGGCGTGCCCGAGCATCTCCTGCACAGCGCGCAGGTCGGCTCCGCCGTCCAGCAGGTGGGTGGCACCGCTGTGTCGCAGTCCGTGCGGTCCGATGTCCGGGGCGCCCGGAACCTGCGCCGTGCGGGCATGGGTCAGCGTGCGGACGGCGCGCGGATCCATCCGGCCCCCGCGAACGCCCAGGAAGACGGCAGATCCCGATCCCACCCCGGCCAGCACCAGTCGGCCGTGGTCGAGCCACTGGGCCAACGCCCGGTCGGCCGGCACCCCGTAGGGCACCGTGCGTTCCTTGGCTCCCTTGCCCAGGACCCGTAGCACCCGTCGGCGCCGGTCGATGTCAGTCAGGTTCAACCCGGTCAGTTCGGACACCCGGATCATGGTGCCGTACAGCACTTCCAGTACGGCCTGGTCCCGTTCCCGCAGAGCAGTGGCTTCCGGTGACTGGTCCTCCGGCGCCGCGTTCGCGGATGGATCGAGCATGGCCTCGGCCTGCTCGGGCTGCAGGATCGGCGGCAGGGATCGCGTGGCCCGGGGAGAGGACAGGCGCGTGCCGGGGTCATGCTCGGCCAGTCCGGCGCGCACGGACCAGGCGGTGAAGGACCGGGCGGCTGCGGCGCGACGGGCCAGTGACGTCCGGGCGGCCCCGGTACTGCGCAACCGGGCCAGCCAACTGCGGAGGGCGGCGAGATCGAGCTCGGCGACGGTCGGATCGGTCTGCGCGCAAAGCCGGGAGAGGTGTTCCAGCAGCGCGGCGACGTCCGCCGTGTACCCGGCCACCGTCGCCGACGAGAGGTTCCGCTCGGACCGGAGATGACGGGTGTACTGCGCCAGTGCCGCGGACAGCGCCGGCGGCAGCTCGCGGATCGTCGATTCGGTGCTGCGGCGGGCCACCGGTCCACCGTGCGCGACCGGCCGCACGCGCGTCAACCCGCCGCGCCGCGAGGTATCAGGGGCCGTTTCATCACGTCCTGTCAGAGAGGTGTTTCCGGACCTGAGCAGCAAGGACGGTGACGACGGTGAGCAGGATCCTCGAACTGCGCATTCACGGGGTCAGCGGCACGCCCCCGGAGGAGATGCTGCAGACCGAACGCGGGCGGAGCCTGACCGCGGACGACGTGGTCCGGGTCGACACCGACCCGGTGGTCGCCTTCTACCAGCGCAAGGATCCGCCCTACGGGCCGGATCACGTGCTGGAGGCCTACAACTGGTCCTCCCTGACGTCCGGAACGTGGGTCAAGGGCCTCTGGCTGCTGTTGGTGCCGTTCGGGCTGGTGAACGCGGCACACTTCATGCTCCCGCGATACCGAAGCAGCGAACCACCGGCCAGGGAGGCGCACCGTTCCCCCACTGGCCCGGCACCCGACTCCCGTCGCTCCGCTCGCGCGGACGACGAATGGTCGGTGGGTCGTGTGTCACAGGTGGTCGCGGAGGCCGCACTCCGAATGCTCGGCCTGGTTCAGACGCTGGTGTTCGCCCTGGCCGTGGCCGAGGCGCTCATCGACCTGGTGGCGTGGCAGGCCAAGGGTGACCGCGCGTGGTTGTTGACCGCCGTCGTGCTGACCGGCCTGGTCGCGGTCCTGGTGTTTTTGTTCGGGGCCCGGGGGCGCACCCGACGAGCGTCGTTGGCACCCCCGTCGTCGATGAATCCGCTGGCCAGGCACACCGGCCTGGCCGCCGCGGAATTCGAGTTGGGTGACCCGGACATCCCGTCGTTGACCCGCCTGCATCTCGGGGCGGTCGGAGCCATGCTGGGCTGGCTGTGTTTCACCGCCTGGTCCGATCTCGACGGCGACCCGGTCTCCGGCGGCTGGATCCGCACCCATGGGGCGGTCATCTGCGCGTGGACCGCGGTGGCCATCGCCGCCGCCGTCCTGCTGATCGGGAACCCCCACCGCGATGCCGTCCGCTGGCGTGCGGTCGCCGTGCGAGCGGTCGGCTGGGTGGGCGCAACGGTGGGGGCAGCCGGGTGGCTGTTCGGCGCGTACACCCTGTTGGCCGTCGACATCTCGCCGGCCAACCGGCGCTCGTCGTTGCCCGGCATCGACGCCCTGACCCGGATCGCCCTGTTCAGCAGCGTCGGCGCGATTGCTGTGCTCACCCTGGCCTGTGCGGCGATGGCCGCCGCCGGTCGGTCCCTGGCCGGCCGGGGACCGTGGCGGCGGTACTTGTTCGGCCTGACCAGTCCGGTGCTGGCCAGCGTGGGAACGTTGCTGGGAGTCGGGTTCGGTGCCGCGGTGGTCCTGACCGTCAAGTGGATGGTGGAACTCGCGCTGCCCAGCGGCGCATCGGTGGAACTCCCGTCGCTGTATCCGCGAATCGCCGGGGCCTGGGCGCTGAACCTGGGTCAGGGTCTGCTCGCCGCTCTGGTCCTGTTGCTGCTCTGGTTGTTCCGGCGCAAGCGGTTCCAGGAGGCCGTGCGGCTCGCCCACAACGTCGAACCGCGGCCGCCGGGACCCCCGGTGGGTTCGACCGCCATCCGCCGGATCGCGTTTGCCTGGTGGGCCGCGCGCGTCAAGATGCACGTCCAGTGGATGTTCTGCGTGTTCGCGGCGGTCGGGTTGGTACTGAGCGGACTGGCCGTGAACGCCGCAATCAACACCGGGTCGGCGGGCTGCAGCACGCAATCCCCCGCGGTGGCCACCCTCGGATCCGCTGTGCCCTGCGGCGCCCAGTCCGGATCGGCGCTGGTGGTGATCGGGACCGTGACGCTGATAGCGGTGGCGGTCGGCCTGGGGTACCTAGGGTGGAAATCCGTGCGCAACAGCCATTGGCGGCGCAGTGCCAACGTGGTCTGGGACGTCGTCGCGTTCTGGCCGCGGGCGGCGCATCCGCTGGTGCCGCCGCCGTACACGGCGGTCGCCCTGGATCGCCTGCGGGCGCGGCTCTACTTCTACCTGGGTCGGTGCGCCGATCCCGCTGCTCACGCCGGCCAACCATGCACATGTCCGAAGGCCGCCGCGCCGGTGGACAACGTGCTGCTGGCCGCTCACAGTCAAGGCAGTCTGCTGGCGGTGGCCGCCCTGGCCGAACTGCGGTGGGCCACCGGAAGCAAGGACCCCGACGATGGGATCCGTCCGGGCGAGATCGGGCTGCTCACCTTCGGTTCGCAGTTGCAGTTCGCCTACGCTCGGGGCTTTCCGCGGTACGTGAACGTCGACCTGCTACGTGAGTTGGTCGCTCTCCGGGCGCAGGAATTCCGTTGGCTGAACCTCATGCGTGAGACCGATCCGGTCGGCGGGCAGGTGCTGAGCGATCGCCGGACCATGTCCGGCGAACCCCGATCGGACCGGCTCGACAACGACGGCGAGATCCTGGACCACCCGGACCGTGGCGCGCCGGGTGGCGTCCGCGTCTGCGGCGACGAATGGCGCCTGCTCGATCCGGCCATCGGCCCGCTCGGGGAAGCGCCGATCATGTTGCGACACAGCGGATACTTCCTCGACCCGAACTGGGACGCGGCCATCGCTGCGTTGACACCGTCGCTACCCCGGTCGAGAAATCCGGTCCCGACGCAGGCCAGCGGCTCGCCTGATGTAGCGACCGGGACGCGGGTCTCGGCGCGACCGTTCCCGCCATGAGGCTCTGACGGGAGGTCCCGAGGTGAGGCCCTGCTGGAACGGCCCGCAGTAGCTCAGCGGTGTCCGGACAGCTGCCGGTCGCGCATCTCGATGAGCTCGTTGCGCATCGAGGAGGTGGAGTTGTTGATCATCCGCCACATGTTGCGCTCGCGACGGGCGGTCTCACGACGGGCGGACAGGGACTTCAAGACGCTGGACATTGCGGGTAATCCTTCGTGCTCTGGTGCGAGGTGTTCGCGGGACCCGGCGCCCGGGCTCGGGCGGCGGACGATCATCGGCATCTGCTGACAACAAGTCAGACGTCTGGATCGTCCCGGGTTTGCGTTCACCGACCTGTGTTCCCCAGCACATCCCGGTGACGGGAGGGTGAACAACAGCTGAACGCCGGCGGTCAGGAGCGGTGGGCCGCGTCGAACGCCTCGATGATGGCGGCGGCGATCCGGCCCCGATCGCCGACGGTGTACCCGTTCGCATTGGCCCAGGTCCGGATCGCCTCGCGCTGTTCGCGGCCGACGCTCGGGGTGGCGGAGAACGCCTTGTTGGAGCTTCCGGCCGGGCGCCCGCGCCGCTTCGGCTCGGTCGAGCCGTCGGCCCGCTGGTAGGCCTCGGCGCCGGCCAGCACCTCGGACACGTCGTTCGTGAACAGCTTGTCGAACTCCTCCCGGTCGAGCACGATCCGCTCGGCCGGGGTGTTGGGCAACGCCAGCTCGATGGTCACCAGCTCGCGGGCGGTGTTCTCCAGCCCGGCGACTTCCAGCACGTACGCATCGAGCCGGACCGGAGCGTCGATGAGCGGATGCTGGAGCACGCGCAACTCGGCGACTTCCTCGGCTTTGGCGATCTCCTTGCCGGTCAAGTCGCTGCTGATGATTTCTACGCGCCTGCGGGCCACCGGGACTCCTGTCGTGAATGAAGATCAAGTCTGTCCGACACTAACACGATCAATTGTGTCGCCATCGGGCCACCCGACAAAGCAAATCAGAAGTAACTATTGCGGCGACGCGCCGGGTGTTCCCGGGCGGCAGCCTCAGGACGGGGAGCGTCCACCGGCCCGCCAACGCGCCCGGGGCGAAGCCCGCCGGGCACGGCCCGCGCCATCCCGATCCCGTCCACCCGGGCCGAACTGGGCGTACGGCGGGCCGGGAAACCCCGACGTGCGACGAGTGTCGGCCACGACGCCGGCTCGTGGCCACTTGTGCCGCCGACCTTCCTCTGGCCCCGGCCAGTGACCGGAGCGGCGGCCATGGGGCTCTCATTGCCGTCGGCTGAATCGTCGTTCGTCATTGTGGCCGGATTGGTGTGTCAATTGCCCGGCCCGTCATCCCGGGCGGAACCCATTCATTGATCGGATTGTCGTTTGCGCCGCCATGCACCGTTCTGCCGCCGGACCAGATCGTGGAGCTCGAGCACGGTCAGCGCCGCGATGACGTCACCGGATGGGATGGCCGATTCGACGGACAGCTGGGTGACGGTGCGCGCGGCCCTGGCCGGCAGCGCGTCGTACACCTTGGCGATCCCGGGCTCCAGACCGTCCGTGGGGTGCCGTTCGGTCGGACGAGGGGGCTCAGTCGGGAGCATCAGCGGCTCGAGCCCGACGTGCCGGTTGAACGCCTCGACGCGCTCCCGCTCCCCCAGCGTCGCCAGCACATCCTCGGCACTGGTCACCAGCAGTGCCTTCCCGGAGGCCAGCAGCAGATGGCACCCCACTGACAACGCCGAGGTGACCGGCCCCGGCACCGCCATCAGGACCCGGCCGAGACCGTCCGCGGCGCCGGCCGTGGACAACGTTCCAGACCGCCGTCCGGCCTCCACCACCACCGTCCCGGCCGACAGCGCCGCGATCAGTCGATTGCGCACCAGGAACCGGTGCCGCGCCGGCGAGAACCCGGGCGGGTACTCACTGATCACCGAACCGACCTGCGCGATCCGGTCGATCAGTGCGGCGTTGGCCACCGGGTAGGCCCGGTCGATCCCACAGGCCAGCACCGCGATCGTCGGGGACTCCCGGTCATAGGCCATGGCACCCCGATGGGCAACCGTGTCGATCCCGAACGCAGCCCCGGAGATCACCGTCAATCCCGCGTCGGCGGCGCCCATCGCGATGTCCGCCGCGACCCGCTGGCCGTATGCGGTGTTGGCCCGGGAGCCCACGATCGACAACGCATCGGCGGGCAGGTTCGTCAACCGCCGCCCTCGCACGTACAACGCCACCGGTGGTGCAGCGTTCTTCACCGCGTTGCTCGCGGCCATCAGGAAGGACACGAAGGCCGCCTCCGGCCATTCCGGGTCGCCGGCCCCGATCAGGCGCGCGCCAACGGCTTCGGCCGCCGCCAGGTCGGTGTCGATCAACGCTTCCAGCTCGGCCGCGATGAACTGCTCGGTCCGCGCGGCCGTCGGCAACAGGACCGACCGCGGCGCCCGACGATCCCGGATCGCCGTCCAGGCGGCCCGGGCCCCCACCCGCTCCACATAGCCGGCCAGGGCCGCATCCGGCGGCTCGTAGGCCCGCAGCAACCCGGCCCAACTGCGACGCAACTCTTCCTCCGCCTCCGGCGGCCGGCGACTCGTTCCGATCTCCGTCGTCACGTCCCGGCCCGAAAGCAGGACCGGATCCTGCTGCGAGCCATCGTGTTTCACCACATGTTCTCCCCAACTCGCAACGACAGAGCCCGATTCACATCGAAAGCCGTCGGCCGCTCCCGCCCGGCCAGATCGGCGCTGGTCAACGCCAGCCGCAACACCCGGTCGTACCCCCGGCCGGTCAACCTCCCGGCGCGCACCGCCCGGTCCAACAGGTCGGCCTCCCCGCGTCCGGGGCGCCAGAGTCGGCGAATGGTCGGCCCCGGCACTTCCGCGTTCGTGGCGAACCGGCTGCCTCGCCAGCGATGTCGGGCCCGCTGCCGGGCCTGCGCCACCCGCTCTGCGATCACTGCCGAACTCTCCTGGTCCTCGTGGGAGGCAACCAGCGCCCGCGGGTCAAGGGCGGCCAGATCCACCCGGATGTCGACCCGGTCCATCAGCGGCCCGGACAGCCTCGCCAGGTACCGCCGCCGTACGCCCGAGGCGCAACTGCAGTCCACGTCCTTCGCCGCGGCGCACGGGCATGGATTCGCGGCCAGCACCAGTTGGAACCGCGCGGGGTATCGCACCGCGCCCGATGCCCGGGCCAGCATCACCGTCCCCGATTCCATCGGCTGCCGCAGTGCGTCCAGCACGGTGGGTCTGAACTCCGGTGCCTCGTCGAGGGAACAGAATTACACCCATGACCGTGATCGACTGAGAAGGGACCACCCGGAGGACCAACGTCTCCGGACGATCTTCGCTACTAGCCACGAAACCCGACGACTGACGTCATGTTCAGGGCGCGGGCCGGCTTGATCAGATGTGGGCGACCGGGGTGGGGACGTCTCCCGGCCCCATGCCTGCGCAGGGGCCGGTCGCGATGCTGTTGGCCACGGCGTAGGCAGACGCCACTGCCTTGTTCACGACATCGACGGCCGAGTTTGCCGTCGTCTTGGCTGCCGCTATGGCGCTCTGAGCAGCGCTGATGGAACTGGCTGCATCGCCGGACGCCGCGACGCCGTCTGTGGCCAGTTGCAGGTCAGCACGTTTCAGGTCTTCGATGTCCCTCTGCGCCAGGCCGATGTCGTTCATCAGCGTCGTGCTCACATCGTTGTACACAGTGGTTTGCGCGTCGTTGTAGACGGTGGTCGCTGCATCGTTGTAGACGGTGGAGCTGGCGTTTGTGCAATTGTCTCCGCCGCCGGCCTTTGCGTCGGTGCGGGTCTGCGCCAGATCCGCCGCTGTCGTCTTGACGTCGTCCGCGAGCCTTGAGAGGTCATCGACGAAGACGGCGTCCTGGGCGAGCGCGGTGATTGCGTTCTGTTCAGCCTGCTGATCACGGGAGATCTGCTGCTCCGCTGCAGCGGCAGCTGCCGCGGAGGCCGCTTGCTCCGCGGCCACCGAGGCGTTTGATGCTGACTCCTGCTGCAGCTGGGCTGCACTGGCCTGTACGGCCTGCACGCCGGCGTTGTAGTCGGCCGTCGTCCCTGGCCGGTACACCTCGACCTGCAGGGTCCCGTCCGTCTGCGGGATCGAGAGGCTGAGGGTCTCCCCTACCAGCTCGCCGGAGACAGTTGATCCAAAACCATGGGAGAAGGTCAAGGTCACCGAGGACCCGCTGATCGTTCCGCTGAACGATGCCGAATCGGTCGTGAGCGTCGTCGCTCCGGGCAGGAGCAGGGTCTCGCTGTAGGTCCCCGCCACCGTCTCGCCGGTGACCGTCCACCCAAGAAACTTCGCTCCGTTGCTGAAGTGCGCCACCCAACCTCCGATGGAAGCCTGGTTCTGCGGAGGTTGGGTATAGGTAGCGGTTGCCGGGTTCGGCGGCTTCTGTGTTGCAGCCGAGTGCGGCTGCGTGATGCGCGCCGGGGGAACCTTGGCTGAGACCATCAAAGAGGTGGTGGTCGACGTAGCCCTGACCAGGGAAGATGCGGCGTCAATGGGTGCTGCTGCCCGAGCCGACATTCCTGTCTCCGTGGTCGAGCATGCTCCAAGCATCGTCAGCCCGAGAACCCCTGCGACGAGGGCTCTGATGGCACGGGTTGAACGCATTGGGAGCTCCTTCGTGGCCCCGCCCATCGGAGTCGTCCAGACGGTATCCCGCTCCGACCTGCAGGTGTCCACCGATCACCAGGAATCCCCCGGTAGTGGCACGTCCGCGGCCTTGCTAGACCGGGCCAGGTCCATGCACCCACGCGGGACGGCACAGAAGCAATGCTTGAGAATCGGTCTAGATGTTGAACCCCGACAGGTTGGTGACGACCTGAGTCCGGCGGATCGGCGGGAGGCCTCGTAGTGCGGTGTGCGGTCGATGGTAGTTATAGCGATGCAGGAACCCCGGTATCGCCGCGATCCGCTCCTGGTCGTTGTTCCAGGCGCGGGCGTAGAGGCATTCCTGGGCCAGGGTGCGGTTGAACCGCTCGACCTTGCCGTTGGTTTGCGGCCGGTAGGGCCGGGTGTACTTGTGGGTGATCGCATCGTCGGCCAGGGCGGCGTTGAAGATGCGGGAGCGGTAGCAGGAGCCGTTGTCGCTCAGCACCCGGCGGATCGTCTCGATGCCGTGGGCGGCGAAGAACGCCTTTGCCCGCAGCCAGAAACCGACTGCGGTGACGGCCTTCTCGTCGTCGAGTGCCTCGGTGTAGGCCAGCCGGGAGTGGTCGTCGATCGCGGTGTGCAGGTAGCAGTACCCGATCCGCGGACGGCGCTGGGACTTCTTGTGTCCGACGCTGCCGCGGCCGTGCGCCCACCAGCCGCCGTCGGGGATCCGGCCGACCTTCTTCACGTCCAGGTGCACCAGGTCACCGGCCAACGGATGCTCGTACCGGTTTTTGGGCTGCTGCCGCAGGTCGGCTCCGGTGACGTCCAGGTCCGCCAGCCGGGACACGCCCCGCCGCACCAAGATCCGGTGCACCGTCCAGGCGTGCATCGTGATGCCGAACTCGGCGAGCTCCGCGGTCAGCATCACCGGCCCGAGCTTCATGCTACGCCGCAGGTACTCGACCAAGTCTTCGATCTGCGGGTCGGTCTGTCCCGGACACGACGCAGGGCGGGAGGACCGGTCGTGCAGACCGTCGAGGCCGCATTCCCGCCACCGGGCATGCCACTTCGCCAGGGTTTGCCGGGCGATGCCGGCTTCGGCGGCGACGTGGCAGATCGGCCGGCCAGAATCGACGCGCTCGCACAGGCGTCGGCGGCCTTCCGCGGTCAGCGGGGCGTTACGGTGGGACACGAGGGTCTCCTGCGTGGTTCTGGTGTATTGCTTGGTCGCTTCACACCACACCAGGGGACCCTCACCCATCCCCGGAACCCCGTCACCTCGGCGTGTCACCAACCTCCGGGGGTACAACATCTAGACGTGAACAATGAAGGTCTCTTGTGGCTGGTGATCGGTCATGATCACGGGTGATCGCTCGCGCCTCGTCGAGTGAACCAAAGTGCACCCATGGCCACCAGCAACTCGTTAGCTCTCGGTCATCCGTCAGTCACTAGGTCAGTCGCTCACCGTGCAGCGGCCCCCTGGGCCGCCAGCGACGCGGCGACCTGGTCAGGGCTGCTGCTCGGCGGGTAGATCACGGGGCAGATCACCCAGCGACGCGGCAGTCCGCTGGTAGGCCTGCTCGATGTAGCACTCCAGGCGACTCCGTTCCACCCGCCACTGGTTGCGGCCACCGATCTGGATACCCTGCAGGTCCCCGCACCGCACCAACGCGTAGGCCTGCGACAGGGAATTGTTCAGCTCCGCGGTTATCTCCAACCCTCCCGAGCATGTCCGGCACATAGCCCACGCACCGATTTGCTCTTTCGAGAGGGATTCTGAGCCCATTATCTTCAGTGTCGTCGGCACGGGCGGCCAATTCTGTGGCTGCCCTCAGGGCCGGGCGGGCATGATGCTCCGTATGACGGATCAGCCACCGCGTGACGCCGGCGAGGTACGTCCGCCAGCGTCAAGAATCGATCCGCAGTCACGCCAGCACTCCCGTCTCAGTCACAACGGGTCCCGTCGACGACATGTCCAGCACACGCAGCAGCAGGTCCCAGCCCTGATCGCCTCGACGACTGGACATAATCTCGGCCGCATCGGCCAACGTCAGGAACCGGACGGCGGGCGCGGCCCAGTGGTGGACGTGCTCCATGGTCGGTGAATACCCCCCCCGGGGGCCGGATCCCCATCCGTCCCCCTGCACAGCCCTGCTGCCACCGGCGGGTACCGGGAAGGTTGAGTTCAGGCAGCTAGCTACTGGCCCTGGCGACAAGGATGGGTGATCCTTCGCGGGGGCGTACTCGAGAACAGCGGCTCGCGCACGGGACGCGTCCGGTTCTTACTTGTAGAAGATGGCGACGCCGCCGTGGTGCGAGCATGCACCTTGGTGGTGCGCGGCAAACGAGTACGTCCCGTCGTTGCATTTCGCCGTTGCCCCAGCGGGGGCCTCCGGCAGGGTCGGCGTCGGTGTGGGGGCGGCTGCGGATGAGCTCACTCGTGGCGCGGGCGGCGGGGCAACCGTGGTGGACGGGGGCGGTGTGGTGCTGGGCCGCGACGAAGTCGCGGCCACCGTCGCCGTCGGCGGGGCACCAGCCTCGGCCGGCACCGTTTGCGCGGGACAGCTACTCAATACCCCAGCGATGGCGTCGTGCTCGGCCGAGGTGACCCAGAGACCGTAACGGGCCTTGACCGCGACCTGCCGCGCCACGTACGCACACCGGTACGCCTTGTTCGGCGGCAGCCACGTAGCCGCGTCCCCGTCGCCCTTCGCCTCATTGGTCGGCCCGTCCACGGCCAGCAACTCCAACGGATCGTTGGCCAGATCAGTGCGGACCCGAACAGTCAGACTCTGCGCCCCCGTCTGCCAGGCGTCCCCCAGCGGCACCACGTGGTCGATTTGGATGGCGGTGGAGGTGCCGGCGCCGCGGATGAACGGGATCATCCGGGATGTGTAGGGATCGGTGAGAGTCCCGGTCAGCACTGTGCAGTTCCGGGTGCCCGCCTTGTAGACGACGCCGGTGAGGTCCCGTCCCAGGATGTCATTGCGGGTGTCGCACCCGTTGTGGCCCAGAAGATCATCGTTCGCGTCCGTCCACGCGGCACCGAACTGCGTCCGGCTGTAGCCGGTCATCGGGGCCCGCCCCTTGACCTTCAACTGTGCCAGCACCACCAGCGCGGTCCGGCTCCCCGCCTGCAGTGTGTCCGCTGGTGCGGCGGTCACCGAACTTCCACCGCTGGTGGCTCGGGGGCTTGTGCCGGACGTTACCGCTGCAGTCGACCTGCGCGGCGCGGTCGTAGAACCGGCGGTCGGCCCCGTCGGCGGCGTTGGCTCGGTTGATGAACCCGCTAGTTCGGCGGCTGAGGTCCTTGAACCACCCCGGCATGTCCGGACACCTACGGGTTTGAGAGCGCAGCGGTTTGCTGGGCTCTGATTTGAGCGTAGTGGGCCTGCTCGAGTTCGACCGGTGGGAGGTCGCCGTTGTGCTCGTACAGGCGGCGGTGGTTGAACCAGTCGACCCATTCCAGGGTGGCGACTTCGACCTGCTCGACGGTCCGCCACGGGCCGCGGGGCTTGATCAGCTCGGTCTTGTAGAGCCCGTTGATCGTCTCGGCCAGAGCATTGTCGAAACTATCCCCGGTGCGACCAACGGAGGCGTCGATGCCGGCGTCGGCCAGCCGCTCGGTGAACGCCACAGACGTATATTGAGATCCGCGGTCGTTGTGGTGAATCAGCCCCGAAAGGTCCTGCACCCCTTCACGTTGCCGGGTCCAGATCGCGTGCTCGATGGCGTCCAGGACGAGTTGCGCGGTCATCGTGGTCGCCGATCGCCACCCCACGATCCGACGGGAGTAGGCATCGATCACGAACGCCACGTACACCCACCCGGACCACGTCGAAACATACGTGAAGTCGGCCACCCATAGGCGATCTGGCGCCTCCGGGTCGAAATGACGATCCACCAGATCACTGGCCCGTTGCGCTTGCGGGTCGGCGATAGTGGTGCGTTTGACCTTGCCCCGACGAGCCCCGACCAGACCGAGCCGGCGCATCAGCCGCTCCACCGTGCACCGGGCCACCGCGGTGCCTTCCCGGTTCAGCGTCAACCACACCTTCCGCGCCCCGTAGACGCCGTAGTTCTCCGCATGCACCGCACTGACCTGCGCGGACAGCGCCTCGTCCCGGACAGCGCGGGCGGAGGGCTGCTGGTGGGTGCGGTCGTAGTAGGTGGACGACGCGATCTTGCAGCCGTGCTCGGTGAGCACCCGGCAGATCGTCCCGACGCCGTATTCCGCCTTGTGCTGATCGATGTAGCTGATGATCACTTCTGTCGGCGGTCGAGCTCCGCCGCGAAAAAAGTTGACGCCGACTTCAATATCTCGTTGGCCCGCTTCAACTCTCGGTTCTCCGCCCGCAACTTCCGCAGCTCCTCCGCCGCCTCGGAGGACACCCCCGCCGTTTGCCGGCATCGACCTCGGCGCGGCGGACCCAGTTCTGCACCGTCTGCGCAGTCCCGATCCCCAACTTCGCCGCGACCGACTCCACCGCCGCCCACTCCGACCCATGATCGGACCGGATCTCCGCCACCATCCGCACCGCCCGGTCCTTCAACTCGGCCGGGTACCGCTTCGACGTACTCGCCATGACTCCATCTTTCCTAACAAGAGGAGTGTCCGGACATGCCGGGGTGACTCAGACGTACGCGTGTCAATGTATCCGACGGTCCCTACTGCGGGTCGAGCACCTGGTTGCGTCTTGACTGGCCACCTATAGTTGACAGATGAGGAACATGAATCAGAGTAGCCAAAATCTGCTCCGACTTGGCTTGCTGGAGGCAGTCCTCCGCGGAATCCAATACCGGGATCTAGTGTCGCGTGAATGATGTTCTTTGACCTCCGGTGGCGTGGGGCAGGATTTCGTCTGCGGTTTTGGTCCAGGTGAACGGGTGGCAGTTCTCGTTCCACGCGTCGATGAATCTGGTGATGGCGGCTTGGAGTTCGGTGACGGAGTGGAAGACGCCGCGGCGGATGGCTTGGCGGGTGATGATGCCGAAGAAGATCTCGACCATGTTCATCCACGATCCGGAGGTCGGGGTGAAATGCAGTGTCACGCGCGGGTTCTTGGCCAGCCAGGCGTTCACGGTTGGATGTTTGTGAGTGGCGTAGTTGTCGACCACGATGTGCAGATCGATCCGGGGGTAGGCCTTGACGACCTTCTTCAAAAACAGCAGGAACTCATCGGAGCGATGGCGGGGATAGCAGGCTTGAGTGACCTTGCCGGTGGCGATCTCCAACGCGGCGAACAAGGTGGTGGTGCCGTTGCGTTTGTAGTCGTGGGTCCACCGCTGGGCCAGGTCTGGTCGGATCGGCAGCATCGGCGCGGTCCGGTCCAGTGCTTGGATCTGCGACTTCTCGTCAATGGAGAGAACGACGGCCTTCTCCGGCGGGTCGAGATACAGCCCGACGACGTCGCGGACCTTGGCCTCCAGTTCCGGGTCGGTGGAGAACTTGAACGTCTCCAACTTCCACGGTTTGAGGCCCCACCGCTTCCAGATCTTGGCGACGGTGACGTTGGAGATGCCCAGCTGTTTGCCCAGGATCCGGCTGGACCAGTGGGTGATGCCCAGCTCCGCCGGCGGCGGCGCCAGGGTGGCGTTGACGATGTCCAAATCGTCGATCTGGGCGGGCCGGCCGGGCTTGTCCCGATCGTCCAGACCGGCCAAACCCTCAGCCAGATAGCGGTTCCGCCACGCGATCACCGTCGGCTTCGTGGCCCCGACCCGCTCCACGATGTCGTTGGTGCCCAGGCCCTCGGCGGCCAGCAACACGATCCGGGCTCGCCTGACCAGACCCGCCGGCGTGCTGGGTGCTCGCAGCCAGGATTCCATCACCGCACGATCAGAGTCGGACACCACCGGGACCGGGTTTCTGGGCATGCGCCATTCTCCCAGAAACCCACCAATAAGTAAAGCCATATCGCTAACGCGACACTAGTTGATCAGGCCGTTTGGACCTACTCGGAGCGTGACGAGCTGTTGAGGGCTTTGGCCAGACCGCCATTGGTATTCGATACGTCCCAGGCCAACGCCGTACTGGGGGTGCCGGTGGGCGATCGCAATCCCGTTAGGGTGGCGCAGCTGGAGCAGGACCTGAGAGAGCTACGCTCGGCTCTAGACGAAGACGGCGGCTGACCGAGGACGCTCGGGTCACTCGTATCAGCCGTTGTCCGGGTCCGTCAGCGGCGGCGCACGGGGCCAGATCTAGTCAACAGCCCCCACCTCGGCAAGGCGGGCCCGTTTCGGCTATCCGAGACCCGCACGCGTCTCCGGCCTTGACCGAGGACAGGATCGTCTTGATAGCCAAGTGCGCTTCGGTCCCAAGTGTGGTGACACGCCAGCGCATACCGCTCAGGCCTTCACAGGCGGCCCGCTACCGGATCGGCCCTCCGGCCGCGTCCTGTGGCGACGGGCGTCCGATGGCTCCTAGTTCCGGTTCAGCCCGTACCGACGGGTCAACAGCGCATCTTTGAAATGGGACTCCGCCTCGTCGATCTCTGCGGAAGGCACGCTCGGCCCGAAGACCCGCAGGATGCTGAATTGAAAATGGGCAGCGTGCGCGGAGTTCAGCCCAGTCAGCTCCTTGAGTGCGATGTTGCCGCCGTGGCCATCTCGGGCGTACGCCGACCAGCGGCCAAGGATCCTCTCTCCCCCGTCGGCCTTGCCGACGTAGAGCTGCCCGGTGCTGGTGTCGGCAATCAGGTAGATCCCCTGCACGGAGCCAAGGGCAGTGCGCCACCCGCCATATCGGGCGTCTGAGATCACCGACTGCAGTTCGGCGTAGGTGATGAGCACCCGGTCGAACCCTGGGAACAAGACCACTTTCGGGTCGGCGATCTCGATGATGGGCAGCACTGCCGCGGCGTGCCCGCTCTTGCGCCAGTTGATGGTGTCGGTCGACCACTCCACGACCAGTCGGCCGATCAGAGCCGACAGCAGTCCGGACGGCTGCAGGTCGAAGTACCTGGAGGTGCTGGTGCGCTCGGACAGCACCTCGCCATGGTTTTCGTAGGCGACAAGCAGCCGGGACCGTCGACCGCCGTCGGCCATGAAGATCAGCCAGTGTCGCGGCGGCGCCAAGTTCTCCGATGGGCGTGCTCACCGACGTCCGCAACCGCGGCGTGAAGGACGTGTTCTTCCTGGTCTGCGACGGCCTGAAGGGCCTACCAGAGGTCGTTGGGAGCGTGTGGCCGCTGACCGCGGTCCAGACATGCATCATCCACCTGATCCGCAACACGTTCCGCCTGGCTTCCCGGAAGGACTGGGATGCGCTGAGGCGGGATGTGAAACCCATCTACACCGCGGTGAACGCCGCCGCGGCCAGAGCGGCGTTGGACGACCTGGCGGAGCGGTGGGGCAAGCGGTACCCAGCGTTGATCCGGCTGTGGGACAACGCCTGGGCGGAGTTCATCGGAGTTCCTGGAACTACGACGTAGAGATCCGCACCGTCATCTGCTCGACCAACGCCATCGAATCGCTCAACGCCCGGTGAGAGCCTTGTGGGCGGCCAGTTCCATCCCGCGGTCCCAGGTCAACGCTCGGCGTAAGGAGGGATCCGGACGGGAGTAGACCTCGATCACAGCGGGCACCACACAGCAGTGGTGTGCCGCCTGGGCAGCTTGACCAGGATGAGGAACCGGGACCGGCGGTCCACCAGCGTGGCGACCCGGCTGTTCGAACCGACGACCGGGGTAACGCCACCAGCGACAAGGCATCGATAGTTGATCGCAACTCTGGAACGCCGAACTCCAACTACTGCCGGATGGCGGTGGCGATGGGTGCGATTGCTGACGCGATTCGGACTTGTCGCTGGTCAAGGCACCGCGTTCAGAACTGCGCCGAGCGTCATTAGCGTGGCGACCTTGGTGCATTCGAGGGCGATGTAGCTCAGGTGCAGCCGTGAGGATGGCACGGGGCGCCCGGCTATCATCTGCTGGGTGCGGCGGTCTAGGCGCGGGCGGAGCATGCCGAGCTGGACGGACAGGACTGCTGCGACGACGCCGAGCAGTATCCACCCCGCCGGATCGGTGCCGAGTATTGCCACGGACCCGAGGACCACGATGGCCAGCGCGATCTCGGCGATGTTCAGGGCGCGGAACACGATCCGGCCGATGCCGAGGCCCAGCGGCAGGGTGATGCCCGGTGCCTGGAACTTCAACGGCGTCTCGAGAAAGGAAATGGCCAGCACCATCCCCAACCAGGTGAACGTTGCGGCGATGGCGATGAGCTGCCACATCTGTCATTTCACCTCAGTTGCGGACGTGGGTGGTGATGGAACGCTGAGGTGGATGGCGCACAGCTCAGGTTCGACGAACGGTGTCAAGGTGACCTCGGTAGGCGGTCCGCCGAGTTGGGTGAACGCGCCACGTAGCAGTCCAAGATGGATCCCACACACCACATCGGGTTGCTGCCGGGCGACGTCGCGGTAGGGGCAGCCGCGGAGTCTGATCTCCTGGGTCTTTCCCACGGATTCGATGGGTTCCGGTTGGAAACTCATGGCGGTCAGCATTGCGGTGACCTGGCGGGTGGCGTCAGCGTGGTCGACGGCACCGCTGGTCGGTGGGATCAGCCTGGCCGCCCACTGACGGCCGGCCTTCTCCGCTCGGCGGCGGCGGACCTGCGTGGACCCGCCGAGGTGTGCAGCGAGCAGGGCGGCTAACGGCTGATAGCCATCCTTGCCGGTGTCCGGCAGGGGCACGGCGGTGTATACCGTGCGGGGCCTGCCCGGGGTGCTGCGCGGCTGGGTCGCGGCGACGATCAGCCCTGCGGTCAGGAGCTGTTCGAGATGGAAGCGGACAGTGGTGACGTGCAGGCCGGTGGCCTCGCCCAGTTCGTACCCGTCCAGCGCTGCGGGGCTGTCGCGGAGCAGTTGCAGTACTCGCCGCCGCGGTGCGGAAGTGATCTGCCCGCCTTCAATGCTGCCGGGCCCGGCGGTCATGCGCTCGGTGGCGGATAGCGGGCCACCAGCGGGGTGTCGACGGCAAGGCGTCCCACCTTCGTAGCTCCGCCTGGGGATCCGAACGCTTCGGTCTGTCCGGGGAGTGGCTTTTCGAAGAAGTGGGTGTTGTCCGCGATGAAGGCCGACCATTCAGGCGGGACGTCGTCTTCGTAGAAGATCGCGTCGACCGGGCATACCGGTTCGCAGGCACCGCAGTCGACGCACTCGTCGGGGTGGATGTACAGGGCCCGGTCTCCCTCGTAGATGCAGTCGACCGGGCACTCCTCTACACAGGCCCGGTCCAGGACATCGATGCAGGGTTCTGCGATGACGTAGGCCACACGGTCACTTCCTTCCACGGTCATTGACGAGGGTCGTCGTCCAGCATAGTTTAGAGGAGCGCGCTCCTGAATATTAGCTCGCGACGTCGTCGTGATGAAAGCATGCGGCCGGCTTCCCTTCACGTATCGCATCCAACGCCACCCATGGGCCGGCCGGCCGGATACAGCTGGAGGAACGGATGGCTACCAAAGTCCCCCGACAGGGAACTCGCACCGGTGTCGGACATCGAGCGTGCACCAATCCGCGTCGGTCCGGGTCGCGGATCGTGGTCGGAGTCGACGGCTCCCCTTCCTCGATCGAAGCGGTGCGATGGGCCGCGCACCATTGCCAGGTCATCGGAGCGCAACTGCAGGCCGTGATGAGCTGGAGCCCCGGCACCGTTGAGACCTCGCCGCTCGGGCCCGAGAGCGACCCGGCCGCGGATGCCCGCGACACGGTGAGCATCACCCTTGACCACGCATTGGGTGCCCGTGCAGACACGGTCGAGGTGCGAGTCGCCCAGGGGTCGCCGAGCGAAGTGCTACTCGATGCCGCGGCTGGGGCGAACATGCTGGTCGTCGGCTCTTCCGAACGCGCCCGAAACGACAGGTTCATTTCCGATTCCATCGGCGGCCACCTGGTTGCGCACTCGTTGTGCCCCGTGGTGATCGTGCGCTGCGCGCACCTGCGGTTCCATTCCGGCCCGGACGAGCGCGATGGCCTGTTGGAGTCGTGGGAGTACACGGTGTGGCCGGCCCACCGATGAGCCTGTCCGGAGGGGACCAACAAACCCTGGAGCACAGAGAGCGCGGGCTCCTGCACTCGCACGTCGCCGACTGCCTCACCACCGGCCCGTTCTGGCCACCCTGGCCATTGCCGCCGAGCCCCCGCTTCGTCGCGGGAAGCATCGCCCCGATCGCGGGCGAACGGAAGGATACGAGATGACCGCTGTGGCACCGCGTCCGGTGGTATCTCGTGTGTATCCGGGCGGCCGGACACCCCCGGGGAAGAAGCTATTGGGCTATCTGAAGACCACCGATCCGAAGGTGATCGGGGTGATGTACATCAGCACCTCGATCGTCTTTTTCATGGTCGGTGGGGTGATGGCGTTGCTGATGCGGGCCGAGCTGGCCCGGCCCGGCCTGCAGTTTTTGACGCAGGAGCAATACAACCAATTGTTCACCATGCACGGCACGATCATGTTGCTGTTCTACGCCACCCCGATCGTGTTCGGATTCGCCAACTATGTGCTGCCGCTGCAGATCGGCGCCCCGGACGTGGCTTTCCCACGGTTGAATGCGTTCTCCTACTGGTTGTATTTGTTCGGCGCGTTGACCGCGCTGACCGGGTTCGTCACGCCCGGCGGAGCGGCGGCGTTCGGGTGGACCGCATACACACCACTGTCGAACGCGGTGAACTCCCCGGGCGTCGGCGGCGACCTGTGGATCATGGGTGTCGCCATTTCCGGGCTCGGCACCATCCTGGGTGCGGTGAACATGATCACCACGGTGATTTGCCTGCGGTGCCCGGGGATGACGATGT
Source organism: Nakamurella panacisegetis (assembly GCF_900104535.1). Taxonomy (NCBI): domain Bacteria; kingdom Bacillati; phylum Actinomycetota; class Actinomycetes; order Nakamurellales; family Nakamurellaceae; genus Nakamurella; species Nakamurella panacisegetis. The sequence continues at coordinate 3,957,514 of NZ_LT629710.1, read as the reverse complement.
GGCGGATGCCCATCTTCACGTGGAACGTGCTGGTCACCGCGATCTTGACGCTGATCGCGTTCCCGGTCCTGACCGCGGCCCTGCTCGGGTTGGAGGCTGACCGAAAGTTCGGATCCCACGTGTTCGACCCGGCCAACGGCGGAGCCATCTTGTGGCAGCATCTCTTCTGGTTCTTCGGCCACCCCGAGGTCTATATCGTGGCGATCCCGTTCTTCGGCATCATCACCGAAGTCATCCCGGTGTTTTCCCGGAAACCCGTTTTTGGCTACCGCGGCATGATCTACGCCACCCTGTCCATCGCAGCGTTGTCTTCTGCGGTGTGGGCGCACCACATGTTCGCCACCGGCGCGGTGCTGCTGCCGTTCTTCTCGTTCATGAGTTTCATGATCGCCATCCCCACCGGCATCAAATTTTTCAACTGGATCGGCACCATGTGGAAAGGGCAGATCACCTTCGAGACACCGATGCTGTTCGCCGCCGGGTTCATGGTCACCTTCCTGTTCGGCGGACTGACCGGCGTGATCCTGGCCTCCCCCGCCTTGGACTTTCACGTCACCGACACCTATTTCGTCGTTGCCCATTTCCACTACGTGCTGTTTGGCACCATCGTGTTCGCCACCTTCTCCGGGATCTACTTCTGGTTCCCGAAGATGACCGGCCGCTTTTTGGACGAGCCGTTGGGAAAGCTGCATTTCTGGCTGACGTTCGTCGGCTTTCACACCACCTTCTTGATCCAGCATTGGCTGGGCAACATGGGCATGCCGCGTCGCTACCCGGACTATCTGCCCACCGACGGGTTCACCATGCTCAACACCATCTCCACTATCGGGTCGTTTGTGCTGGGTTCCTCGATGCTGCCGTTCGTCTGGAACGTGCTGCGCTCCGTACGCTACGGAGAGGTGACCACCGCCGATGACCCGTGGGGGTACGGCAACTCCCTGGAATGGGCCACCAGTTCGCCGCCGTCGCGGCACAACTTCACCTCCTTGCCCCGGATCCGCTCCGAACGCCCGGCGTTCGAACTGCACCACCCGCACATGGTCGCCCGGCTCCGCAGTGAAGCCCACCCCCACCGGGACTGGCACGGCCTGCAGGACCTCGAATCCAGCACTCCTGTTCAGGGCATCGAACCCACGATCGACGCCACCTCACCGACGGCTTGACCCACTCCACGTCCCGAAATCCACTCACGGCTTTCAGCCCGAGGCCCCGCAGGAAAGGACACGAAGATGAAACGACGCGACTACAGGTCGCAGATGCCCCCGCGCGAGGAGCGACCAGTCGCCTGGACGCCGCGCGTTGAGATGCAAGGAATCACAGGAGCTGCCCGCCCGCCGCGGATCGTGGTAGGGGTGGACGGTTCGGCCGCGTCGATCGACGCGCTGCGCTGGGCAGCGCGACGGGCAGAGCTCACCGGAGGCACGGTCGAATCGGTGATCAGTTGGCAGCTGCCCCTCTACGGCGCCGAGTTCGGCGCGGCCGAAGTCGACTGGGCCGGTACCGCCCGCGAAGCGCTGGGCCTCGCCGTCTCGCAAGCTCTCAATGCCGGCTGCTGCGTCATCACGCGGGTTGTGCGCGGCCCTCCCGTGGACGTCCTGCTCCAGGCCGCCGCCGGAGCCGATCTGCTGGTCGTCGGCACACGGCGGCTCGGCGCGCTGCTCCGCATCCTGTCGCAATCGGTGAGGAAACGCGTCGTCGCGCACGCCACCTGCCCAGTGGTCGTCATTCATCACCGTCGACCGAAACCTGCTGGCCGGCCACGAGCACCAACCGCCAGCCCCATCAGGGTTGACGATGACTCACTTCGACGAGTTGACCCGGGACCCGGCAGCTGTATGGCTCTCCGCGCACGAGCGAGGAATCCTCGACCAGCTCGAACTGGTATTCACCGACCGCCGACCGTCCGCCGGGCCAGCCCTGACCCGCCGACCGGGACGTACCTCTGCGCACCCGTCCCCGCTGCTGCTCGGACTACTGCCAATCACACTCCTGCCCAGCATGGTCCCCATCGCCACAGTGCTGGGTGCCCTCGCCAGCGCCAGCGGACGGCTACTGCTGGGCAGTGCCCTCTATCTGCTGTGCTCCGGACCCGCCGATCCGGGACCGGCATCCGATCGGCACACCGACAGCGGCCGGACATGACCTCCGGCGCGCTGTGTCCGGTCGGACAACGGGTCATCGGAAGCACCCGACCGATCGGCAGTCGACGGGGATCTCCGGGGAATGTCGACAGCCAGATGGTGTTTGCGGCGATGGACCCGACAGCCGCGTCCACTTTCGCCGCGTTCGGCCAGCGACAAGAAGGCGGGAACCAGTACTTTCAGACCATCGAAAATCCGGTCGTGCCGACACGACGCTACACTTTCGCGCGCTCCCACGCGGAACTGAGTAGGCGATTACGGTAACCCCGATCCGAACGACGGAAAGCTGCCGACTAAGGTATAGTGATAGTAAATACCTAGACGGACTGCTCGACTGTTGCGAAATCACCGCAGCAGAGCGTCCCCGTATCACCTCGCGCGCCGGGAACGACACGTGCAAGCTGCAGCCACCACCACGTTGCACGCCCGCCCCGCCTGCCCGCCCCCCGTTCCGGTAACCCCGGTCCGGGGGGCACCCAGCCACCCCATCGCCTCAGCAGCGACCGCAACACCCGGGCCAGTGTAAAGGAAACGACATGACAGCACCATCGAAAGCCAACGAATCAGGCACATTCGTCCTCGAGTGCACCGGAACGCCACCCGCCGAAAGACCATCAGGGCCAGCGGCGGGCACCGGCGGAGTCTTCGCGACCCAAGGTAGTCGGGTGGTGTGCCGATAGCACCGCACCCACCGGATTGTCCACGCCCGGGTGCGTCCATCGACGGGCAGGGGCGCATCGTGACGGCCGAATTGCTCCGGTACGGCGACTGCTGAACGAGCAGCGGCTCAGCCGATCCAGAAACGCAGCAAAGAAAGTAGAAAAGGCGGAAATGGTCCCTCACCGTGACCACATTCCGAGCGCTGGTGCGGAGAAACACTCGTGCTCTCCGATTCCGTCCGCGACGCTTTCAGCAATCCAGAAATACCGACTCGGCAGGCTCAACATTTTGTAACAGCAAGAGCATGGCTAGAACATGAAAGGTGATGCGATCATGGTTCAGACAGCATCGAGCGCACGGGCCCATCGACGGGCCGTGAAGGTCGAACGCAGAACCGGCGCCCCATGGATACCGTCCCCCCGATCGGCCCTCCGAGAGTCAGGCCCGACACCGCCGATCTCACCAGCTCACATCACCGAGTTGGCCCGACGCCGGAGCCTCGCCGAACAGCAAACCACTGACATCGCGGCCGGCTGGTAGCCCCGACCGGCTACATCGCCACCCGCGCCACGGCCCGCGGACTCGCCCCAGCGCCGCACGCCGTGGCTCCTCACCGTCGCCCGGACTTCAGCAAGCCAGATCGATTCTCGCCCTGCCCCCCGAATGGCACCGAACTCATCGGAGATGAACCATGGGACAAAATCTCGCTCGGAAACTGATCGGCGCACACCTGGTCTCGGGTCAGATGACAGTGGGTCAGGAGATCGGGCTGCGGATCGATCAGACCCTCACCCAGGACGCCACCGGCACCCTGGTGATGCTCGAACTGGAGGCCATGGGGCTGGACCGCGTCCGCACCGAGGTGTCCGTGCAATACGTCGACCACAACTTGCTGCAGACCGACAGCAAAAACGCCGAGGACCACGCGTTCCTACAATCGGCGTGCCAACGTTTCGGACTATGGTACTCCAAGCCGGGCAACGGGGTTTCCCACCCCACCCACATGCAACGCTTTGGGGTCCCAGGCAAATCCCTGGCCGGTTCCGACAGCCACACCCCGGCCGCGGGCTCGCTGGGCATGCTGGCGATCGGTCTCGGCGGCTTGGAGGTCGCCACCGCGATGGCCGGCGAACCGATCTACCTGCAGATGCCCACCATCTGGGGCGTGCGGCTGACCGGCGTGCTGCCACCCTGGGTGAGCGCCAAAGACGTCATCCTGGAGATGCTGCGCAGGCACGGCGTCAAAGGCGGCGTGAACCGCATCATCGAATACTACGGGCCCGGCCTGGCCGGGCTCACCGCCATGGACCGGCATGTGATCGCGAACATGGGCGCCGAATTGGGTGCCACCACCACGGTTTTCCCGGCCGATGACCAGGTTCGAGCGTTTCTGAGGGCCGAACAACGCGAGCACGACTTCGTGGAAATACTCGCCGACGCGGACGCCACCTACGACGCCGACGACGAGATCGATCTGGCGCAGTTGGAACCGCTGATCGCGTTGCCCAGCTCACCCGGCAATGTCGTCCCGGTCCGCGAGGTCGACGGCCGCAAGGTGGCCCAGGTCGTGATCGGTTCGTCGGCCAACCCGGGCTTGCGCGATTTCGCCGTCGTCGCCGCCATCGTCCGCGGGCGGCAGACCCACCACGACGTGTCATTCGACGTCAACCCCTCTTCCCGGCAGACCCTGCAGGAGCTGACAAGAATGGGTGCCACCTTCGATCTGCTGGCCGCCGGCGCCCGGCTGCACCAATCCGGGTGTATGGGCTGTATCGGCATGGGCCAAGCCCCCACCGTCGGCGGCAACAGCCTGCGCACCGTCCCCCGCAACTTCCTCGGCCGCTCCGGGACGGTCGACGACTCTGTCTACCTGTGCTCACCCGAGACCGCCGCCGCCGCCGCCGTCACCGGGTACATCACCGACCCTCGCGACCTTCCGCGGCTGCTTGGCATCGCGTATCCGCACCTTGACCTGCCCACCCAGTCCAGCGTCAACACGGCCATGCTCGAGCCACCGACGGAATCCCAGATCGGACTTGTCGCCCTGGTGAAGGGCCCGAACGTCTCGTCCTTGCCCTCCTTCGGGCCGTTGCCCGACCGGATCGAAGCGCCCGTCGGCCTCAAGGTCGGCGACGACGTGTCCACCGACGAGATACTGCCGGCCGGAGCTCGGGTCCTGCCCTACCGCAGCAACATCCTCAAACTGGCCGAATTCACATTCGGCGCACTGGATGACACCTACCCGAGCAGGATGAAGGCCACCAGGGACGGTAGCGGCCATATCGTGGTCGGCGGCGCAAACTACGGGCAGGGATCCTCCCGGGAACACGCCGCGATCACCCCCCGTTACCTCGGTCTGCGCGCCGTACTGGCGGTGTCGTTCGCCCGCATCCACTGGCAGAACCTGACGAACTTCGGAGTCCTCGCCCTGGAATTCCTCGACCCCGGCGACTACCAGAAAATCGCCGCCGGCGACGTCCTGATCCTTCAGGACATCAGGTCAGCGCTGCGCTCCGGCGACACCGCCATCAACGTGCACAACGCAACCCGTGACCAGCACTACACAGTCAGGCACCGGCTCTCCGATCGGCAAATCGCGATGGTCCTGGCCGGCGGGCTGCTGCCCTGGCTGCGACAACAGAAAGGGGGCGCTTTCGAGGAGCCCAGTAGCAGCACACCGACATCAGTTTGACCGTCACGAATCTCGTCTTCACCCGGCGGCACACCCTCCACGATCAGCCAGAAACAGCGCTCCCTACCGTGAAAGTTCATACCCCAAACAAGGGCGGTGAGAATGTGAACCTCGAACGCGACGCGCCCAGCTGCGCCGATCCCCGGCTGGCCCAGCACCGGGCCGGCCGTACCGCCCGCGACGAGGGTGGCGACCCGGCGTGCTGGCTGGCATGGACCTGCCAAGAATGCGGCGCATTCGTCGGCGCGGACCCACCCGAGATCTGCCCACGCTGCGGCGAGCGCCTTGCCTGACCGCGGCACTCCATCACAAACAGGAGGTTCATCGATGAGCGTCCACCCCACGGTGCAGGTACGCCGGATCTACGCCGAACCTGCAAGCGACGACGGCGTCCGAGTACTCGTGGACAGGCTGTGGCCACGAGGCATCAGCAAGTCAAAAGCGCATCTGGACGAATGGTGCCAGCAGGTCGCTCCCTCCACGCAGTTGCGCACCTGGTATCGGCACGACCCGGCCAAGTTCTTCGAGTTCGCCAGCCGGTACCGAGAAGAACTGGGCGAACCCGAACGGGCTGACGCCCTGGCCCACCTGCGGGACTTGGCCCAGCAACCGCTGACGTTGCTCACCGCGTCGAAGCTTCCCGCCATCAGTGAGGCCGCCGTGCTGGCCGACCTGTTGACCTCACAACCCACCACAACCACTCCCCCCAACCGGCCGCCGGAGCGATTGCCGGCCGCAGCCCCGAACACGTTTTCGCCAGCATCCAACGGTCAATCGACCAGGCCGGCGAGTACCTCAACCAATTGCCCTCCGCCGCGTTCTACCGCACCCCCACGTCCCAGCAGAAACGACGCACCCCAATAAATGACGCTGCGAGTTGACTGTACCCTGGCCGGCAACAGCCACCCCGGCCGCCACCGTGGGTGCGCCGGCTGGAAGGCCGGCCGGTGCACCCACGGTCGACCGAGATTCGCACCGCGCCCTGATTGGCCCATGGGGGACGATCCGCTCGACTTCATCACGGTCTGCAGTCCGCTTGGCACTTGATGTGGTGGCCTGACGAACGGTCAGATTGAGCTGGGCTGCTTCACCGCGACCTCGGTGACGATCTCCGCCCGGAGCGGAGCAAGGGTGGCCCCGATTTGATCGATGAACTTGGCGGGCACGCCCAGACCGGCGAGGGTGTCAACGATATGGTTGACCACAGCATCGAAGTCAGCGTCGGCGATGTGGAGTCCGGCGTGTACGGAAGCCATGTCACGTCCTACGTACGGCTCGGCGCCCCGGCCGCGGCAGCGATGAATCGCCGTTGATGCGACTTGAGCTTGTGCATGTCGATCTCCGAAAGGAACGGTGCCAGTTGGGGTCTGCGAGGATGCGAACGTAGAAGTCGTCGACCGCTGCGCGGACGGCCGACGCGCCGCCGATGTTCTCATAAATGCTCATAGTTTGCCCGACTCTCTTGCGATGGCTCTGAGGGTGGATTGCTATTCCGGTGGTTCCGCAGTTGTTGTGCAACTGCGGTCACCCTAGGGACGGGATGTTGCCTCCGTCGTTCCCCCTGGAGACACCCTCGTGTCGTTCTCCGCACAGCTCCGCTGAGGTCGTTGTACGCTCGCGGTCCTGGGCGATGCGCGGGTCAGCGAGACCCCGGCCGCGTTGGCGCCCGTTGGAAAGGGCCCGAGGTCCTGCACCTCGACCTCCTCCCCCCGACCTACCGGACGGGCGACCGTCCGCTCTCGGCTGCCAGGGCACCGCCGGCCACACCGCCCGCCGGCGCGCTGGCGATCGGCAAGCAGATACCAAGTGCGTCGGTGAAGGCCGTTGCCAGCAGTACTGTTTCGTCCTCCGAGAATCGCTTGACGGCGAGCCTCGCCGGACGATGGCTCCCACTGGTTCTCTTTTCGCGACCCAGAAGGCATAGACCATGACAGCCGCGACGGATTGCTGGTGCGGTGCCCTCGGCGGCAGCCGCGCCCCCGGCAGCGCCCGAAGGCGCACCCCGCCCATCAAACGGCCCAAGAGTGTCGGCCGCAGCGTCGAGGGTGACGGTTGACCGCAGTCGCAGTCAAGTCACCGGGGACGAACGGCGCATCGGGTCTGCCCCGAGTCCGGCTGGTCTTCTGGGTGTGCGTGGAGGAACCCCTTGCCACGCACACCCAGAGCTGACTTACCCGAGCTGCGTTCGAACTGTGGTGGTCGCGGCGACCATGTTGCTCAGGCTTGCTTGTACTTCGCGGTATCCGCGGGTCTTGAGGCCGCAGTCGGGGTTGACCCAGAGCCTTTCTGGTGGAAACTCTTTGACGATGCGTGCAAGTCGGGCGGCGATTTCTTCCGTTGCGGGCACTCGTGGGGAGTGGATGTCCCACACGCCCGGCCCGATGTCGTTGGGATAACCGGCTGCGGCGAAGTTTTTCACGATGGCCATGTCTGATCGGGCGGCTTCCAGGCTGATGACGTCGGCGTCCATCTCGGCGATGGTCGGCAGGATGTCGTCGAATTCGGCGTAGCACATGTGGGTATGAATCTGGGTTTCGTCGTCGGCACCGGAGGTGGTGAGCCGGAACGCCTCTACCGCCCACTTGAGGTATTCGGCGCGGCCGGCGGCCCGTAGCGGCAGGGTTTCGCGGAGTGCTGGTTCATCGACCTGGATCACGGTGATCCCGGCCGCCTGCAGATCCTGGACTTCGTCCCGCAACGCGAGGGCGACCTGCCGCGCGGTGTCCGCCAGGGGCAGGTCGTCGCGGACGAACGACCAGGCCAGCATGGTGACCGGACCGGTCAGCATCCCTTTGACCGGTGCGGCGGTGAGGCTTTGCGCGTAGGTGGCCCATTGGACGGTCATGGGTGCCGGTCGGGAGACGTCGCCGACGATGATCGGGGGTCTGATGTAGCGGGTGCCGTAGGACTGCACCCACCCGTCGGTGGTGGCAAGGAACCCGGTCAGCTGCTCGGCGAAGTATTGCACCATATCGTTGCGCTCCGGTTCGCCGTGGACCAGCACGTCCAATCCCAGATCGGTCTGCTGTGCTATGACGGATCGGATTTCGGCGCGCATGGCCTCGTCGTAGGTGTTCGCATCGATCTGACCGGACCGCAGCAAGGCACGGGCTCTTCGTAGCTCGCTGGTCTGCGGGAAGGATCCGATGGTGGTGGTCGGCAGGGCCGGCAAGACCAGGTGGCTCTGTTGCGCGATGTGTCGCTGCGGGTAGCGGCCTGTGCGGTGCAGGTCCGCGTCGGTGACAGCGGCGGCGCGGCGGCGGACCGCGTCGACGAAGACGATCGGCGAGTGAGCCCGCTCGACCAACCGGGTTTCGCTGGCCATGAGCTCGGCGACGGTGGTGCGACGGGCAGCGTCAAAGCCGGCGGCGAGAAGGGTGATCTCGTCGAGCTTCTGCCGGGCGAAGGCCAACCAGGTGCCGATCTGCGGGTCGAGGTTTCGTTCCAGGGCGAGGTCGATGGGGACGTGCAACAGCGAGCACGATGCGGCGACGTCGACCTGGTCGGCCAGCCCGCGGAGAGCGGCGAGGGTGTTGAAGGCCTCGGTCAGGTCGGTTCGCCAGATGTTGCGTCCGTCGATGATGCCGGCGACCAGCCGTTTACCCGGTAGACCGCCGATCGCGGTGAGATGGATCAAGTTCGCGGCTGCAGGTCCGGTGAAGTCCATTGCCAAACCGTCGATCTCGGTGGCAGCCAGCACCGGGAGTGCGTCGCCGAGCTGGTCGAAGTAGGTGGCCAGGAGCAGCTTCGGGCGGTCCTTGATGGCGGCGAGAGTGCGGTAGACGTGATCGACCTGCGCCAGGACCGCCGCCGGTTGGTCGATGACCAGGATGGGTTCGTCGATCTGTACCCACTGCGCACCAGCCTGGTGCAGACGGCCCAGGAGCTCGGCGTACAACGGGACAATCCGCTCCAGCAGGGTCAGTGGATCGAACTGGGCGTTCCGGCCGGGTGCGGCTTTCGCCAGTTGCAGGAAGGTGAGAGGGCCGAGGATGACCGGCCGGGTGATGACTCCGGCGGTTTTGGCCTCCAAAAATTCGGCGAGCGGCTTGCTCGGGTCGAGGACGAACACGGTGTCTTCGCCCAGCTCGGGGACGAGGTAGTGGTAGTTGGTGTCGAACCACTTCGTCATTTCCAGCGGAGCGACGATGGCGGCACCGCGGGCCATCGCGAAGTAACGGTCCAGCCGACCGGCCGGTGTCCTCACATCAGGCACGGCGTCGACGTGCCGGCGGGGAATGGCTCCCAGCATCCAGGCAGTGTCCAGAACGTGGTCGTACAGGGAGAAGTCGTTGCTGGGAACTTCGTCGAGCCCGGCCTCACGCATGTCGGTGAGGCGTTGGAGACGCAGGTCGCGGGCCGCGGCGAGCAGAGTGTCGGCGTTGCTGCGGCCGGCCCAGTAGGCCTCCACCGCCTTTTTCAGTTGCCGGTGCGGGCCTTGCCGGGGATAGCCGTACACCGTCGCGGTGCTGCCGCTGCGGCTGCGGGTAGCGGTCGGGTTTTCTGACACGAGAACTCTCCTTCGCGAATTCACTGTGACCGCGCGGGATACGCCCGGTGCGCCGATCCGACTGCCGCGCACTTCGGGATGCGGATTCGGTGATGCGTCCAGGGCCTACCCAGGAGGTCACAACCAACAGTTCCGCGGCTGCGGAACAGACATCTAGTAGGTCTTCGGGCACGGCTGGCAACGTCAGGACGGTCAGCTCACAGATCGGCCGCAAGCAAGAAGGCAACGCCTACTCGGGTTGAGAAGGGTTCCTGTGTCCGGTGTTTCGTGCGTCATTGGGCGATGAATGATTCCAGTGGTCTGCCGGGATCGGCCAGGTGATCGGGTAGGACGGGTGCTCCGGCGCGGATCAGCGCCTGGATCTGGTCGGTGACGTCCCAGATGTTCACGTTCATCCCGGCCAGTACTCGGCCTTCGCGGAGCCAGAACGCGAGGAATTGCCGCTGCGCGACATCTCCCCGGAAGACGACCTGGTCATAGCCGTCGGGTTCGACGTAGCCCACGTACTCCATACCGAGGTCGTATTGGTCCGTGTAGAAGTACGGTATGCGGTCGTAGGAGACGTGCTGGCCGAGCATCGCCTTGGCCGCAACCTGTGGTTGGTGCAGTGCATTGGCCCAGTGTTCGACCCGAATGTGTTTGCCGAGCAACGGATGGAAGGCGTTGGCGACGTCGCCGGCGGCGTAGATGTCGGGATCGGAGGTCTGCAAATGCTCATCGACCAGGATCCCGTTGTCGACGGTCAGTCCGGACTGAAGGGCCAGTGCGGTGTTGGGGGCGATGCCGGCTCCGATGATGACTGACTCGGCCTCGATCCGGGTCCCGTCTGACAGGCGGATGCCGTCCACGTGGCCGTGGTGGCCGGTGATCTCGGCGATCTGGACGCCGAGGCGTAGGTCAACACCGTGGTCGAGGTGGAGGTCGGCGAAGACCTGCGCCACTTCGGCGCCGAGCACACGTAGCAGCGGAAGCGGCGCGCTGTCCAGGACGGTGACGTGCACATCTGCGGCACGCGCGGCCGCGGCGGTTTCCAGCCCGATCCACCCGGCGCCGATGACAGCGACCCGGCCGGTGGTCTGCAGCATCGTTTTGATCGAATCGCTGTCCCTCATCCGGCGCAGGTAGTGCACCCCGTGGAGCTCGACACCAGGAAGTGGCAGCCGCCGCGGTGAGGACCCGGTGGTCAGCAGCAGCTTGGCGTACCGGACCTGGCTGCCGTCGGCCAGCGATACCCGGTGGGCGTCCCGGTCGATGCCCACCGCGGCAAGGTCGAGGCGCAGGTCGATATTGTTGTCGAGGTACCACTGCCGTGGGTGCAGGTAGACCGTTTCACGGGCGGCGTTGCCCAGCAGGTAGTCCTTGGACAGCGGGGGCCGTTGATAGGGGAACTCGATCTCGTCGCCGATCAACACGATCCGTCCGGGAAAGCCTTCCTCACGAAGGGTCTGCGCGGCGCCGGTGCCGGCCTGGCTCGCCCCGACGATCACAAACCTTTCCTCTGTGGCCATGGTCAGCTCTCCTTTGAGTCGGCGGCAGGGTCTTGAAGCTGCAGCGCACGGCCCAGTTGGTGGCCCAGTGCACTCCAACTCGTGTCGAAGGCGGCGACGGCCTGGTCCTCCAGGGTCTGCACCACGTCGTCGTAGTCGATCCCGACGCTGCGCAGGCTGTCCAACGTCTTTTGGGCGGCGTCGCCGTAGGGATGTATCGAATCCGCAGGTACCTCACCGTGATCGGCCACTGCACGCAGGGTGCGCTCCGGCATCGTGTTGACCACGCCCGGAGCGACCAGCTCGACGACGTAGCGGGTGTCGGGGTAGGTCGGGTCCTTCACCGACGTCGAGGCCCACAGCGGACGTTGCGGGCGGGCACCGGCGGCAGCCAACGCCTGCCACCGCGGCGAGGAGAAGACCTGCTCGTAGCGTGCGTAGGCGACCCGGGCGTTCGCGATCGCCGCCCTACCTCGCAGTCGAGCTGCCGCTGCGGAGCCGATGCGCTCCAGCCGCCGGTCCACCTCGGTGTCCACGCGGCTGACGAAAAATGAGGCCACCGACGCGATCTGGGACAGATCACGCCCGGCCAGATGAGCCGCTTCCAGCCCGTCGAGGAACGCTGCCATGACCTGGTCGTAACGGTCCAGCGAAAAGATCAAGGTGACGTTGATGCTGATCCCCTCGGCCAAGCACGCCGAGATGGCCGGAATCCCCTGTCTGGCTGAGGGAATCTTGATGAACAGATTGGGCCGGTCCACCAGCCACCACAACGCCCGCGCCTCGGCGATGGTCGCTTCGGTGTCGTAGGCCAGCCGGGGATCCACCTCGATCGACACCCGCCCGTCCAGGCCCTCGGTGGCCTCAAATACCGGTCGCAGGACATCGCAGGCCCGGCGCACATCGGAGGTGGTCAACGCCCGCAGCGCCTCGGCAACGCCCACGCCGCGGACCGACAAGTCGTGGATCTGTGAGTCGTAGGTCTCCCCATCGGCGATCGCCGAGGCAAAGATCGTCGGATTGGTCGTCACTCCCACCACGTGGCAGGTGCGGACCAACGTCGCCAAGCTGCCCGACTCGAGGCGGTGCCGGCTCAGGTCGTCCAACCAGATGGAAACACCCGCGTTGTTCAGCTTCGACAACGGGTCTGAATTCATGACTTATCCCTTCAAGCTCAGGGTGGAACAGGACCCAGCGGCAGACGGACAGGAAGGTGGGTCGGCACTCTCGCCCCTCGGTGAGCGGTTAGCCATGGCGGCCCCCGGAGGAGGGGCGTGGCACGGCGAGGGCGAAGAATTCAGCGCGGGAGGCGGCGTCTTCTCGGAGTTGACCTCGAAGTGCCGAGGTGGTCGTCCTCGTACCGGCGGCCTGCACCCCCCGGATCGTCATGCACAGGTGCTCGGCCTCGATGATCACGCCGACGCCGCGGGGGTTGAGGTTCACGAACAGCCAGTCGGCGACCTGTTGGGTCAACCGTTCCTGGACCTGGGGGCGGCGGGCGAACAGTTCGACGACCCTGGCCAGCTTGGACAGGCCAAGAATGTGCGCGCCGGGAAGGTAGGCCAGGTGGGCGACGCCGACGAACGGCAGCACGTGATGCTCGCAGACCGAGTGGACCGGGACGTCACGGACGACGACGAGTTCGTCGTAGTTTTCGTCGTTGGGGAAGGTGGTGAGGTCGAACGGCCTCGGCCGGAACAACTCTGAGTATGCCTGCGCCATGCGGCGTGCCGTGTCCCGCCGGCCTTCGGTGGCCAGGTCCACTCCGAGCGCGGTCAGGAAGTCCGTGGCGGCCCGCTCCGCGGCGGCCAGGTCAACGTGCGCCGGGGGGTGGACGACCCGCAACGGAACGCGTCGTCCGCCGCCAGTCGCTGCAACGTCCAGCTGCGCGGATGTCACCGGGTCCCTTCCCCAATTTCGGCGGGGTTGTTGGCGCTGCGACGGGCCGGGCGGAAAGCAGACGCCAGCCGGGCCAGCGCGAGGGCTGCGATGAACAGGCCGAAATCGCGCAGGGCGACGTCGTAGAAACCGGGCAGCAGCAACATGTTGACGATGATGCCGGCCAGCCACGCTGCGACGACATACCCGCCGATGAGCGGCCTGACCGCGACCAGTAGTCCGGCGACGATCTCCACCACTCCGACCACGAGCATCGCCTGGTGCGCGTTGCCCGGGACCAGGTCATCGATTCTCGGGGCGAGATAGTGCTCCCAGTTGGTGAGCACGTTGAAGAACTTGTCGAGGCCGAACACCACCGGCGCGACGGTGAACACCGTACGCAGCAACAGGAACGCCTGGAAGGTGGGATCGTGTCGGTCAACCGGCCGGGTCGTCGGCGCGGTGGTGATCGTGTGGGTGTGCATCGTTGCCTCCACGTGTAAGGGATAGTATGACTGACGTTAGAAGGCTAACCTTCTTAAGTCAAGTGCTGTTTCCGTTAGAGAGGGGTGAGCGGTGGATCCGGACGACTTCGCGGAGCGAGTGTCGGGGGTGGCGGCCCTCGCCGACCCGATCCGTCGTGACCTCTATCTGTATGTGGCCGGCCAACCCGAACCGGTCAGCCGGGATGCGGCCTCCGCCGGGGTGGGAGTGCCGCGCCCGACGGTGAAGTTCCACCTGGACAAGTTGGTCGAGCAAGGGTTGTTGGCCACCGAGTTCAAGCGGCTGTCCGGGCGGACGGGGCCCGGCGCCGGGCGGCCCACCAAGCTGTACAAGCGGTCGGCGCACCAGGTGTCGGTGTCGCTACCCGAACGTCGCTACGACCTCGCCGGCCAGCTGATGGCGCGGGCGATCGACGACTCCACCCGCGACGGGACTGCCGTCGTCGGGTCGCTGCACCGGGCCGCCGCCGACCTTGGGGTCACCGTGGCCCAGACGGTCCGCGCGGAGGCCGGCCCGACACCCACCGAGGCGCAGGTGGTCACGTCGATGTGCGCTGCCCTTGCTCACTACGGCTACGAGCCTCGGCGCGGACCCGGAATCATCACGCTGGTCAATTGCCCGTTCGACGCACTCGCCCGTGAACACACCAAACTGGTCTGCGGGATGAACCTGGCGCTGCTCGATGCCACAGCACGACACAGCGCGGCCACCCTGACCGCGAGGCTTGACCCGGCCGCCGGCCGCTGCTGCGTGGTGCTGGACACCGGACCAGCCGCCTGACAAACGACCGGAACCGGTGCGGTCGCCGCTCACCCCGGTGTTCGCTGCCGGCTCGGGGCACTGCCGATGCTCAGCGCAGGACGCCGCTGATGCACCGAGAAGTAGCTCAACCCGAGTGCGCCCGCTGTGATGGATCGCTGCGACCGGCGCGGCAGCCACACCAGTGCGTCGACAACCAAAGGCACGGTGCCGGTCTCGGTCAGCAATTCTCCGTCGCCTTCCACGATCACGATGAGGACGTCCAGATCAGGTCCGATGTGTTGGGCGATCTGATCCCCGGGCGGCAGATGGACGACGTTCGCATCCAGTTGCCGCTCACCGACCTCCAGCCTCCACACGGCCCCGCCAGCATCGGCTGCCGTCGCGTTGGTCACCACCGCTCGAACGTCGCACAGCTTTCGTGGCAGATCGGTGGAGCTGAGTTTGGTGATTCGGATGCGCCACACCGGACCGGATTCGAGATATTCCCACCCGTAGGACTCAGGATGATCACGGTCGAACTCCTGCCTCAAATGCCGGGGATCGTGGCCGTTGATGAGTACGAACGATTCAGCGACCGGGAGCGCCGCGAATTCTTCGAAGATCTGCCCGTGCCGTTGCGGCTTCGGAACCTGCCGCACATCCAACTCGACCATGGTCATCGCCCTGACCTTCCCTCGTCATTTGACTATTCCTACATGTGCATTTTGTGTAAACTACCACCATGGAGCCGCCGAAGCCAGGCCAGGATCGCCGACCGGACCGCCGCCAACTGATCCTGGACATGGTCCGGGCCTCGGCCACCCCGCTGAGCATCCCGGTCATCGCCCAGCATCTCGGCGTGCATGTCAACACGATCCGTTTTCACCTCGACGCCCTGACTGCTGCCGGGCGCGTAGAGAAAGTCCTCGGCGATATCGCCGGTCCGGGACGGCCACCAATCCTGTATCGGGGCCGCCGTGACATGGACCGAACCGGACCGTCGAACTACAAACTGCTCGCCACCATGCTGACCAGCCACCTCGCCGCAACCGGAAGCACGGCCGCCGCAACCGCGACGGAACTGGGCAGAAACTGGGGGCCCTACTTGATCGGCCCATCCGCGCCCGCCAGCACGACAAGCAGCAGCGCGGCCGTCGCCCGATTGACAGCCCTGCTCGATGAACTCGGATTCGACCCGGACACCACGAGCAGTCCCCCGGTCAATCAGATACGTCTGCGACATTGTCCGTTCCTGGACCTGGTCGGCGATCACGGCGACATCATCTGTGCCCTGCACCTGGGCCTCATGCAAGGAGCGATGACAGCATTGACCGACGGTGTCGCCGTGGAACGGCTCGACCCGTTCGTCGAGCCGAACCTGTGCATCGCGCACCTGAGGGTGACCGCCACCGACGGTGGCCGCAGCCGTTCTGGAGCACGGATCGATGTGCCGGCCCCTGCTGCTTCCCGCCGTCGGTTCCCCCCATCCGGACATGCACACCCCGCCACAGAAAGGTGATGCCCAAAATGGTGAACGAGATATCGAACATCCAAGCGCTCGACGGGCAGACGTACCTAGCCTCCGTCACCGATGAAGAGGCAACCGTCGACATCCGAATCAGCGTCAGCGCGGCCGGGCTTGAACGCATCGGAATGGCGGCCGGTGATGAGCCGCGCATCGTGCGGGAAACCCTGGCGTACCTGCTGGACCGCCAACGCGCCGATGAACTACCCGACACCCTGGACCTGGAAGACGTCATCGCCGCCTACGACGACTACACCGATGACATCCACCGACGGGTTGCCCGCTCCGCCCAACGTTGAACACCTCACCTGAAGTTGTTCGACTGGTTGGGACTCTCCGGAACAACTCTGGCCACGGTGATCACTCCGCCTACTGCCTATCCGCAAGGTGGTCCGGCGGGACCCGACCGACCGAGTACCCGCGGCGCGACCATCCGACGGCAACGTTCGCCGTCTGTCACACCACTCGGAACCGGGCACTGCGGGCCGCTTCTGGCCGCCGACCAGCTACCCGCCGTCGCTGGCCGGGTCGACCGGTGCGGTGACTGCACCACTGTGCGCAGCTCGGAGGTTGTCCAGGATCGAGCTGAGCTCCAGCCAGCCGTAGAACGGCCAGCGATAACCGCTGCCTTCCTGGAGCGTTCCTTTGATGGTGCCGTCGGCCGCCTCGAGATGCAGCAGCACGTCGAGAGAAGTCGGCAGGGGCATACCAGACACAGTGGCCCGTCTACGGCCCGGCGCGCCCCAGGGGGCACCCTAGGATCGTGTTGAGCGCTGGGGTGTCGGAGCGCCCCGGTCGACTGGCCGGATGCCGGCCGCTGTGGGGAGCTGTGATGGCCGGAGGTGAGGGAAAAGTGCTGGGTTCTGGTCCTCCTGTTGACCGCGACAGCGAACTGGCCGCCCTGGCTGCGGTGCTGGATGCAGCCGGCGGCGGTGCCGGGGAGAGTGTGCTCGTCGAGGCAGCGGCAGGACTGGGTAAGTCGCGACTGTTGGAGGAGGCGGCGACATTCGGGCATGCCCGCGGCCTCACGGTGATCCGGGCCAGAGCTAACCTGGGCGACCGGGATTACCCGTTCGGGTTGATCCTGCGGCTGTTCGAGCCGTTTCTGGTCAAGCTGTCCGCCGATCGGCGTGCAGCGGTGTTCGCGGGCTCGGCGGAACTGGCGGTGCCCTTGTTGGCTCCCGCGGGCCGAATGCCGACGGAGGGTGATGGAGCGATCCGCCCGCAGGCCGCGGTGCTGCACGGTCTTTTCTGGTTGGTGCTCAACATCGCCGCGCAGCGTCCGGTGCTGCTCACCGTGGACGACGTGCAGTGGGCCGATGAGGCGAGCCTGCAGTTTCTGCTGTACCTGGCGGAGCGGATCGAGGACCTGCCTGTCGCGCTCGTTGCCGCTGCCCGACCGCGGCGCTCGCCGGAGGCCGCCGTGCTGACTGCGCTGCGTTACAGCCCCGCCCAGACCCGGCTGTCGCTGGCACCGTTGTCCGTCGCGGGAATGACGGAATTGGTGCACAGGAGCCGGCCCGCGATGGACCCGGTGACCTGCGCGGCCTGTGTCGAGGTGGCCAATGGAAATCCCTTCTACCTGCGAGAGACGTTGCTGTCGCTGGATGACGCCGCTCCGGATTTCACGGCCGAGCGGATCCGGGATCTGGGTGGCGCGTCACTCGCCCGGGTGGCCCTGTTCCGGTTGTTGCGCTTGGGGCCGGGGTCCGTGTCGTTGGCCGGCGCGCTGGCCGTACTCGGCGAGCAGAGTCCGCTGGCCGTGGTGGCGCAGCTGGCCGGGCTGAGCACCGGCGATGCGGCAACGGCGGCGGACGAGTTGGCCGATGAGCAGTTGATCTCCTCCGGCGTTGAGTTGGAGTTCCTGCATCCGCTGATCGGGCAGTCGATCTACGCGGAGATCCCACCGGCCAGGCGCGCCGTCGACCATGCCGCCGCAGCGGTGTTGTTGCGCCGGTCGGGCGCACCGGCCGAGCGGGTCGCCACCCAGTTGTTGGCCTCGCCCGCCGGGATGCTCGACTGGGCCGTCGCCACGTTTGAGTTGGCGGCGGAGCGGGCGATGGCGCAGGGCGCCCCACACAGCGCCGCCAGATACCTGAGCCGGGCAGTCATCGAAGCAGGGGGCGACACGGCGAGGCGGGTCGCGCTGCTGATCGCCCTCGGCTGCGCACAGACGGCGGCGGGCCTGCCGGCGTCGGTGGAGAACCTGCGGGCCGCGTTGGCGGAACAGCGTGACCCGATGCGCTGGCTGGAGGTGGCCCGGTTGCTGTCGCGGGCGTATGCGCACAGCGGGGAACATCAGGTTGCCGCGCAGGTGCTCGAGGAGGCACTGGAACGCGTCGGGCCGGGCACCGAGCAGCTGCGGGCCGGCCTGCTCGCCGACTATCTGACCTATTCGGCGTTCTCCACCGAGCAGCGGCAGCGGTCGATCACGCGTGTCACCCCGCTGCTACGGGAACCTCCGGACAACTCCTCGCCGGAGTCACGGTTGATACTGGCCGCGTTGGCGATGCGGTCCGGGCAGTCCTGGCAGCCGAACCCGCAGACGATCGACCTGGCCTATCGGGCCTGGGACAGCGGTGCGCTGCTGGCGACCGAGGGACCGGATGGGTCCGGTTGGCTGATGACGGCGTGGGCCTACGAGCTGGCGGAGGACAGCCCGGCAACGTTGTCGGTCTGCGCCGCGGCCATCGCCGCGGCCCGGGTCGTCGGATCAATCGATGCGTTCGCGGCCGGGAGCTACTTCCATGGTTACGCGAGCCTGCGTTTGGGGCGCATCATGGACGCCGAGGCCGACGCAGACCAGGCCATCGAGGTGGCCGGCAACGGCCGGCACCGCTACCTGGTGTCGTCACTAGTGCTGCGCGCCAACGTATCGATCGAACGTGACGATCTCGCCGCGGCCGAGCAGGCGCTGCGTGCGGCGGAGAAGTTGACAGACAGTCGCAGCATGCTGGACCTGCCGTGGCTGCTGGACTCGCGGGCCAGGTTGGAGTTGGCCAGGCACCGGCCAAGCGCGGCGCTGGAGCACTTCCAGCAGGCCGGGGCTCATCTGATGCAGGAGTTGAAAGTCGAGCACACCGTGCTGCCGTGGCGCTCGGGTGCCGCGATGGCTGCGCTGGCCGTCGGCGACACTGCGCAGGCACAGCAGCTGGTGTCGGACATCCTCGCGGTTGTCGAACGCAAGGATGCCTTGATCACCCGTGGACGGGGCCTGCGGGTGCAGGGGCTGCTGCTGGGTGGCTCGGCCGGTCTGGCGTTGCTGGCCGACAGCGCCGAGCTGCTCGCCGGTACGTCGGCGGAGCTGGAATACGGATATTCCCTCGCCGAACTGGGCGCAGCGCTGCGGCGGGCCGGCCACCGCGTGCAGGCGCGGCGGCCGCTCACCCTGGCCAACGCGATCACCGCACGACTGGGTGCCGAGTTGCTGGGTCGCCGGGTCCGTGACGAGCTCGCCGCCGCCGGCGCCCGCCCGCCGGCACCGGCCAACCACCGCACGCTGACCCCCAGCGAGCATCGGGTCGCCGACCTGGCGTTGCAGGGCCTGACAAACAACGAGATCGCCCAGGCACTGTTCGTCACCCCGAAGACTGTCGAATACCACCTGCGGCAGATTTACCAGCGTCTGGGTATTGGCCGCCGCCACGAACTGGGCGCCGCGATGGCCCTCATCGGGCCGGATCTCCCGCCCAACTGAAGCTGTTGATCAGCTGATCGAGGTCGCCGGCGACTGCCATGGCGACACCGGAGGGGTGGCCATCCCACGGTCCGGTGTCCGGGTCCCATGGTTGATACGGCCCGATCGCCTCGCCGACCAGCGCGACGTCGCCCTTCACCGAGGCCATCACCACCAAGGACTGCGGTTGGTAACTGCCGTCCGAGCTCTGCGGGATGATCTCGTCCACCTCGCCGTAGCCGAGCTGGTAGCCGACCATCGCGTTGGTCAGCTGGTACCGCTGGGTCGCATTCGGGTAAGCCTGCTGCACCAGCGCGGTGACCACTTGCTGCGCTGTTCGGCCACCGGCCGCCGTCCCGAACATCCGCAGCGCACCACCCGCACCGGTCAGTCGTTCATCGGTGACACCCGAGGCGTCTGTGCCCGCGTGCCAGTCCGGCGATTCCGGGTAGTACTCCACGGTGAAGGAGTTGTCCGCTCCGGCGAACACCGGCAGTCCGTCCTGCGGGGTGCCCTGCGGCGGGCTGCCGCACTGCGGCGGACAGTGGTAGATCGCCACCGCGGGGGCGACCAACGCCGCGATGCCGGCCACGGCACCGATGGCCACCAAGAGTCCGATCCCCAGGAACAGCAAGACCCGTCGGTGCGAGGTGTGACACGCGATCCCGGAGCCCGTTACCGCAGGCGTCATCGACATCGCCGGGTAGGTCGGCATTTTCACGGTCACGGCAGATCCCCTCTGCTGGTCGGGTCAAGAATCTCGACGGTCCGGTCCAGCCGCAGCGCGGCTCGGGAAGACCGGGACGTTGCCCGCCTGGCGACGCCGCAGTGCGGACAGAACGGCATTTGCGGCACCAGGTTCAGGCACTGCTGACAGAAGGCCGGCGGGCCGGGCACGGGAGGGTGGTGTTCGTGCAGCAGCATCGCGTGCATGCCGAGCCGGAGCCCGATGAGCAGCAGCACGCAAACAGCCGCATGCAGCCCGAACAGGCCGACCTCGGCGGGCTGCCACAGATCGATCAGGCCGAGGCCCGCGTAGAGCGCCACGATGACGGCCGCCGCGACGACCGGTGAGGTGAGGATCCGGCCTGGGTGCACCGGATCCCGCCGGCTGACCCACAGGGCTGCGCCGAACAGCCCACCGGCGCAGGCGGCGGTCAATGGCACGGTCACGCCCTGCAAACCGGCTTCCACCAGCAGGCCCTGCACCGGACGACCATGCGCCACCAAGCCGGCCTTCAGTTGCGGTGCCAACCTGGTCACGGTGGCGGCGGCGGCGAACGCGAGAGCCGCGGCCGAACCGAGCACGAAGCCGTCCAGACCCTCGGCGTCTGCCCGCCGGCGCAGCCGCCACAGGGCTATCGGCAGCAGCATGACGATGACTCCGCCGACCGGGATGGCGATCCCGACCGTCCAGATCTGTTCCTGATTCCGACTTCCGCCGAGACGATCGCCGAAGGAACTGGCCACCGGGTTGGCCGTGAGTTGTGACCACCCCCAGCCGAGCAGGGCGCCGAACGCGGCGATGCCGATGACGACGCTGCGGGACAGATCGGCATAGACGTCCGATTCCTGTAGATACAGCTGGAACAGCAGCGGGAATCCCACTGCGCTGACCGCGACCACCGGTGCCTGCAACCGGAATACGGCGAGCAGGGCCAGCACGACGACGAGCATGGCCAGTCCGGCCCGGAACGGCGCGTGCGAGCGGTGCGGTAGATGCGGGAACAGTGAGCTGACCACCGACAGCCGCAACACGTGTTCCTGCGGTGCGGCGGCGTAGGAATGCAGACGGCCTCGGCGGCCGCCGATGTAGTGACCGGCCAGGTGATATCCGCAGGCACCGCAGTAGGCACCTGGTTGCGCCTGCTCACCACACCCCGGGCAGGCTGGCGCTGAAGGTGAAAGCCCTTGCGCCGATTCGGGAGTCGTCATGAGCCACCCCTTTCTACGGTCAGCAGATCCTGGCTGAGGTTCCACACGTCAGGACTGCCGATGCCGGTGACGAGGTCATAGCCGGTCCCGGCCAGATCGACCGCGTTACCGCCCAGCAGAATGTCGTGAAAGGCTGGCAGGGCCGCCCCGTTGGTTACCCGGTAGAGCAGCGGATTGAGCGCACCGAGGACCTGCCCGCCCTGCGCGAGAAGATACTGATCCATCAGGACGGTGAACGCGGCCCACAGTGGCGTGGCCAGGGACGTTCCGCCCCCCGGAGATACACGGCCGGCGATGACGTTGCGCAGACCGGTCGCCGGGTCGGCCAATGCAGACACATCCGGCAGCAGCCGGTGGGTCTGGTCGCGGGCCGCGGCGACGCCGTCGGTCTGCTGCCAGGACGGCCGCGGGAAGAGCCCGGATACGCCGCCGCTGGAGCCTTGCGAGAGTGCCGAGTAGTCCCAGGCCTGCTCACCGAGCCAGCGGCCGGACACGTCGACCGTCAGACGAGTGCCGCCGACGGCCGTCATCGCCGGCAGCGAGGCCGGCATGCCGACTCCCACGTCCGGTGGCGTCGGCGGCCCGGCGATATTGTTGTTGGCAAATCGGCACTCGAGCGAGCCGGTGTCGCCGGTGGAGGCGAACGCCGAGGTGCCGTGCGCCTGGGCGTGCACCAGCTCTTCCTCGAGCGGTTCCAGATCGGCGGTTGTATACAAGCCTTCGCAGTCCGACAGCGACAGACTCCAGATCGCCCCCGGGAACTGCTGGTCCGCCGAGCGGAACGCCGAGCTCATCACCGCGGCCAGAGATCCGTCGCCGAACGAGAGCAGGTTGACCACCACCAACCGCGCGCCAGGAGCCACGGCGTGCACTGCCTCCAGATCCATCGGAGTCTCGCCGCCCTTTGCCGGCGGGCCCGGCATGCCACCGACCAGCACCGGTGTGAAGTCCGGCAGCCCGTTCGCGGTGGAGAAGGCATCGAGATCGGCTTGGGAAAACCCGTCGAGCTCGAAGAAGACGACGGTCGTGCCCTGACCGGTGTACCCGGCGGCAGCCAGCGGACCCACGTCGTACGCCGTTCGCAGCTGCGCAGCGCTGAGCAATCCGTCGGACGACCCGCTCGCCGCCGGGGCGCCGGCCGCACCGGCGGTCGCCGCCCCCACCCGGTAGTTCATGATGCGCCCGACCGCGCTGACCTCGCCGGCCACCTCAGCAGGCACCGGGATCGACTCCCCTGTCGCATAGAACCGCTGGCCGTCGTGGGCGCGATAGTCATGCACCGGGACCCGGAACGCCTGGGCGAGGGCCGCCGCCGACCCGTGGATCGACGCCCAGTCATCGCCCGGGTGCCAGTCGACGCTGACCCCGTGCTGGCCGGCCCAGGCCGACAGCACCTGCGGGCGGTCGCGCCGATGCAGGCTCACCACCGCACCGACGTTCGCATCGACGGCGGGCCCGAGGTCGGTCGAACTCAGCAGTAGCGCGGCAAGGGGCCCACCCACCTGCACTACCTCAACAGCGGTCGGGTCCGGTTGGCTGCAGCCGGCCGTTGTCACAGCGAGCACGCCGCTGCACAGCAGAGCACATGCGCGGTTGACGAGGCTCCGTCGTGTGGTCATGACGCCGCCCCGTCGAGCCGCCCGGCGTCAACGCTCCGGTTGGTGACCATTTCGCCCGCAGCGGCTCGGCTCGCGGGGTCCGGGGGAAGGTCGGCGGTCTCATGATCTCGGGGTTCCCGTTCGCCGAAGGTGTGCAGCAGGAACAGCAGGATCATCAGGGGCATCGCCAAACCGAACAGCCCGGATTTGGTGATCGACTCCGGCTCGAATATCACCTCGGGCAGTGGTAGTCCCGACCCGAGGCCCCGCTGGCCGGAGAAGAACACCACCGCGCAGGCCAACAGGATCGCGTAGCCGAGAAACACCAGGACGCGGCTGGACCGAGGCACCCACCGGCTCGCGTGGTTGGTCATCGATTCACCGGACATGATGACGTCCCAGCTGATCGCCAGCAACACGATCACCGCGGCCCACACGGAGATGCGGTTGGCGGCCAGCGCATGGTTGTACAGCACTTCCACCCCTCGCAGCGCCAGCAGCCCGCCGGCCAGGCCGGGGAGAGTTGTCGGCAACCGCCGGGCCCACCGCCGGGTACTTCTCCGCGCGATGGCCAGCAACACCAGACCGGCAACAGCGACCGCGGCGAGCACTCCCGGCTGGCCCGGCGTCGGCCAGGCCGTCGCCGGTCCCAGCAGCACTCGACCGATCGAGTCGGCGTCGTAGCACAGGTCGAGAACCGCCACAAAGCAGAACAACATCAGCCCGGCACGGGTGCGGCCGGTCCAGCCGCGGGTGCGACCCGCCAGCAGCGCCAAACAGATCAGGGCCAGCAACACCGTCAGAGCATCGGCGGTCACGTTGAGACGATCACTGCTCGTCTGCTGCGCCTGGGCCGGTGTCACCTCGTCGGCGGTGCTGGGAATCTGCGCGGACGGCGCGCCTGGTGGCCGGAAGCTGTTCACCATTGCCGCCAGGTACTGCTCCGCGCCTTGCGGGTCCGAGCCCGTGGCGGCGCCGATGAACAGATAGGCCGCCGACCCCTCGGGGTTCCGAGCCAACCATCCGACGCTGAGGGTCCTGGGAGAAGCCGGCGTGAACTCCAGCCGTTGCAGGGTGCCCACGGTCTCGACCGGTCCGAGCGGTGCACCCAGCCCCGCGGTCAGGGCCCGCAGACTCGCCGGCCCTGGAATGGGTCCCCCGATGAGCAGCACGAGAGCGCCGAAGGCGACCGAAGAGTTCGTGTACTGCTCGAACGTGGGTGTTGCATCGACCTGCCAACCCGCCGGCACCAGCAGGGTTAAGCCGGTCGGGCTTGTCCGGGAGACCACATTTGCGGCGGCAGTGAACTCGCCCGCCGTCGAGACCTCCGGCGTCGGCTTTGCGATGATCTGCCCCTGCAGCAGACCTGCGACGTCCGGGACGATCGTGGCGACAATCGCCGCGACCACCAGCACGACGGCGAAGTTCAGCGTCTCCGGCCAGGCCCCGCTGCGCAGCCGGGGCAGCCGCCAGATCGCCAGCAGCACGAGCACCGCGACGGCGAAGATCAGCGCCGACTGGGTGATCCGGGCCAGACGATGCGCGGTCGTCTCGGGATCCATCGTCCAGGCGACGGCCAGCAGGGCGACACACAGGGCCGCGGGGATCACCACCCGACTAACGTTGGCCAGCGACTTCGGCCGGCCGGCCGCGGTGAGCAGTCGCTGACCGGTCAGCTGCCCCCATTCGCCGAAGTCGATGGCCGCGACGAACAGGATGGGCGTGGTCAGCAACGCCAAGCCGCCCATCAACAGCGTCACCGAACCCGGAAAGTTGGTCAGGCCGTTCAGCGTCGGACTGGCCAGCCGCAGGATCAGCAGGTAGCCGCCGAACACCACGCAATACACGACCAGCAGGACCAGCCGCAGCACCCGATCCTGCGGTGCGTCGCCATGGCGGTGCCGACGCCACAGGGTGGCACCGATCGCAACCAACCAGATCGCCAGCAACAGGCCGCGGGTGGCCCACGTCGCCCACCTGGGCAAGACAGCCCGCAGGCCGACGCCCAGGACGCCGGTGTAGAACCCCAGCGCCCCGGTCACCACCGCAACGGCCAACAAACCGACCAGCCGGTGCGCCAGCACAACACCGGTGGTCAAATAACCGAAGCCGATCGCCAGCAGGCACAGCGCCGCGATGAACAGCGGGGTGCTCAACGTCGTTTCCACTCCACCGCTGGGCAGCAGAACGACCTTCGAATGACCGACGTCGCGCAGCGCGACCAGCAGCGCCGCACCGACCAGGCTGGCCGCAGCGCCCGCCGTGGCCAGCCGCAACGGCCGGTCCATGGTGCGAACCGACAGCCGACGTTCAGCGAAAGTGGCCCGCAGCCCCGGTACGTCATGCTCGGCCGACTCACCCACGGCCGCCCCGATCGCCGTTACCTCGTGGTCGACCGCACCAGGCGGCGTTTCCTGTTCGGTCACTGCGCCGGCAACGCAGTCACGGCGATGTTGTCGTAGAACAGATCCGTTCCCTTACCGGAGGCCAGCACGCCGTACCCGGGACCCGGGTCCACCGGCCCCGCGGTGTCGGACTTACCGGGATAGTCCACGCTGAGGGTCGGATGACCATTCACCGACAAAGTCAGATGGGCGTTGCCGCCTCCGGTCTGGGCGCAGCTGATCTGCAGGTGGTTCCAGGCCACGCGGCCCACGGGACTGGCATGCACCACACCGGCGGCGAGTTTCTTGGTGGCGAAGACGGCCCCGTTCTGACCGGCGGCGAAGAACACCAGGGTGGCATCGGCCGCGGTCACGATGAACGCGTACGCCCCGTCGCCGCCGCCGGATATTGCCGTGTTCCAACAGGACAAACCGAAGCCGGGGTTCTGTCCGGCGATCCCGGTGGTCCCGACGTCGGCGGCGACGGTCACGCCGTAGTCGGGCGACACATCGACGATGCTGTGCGGAGAACTGATCATCGCGATGCCCGCCGCCCGCTGGTTCAATCGATATGTTCCGCCTTCATAGGCAAGAAAGTTGGCATAGAAATCCGTCGTATTGGCCGTTGCCCAGCCCCCCACGCCCTTGT
This sequence comes from Nakamurella panacisegetis, assembly GCF_900104535.1. Classification (NCBI taxonomy): domain Bacteria; kingdom Bacillati; phylum Actinomycetota; class Actinomycetes; order Nakamurellales; family Nakamurellaceae; genus Nakamurella; species Nakamurella panacisegetis. The sequence continues at coordinate 3,931,134 of NZ_LT629710.1, read as the reverse complement.
CGAAGGTGTCGCACCAGTGGGCACCCGACGGGCATCCCTGACGCCCAACGACGGCGGCCGGCACGGACGTGCTACTGGCGGCAACCGCAGACCAAGCCCAGAACTGCTGAATCTGATCCAGCCCGGAGGTGTCCGGGGTGGAGGCTGCCAGATCCGCCGAGATCCCGAACGAGAGGTCGTACAGCAAGCCACCGTGTACCACCGCTATCACCACCACCGCCGACTTGCCGTCGGCGCTCACCGCCGCCAGGTCGAACGCCGCCGCGCCGGCCACCGTCGTCGCCGACGGCCCGGCCTTGATGGTGTAGCCCTCGGTGGTCAAGGTGCTCGCCGTTGCCTCACCGATCGCCGGAGCGGTCGCGGTCGTCGGCTTCGGGTCCCCGATGGTCAGCGTTCCGCCGTCGGCCGCCTGCAATATCAGGCCCGACGCCGTCGACTGCTCGGTCCAGCCCTCGGGGATCCTTGAAGTGAAGCCGTTGCCCTGCAACGATTTCCCCATCAGCCCATTGGTTGGGGACGGAATCGTCGCAGGTCCAGAGGAAACCAGTGGGGAGGAAACCGGCGGCGACGAAACCGGGGCCGACGGCATGGCAGGGCTGGACGACGCTGTCGACAACGGCACGAGCAGCGGATTCGTCGACGGCACGGAGCCGACGGTCGAGCCGGCAACCGGTTGACCCGATGTGCCAGCACACCCTGTCGCGGCCGCCAGCAGAGCAACGAACACGACCGCACGCATCCGCATGCCGCACCGGCATACCCTTAAGTTGGCGCGCATTGGCGTCCTTTCAACGAATTTCGTATGCTCGAATCAGGGCACGATTCCACTGCTGACACCAGGACCGCCCCAGGGTGACACCCCAGGATTTCCCGCAGCACAGCCCTGACGGCAGATCAGCTCAGCGGAGCCGCCGCACCATCAATCGCCGCAAGCACCGCAGTAGACAAAGGGAACTGACGGCATTTTTGCCGATCAGCGGTAGGTGCGTTGTCGACATCCGCACCGCTTCTCACCATCGCCAGTTGCCACCGAGTGGGCCCGAATACACCCGGGCCGGCGGCAGTGGCGGGCGGACCAGGAGATCTTGAAACCTCTTCGGTATCCGGCTCATCATCAACCGTCTCCCCGGATGCGCTCAACTGGCCTGGTCATTGATCATCGCGGCAGCCCGGTGTGTCACAGACCCGCCAGTCGGACCCCTGCGTAGGCGACCCCGGCGATCAGCACCCATGAGGTGAGCGCCAAGGCCAGTGAGCGGCCACCGGTCCGCAGCAGAGTCGGCAGATGGATGCCGGTGCCCAACGCGAACAACGCCGCCACCAGCAGCGTGCCCTGAACGTCTTTGGCTACGGACAGAGTTGCCGGTGACACTGCGTTGAGGCTGGCGATGGCGACGGCCAACAGAAACCCGGCGACGAACAGCGGCACCGGCGGCCGTATCCGAGCCCGTGCGGTGTCGGGGCTGCGGTGCCGCCTGACCAGCGCAACCCCGGCGACCATGGGAGCCAGCAGGATCACTCTGGTCAATTTCACCACCACCGCGGCGGTCAGCGCGCCTGGAACCCGGTCGGCGGTGGCCACCGTCTGTCCGATGTCGTGCACGCTGGCCCCGACCCAGGACCCAAAAGATGCCGCATCCAGGCCCAGGGGCTGCCGCAGTAACGGCAAGGCGACGATCGCCAAACTTCCGCACAGGGTGACCAAAGCGATCGCCGTGCTGGTGTCCTGCTCATCACCATCCGCGACCGGTTCCATCGCCGCGACCGCGGAAGCCCCGCAGATCGAAAATCCTGTCGCGATGAGCAGACTGCGCGCCGGCGGAACACCGAACCACCGGCCCAGCAGCCGGGTTCCGGTGAACGTCAGGCCCACGGTCACCACGACCACCGCCAAGCCCAGGCCGCCCAGGTGCAGCAGCTGCGGCACGGAAAGTTGCAGGCCCAGCAGCACCACCGCGACCCGTAGGAAGTGGCGTGCCGCCAGTTGCGTGCCGAGCCGCAGGAACGGCCGATTCAACCCGACATTGGTGACCAGCGCGCCGAGAAGCACCGCGACCGAGGTCGGATTCAACGCTGGAACGAGCGCTGCGACTGCGTAGGCGCACGCAGTGGCTGCCGCAGTCGCCAGCACACCGGGGACGAAACCCCGTACCGACACCAGGCCTGGTCGTCCGCCCGGTGAGCTCATATCGGCCACTGTGCCCAACCGGATCGAAGGTGCGGTAGCCCCCAAACCCTTGTCGGCGCACAAGGTTTACTTGTGCCTACGCGGTGATGAGCGTCGGAGGTAGATCGAGTGTCGTACGGGCTGGCAGCTTGAGCGGGGCTACGCAGCGGGCGTCGACGGGCGCCGCCGAGGGCGGATGACCCGCAGGTGCAGGACCCGTGCGGTGTCCCGGGCTTCTTGTAGGTCGCGTAGTCGGCCGGCGAGCAGCATGGTCAGGGTGATCAGGCCGACGATGCGAGTCGGGTCGTCCCGGTCGACCACCGGCATACGGTCGACGGCGTGCTCGGCCATGGCCGTGGCGACGGCCCGCAGAGTCTGGTCGGGATGGGTGACAACAGGGTCGGTCAGACCGAGGTCGGCCACGGTCAGGCAGTGGTCGTCCTGGTGCACTGCGGTCTCGAGCTGGCTGCGCGTGACAACAGCGATGAGCCGGTCGGTGTCGCCCACAACCGGGTAGAGCAGTTGGCGGCGCGCATTGACGGTCGCCGGGTCGATGTCGGAGATCGCGGCGAGCGCCTCCTCTGCGGTCAGATGTGCCTCGAACGTGAGGATGTCACGCTCCATGACCTCACCGATGAAGAGGATCTCCAAGGGGTCGACGTCGTACTCACGGGAGAGGTGGTAGCCGCGGCGGGCGATCTTCTCGGTCAGCACCGATCGTTTCAGCACCAGTACGGACACGGCGTAGGCGGTCGTCGCGCCGATGATCAGTGGCAACAACGCGTCGAGACGGTGCGTCAGCTCGATAGCAAAGACCACCCCGGTGAACGGTGACCGCATCACGCCACCGAGGACGCCGGCCAAACCGATCAGCGCCCAGAAGCCGGGGCCCACAGCTGGAAAGACGTGACTTTCCATTGTGCCCAGCGCGCCCCCAATCATGAACATTGGCGCCAGCACACCACCGGACGTGCCCGATCCGAGCGACAGGGACCAGATCAAGGTCTTGATCAGAAGGATGCCGGCGACCAAACCGAGGCCGATGCTGCCGTCCAGTTCGGCGCCGATGATGTTGTACCCGACGCCCAGGGCTTCCGGGACGATCAGCCCGCCGATGCCGATGATCAGCCCACCGATCGCGGGCCACCACATCCAGTGCACCGGCAACCGGCGGAACGCGTCCTCGGCTGCGTACACCAGTACCGTGGCCACCAGCGCCAACAGCCCGGCAGCGATCCCGGATACCACGCACAGCGCGAAGACGCCGTAGGTCAGATGTAGGACACCGACCGCAGGGAACAGCGCTGTCGTCCCGAGCAGCGGCTGGCGGACGATGGCTGCGACACAGACCGCGACCGCCACCGGCACGTAGCTGCGAGGACGCCACTCGAACAGCAATAGTTCAACGGCCAGCATCAGGGCGGCGAACGGTGAATTGAAGGTGGCCGCCATCCCGCCTGCGGCTCCGGCCACCAAGAGTGTCTTGCGCTCGTCGGCGGTCAGTCGCAGGAACTGCGCGAAAAGGGACCCCACTGCACCACCCGTCATGATGATCGGCCCCTCGGCGCCGAACGGACCACCGGTCCCGATAGCGATGGCGGCCGAGACCGGCTTGAGCAGGGCAACCCTGGGTTGGACCTTGCTGCCGCCCAGCAGGATCGCCTCGATGGCCTCTGGCATGCCGTGGCCTCGGATTTTCTCCGAGCCGTATCGTGCCATCAGGCCGATCACCAGACCGCCGGCCACCGGCGCGAGCAACACCACTGCGGGATTGTGATGCCCCGAGCCGGGGGCGACAAGCGCCGTGCCCAGGCGACCGTAGAACACCGCGTTGGTGATGAGACCGATCAGTCGTAGGAGCGCCCACGACACGCCGGCGCTGGCTGCGCCCACCGGCACTGCCAGCGCGGCGATGGCCAGCATCCGCGAGGACACGGTGAAGTCGCCCAGGTGGCTGACATCGCGACCCGGCGCCGGTCCCACGTCGACTCCGCCGGAGGGTATTGGATCCGCCTCGCGTGACCGCAATTTATGTCGTGACACGAGGTGAGAGTGTATCGTGAGACGATGTGAGAAGCTATTCGGGCGGGCACGCCGACGAAGCAGAGGTGAACGATGTCAGGACGCCGTCAGATCGGCGACGCCGACTACACCCGTCTGCTCACCGTCCGCACCGCGCTGCGCCAGTTCGAACGATGGAGCGCCGCGCAGGCAACCGGCCACGGCCTCACCGCCAGCCAGCATCAGCTGATGCTCGCAATCCGTGGGCACCCCGGCGACCACGGGCCCACCATCAGCGAAGCAGCCGAGTACCTGCTGATCCGGCAGCACTCCGCGGTCGAACTTGCCGACCGCTCCGAAGCCGCCGGCTTGATCATCCGCACCAAGGACTCCAACGATCACCGTGCCGTTCGACTGCAACTCTCGGCCCAGGGAGCACGCACCCTGGAGGCACTCACCAGCGCGCATCTGGAGGAGATCGACCGCCTGATCCCTCTATTCGAGTCCATGATCGACACCCTCACGATCCCCTGAAACCAGGCCGTCCGCTCCCAACACCGCCTAGCGGGCCCAAACCCGACCGGCCGATCTACCGGCACCTGTTCGAGGGGCCCTTGGGCCCGGCACCCGGCCGCATTCACTTTGGTTCGACGGACCCAGTGGTCGACGCGCCGTCGCAACAGCAAAGCCGGATGGTTGCCGTTGCCCTGGAGATAGTTCGCGCCGAATGTCCTCGAGTCTCAGACCTCGGCCCGTCGGCACACCCTCCTTAACCCGAGAAGGTCGCCTCCAGGTGACCGATCTTCAGCTGTGGGACAATGAAATATGCTTCGTGTCAACATCTTCGACTGTTAGCGATCGGCTCGGTTTGCAGTTGTCATTCTTATTCAATGAGGTGTGTAATGAACTGCTTTGAATGCTCGGCCAGCGGGTTGTCGGTGCAGGCTGTAGGTACATGCACCAGCTGCGGCGCCGGGGTATGCGCGGATCACCTGCATCTGGATGCCCACGAGTTGGCCCACACCAGCAGCCCAGGTACCTACATCCCCAAGTTCACTCGTGCACTGACCTGCAATGACTGCGAGAAGGTCTTGTCAAACCGGCAAGGATCGTGGCCCATGGCTGCAATGCCGATGTGATGTCACAACTTTCGCAGAATTGATCGGGCGCCGGCCCGCGGAGTCTGATCCCGCTGCCCTGGGGTCTATCCATCCTGTTCGCCTCAAGCGTCCGACACCGCGTACCTCTGCCCGACCGCAGGCTCGGCAGGGCTTCGGATCGACCTCACCCAGACCGCCCGATCAACCGATCCATTCGCCTTTGCAGACCGGGTCATCGTCAATGGCGCATGCCTTCCGCAAGCCATCAGCCGCCCGGCTGCAAGGAGCTACAGAAGAGGGCCGCCCGCACTGCAAGCCATCTCAGGAGGATGCGGACGGCCGGCGCTTGTCCGGGATGGCAGAACTGCTGTCCCGGTAGTTCTCGCCGTACAGGGTGACAGCCCGGGCCGCGACGCCCTAACTCGCCGCCGTGAGGGATCCGGTCGCTGTCCACGGTGCGAGGTAGATCTGCGGGCGCAGCTGGTCCAGTTTCAGGACGGTCTTCATGGTCGCGGCCGGGGCGAACGCTGCCGTACTCGCGGCGGGGATGGCGGGGGTGGCCGCGGCGGCGGCCGGAGCCAGGATGACGGACGCCAGGAGCGCGCCGGTGATAAGGGATGCTGCGGGAAGGACGCCCAGGAGGCGCTGTTTCGTGGTCACCGGCGCGGCTCAGCTGGGCGATTTCTGCTTCCTGCGCGGGCGTCAGGCTGGGCTTGCGGCCGGGCAGCTGGCCCGAGCTGCGAGCGGTTCGCCAGCCCTCGGTGGCGCGCTGGGCGGCCAGGTCGGCGTCGAAGTCGGCGGCCACACTGATCACGCCGATCAGCGGCTGGTCGGATTGGCGCAGGTCGAAGGTGGCCGGACCGACCTGGAGCGTGATGTTCTGTTCGGCGAGCCGAAAGAGCACCTGACCCAATTCGGCCAGACTCCGGGCTAGGCGTGAGAGTTTGGTGACCGCGAGGGTTCCGCCTTCGCCGGCGGCGACGATCGCGGCGTCGAGCGCGTCCGCCGGCAGGTTGAGACCGATCCTCCCGATGTCGAAGAAGCATTGCTGCACGCCGTGGCGAGCCCTGCTGCCGCAGGCCGGGGTGCGGATCAGTGCTGGTGATGGCGCTCACCTGAACTTCCCCAGACCTGCTCACTGAAATTCCCCACCTGCGTGGCTCCCGCAATCGAGGCGGGGCCCTCCCGATGCTGGCGGTCTCTGACCACACACCAGCTACTCGGAAGGGCCCCGCCTCATGCTCACACAGGAGGACGACGTGGACATCCATGCACTACGAAAACGAGGGTGGACGATCTCGGCGATCGCCCGGCATGTCGGCCGGGACCGCAAGACCGTCCGGGCCTATCTGGACGGGAAACGGCAGGTCGGGAAGCGGGCGCCCGCCGCGCAGGACAGCTTCACCCGGTTCGTCGACTACTGCTCGGCCCGGCTGACCGAGGATCCGCATCTGTGGGCCACCGCGTTGTTCGACGAGGTCGTGAAGCTCGGCTACGAGCGGTCCTATCCTTCGTTCACCCGGGCGTTGCGGCTGCGGGGGGTGCGGCCGGCGTGCGAACCGTGCCACCCCACCAAGGGCCGCCCGGCTGCGGTGATAGAGCACCCCGCCGGTGAGGAAACGCAGTGGGACTGGGTGGAACTCCCTGACCCGCCGCCGGGGTGGGACGGCTACGGCAAGAAGGCGTTTCTATTGGTGGGGGCGCTATCTCACTCCTCTAAGTGGCGCGGGGTGCTCTGTGAGTCGATGCAGCAGCCGCAGCTAGCCGAAGCCCAACACCAGGTCGCGATGAAACTCGGTGGCCTCACCAAGGACTGGCGGTTCGATCGGATGGCGACGGTGGTGCAGCCGGGTTCGGGGACGGTGACGGCCACCTACGCCCCGATCGCGAAACACTTCGGGGTGCGGGTGCGGCCGTGTCCACCCCGGCGCGGCAACCGCAAAGGCGTTGTCGAGAAGGCAAACCACACGGTCGCGCAACGGTGGTGGCGGTCGCTTCCCGACGAGGTCACCGCCGCGCAAGCCCAGACGTCGTTGGATCAGTTCTGCGCATCGGTCACCGACCAACGAAAGCGGGTCGATGCCGACGGCAATCATTGCCCGTCGCCGATCTCGCCTCACGGGAACCGCTGCGGCCGGTCCCGGCGACCCCGCCGATCGCGGTGGCGTCAGTGAACCGCAAGGTCTCCGCGCAGGCATTGGTGTCCTTCCGCGGCAACACCTACTCCGTCCCACCCGTGCACGTCGGTCAACAAATGAGTGTGACCCACCGACTTGGCGCGGCCACCATCTCGATCATCACCACCACGGGGGTGACCGTCGCCGTTCACGCCCGCAAACCCGACGGCGCCGGCGTCACCGTCCGCGCCGAAGCGGACGTGACCGCGTTGAACACCGCCGCACTGACAGCGTTCACCACCGCCGCACCGCACCGCTCCAAACGGCGGATCCCACCCGGCCCGGCCGCCCGCGAAGCCGCCGCGCTCTTACGCGGCGAACAGTCGGCCCCGACCAGGCCGACCGGCTCGGTCATCGATCTGACCCAATACGCCGAGGCGGCCGCCCGCCGCCGCACCCTACCCACCGACCCCACACCCGTTGCGAAGGAACAAAAATGACCCCAACCACAAGCGAGGCCAGCCGCTACCAACAGCTCCGAGACCACCTGAACTACCTGCGGCTGCCCGACGCCGCCGCGGCCTTGCCGACCGTCCTGGACCAAGCGAAAACCGAGAAGCTCTCCCCAACGGCCACCCTGGAACGACTATTCCGCATCGAAGTGGACGCCACCGAAGCCCGCCGGTTAACCGGGCGGTTGCGGTTCGCCAACCTGCCCAGCCCCGCCACCCTCGAGGACTTCGACTACGAAGCGCAACCCGGCGTCGACCCCGCTCTGATCCGCGACCTCGCCTCCAACCGCTACCTTCAGACCGCGACGAACATCCTGCTCATCGGCCCGCCCGGCGTCGGCAAGACGATGCTCGCCGTCGGATTGGCCCGCAAAGTCGCCGAAGGCGGCCACCGAACCTACTTCACCAACGCCGCCGACCTGGCCGCCCGCTGCCACCGAGCCGCCATCGAAGGCCGGTGGGCCACCACCATGCGGTTCTACGCGGGTCCGGCGTGCTTGGTGATCGATGAGCTGGGCTACCTGCCACTGCCGGCCGAAGCGGCGTCCGCACTGTTCCAAGTTGTCAATCAGCGGTATCTGAAGTCCTCGATCATCATGACGACCAACCGTCCAGTCACTGAATGGGGTCAGGTGCTCGGCGACAACACCGTTGCTGCAGCACTTTTGGATCGCCTACTACACCGGTCAGTGGTCATCGACATCACCGGAGAGTCCTATCGCCTGCGCGACCACCAAGCCCGCACCGACAACCTCCGCCGCACCGTCCAACCAGCAACCGCTACGCTTGACCGGTCACCAAGTGGCCAATTTCGCTGAGCGAGACTGGGGAATTTCGGTGAGCGCCATCATCGGGGCCCATCGTCTCCATCAGGTGATCATCGGGGTCCATGGCGCCCCGCAGATCGCCCAGACGGTGCAGGCGATCACCGACGCGGTCGTCACGTTCGCCGGGTTCGACGTGGCGGCCTTAAGTGTGCTGGGCTCGGGTGAGGTGCTGGAAATGGTCGCCGTGTCCGGCAGCGAGGAAGCCCGCAGTTTCCTGCTGGGAACGAAGAAGGCCCGCCAACTCTACGAGGATGAGTTCGCTGTCGCTGACGTGTGGGGCAAACTGTTGTTCGTACCGCACGGCAGGGTCAGCGACGCCAGCGGAAGAGGTTGGATCCCGCCGTCGCCCACGGGGCGGACCCGGGGTCGCCGATGGCACCCTCTGGACGCGTTGTACGCACCGCTTCACTCCCCCACCGGAACCCTCGTGGGGGTGTTGTCGGTGGACCTACCGATCAACGGCCGGCGGCCGGGTCGACGACAGCGTGAGTTGCTGGAGATCTTGGCGCTACAGGCCGGAGCGGCCATCGACAACGCCAACATCACCGAACAGCTGCGGGCTTCTGAACGCTTGTTCCGCCGGTCCTTTGACCGCGCCGGCATCGGCATGGCGCTGATCTCCCTAGCCCCGGACAACTACGGCCGGTACCTACGGGTCAACCCGATGTTCTGCCGCATCGTGGGACGGGAGGAGAACGCAATACTCCAGCTCACCAGCGCGCAACTCACCCACCCCGATGACCAAGCAGAAGACGTGCGGCAGCTGCGGGCCCTGCACACCGGGACCGAATCGATGTACCAGCGGGACAAGCGATACATCAAAGGCGACGGCACACCTGTATGGGTCACCATCACCGTCAGCTCCTCCGGCAGCCCCAACCGGACCGCGGACTACGCCATCGGACAGATCGAGGACATCACCCACCGCAGAGAACAACACCAAGCGCTCCAACACCAAGCCCAACACGACCCCTTGACCGGCCTGGCCAACCGCACAGCGTTGATCACCCGGCTCCTTGAAGCGGTAACCACCGCGCAGCACACAGGATCAACCGGAGCTGTACTGTTCATCGACCTAGACGGATTCAAAACCGTCAACGACCGGCACGGACACCCCACCGGAGATCAAGTCCTCACCATCGTCGCCGACCGGATCGCCGCAGCCGTACGACCAGAGGATCTTGTCGCCCGGATCGGCGGCGACGAGTTCGTCGTCGTCGCCGACAACCTGACAACAACCCACACACACCAGCTGACAACAAAAATCATCACCACCATAGGTGCCCTGATCACCCTCCCCGGCGGCACCCGCCTGCAAGTCCAAGCCAGCATCGGCTACACCCCAATCCACCCGGCCGGCCACCAAACACCACAACAACTGATCGCCGAAGCTGAACCACCCCGGCATGTCCGGACACCTACGGGTTTGAGAGCGCAGCGGTTTGCTGGGCTCTGATTTGAGCGTAGTGGGCCTGCTCGAGTTCGACCGGTGGGAGGTCGCCGTTGTGCTCGTACAGGCGGCGGTGGTTGAACCAGTCGACCCATTCCAGGGTGGCGACTTCGACCTGCTCGACGGTCCGCCACGGGCCGCGGGGCTTGATCAGCTCGGTCTTGTAGAGCCCGTTGATCGTCTCGGCCAGAGCATTGTCGAAACTATCCCCGGTGCGACCAACGGAGGCGTCGATGCCGGCGTCGGCCAGCCGCTCGGTGAACGCCACAGACGTATATTGAGATCCGCGGTCGTTGTGGTGAATCAGCCCCGAAAGGTCCTGCACCCCTTCACGTTGCCGGGTCCAGATCGCGTGCTCGATGGCGTCCAGGACGAGTTGCGCGGTCATCGTGGTCGCCGATCGCCACCCCACGATCCGACGGGAGTAGGCATCGATCACGAACGCCACGTACACCCACCCGGACCACGTCGAAACATACGTGAAGTCGGCCACCCATAGGCGATCTGGCGCCTCCGGGTCGAAATGACGATCCACCAGATCACTGGCCCGTTGCGCTTGCGGGTCGGCGATAGTGGTGCGTTTGACCTTGCCCCGACGAGCCCCGACCAGACCGAGCCGGCGCATCAGCCGCTCCACCGTGCACCGGGCCACCGCGGTGCCTTCCCGGTTCAGCGTCAACCACACCTTCCGCGCCCCGTAGACGCCGTAGTTCTCCGCATGCACCGCACTGACCTGCGCGGACAGCGCCTCGTCCCGGACAGCGCGGGCGGAGGGCTGCTGGTGGGTGCGGTCGTAGTAGGTGGACGACGCGATCTTGCAGCCGTGCTCGGTGAGCACCCGGCAGATCGTCCCGACGCCGTATTCCGCCTTGTGCTGATCGATGTAGCTGATGATCACTTCTGTCGGCGGTCGAGCTCCGCCGCGAAAAAAGTTGACGCCGACTTCAATATCTCGTTGGCCCGCTTCAACTCTCGGTTCTCCGCCCGCAACTTCCGCAGCTCCTCCGCCGCCTCGGAGGACACCCCCGGCCGTTTGCCGGCATCGACCTCGGCGCGGCGGACCCAGTTCTGCACCGTCTGCGCAGTCCCGATCCCCAACTTCGCCGCGACCGACTCCACCGCCGCCCACTCCGACCCATGATCGGACCGGATCTCCGCCACCATCCGCACCGCCCGGTCCTTCAACTCGGCCGGGTACCGCTTCGACGTACTCGCCATGACTCCATCTTTCCTAACAAGAGGAGTGTCCGGACATGCCGGGGTGACTCACCACGGCCTTCTGCGGTGGGTTGAGGTAGAGCCCGACGACGTCGCGGACCTTGGCGTCCAGTTCCGGGTCGGTGGAGAACTTGAAGGTTTCCTGACGCCATGGTTGCAGGTTCCATTCCCGCCAGATCCGGGCAACCGAGGCGAAGGAGATCCCCAGCTGCGCGGCCAGCAGTCGCGCTGACCAGTGGGTCACCCCCAACGACGGCGGCGGCGGTTTCAAGGTCGCGACCACGACCGCAGCGTCGTCGATGACCGGCGGCCGCCCCGACCGGTCCAAATCCTGCAACGCTGCGATACCACCGGCGGTGTAACGGTTCCGCCATTCCAGCACCGTCGGTCGGGATACGCCTACCAGCTGGCTGATCGCTACGTTCGGCATTCCTTCCGCGGCCAGCAACACGATCCTGGCCCGCTGCGCCACCCCGGCCCCAACCGTCGTGGCCCGCAGCAGGGCGGTCAGCTTCGGTTCGTCACCAGGACGCAGGACCAGCGGGGCAGCGATCGACATGACCCATTTTCTCAAACACCGACAGTAAAGTCACTTCCGACACGCGACACTAGCTTAGAAGCCCTCCAGAATGTCACCAACGACGCACCGCCGCCCAGCAACGGCAGGGGCAGGTCGGCGGCGTCCATGCCGCTTCAGAACAGTCGAGTTGACCGTGCGACCTCCTCTGCCAAGCTCAGCCGCGGCGGGACACTGGACGCCGCGGCCCAACATCCGACTGCGCTGGCCGCCGCGGGGCGTGATCTATTTGCTGAGGCCGGCGACCAGGTTGATGGTGGTGGCAATGATGACCGCCCCGAACAGGAAGGACAGCAGCATGTGCCGCAGCGCGGTACCGCGGATCGGCTTGGTCTTGAGGTCCGTGTCCGACACCTGGAAGGTCATCCCGATGGTGAACGCCAGGTAGGCGAAGTCGGAGTACTGGGGCGGGTCGTCCTGGTTGAAGTCGATCCCGCCGTCGCTGCCGGTGTAGTACAGCCGCGCATAGCGGGTGGTGAACACGGTGTGCACCGAACTCCACGCTGCGGCGACCGCCAAGATGCTCGCCCCGGCCTGGATCGACTTGTTCCCCGAGCCGCCCGCCAGCAATAGCCCGACCGCGAGGAGGCTGGCCAGCGACGCGCCGATCATCGTCACCTCGGTCAGGCCACGGCCGGGATTCTCGGTGGTGGCATGCCTGGCCGTCGCCGCCGCATCCATCGGCCAGAGGGAGTACCACATCCACACCAGGAACACCGCCGCCGCGGCGATCCAGCCGATCAACACCCCGTATCGCCAGGTCCCCGGGATCGACACACCCACGCCCACAGCGACGCCGATGACCATCGCAGTCAACAGCCGCGTTCGCGCCGACACCCCGTTACCCCGCCCGCGGTGCGGCAGATCCCGCCGACCGTCGCCGGTGATCATCGGCCGGAGGTGATGTCGGTGATGGCGGGTGCGGCTTCACTGCGCTGCCGCTGTTCCTGCGAGGGCGCCGACGTCGGCACGGCAGGAAAGCTCGGCTGGGCTGCTCGGGTCAGCGCTGAGCTGAGCGCGGCCCGGGCCGGCAGCCCGGCCGGGCCGTCCACGCCCGGATAGAGGCGGCACGCCAACGCCGGCCGCTGCCCAGGTTGAGGAAAAGGATCAACCCCGTCGATGAGGATCGTGGGCGAACCGAGAAAACGCAGCTGCTGCGCCTGCTCCGCGGTGCTCACCGTCACGGTAGAGACCGCAGCGCCCACGCGCAGATCGGCAAGCACCTGCTGCAACAGCGCATACGCCGGATCAGTGTGCCGACATCCAGGCACAACCAGCAGTTCAACCTTCATGTTTGACATCGTCCCTACTCACGGTTCACGGGAGCTACTCGGCTCGCCCACTCATGCGGACTTTTCATCGCGGTGACCAGGCCGATTACTCGGCCCGTCGTGTTTGTGTCCGACCGGCTCGTCCGGGGCGCCCTGGTCGACCGGGGTGGTCCCGGTGGTCTTGACGATCATTCATCCGGCGGCCTGGTGGACGCTGACGTTCTGGTCATCATCATCGCCGCCACTGCCGCCGGTGATGCCCGGCAACGTCGGCGATCAGGGCCGTCAGGCCAAGGCCGCGCCGGTAGGGCAGCCAGCGGCGGTCACTCTCGGCGATGGCTGAGCACCCGGGATTGTTTCGCACGAGGGCCTGCGCTGCGGCGGGCTCGTAGGCCACGCGGAGTCAGCCAGTGCGGCTCAGCGGTCGCCATGAGCGGGGCCCCATACGACGAGCGAAAATTGCGGCCGCGCCCGGCCGGGCCGGCCGGGGTCAGCCGCCGACGATGAAGCTGGTGATTGCGGCGGTGGTCATGGGGACCATGGTGGCCCATCCCAGCGTTGTTGCGATCCGTCCGTTGCGGTGGGGGCCCATGATTGTCCTGCTGCTCGAGATGAGCATCACCAGGAGAAGGAAGGGCGCGGCGGCGACACCGTTGATGTAGGCGCTGATGACCAGGAGCTGAACGGGGTCGACGTGGGCCAGGGTGAGAGCGGTGCCCCCCAGAGTTCCGACGGCGACGAGGCCGTAGAACACGGGGGCCTGGCGGACCGAACGAGAGAAACCGAACCGCCGGCCCAACAGTCCTGCCATACCAGCGGCCCCGGCGCCGGCCAGGACTGGAATAGCGAGCATTCCCGAGCCGATGAATCCCAACGCGAACAGGGCTCCGGCCCAGCGGCCGGCCAAAGGTTCCAGCGCCTTCGCTGCGTCGGCCGCGCTGTTCAGGTTCGTGGTGCCGTGGGCGTGCAGCGTGGCCGAGGTCGACACGATGATGGCGAACATGACCAGGTTGTTGAACGCCATCCCGGCGATGACATCCAGCCTGGATGCGCGAAGCTTGCGCCGTGATTTGCTGCTGTCACGTTCGGCCAGCGGAACCGCGCGTCGTCCCTGCTCTGGCTCGTCTCGCATGTCCTCGAGGCGGTGCGCCGATTGCCAGAAGAAAAGGTAGGGGCTGATGGTGGTACCCAGCACGGCCACCAGCAACGTGAGGTAGGTGGGATTGAGCTGCATCTGGGGGACAAAGGTGCCCCGCAGCACTTGCCCGGCCGGTGGATGCACCAAGATGGCGACGACGAAATAGACCAGTAGCGCGGCGCAGAGCACCTTGAACACCAGGGCGATCCGGGCGAACGAACCGAACATCACCAGGGCCGTGGTCGCGACGCCGGCCACAAGGGCCCAGAGCCAGGTGGGACCGGCATGCAGCAAGGTCATTCCGGATCCGACCGCGACCAGGTCGGCGGCGATGTTCAGTGCGTTTGCGGCGAGCAGGCCGATCAGCAAGGCCCCGAAGAAGATCCGCGCCGGTCGACTTCGCCATCGAATGACGACCAGCTCGCCCAGGCTCTTGCCGGTGGCCAGCGCCGTACGATCGCAGATCTCCTGCACGGCCGCCATCAGCGGAAAGGTAACAAGACTGACCCACAGCATGCCGTAACCCTGGGCCGCGCCGGCCTGGCTGTAGGTGGCCACGCCGGAGGGGTCGTCATCGCTCGCCCCGGTCACCAGGCCGGGACCAATGGCGCGCAGGTAATACCGCCAACCGGTCCGGTGCGGACCCTGGGTCAGATCGACCTCACTCCGCAGTTGCGAACCTTCGGCGTCACCCTTCCCAGCGGCCGCAGGCACCAACTCTGCAGAGGAGTCGGCAGCGTCAGGCACAGCGTCTCCTTTCCTGCGACTCCGAAGGTTTCTCGGGGTTCTGGACCACATCGCGGAACCGTACACCGTAGACAGGCCTCAGATGCCGGCGACGGACTGTCAATTTTAAATGGTGGATCTGGTGCGACCGAGAGGTAGCAGATCATCGCTGACACCATTGACGCTGTGACGACTGATGAGGGGGTGGACCAGCCGCAGGCCCCCGGAATCGAGCCCTTCGAGCGTTGCTGTTCAATGTGGCGGCGCATGATGATAGTGGTCGGCTAGGCCAGTGGGAGATAGAGCTTTGCGCCGGCCTCCTTGAATTCGGCCGACTTCATGGCCATTCCCTGGGCGGCGAGATCCTTGAGTTCGTGGGAAATCTTCATGGAGCAGAATTTCGGTCCGCACATGGAGCAGAAGTGTGCAGTCCTGGCGCCGATGGCGGGGAGGGTCTCGTCGTGGTAGGAGCGGGCCTGGTCCGGGTCGATGGCCAGGTTGAACTGGTCCTCCCAGCGGAATTCGAACCGGGCCTTGGACAGCGCGTCGTCCCAGACCTGCGCGCCGGGGTGATTCTTGGCGAGATCACCGGCGTGGGCGGCGATCTTGTAGGCGATCATCCCGGCTTTGACGTCCTCGCGGTTCGGCAGTCCGAGGTGTTCCTTGGGAGTGACGTAGCAGAGCATCGCGGTGCCGTGCATGGCGATCACCGCGGCGCCGATGGCCGAGGTGATGTGGTCGTAAGCCGGGGCGATGTCGGTCGTCAGCGGCCCGAGGGTGTAAAAAGGCGCGTCCGAGCACCACAGTTTTTGTTTGTCGACGTTCTCCTTGATCTTGTGCAAGGGGACGTGGCCCGGGCCCTCGTTCATCACCTGCACGTCGTATTCCCACGCGATCGTGGTCAATTCACCCTGGGTCCTCAGTTCGGCGAACTGCGCTTCGTCGTTGGCGTCGGCGATGCTGCCGGGCCGTAGACCGTCGCCGAGGGAGAACGCGATGTCGAATTGGGCGAAGATTTCACAGAGATCCCGGAAGCGGGTGTAGAGGAAATTTTCCTCGTGCCGGGCCAGTGCCCACGCAGCCATGATCGATCCGCCGCGCGAGACGATCCCGGTGACCCGGTCGACGGCGAGCGGAACGTGTGCCAGCAGTACCGCGGCGTGGACTGTCATGTAGTCCACGCCCTGTTCGGCCTGCTCGATCACGGTGTCTCGGTAGATCTCCCACGTCAGCAATTGCGGGTCGCCGTTGACCTTCTCAAGCGCCTGGTAGAGCGGAACGGTCCCGATCGGGACCGGGGAGTTCCGCACGATCGCCTCGCGGATGCGGTGGATGTGCTTGCCGGTGGACAGGTCCATCACGGTGTCGGCGCCCCACGTGCACGCCCAGCTCATCTTGTCGACCTCTTCGGCGATGCCGGAGGACACCGCTGAGGTACCGATGTTGGCATTGACCTTTACCAGGAACTTCTCGCCGATCAGCATCGGCTCGGATTCCGGATGATTGATGTTGTTGGGCAGAATCGCGCGGCCGGCAGCGATCTCGGCGCGCACCGCCTCCGGGTCCATCTGCTCGCGGATCGCGGCGAACTCCATCTCGGGCGTGATGATGCCGCTGCGGGCATAGTGCAATTGCGTCACGCGCCGGCCGGCCCGCGCCCGCCGGACCATCCGTCCCTCGTTGGCGGGCCCCACCGCCGGGGCGGTGTCGACGTCGCCGCGTTCGGTGATCCAGCCCAGGCGCAGTTCCGGCAGACCCATCGTAAGGTCACCGCCAGGTCCGGAGGTGTCGTACAGCAGGACCGGCGGTTCGCCGCCCGACAGTTCCACCCGGGTGAACGGCACCCTCAGGTCCGGGCGTGAACCCTGTTGATAAACCTTGCTTCTCATCGAATGGGTTGCAGACGCCATCGGATCTTCCCTTCCTGCGCCGGCATTATCCGGATCAGGTTCGGCGGTCGGAGGCTGGAGTGCCTCCCTCTCAGCCCGGACTTACCGGGCTCCCGCGGGTCATTGGTGCTCACTATGCCAGAGCTACCGGGATCGTGCATCCGGCGGCCCCGATATTCGTTTGATCTGCGGTGCTACAGCATTCCTTCCAGCATGCCCTCGTACGACGAGGATGCCTCGGCCGACCAGCGGCGCGGGATACGGCCCGCGAGATAGGAATCCCGGCCGGCGCAGGCCGCCAGCCGCATGGCCCTTGCCATCCGGATCGGTTGCGCGGCCCGGGTGACGGCCGAGGCGACCAGCACGGCATCGCAGCCCAGTTCCATCGCCTGGACCACATCAGCAGCCGAGCCGATACCGGCGTCCAGGATGATCGGAACCCCAGCGCCGGCAACGATCTGGGCGATGTTGTGGGGGTTGGCGATACCGAGCCCGGAGCCGATCGGGGATCCGCCGGGCATCACCGCCGCGCAACCCACCTGCTCCAACCGCCGGGCCAGGATCGGGTCGTCGTTGGTGTAGGGCAGGACCACAAACCCGTCATCGACCAACTGTTCGCACGCGGCCAACAACTCCAGTCCGTCCGGCAGCAGGGTGTGTTCGTCCGCGACGACCTCCACCTTGATCCATTGGGTTTCCAATGCCTCGCGGGCGAGTCGGGCCGTCAGCACCGCTTCGGCGGCGGTGCGGCATCCGGCCGTGTTGGGCAGCACCCGCACACCGACTTCGCGAAGGACGTCCAACACCGATCCGGTCGCATCGGGTCCGATCCGCCTCATCGCCACCGTCGTCAGGTCGGTGCGGGATTCGCGGAGGATTTCGCCGAGGCCGGCCAGACTCGGGGCGCCGCCGGTGCCGACGATCAACCGCGAGGAGAACGTCAGGTCGGCAATGACGAACGGATCCGGCTCGGTCGACTCCGTCAGGACATCGAGGTCTCTCATCTCAGCCGCCCTGCACTGCGGTCAGCACATCGAGTCGGTCGCCATCGCGAAGATCCACCGCGGGCCATTCGCCCCGGGGTACGACCTCGCCGTTGTGGGCAACGGTGATCCCGGACGTCTTGGTGCTGATCGTGTGCACCACGTCGGCCATGGTCAGGCCGTCGGCCAGGTCGGCGGGTACCCCGTTGAGCATTACCTGCATCGCTGATCTCCCTCGTTCGTCGGTTTGTCGGTCTTGGGAAACCGATCCGGTTGGAAGGGCTCCCATTGTGGTGCTAACGGGCCGCCGGCGAGCAGGGCCGTCACTGCGACCGCGGTGGATGCTGACAGCAGGATCCCATTGCGGTGATGGCCGGTGGCCAGAATCAGGCCCGGTTCGGTCTCCCCGAGCAGCGGCCCGTTGTCGGGCGTGCCGGGCCGCAGACCGGCCCGCATCTCCGCCATCTCGAATTCCGAGGAGATCGGCAGGAGCTCGTATGCGTTGCGCAGCAACTCGAACACACCGCCGGCGGTGACCACGGTGTCGAAACCCTGCTGCTCCTGGGTGGCGCCGAGCACCACCTCGCCCCCTGCCCTGGGCACCAGATAGACCTCCTGGCCCTGACCAACGCGCGGAGGGTGTGTGTGAGCACCGGACCTGCGGCCAGCAACCTCGGGGGGATCTGCAACCGAAGAATCTGGCCTTTGACCGGATGGATCGGATACCCGGACAACCGACCGGACTGCGCGCCGGCGCAGAGCACCACCGTCGCGGCCGGCAGCTGTTCCCCGGAGTCGGTGGTGACGCCGCTGACCCGACCACCGGTCCGGTCGAGCCGGCTGACGGTGCCGGTCACCATTCGCACACCCCGGGCCGCGGTGGCTCGCTGCAGCGAACGCAGGTACCGCCGGTTGTCGACCGACAGGTCGCCGCCGGCCAGCACACCGCCGTTGACACCCGCGGCCAGGAATGGCTCCAGTTTCCTGGTCGCGCTTCCGGTCAGTGTTTGGGTGGCCCAGCCCAACGAATTGCGGTAGGCGCTCATGCGCGCCAGCGCAGCCTTGTCGCCGGTGTTGAAGG
Source organism: Nakamurella panacisegetis (assembly GCF_900104535.1). NCBI lineage: Bacteria > Bacillati > Actinomycetota > Actinomycetes > Nakamurellales > Nakamurellaceae > Nakamurella > Nakamurella panacisegetis. Next base: position 3,912,077 of record NZ_LT629710.1, on the reverse strand, counting down.
CCACGGCCAGCGTGCCCTCGGTCCGCAGACCGACCGACTCACCGGGCAGCTCATCCAGGGCCTCGGCCAACACACGGAATTCGGCAACCGCAGCGACGTTGAGCTCCACGAGATCCTGCTCGCCGAAACCGGCCTCGCTCAGCGGAGCGAGCATCCCGGCCGCGGCCCAGCTCGCACCGGCCGCGCCACCCGGGTCGACGACGGTGATTTCGGCCCCGGCCTCGGAGAGCCGGAAGGCACAGGCCAGTCCGATGACGCCACCGCCGACGATCACCACATCACCACGGGGACGAGACACCCTGGCAGCGTAGGGCGTCGCGGCTTGCTGGTTGGATGCACCAGTGACCCGATCCCGCCTTGCCGACGCCCGTCTGTATCTGTGCACTGACTCCCGCCGCCGCCAGGGTGACCTGCCCCAGTTCCTGGACGCGGTTCTGTCCGGCGGCGTCGACATCATCCAGCTACGGGAAAAGCACCTGGAAGCGGCCGAGGAGCTGGAGCTGCTGGCCGCGTTCGCCGATGCCTGCCGGCGACACGGAAAACTACTGGCCGTCAACGACCGCGCCGACATCGCCGCGGCGGCCGGGGCCGACGTGCTGCACCTGGGTCAGCGGGACCTGCCCCCCGCTCTGGGCCGCCGGATCGTCGGGCCGCAGATGATCATCGGCCTGAGCAGCCACAGCTTCACCGAGGCCGCAAACGCCGCGCAGCACCCGGATGTCGACTACTTCTGCTTGGGACCGATCTGGGCCACCCCCAACCAAGCCCGGGCGCCCCCACACCGGCCTGCAACCGCACCGCGAACTCGCCCAGACGCGGCCGACCCGTCCGTGGTTCGCCATCGGCGGGATCGACGAGGGCAACCTCGACCAGGTCCTGGAAGCCGGCGCCGACCGGATCGTCGTCGTCCGGGCCATCACCGACGCCGACGATCCCCACTCCGCTGCCGCGCGATTCGCCGCCCGAATGGCCGGCGCGCACCCCCCCGGCGCCTGAGAAGCGCTGCAGCGCAGCCACTGTCGGACGCCATGTCACGGCGCGCTCCGACGCGTCGTCGGCCGGTGGGTCCCACGCGGCGCCGGCCCGTAGATGGCGTCGCCGCCGAGCGGCTCACTGGCGCGCAGATCGCAATGATCCACCGTCATCGTCTGGCTCATCGGTCTACGCCCACTTGGCAAAGCCGCCTGGCGACGCGCCGGATCCTCATCCACACCGGCCCTACCGGTCAGGCCGACGGCAAAGCCTGAAGCGGGTCGCGATTGCCCTGATGCGTAGCAGGCTGGCGCGCCACCATCGGGCCGTTGCGGTCTACCGCTCCCGTTGTCTCAAGTCGGACCGTGTGCGGCGGTAGTCCTTGGACGAGGAATCATTGTGACCGGCGATCCACCGATCAATCTCGACGATCCGGGCGTTGAGTGCGTCAACCCGCAGCGTCTACTTCGTCCAGTGCCCGTCCCGCTTCGGTCAGGTCGTTGAGCGCGACCTGGCGTGCTGCCAGGCCGGCGGTGTAGGTCTGCCCGCACGGCAAGACCACCCCGGCCCTCGGCGCCGAGCGTTCGGTAGGGCCGACGAGTAGCTCATCCGCCGTGGCCGGGTCGACGACAGTCGGGTGGACCGGGGGCGGTCCGATAGGGGCTGCCCGGCGAGCGGCGCCACCGCCGTCCAGATCATCCGCGCCGCGCCCAAACCGCGCCTTTCCGATCTACTCCCTGACAACAACGATCCGCGACCCTGGCGACAACGATTTCGTCCGGCCGACACGGTCCAGATATTCCAGCAGCGGCACCGCTACCCGCCTGGTGGTCCCCATTGATGCGCGAGCGGCGCTGGTCGAGAACGGCTGCGGCAGCCGCGCCAGCTCGATCATGACGGTCGTGAGAGTCTGTGGGAGGAGCACGATGTCGTCGGTGAGTCGTACGATCCGACCGGCCGCTTCGGCCGCTGCCAACTGGGCGCGGCCCAGCTTCAACCGCTGGAGCTCGGGACGGTCGGGCACGTCGAACGGATTGCACCGCAGCCGTTCCTCCACGCACCTCATCGCCGCCTCTGCCGGTCCCAGTGACGGAACCGACCCGGGTCGCGTCACGCGGCCATCCCGGATCTCCAGTCCGGCATCTACAGCCAACTGGGGAAGCCACGAACCGTCGGGAAGGTTGGCAGCGCGACGTGCGGCTTCCAGCGGAAGTCCGGGGTGCAGTGGGTACTTGTCGTCGTTGGCACGCACGGCGCGGACGAGTTGGTCGGCCCAGCGTTCCCAGCCGGTAGGGTCGACCAGCCAGGCCCCCTCGACACGCACGCCCTTCCAATCAGTGGTGTCAATTCCTGCCCGCTCGAGGTCTCGCGCGAGGACCGCCCCACGTCGTCTGACCTCTCCGGCCAGTGACGGCGGTCCCTTGATCGCGTCGAGGAGGGCTCCCCGCGCGGCCGCGGCGCCCCGCCGGCGGAACTCCGGCGGCGCCACATCGGCCACCTCGACCCCGCAGACGATGCGGCCCTGGCCTGGATCCCGAAGGATGCCACGGTCTCCGGGCTCCAAAGGCAGCGGAATTGACGTTGTCAGCCGCGCCGTTCGCTGTCCGAGCTGCCGCAGTCGGACCGTGAACGCGCCGCTGCCGATGTGCAGAACGAGGCTCGTCGGCAGGTCTGGGGTGTCGACGTTGGTTCGGACGTCGACCACTGACGTCGGGATCCAGGCATCGGGCGTCAGCAATGCCGAACCGCGGTGGATCTCTCGTGCTCCAACGTTCCGCAGATTGATCGCAACCCGAGCTAGGGCGTCCACCCGCTCCTGCGGCCGGCCCAGACTCTGCAGGCCACGAATGCGGACCGGGTGCCCGTTCAGGTGGAGGGTGTCGCCGACGGCCAAGGACCCGGCGGACAACGTACCGGTCACCACGGTTCCACTGCCCCGGATGCTGAACGATCGGTCCACCCAGAGACGCACCCGTCCATCGGTCCTCGGCGTCGGTAGTCGAAGCGCCATCCGAGCCAGCGCATCACGAAGCTCGTCCAGACCCGCGCCGGTACGGCCCGAGACGGCAACCGCCTCGACGGCACTGAGGCTGGAACCGGCCATCTTCGCCAAGGCACTCACCGTCGCCGGCCCCGGATCGGCCAGGTCGGCTCGCGTGACCACCAGCAGTCCGTGCTGCACTCCGAGCGCGTCCACAGCTTGCAGGTGCTCGGCGCTCTGCGCTCGCCAGCCCTCGTCGGCCCCGACGACCATCATCACCGCCGGTGCCGCGCCGACCCCGGCCAGCATGTTGCCGATGAATCGCTCGTGCCCCGGCACATCCACAAAGGCCACAGTCGGACCCTGCGGAAGCGTCGTCCAGGCGAAGCCGAGATCGATCGTCATCCCGCGGGCCTTTTCCTCCGCCCATCGGTCCGGTTCCATCCCGGTCAACGCCCGCACCAGAGTCGATTTCCCGTGGTCGACGTGTCCGGCGGTGGCGATCACGTGCACGGCAGGCCGATACGACTTCGAGCTTGTTGCACTGCACCGATCAGCGCGTCGTCCTGGTCGGCCGGCACGCACCGCAGGTCGAGCAAGAGGCGCCCGCCGGCGATCCGCCCGACGACGGCCGGATCGCCGACCCGAAGCACGGCGGCCAGTTCCGCCGGGAGCGCAACCGCCCAACCGGGTAGCGTCACCCCGGGCCCTCCCCCGCCACCGACGGCACCCTCGGATGGAACAGCCGTCGCACCCAGTCCGGCCGCGACGACCTCGGCGCGCCGCCGGAGCTGGTCCGACTTCACGTGCAGTGCGCGGGATGCCGGGGGCTCCGGACCTCGCAGGGTCGCCTCCAGTGCCGCCAGAGTGAGCTTGTCGCATCGCAACGCGCGAGCCATCGGGTGCCGTCGCATCAACTCGACGACATCGGCGCGACCGAACACCAGACCGGCTTGGGGCCCACCCAACAGCTTGTCACCACTGCAGGTCACGACGGCCGCACCCGAAATCAGCGCGCTGGAAACATCTGGCTCGTCCGGCAGGAGTGGCTCTGCTTCGAGCAATCCGCTACCGACGTCGGCGATGACGTCGACGCCCAGGGTGGCCAGCTCGGCCGTGCTCACCGATCCGGTGAAGCCTTCGATCCGGAAGTTGCTGGGATGGATCTTGACCACACACCCGGTGTCCGGACCGATCGCCTCGGCATAGTCGGCGAGGACCGTCCGGTTGGTGGTACCGACTTCGCGAAGACGCGCGCCGGCGGACGTCATCAGGTCTGGCAACCGGAAATGGTCCCCGATCTCCACCATCTCGCCGCGACTGATGACGATCTCGCGACCGGCGGCCAAGGTGGTGACGGCCAGCAGGAGGGCAGCGGCGCCGTTGTTGACGACCACCACCGACTCCGCGGCCGGCACCGCGATGGCCAAGGCGTCCAAGGCTCCTCGGCCGCGGGACGCCCGCACCCCTTCGGCCAGGTCGAACTCGACGTCGACGTACCCGGATGCGGCGACGACTGCGTCCACTGCGGCTGCCGACAAACAGGCCCGGCCGAGGTTGGTGTGGAGCACCACTCCGGTTGCATTGATCACGGGCGTCAGGGTGGACGCGCGCGCCGGCAGCCGATCGAGCACTCGTTGGACAGTCTCGTCGATGGGGACCGTGCCGGCCCTCACCTGGGAAAGAATCTCCGTGACAACGGCCTTCACGGCTCTGCTCCCCAGCCGGTTCGTGGCTGACCGTAGCCGGGGATCATTCACCACCGTATCGGTGCGTGGGATCGCCCGCCGTGGGTCGGTCATAGCGGTATCCCTTTCACTTCAGGGCAGTCGTCGAACGATGTGCGGAGGCGGACGGGAATCGAACCCGCCGAACCGAGATACTCGGCTCCACCGGTTTTGAAGACCGGGAGGGCCACCAGACGCCTTTACGCCTCCGCCGCTCACCGTAACCTTCACCGGATGGAAAAACACCCTTGGGCCTTGCCGCGGAAGGAGCCGTCCGACTGATCCGGCCGGACATGGGTACCTTTCGGTCATGACCGCCCGATCGACCCTGCCGGCTTCTTCCCGGATCCGCTTGACCCAGTACGCCAGCGGCGGTGGCTGCGCGTGCAAGATCCCACCTGGGGAGCTGGAGGAGATCGTCCGCGGGCTGACCGGCGTCGGCTCCCCTGACTTGCTGGTCGGCCTCGACGATGGTGACGACGCGGCCGTGGTGCGGTTGGACGACCGGACTGCCATCGTGCACACCGCGGACTTCTTCACGCCGGTCGTCGACGATCCCTACGACTGGGGCCGCATCGCCGCGGCGAATGCCCTTTCCGACGTCTACGCGATGGGCGGCCGACCCGTGGTCGCGGTCAACCTGGTCGGTTGGCCGCGCTCGTTGCTCCCGACAGAGTTGTTGCACGAGGTGCTGCGCGGTGGGTTGGACGTAGCCAAGGGGGCCGCCTGCCACGTCGGCGGCGGCCACAGCATCGACAGCCCGGAGCCGCTCTACGGCATGGCGGTCACCGGCATCGTCGACCCGAATCGGCTGCTGCGCAACGATGCCGCCCGCGCCGGGACGCCGATCAGTCTGACCAAACCGCTAGGGGTCGGAGTGCTGAACAATCGGCACAAGTCGACTGGAGAGGTGTTTCCGCAGGCCGTCGCATCGATGGTCGCCCTCAACGATCGGTCATCACAGGCAGCCGTCGATGCCGGCGTGACCGCGGCGACCGACGTCACCGGGTTCGGTCTCCTTGGCCATCTGTTCAAGATGGCCCGGGCGTCCGGAGTCTCGGCCGTCATCAACTCCGGCGCCGTTCCGTACCTGGATGGGGCGAGCGCCGCCGTCCGCGACGGGTTCGTCAGCGGAGGCACCCGCCGCAATCTGGGTTGGGTCCTCCCTCATCTGACCAGCACGGTCGGCGAGGACGAGTTGTTGCTCCTGGCCGATGCACAGACCAGCGGCGGCCTGCTGATCGCCGGGGAAATCCCGGGGGCGCCGGTGATTGGCGAGTTCGTGGCGTCCGAGGAGTTCACCGTTCGGGTGTGCTGACCGCCGAGGTCAGCTTTCTCGGGCGTCGAGTCGTTCCCGTTGCGGCACAACGGTGTACTTCGGATCGCGAGCCGATTCTTGACCGGCGTGAAAGATTCCGAAACGGGTGCAGGCCGACCCGGCCAGCAAGGACAGCCCCGCCAACGCCGACACGACGCGGTTCCGATGGCCGACCGCGGCCGCAACCGCACCGACCACGGTCAACGTTTTTGAAGTGCGCATCAGACGTCCCGCGGTGCCACGGTGGAGTGGCTCCGCGGCCAGTCCCATCGACGGCTCCATCAAGTGCTCGGCCAGCAACTCCAGTACTGCCCCTCCGACGGCAAGACGCCGCGCCGGCCCGGCATCGGCCAGCGTGGCCCCGATCAGACCCAGTCCGCCCGACGCGGCGGCGGCCGAACCAACGAAGACGAAAGGAAGCTCGCGGTGGGCCTCGTGCCAACTCGGGGTAGCCGTGTCGGACAGAAGCACCGCGGTGTAGGAGGCAACGGCCGGGGCGGCCAGACCGGCCGCCCAGCCGGCCGGGCGGGCCGCCGCGGTCAACACACGACGCAGTGGCGCGGGCACACCGGTGAACATCGCGGCGATCTCGGCCGCCCCGGCCAGTCCGGCGAGTGGGCCGTACCCGGTGAGGATCCAGGTGCCGACCGACATCGGCGACGTGTGCTTGGCGACGCGCAGCATGTTGACGAACCTCTCCGGGCGCCCGAGGTCGTGGACCAACGCCGCGAAGCTCAGACCGATCCCGACAGTGGCGCCGAGCCGGCCAGTGCGGCGCAGCGAAGCGAGACCGGTCAGCTCCGCCCCCGCGGCCAACAGGGACGATCCGGCGGCCAACCCGCCGAGGAACAGGTAGGCCGGAATATCGGCCTCCCAGGGCGACGCCTTGACCACCGGACGGCCGTAGTAGGACGTGAACACGGCGTCCGGCACCATCTTTCGCTCGCCGCCGCCCCGCCCACCACGACGCCGACCTTTGCCGTCGCGCCGGCTCCCGTTCTCCCGTCGGGCCCCGATCCCGGCCCGCGCCGCTGTCAGGTCGTCCGGCGGGCTGCTCATCTCCGCCGCCCGAGGAATGCTCCGACCGAACCCAGCAGGAGGGTCGCGGCGGCCAGCGCGGCCCGACGCCACATATCGGGCAGGTCCCGGGTCGTGACAACCGGATCGGGTGGCAGTCCGTAGACCTCGGGCTCGTCGAGCAGGAGGAACATGGCGCCGGCGCCGCCGATCCCGTCGTCCGGGTCCGCCCCGTACAGCCGTGCCTCGGCCACCCCGTCGGCGTGCAGCGCCGCCACCCGCGCTGCCGCGCGTTCGCGGAGCTCGTCGACATCGCCGAACTGGATGGACTCGGTCGGGCAGGCCTGCGCACAGGCGGGCGTCTGTCCTGCACCGATGCGGTCGTAACACAGGGTGCATTTCTGGGCGATACCAACGTTTTTTTCCGTCTTCTCCCCGATGCGCCGGTCGATCACGCCGAACGGGCAGGCCGGGACGCAGTATCCGCACCCGTTGCAGATGTCCTCCTGCACCACCACCGTGCCGAACTCCGTCCGGAACAGCGATCCGGTGGGACAGACATCAAGGCACGCGGCGTTGGTGCAGTGTTTGCAGACGTCGGAGGACATCAGCCACCGAAAGTCGGTCCGTTCCTGGGCATCAGCTTCGGCTCCGGGGAGGTTGAACGATGGCATGCCGAGGTCCACCGACGGCTTGGTCGGCGCCGACTGCTCGATGAACGCAACGTGGCGCCACGTGCTGGCGCCGAGCGCGCCGGTGTTGTCGTACGACGACCCGAGCAGGTCCAGGCCGTCCTCGGGCACGCCATTCCACTCCTTGCACGCCACCTCGCAGGCCTTGCACCCGATGCAGATCGAGGTATCGGTGAAGAATCCCTTGCGCGGCGGCGGATCGGCCCATCCCGAGCGGATCGCCGGATACGGCAGCGAAATCGTCATGACGTCCCATCCTGTTCGCCCATCGGCGTCCGCTGGTCGTTGCCGGTGTAGACCGTGATGCCGGCCCGCTTCTGGTAGCTCTTCACGAACTTCAGCAGGGCCGGCCCAGTAGGACGCCGTCCGGGCTGGATGTCACACGAGGCCACTTTGCTCTCCTGGATGTGCACGTTCGGATCAAGAGTCACACCGAACAGATCATTGGCGGAATCGCCGCTGACCAGGGCGTCACCGCCGACACCCCAGTGATACGGCAGACCGACCTGGTGGACCGTATGCCCACCTATCCGTAACGGCACCACTCGATCGGTCACCATCACCCGGGCCTCGATCGCGCTCCGGGCGGTGACGACGGTCGCCCAGCCCATGTGCTCGAGCCCGCGCTCCCGGGCCAGGGCCGGGGAGATCTCGCAGAAGAACTCTGGCTGCAGTTCCGACAAGTAGGGCAGCCAGCGACTCATACCCCCGGCCGTGTGATGTTCCGTCAGCCGATAAGTGGTGAACACGTAGGGGAAGACCTCGGCTCCGGCGGCTCGACCCGACGGATTCTGCAGGTTGTCGGTGCGCCGGAACACCTGTCGGGTCGGGTTGGCCTGCTGCCGGTAGAAGGCATTACTCACCGGCGATTCCTGCGGTTCGTAGTGCGACGGCAGCGGCCCGTCGAGCAGTCCGGTCGGCGCGAAGAGCCATGCCTTCCCGTCGCCCTGCATGACGAAGGGGTCGTCACCGGACAACCCTTCGGGACCTCCGGTCCCCGGCTCCGGGCGGTAATCGGGGGCCGTGGTGGGCGGGAAATCCGGCACATCGTGGCCGGTCCACCGTTTCTTCTCGGCGTCCCACCAGACCAGGGCCTTGGCCTCACTCCACGGTTTGCCGTCCGGATCGGCCGATGCCCGGTTGTACAGCACCCGACGGTTGGCCGGCCAGGCCCAGCCCCAGTCCGGGGCGACCCACGACTGCTGCTGCCCGGGCTTGCGGCGGGCGGCCTGGTTGACGCTGCCGGCGTACACACCGGTGTAGATCCAGCATCCGCCGGACGTCGAGCCGTCGGCCTTCATCTCGGTGTAGGCGGTCAGCAACTCACCTTTCTTCTCTCCGGTCAGGTGACGGCCGTTGATCTCCTGGAGCACGGCATCCGCCGATGGTTCACCCTTGTCGTCCACCGGGTAGTCCCAGACCAGATCTTGCAGGGGCTTGTCGCGATCCAACTCCGATTTGGCCACCTTTTCCTTGAGCATCCGACCCAGGTGATAGAAGAAATGCAGATCGCTGCGGCAGTCGCCCGGTGGCTCGACGGCTTTGTGGTGCCACTGCAGCACCCGTTGGGTCTGGGTGAACGAACCGTCTTTCTCCACGTGCGAGGCGGCCGGGAAGAAGAACACCTCGGTACCGATGTCTTTTGTCACGAGTTCGCCGGTGGCGATCTCGGGTGAATCTTTCCAGAACGTGGCTGATTCGATCATGTTGAGGTCACGGACCACCAGATACTTCAGGTGGGACATGGCCAGCCGCTGCATCTTCCCGTGTGCCGATCCGACGGCCGGGTTCTGCCCGAGGAGCATGTAGCCCTCGACCTTGTCATCCAGCATGTCCATGACCGTCCGGTACGTGCCGTGATCGCCGGTGAGCCGCGGCAGATAGTCGAAGCAGTAGTCATTGTCGGACGTCGCCGCGGCACCCCAGTAGGACTTCAGCAAACTGACCGTGTACGCGTCGGCCGCCGTCCAGAAGCCCTTCTGCTTCGGGCTGGAAATGGTGGCCAAGTAATCCCTTAAATTCTCGTGCTCGCCAACCTTCGGCATGGGCAGGTAGCCCGGCAGCAGGTTGAACAATGTCGGAATGTCAGTGGATCCCTGGATGCTTGCATGTCCACGCAGCGCGAGAATGCCACCACCCGGGCGGCCCATGTTGCCCAGCAACAGTTGGATGATCGCCGCACCCCGGATGTATTGCACGCCGACCGAGTGGTGGGTCCAACCGACCGAGTAGACCCACGCCGTGGTCTTGTCTCGACCGCTGTTGCGGACGACCGCCTCGCACACCTTGCGGAAGTCAGCAGGCGAGACACCGCACACGTCCTGCACCATTTCCGGCGTGTACCGGGAGTAGTGCCGTTTGAGCACCTGGAACACGGTCAACGGATTCTGCAGGGTCTCGTCCCGGTGCACCCGGCTGTGTTCGAGGTTGGCGCCGTGACCACCCATCTCATGGCCGGCCCCGCGCTCGGTCTGCGAATGTTCGTCCGTGGCCGCACCGGAGTTCTCGATATCCTCCTCTTCCCCACTGGACGTCGAGGTCACCTCCGCCCCCTCGTACTGCCAGGATGCCGTGTCGTAGGTGCCGGTGGTCGGGTCGTAGCCGGAGAACACTCCGTCCAGGTCGTCCACATCGACGAAGTCGTCACGCAGGATCGTCGCCGCGTTCGTGTAGGCGACCACGTACTCCTTGAAGTAGGAATCGGTGGACAGGATGTAGTTGACGATGCCGCCGAGGAAGGCAATGTCGCTGCCGGCCCGGAGCGGGACATGCTGATCCGCCACCGCCGAAGTCCGAGTGAACCGAGGGTCGACATGAATCACCGTGGCGCCCTTGGCCTTGGCCTCCATCACCCACTGAAATCCGACCGGATGGCACTCGGCCATGTTCGAACCCTGGATGACGATGCAATCCGCGTTAGCCAGGTCCTGCTGGAATCCGGTGGCACCGCCGCGGCCGAAAGAGGCTCCCAGACTGGGAACCGTGGCGCTGTGTCAAATACGGGCCTGGTTCTCGATCTGCACGGCACCCATTGCCGTGAAGATCTTCTTGATCAGGTAGTTCTCCTCGTTGTCCAGGGTGGCACCGCCCAGCCCGGCAATACCGAGAGTCCGACGCAGCGGCCGGCCTTCATCGTCCGTGTCCTGCCAGGTCCGCGCCCTGGTGTCGGCCACCCGATCGGCGACCATTTGCATGGCCGCGTCGAGGTCCAGCGATTCCCACTCCGTGCCGAACGGCCGTCGATAGAGGACCTTCTGCTGGCGACCTGGTGAGTTGACCAGCTGTTCGCTGGCCGAGCCCTTCGGGCACAACCGTCCCCGGGAGATGGGAGAGTCGGGATCGCCTTCGATGTGGACGACCTTCTCGTCCTTGACGTAGACCCGCTGACCGCAGCCGACCGCGCAGTACGGGCAGATGCTCTTGACCACGCGGTCCGCGGTATCCGTCCGTGGCTGAAGCGATCTGGTGTGTTCCGACGTGACGGCGGACCCGCGCCCGGACCCATCGGCGCCGGTCAACTGACGGACGACGGGCCACGAGAGGAACGTTCGCTTGAGGTCCATCTGTCATCACCACCTTCGTCGGTCAGGACTGTCTGACCATTATGCAACCAGGCCGCGCCGGACGACCACCGGATCAGTTATTACTTGGCGAATGTCTGCACCAAGGCCGCGTCGAAGGCGTCCAGGTCGTCGGGCTTTCGGCTCGTGATCGATGTGAATCCGGCCTTCGGGCAGTCGACGACCTGGCTGTCCTGCCATTCGCCGCCGGCATTGCGGATGTCGGTCTGCAGGCTCGGCCAGCTGGTCAGATCCTTGCCCACCATCACGCCCGCCTCCACCAGAGTCCAGGGGCCGTGGCAGATCGCGGCTCTCCACCAGCAGCTTTCACCGTCTTCGACGGGCTGGTCAGTCCACTTCCTTGACGCCGGCGTTGGCGACGAGAATGGCATTTGCGGGCAGGCTGCTCTACCGACAACACCGTGCCAGATACCGCCCGCCACCACGGTCAATCAAACAGATATCTGCAGCCGGCAGGCGACGCCGTCGATGCCGCCGCACAAGTGGGTCACCGGACCAGGCCACCTGCATCTCTTGCTACCTGGCACCGCGCTCTTTTTGCCGTTGGGATCGGACCTTGTGCGCGTTGATGTTCAATGTGTTCAGAATGCTGACCTCGAGGAGCAGGTGTGAACGTGCCGATCAACCCGTCGACCCGGCCAGGGTTGTCCCGGGACCGGATCGTGGATGCGGCGATCCGGCTCGCTGCCGCTGAAGGGGTGAACGGTCTGTCGATGCGTCGATTGGCCACTGAATTAGGTGTGCAGGCGATGTCGCTGTACCACTACGTGCCGAGCAATGCCGCCCTCCTGGTGTTGATGGCTGACCGGACCGTCGCCGCCCTTCCTGACCCGGACCCGAACCGGACGTGGGAGGAGCAGCTTCTGGCAATGCTCCTGGCGGCCTATCGCGCCGGGGTGGGGAACCCGGCGGTGTGCCGGTGATGGCGTCGGCGTTACAACAGCCGCTGGAAGTGGAGCGGGTATCGGTCGAGGAGGAAAACCCATCCACGTTGATCCTCATCGGCCGGGTCGAAACGGTCCTGGCCGGATCGGGGCTGCCCGCATCGCTGCGGGCCAGCGCCCGCCACGGACTGATCGCCCTCATCGTCGGCGCGATCGTGCTGGCCGTTGACGGTCTGCTGCCCGGGCATCCCAGCGAACCAGTCGACGCCGCCGGCGCCGAGACGGCGCTGCGGGACAGTTTGCAGGCGTTCATCGGTGGGCTCACTCTCAGCTCGTAACGCCGGACCTGGTTTCGACCGGTAGCCGCGGATCTGGTCCGTCCCGTACGGAGCGACAGCGGAAGCCGCACCGACATGCCCTGCGCTGGATACGCGATGCAATCGCCCGGGCCAGTTCGGCCACTGGTCAGGTCGCCGGTTGGCCATGGGTGGCTGGTCGGCGAAGCGGGCATTGGCTGACCGGGAGTACTCCTACGTTGTGCTGGTTGCTCCTGGGGCCGTCGTCGGTTCAACAGCGCAGCCGACGGCTGCTTCCAGCCGTCGCCATCGGGCTGGGCAGACGCCTTCGGCCCGGGTGGAAGAATGGTTGCTGGGGATATCGCTGTAAGGCTGTCCGCGGTGGCTACGTTGGGGTTGGTGCCCTGCTAGGCCGGGATTGCATCGCAGTACTCAAACGGTCTCCGACCTGTCGGCAGTCACGATGCGACACCACTGGAAGAAGCCAGCCATGGCCAATACCCACGCCACATCCCCACCCGCGTCTCCTCCCGAGTCGGCGGCGTTGATGCGCGCCCTGGCCGCCCACCCACTCGAGATGGCTCACCTCGTCCACGCGTTGCACCGCCGGGCTCTCGATGCGGACATGCTGCTGGACCTGATGGGCCGGATCGGCCGGGAGGCGGTGCGGCTGCTGCCGGACGTCGGTTGGGCCGGCATCACCGCCCAGTTCGACGGCCCGCCGATGACCGCGTCGCACACCGACACCCGAGTGCTGATCGTCGATGAGCGGCAATACCAGGCGCAGGACGGTCCATGCCTGCGGGCGACGCACACGGGCATGGCGGTGGCCATGACCGCCACCGAGCTGAGTCGGGTGTGGCCGCAGCTGGCTCAGGTTGCCCGGCAGGTCGGGGTGCAGGCCATCTTGGCGTTACCGCTGTTCGCCAACGGCCGCTCCGTCGGCGCGTTGAACCTCTACAGTTCCCGCAGCCTTGTGCCCACCCCTGACCTTGACCTGCTCATTGTCCTGACCGAGTACGCCGGCCGCGGCCTGACTGATTTTCAGAACTCCGATCCCGCCCCGTCAGCCGATGAGGTACTGCGCCGCACCGTCGCCGACTGGGTCGAGGTGGAGCGCGCTATCGAAGTGCTCACCCGGACCTACGGATTCGGGGTCGACTGGGCCCGGGAGGTGCTGATTGACCTCGCCCAGGACTGGGGCCGCACGGTCAGCGACCAGGCCGCGCACGTCATCAGCGACAATCCGGCGCCTGACTGACCCATCGCCCAGAAGGGACACATTCCCGAGATCCCGCATGAGCCGTGTGGCAGGGCGATCCTTGCGGGTCAGCGGCAGCCGTGGGTGGCGAGCCGTTCGATCATCGTTTCGAGCGCTTCTTCGAATTGGTCGACCGCGTGGTCGCGGCATAGCAATGGCCGGGGCCGTTGCAGCAACGGGGAGTCGTGAAGGTGGGATGGGTGGGCGGGCCGGGGTCGGGCTGGGTAACCAGGCCAACGTCGGCGTGACCCCCCTGGCGCGCGCTGCCGCCGCACACCTTGCCGCTGACCACCCAGCTACGTAGTTTGTGCAGCCGAAGACGGCCGGATCGACCTACCGCCAGCCGCCTCGTACGATGTAAGATCTGTCAGACTCGACACCCGTCGGTGTCAAGTCGGACCGCACATAGAAGTCCACCTCGGATCTGGACGAAGGAGTCAATGATGACTGCTCAACTGTCGGCCCAGGCTGCTGATCACGCCGTCTTGGCAGCGGAGGCCCGCCGCTGAAGCTGCCGATCCTCGCCCCGTGCTGCCGGTGACGTCCGCCAGCCGGTGGCCGGTCCAAGCGGAGTCAGGGCCGAATCGGTGCGACAGGTCGATATGTCAATGCTGGACCTGTTCTGGATGTACTTGAGCTGAACGTGAGGAGCGGTGAGACGTGGCGGAGTCCGTTGATGTCGAGGTGGCGAACGCTCGCGGCCGGATGTCGGAGATGGACGGCTACCCCCACCACTGGGTCGGTCCGTTCCCGACCCCAGGCACACCGGCCGGCGCCGACCCGACCGACTCACCCGGGGCGTTCGGGGCGGCCCTGGCCGAACTGGCGTTGACCATCAAACGGCAAGGCGCCGGCACCGACGACGACGGCAAAGCATTGGCGGTCATCGCCGAAGGGGCCGTCTCCGCGATCGGCGGTGCCCAGCACGCGGCCGTCGTTGTCCTCACCGCGGCAGGACAGTTGGAGGCGCCGGCCGCCCATGGTGACCTGCCGGCCCTGATCCTTCAGTTGCAGAACGAGATCGGGGAAGGACCGACGTTGGATGCGGTCACCCAAACCGGACAGATCGTGCTCCGCGACGTCCACACCGACACCCGATGGCCGGCGTTCACCGCCGGGGCGCGGCAGTGGGGAGTACGGAGCATCCTGTGCACCCCACTGGCAGTGCAGGACGAAGTGTTCGGCTCGCTCAGCCTGCTCTCCACCCAACCCGACGCATTCGACTCCGAATCGGCAGTGCTGGCCGCCGTGTTCGCCGCCCACGCCACCCTGGCCCTATCCGGTGTCCGCCAAGTGCGGCACCTCAACGCCAAGGCCGACAGCCGCGACATCATCGGCCAAGCCAAAGGCATCCTCATGGAACGGCACAAACTGACCAGTGCCCAAGCTTTCCAGACCCTGATCCGGCTCTCCCAGAACCACAACATCAAACTCCGGGCCCTGTGCGAGCAGCTGACAAGCACCAGTGAACTACCCGGCGACTAGAGTGGGTCTTTGCTCGTCGGGCTTGAGCCTGGTTGCCGCCCGGCGTGATGCGCGGGTGCAGGCGAATCGTATCCGGCGTTTGTGGTTGGTCTGGTTGCGGAAGTCGAAAGCGGTCCGGCCGACGTGTTTGACGATGCAGTTGTAGCCTTCGGCCCGGCCGTTGCTGATGCCGGTGAAGATCCCCTCGATATGGAGGACCGCCAGTCGTCGACGGTCTGGGCGAGCCGGCTGATCTGCGGGATGTCGATGTTGTCGGCGGCGAACATTTGGAAGTCGGTGAGCCGCCGCCAGAGCGGCGCCCAGTCGGGGTCGGTTCCGGCCAGCTTCAGTAGATGCCGGGGCAGTTCCTTTGCCTGCCAACACTTCCGCAACCCGCCCGACGGGTCGGCGGCCTTCATCGCCTGGTGCATCTTCACCCGCTCCGAGTCGGTGAGGTTCTCCCCGGCGCGTAACAGCCGGTTGCGTTGGGCCCACTCGGGGTCGATCTTGCGGCCTCGCCGGCCGCGGCGGCTCCAGGCCAGTTCCCGCCGGTAGTCGGTGACCGCCCGGTTCGCCAACGCCACCAGGTGAAAGCGGTCCAGGATGACCAGCGCGTGGGGCAGTGCCTCTCGCACCACCTTCGCGTAGGTCGCCGAGGTGTCGATCGCGACGTGCGTGATCCCGGCCCGCCATTCGTCGCTCTGCTCTTCGATCCAGTCGATCACCGACTGAGAGCTGCAGCCGTTGATCTGCGCGAACAGTCCACCGGACCCGCTCATGTCGACCAGGCCGGTGTCGAACCGATCCACCCACATCTTCACCCCGGCGTCGGTGTCCACCTCATAGCGGCCCTTGCCGCGGCGGGTCTCGTCGATGCCCAGCACGGTCACCGCAGGGGGCCCGGCGTCGCCCGGGGCGAGGGCTTCGGCGAGGGCGATGAACGCCCGGTGGGCAATCGGCCACGCCACCTGGTGCTCGCCGCCGACGCCGGACACCGGCCGCTGGTGATCACCGATCGCCTCACCGATCCGTCGGCGGAGCCGGGCCGTGAGCCGCGACCGGGCGGGGATCGCCCACAGCGATTCGGTGAACGTCTTACGTTCACACCAGGACACCTTGCAACGCCACTTCCGTTTGCGCCACAACAGGATCGGCACATCGGAGCCGACCACGACATCGCGGGGTCGGGTGGTCACCCAGCCCTTTCGGTGAGGTGGATTGCTCCCCGCAGGCCGGGCACCACCCGGCCAACTCCGGGCTGGTGCAACAGCGCACGACCCGACGGCCGTCGGCGTTCAACCGGACGTCGACGACCTGCAATCCTTCGATTCCTAAAAGCAGTGAACTACCCTGATCCATGCTGTCCGGGGCTCTCGAGCTGGCGCTGGCCTCGGCCTGTCATCTTCCTGCCCAGGGAGCAGCGAAAGCTCGGCGTGTTTTTCGGCAGCCTTCGCTGCAGCGTGTTCCCGGGCAACCTCGTGCAGTTTCACCGGGCATCGAGACGAGCTTGGGCGAAACAGCGAACTCAAGGGTGAGCTTCGGCGGCTCGGGCAACCAGGACTGATCGCGTGGGCGCTGTGGTCGATGCGGTCGGCCGACGGCTGAAAGTTGGCTCGCCGGGTACTAGCACAGAACCCCACCGACTCAACGATCCGATCGAGGAGAAAGTCATGAGCAGCACACCACGGCCGGAACAACCGACACAGGCCGTTTCGCCCGGTGCTGATCCGACCCAGGACGAGGAGAACGGTCAGGGTCGGAGCGACATGGTCGACCCGTCGCAGGCCGCCGGCGCCGAATTCGCGCCCGACCCCGACGCGGAACGACAGTGACATCGTGGTTCGACGTGGACCTACCGAGTTTCGGATCGGTACCTCCGGATGGCGGTACCCGCACTGGCGAAACAACTTCTATCCCCCGGGCCTGGCTCAGAAGAACGAGCTGGCGTACCTGGCCGAGCACTTCAACACGGTGGAGTTGAACGGTTCGTTCTACTCGCTCCAGCGGCCGAGCAGTTATCGGCGATGGCGGCAGGAGACTCCGGACGGGTTCGTGTTCGCCGTCAAGGGTGGAAAGTTCATCACGCACAACAAGAAACTCCGTGACGTCGCTCCTCCGTTGGCCAACTTCTTCGCGTCCGGACCACTGGCGTTGGGAGAGCGACTCGGCCCGTTCCTGTGGCAGCTGCCGCCGGCGCTCCGGTTCGACGCCGAACGGATGGAGGAGTTCTTCGAACTGCTTCCGGGCGATGTCGGGGCGGCCGTCGAGTTGGCTGCCAAGGCCGAGGAGCGGGTGATCTCGCGCTTCAAGGCGGAGCCGGGAGCGGCGCCCGATCTACTGGGGCCGGATACCGCACTTCGTCATGCCATCGAGGTGCGGCACCCGTCGTTCGAGGTCGAGTCGTTCTACGATCTGTGTCGGCGTTTCGGGATCGCGATCGTCCTAGCCGACAGCGCCGGTCGGTTCCCGGTGATCGACCAGTCGACCGCCGAATTCTCTTACATCCGCTTGCACGGTTCGCAGCAGTTGTACTCCAGCCGCTATACGGACGAAGAAATCCGCCTATGGGCCGAGAGGATCGGCCGCGCCAGTGGCTCGGGCACCTACTATGTCTACTTCGACAACGACTTCGAATCCAATGCCGCTTTCGACGCGCGACGACTCATTCAGAGCCTGCCGTCGACATCAGACGTCGCCTGAGACGACCCGGGCGATCCATTCACCGCCACCACCACGAATGAGGCGGTAGTGAGCATCGCGGTACGGCACGGTATCGCCGGCACCGGCTTCGTCGGCCGGCAGTTCGAACTGCTCCCCGTCATGCTCCCCGCCTCGTACGGTGATCTGCAACGGACTCGGTTCAGTCATCTTCTCAACGTAGTCCAGCAGACCTCCGGCTGCGACGGGATCACCTGTCGCAGTCGGCGGCGACGGAGTCCTGTACCGGTACCTCACCACTACGGCTGCCTCCCACGCCCACCAGGCACCAACGCCCTTCCCGGCGCAAACCGGTTATAGCGCACGATGTCCGGTGAGAAGTCGGCGCAACTCACCAGGCCCGGGAGGATCCCTCCTGTTCCCGTCGTCACCATCTGAACGTTCCCTGCCCCGCGCGCCGGAGGGTTCACCGCGGCTGCAAATTCAGGGTCCTCACCGCATCCGTAGTCCGTTGCCGTGGAATCAGCGGCTCGGCTCCCGCGGCTCCCACCCTCACAGGCAGGACCTCTCACGACGCTGCAAGCTCCGCCTCATCCTGGAGACCGTCCAGTTGCTTCCCCATGAGGGCCTTCGACACTGGGCTTCGATCCGGACCGCACTCACACCGGCAGAGCAACGACGAGCACGAACCAAGATGACCCCATCCCAAGATGACCCCATCACGAGGTCACCTCCCGCTCTTCAGGGCCGCACGGTAGTCCAGGCTCAGCGCTTCAGTGGCCTTGCGCGGCTTTGCGGGCGGCGGGGTCTCCGCCGGGTCCGCGCAAGACGTAGGCCAAGGCCACCGCAAGCGCCGCCCCGCAGAGGGGACCGGCCAGATAAGGCCAGAGCTCGTCAACGTTCTCTCGCACGATGTCGGGGCCAAGAGAGCGGGCCGGGTTCATCGACGCCCCGCTGACGGGGCTAGCCCATAGGCCAGCTAGGACGATGTAGCCGCCGACGCCCAGGGCCGCAAGCGGGCCGATGTTCTGCGCCGTCGAAGCGGTGCCAAGAATGACGCTGACCAGGCCCAGGGTGAGCACGGCCTCGATGATGAATGCCTGGGTGCTGCTGAAACCGGGTTTGGGCAGCGTCGCCCCGACCTCGCCGATGGTTCCGAAAGTGGCCCGCAGCAGCAAGCAGGCAAGCGCTGCACCAGCGATCTGCGCCGCGACGTACCCGGGCACGCGGCGCCACTGGAAATCCCGGCGCAACGCGAACGCGACGCTGACCACCGGATTGAGGTGCGCGCCGGACACCGCCCCCAGGGACAGGATCACCGCCATCACCAGCAGACCCGGGGCTGTGACACCGGCGACCCGGCCGATCCCACCCGTCTTGGCGTCCAGGACGGCGCCACCGGCACCGACCAGGACGAGCAGGAATGTCCCGAACAACTCCGCCACCAGCCGCCGCCACTCCTGGCTCAGGTCGGTGAAGTCACGAGCCCAGGCGGGTTGCCGTTCCAGCAGCTCGGCGATGTGGGCGCCGTGCCGCTCCCGCAGCGCCGGCAAGGACCCGCGGGGCGAGTCGGCGGCTGGGCGTGACTGGTCTCCGCTCACTGGACACCTGCGGTGGCCTCGGATGCCCAGATGCGGGCGAAATCCGTGCGCATGCTCAACACCGTCCACCGGTCGCCGGCCGCGGCGTCGAGCACTTGCTCATCAGCGTAGGCGTACTCGCGGACCGAGTCGTCGTGATGGACGACGAGGGCATAGCGGGCGGCGCGGAGCATTTCGATGTCGCCGGCGGCGTTGCCGGCCGCCAGCACCGGCTGGGTGCCGGTGCGGTCCCACAGGTGCACGGTCTTACCGGGTCCGTCGTCGAAGGGGATCGGGTTCGGCGTGCGCACCAGCCGACCGTCGACGTAGTCGATCCGGACCTCGGAGCCGATGATCTGCTCGCGCCGTAAACCCAGGGCTGAGTCGGCGATGACCCGCAGGAAGTCCCGGGAGCTGTCGGTGCAGACAAATACGCTGAATTCGAGAGCGCAGAGCAGCCTGATCAGTTCCAGCATCGGCTGATACACCAAGCTCGGATATGTGCGGCGAAAGCGCGGGTGCGCGGCCCGATCCAGGAACTCTCTCGACCGCTCTCCATAATTCTGGACCGTCCGGCCGGCGAACAGCACACCCAAACCACGCAGCACGTCCGCGCCGCTGCCCTCTGCGGCGGCACGGCGAACACTCTCCGGGCTGTCCGGGCGGCAACACTCGGCGAGGAACTGCGCCAACGCAGTCCGCGGCTTCTCACACGCCAGGGTCCCGTCGAAGTCGAAGGCGGCCACCCGCTCCGCGACGGCGATCATCGCCGGCCCGCAGCTGACCTCGCGCAGAAACGCGAGCAGCGACTGCTTCGGCGGCCCATCGCGCCAGGACGGGAGCGCACCCTCCAGGATGTCGTCGGTCATGCCGCGAGCCGCCGCTCAAGCTGCGGAGCGTGTGGCGCTTTGCCGAGGAAGCCGCATGCACACCATCCTGCCGGTTCCGCAACCCGCCCGCGCATCGAGGTGGCGCGAACCCGTTCAATTCCTCGGCTGTGAGATGGGTGGGTGTGGATGTTGCTGCGGCCCGGTGCACATCTGCACATAATCCGAACAGACATCTTTGAAAAGGCTCAGCAGGCCAACCTCCTGCTGATCCGACCCGCCCATCGCGGAGCGTTCCGTCTGCCCGACGATCGCGATCACCGGGACGTGGTGGCAGACCCACATCGGCTCATGCCAACGAAATGGAAAAGCGTAAACCTCCACCCTTTCTACGCCCTGAGCTCCGCGAGGTGGGGTTGGATCGGGCGACGTGAAATTCGATCGCGAACCGACATCGGGCGGCCAAGCGGCGAGGCCAAGTTTTCCGCCGATCAGGTAGTCGGCGGCGTTGTGAGCCGAACTGCTCGCTGACGGTTGGGCTTACCTGCGGTCGCCATGCACGGCGCGGCGGGCCACCGCCGAGCTTGAGGCCTTTGGTGATGCACCCCGGGACGGCCGGGACGGAACACCGCGACCGGGTACCGCAGCGCCGGGTTGCTGGACGATTCCACTCGAAGGGGTGTCTCAGGCCGTAACGCGCGCCCCGATAGGATGACTGTGTGTATAACGACTCCGCCGCCGTCACTCTTGATGCAACCCGTTGGGATGGCCGGGGTGGTATCGATCGGGAAGTTGTTGCTCGGTACGAGGACCCGATCTCCGGATACACGTTTGTAGTGGCCACGTCGGCGGCCCAACCCGCCCTCTGGCTGGCCTATATCGCGGGCGCCCTGGCCAGCTATAGCCGGCACGACGTCGCGGCGGTGCTCGAATACGACCAGGTCGCGGACGGATCGAGTACGGCGATGTTCTTCTGCGCAACCGATGACACAGGTGCCGTCGTCGGCGGAATGCGAGTCCAAGGTCCCTACGCCAGCCCCGACAAGCCCATGCTTTGCAGGAATGGGCCGGCCGCGAAGGCGCCGCCGCCCTGCACGCCGAGATCAACGCGCGCCTGCCAGGCGGGGTCATCGAGATGAAAACCGGCTGGGTCGAGGACACCGCCGCCCATCGACGTGACCTGACTGATGCTCTGGCCCGGATTTTCGTCCACGCTTTACGCCTGACCGGCGCCCGCTACGCCCTGGGCGCCGTCGCCCAACATGCCGTCCGGCGTTGGCAGACCACCGGCGGAGTCAACAGCCAAGGGGTACACCCGGTGCCCTACCCCGACGATCGGTACCTGACCGTACCGATGTGGTGGGACCGTGACACCTACGCGCAGTTGGCGATCGCCGACCAACTCCCCCGGCTGCTGGACGAGTCCGCCCAATTGGACCGATCGAGGATCCACCTCGAAGCCATCAGCTCGCGGTAGCAGTGAGCCCCTGGATCGCGATCAGGGACGAACACCGCCCGGCACAGCTCCACCGCAGCGCGTGCGCCATCCCATCGCCGCCCGAGTCGGGCCGCCCAGCCCACCCCCCTGCGGATGCGACACGACGTAACTGGTTCCGGGTGACCAATCGGACCTCTTGCGTGTGCCCGCCCAGAGTACGTCCGCGTCGATTCTGTGCTTCTCGAAGGAGAACCCAAGACGCCCACAGGCTTACGCCGTAGGTGTGAACGCGCGTGATTTGCGACCCCGTTGGAGTGGAGTCGTCTTGGATCCGCCTCGACGGGCAGTCGGAGGGTATCTTTGAGTGAACCTGGATGGAGCGGCAAAATCGATTCCCGACGGAGAAGGACGGTGGCCGATCGTGGAGATTCGACGCAACGCCGTGGTGCGGTTCTTGTACAGCAGCGGGCTGGTGCGCCTGGCCGGGCGGGCGCAGCGGGAACTGCCCGCGCGTTTCGACAGCGAGCAACAGCAGCAAGTTCTACGGGACCTCGGCGTCGATGCCGCCACCGTCCAGCGTGCTTTCCCGACACCACCCCAGATCGTGCGGTCCGCCGTCCCGCGGCCCCGACCGTCTTTCGACAAGCAGGCTACGGCCTCCGCGCCCCTCGGGCCACCGCCCGATGAAGCCGCCTCTGCCGGCATTCAAACAACCGCCGCCACCTTCACCTCCGCCGCCGACGAGGATCTGACAGCACGGGCACTCAGGTCCTGGCTCGCCGAATCCCCCACCGCAACCCGCCCCACCGAGCGCGGCGTGCCCGCCCGAATCAGCGGAACAGAAGCCATCCAAGCCGGCTGATAGCCAGACCACGTCGGTGAGGCGTAGCTGAGCATGATCGCCCCCTTCGCTGGCTCGATGACGGCGCGGCCGTGCGCCGAGTGTTCGACCACCTCGTGCACGACGTCCTGGAGTGCAACCGTTCGGATTCGGTGACGCCCAAAAAAAATGGCCTGCATCTGTTCCGACCGCCACCACGAGTCGGTAGCCGCGTTGTAGGTGTAGCGGCCCATCGGTTCGTCGAACCCGCCGTCGAGCGGGCTGGCGTCCGCAGAGTCATCAAAAGGTCCCTCGCCTTCCACGTGTGCGATAATCGAGGTGACAGTTCAACCTTTTCACGACATGAAATACCCTCGACGGTGTCGATACGCCAGCCGGGCACCGCACTGTGCATAGATTGTGCTGCACAGCGGATTGGGTACCCTGGGCTCACACATAAGCGTCCGGCATCAGAAGGGGAAGGCGGCGGGTGATGGCCAAGAGCGACACCGGTGGTGCGGGTCCGCTGGACCGGGCCCGGATCACCACCGCTGCAATTGCCCTGATCGACGCCGAGAGCGCGCACGCTCTGAGCATGCGCAAACTCGGCGCCAGCCTGAGCGTCGAGGCCATGGCGATCTACCACTACTTCACCGGCCGGGACGAGGTCCTCGACAGTGTCGTGGAGACCGTCATCAACGAGCTGCACGACGACCCGGACCTGCAAGTCCACGCTGCGCACTGGGAGGAATACCTCTACCGGACAGCCCATGCGGTCCGAAGGATCGCGCTGGCCCACCCGCAAGTGTTCCCGCTGATCGCGACCCGGCCGCCCGCCGCCCCGTGGATACAGCCGCCGCTGCGGAGCCTGCGGTGGATCCAGACGTTCTTGCAGGCTCTGCAGGCCTGCGGGTTTGCCGACGAGAACGCCGTGGCCGTCTATCAAGCATTCTCCAGCTTCCTGCTCGGCCACCTGCTTCTGGAGGTTTCCGCCCTAGGCGCCGACGTCGGTCCAGTCGAAGAAGCGCAACCAACCCCGCCAGACGCATCCGACCTCGACGACTACCCGCTGCTCAAACGCCTGGAACCGCTGCTGTCCCGGGACCGTGGCGCGGAGGAGTTCGAGGAAGGGCTCGAGGCGCTCATCGAGCGGCTCACCAGCCGCGGCAAACGCTGACCACATCTCCGGCGATGTAGCAGCGGTGGGTGAAGGTGATTCCCGTCGGCTGCGCTGCTGAACCGACGGGCACGCGAGGAGCGCACCACTCGTGCTACTGCGATCCTCATCGTGATCCGTACCCGTACACGGTGGGGGGCGGTTTCTAGCGAACGTCGTGAATCCTGACGAGTGGAGTACGACATGCCTGGATTCGCTGCCAACAAGATGCCGGCTGCGGTCAAACGACGATATTTTGAGCTGATCCGAACTGGCCTGTCCGGGGCTGCGGCGTCGGAGATGGTCGGCGTGTCCTTGAGCTGCGGATCGCTGTGGTTCATCGACGCTGGCAGCGTGAGCTATGTCGATACGCCGATCAGCAACCGCTACCTCAATCAGGACGACCGGATCGAGATCGCCGACGGGCTGGCCCGGGGAGAGCCGGTGAAGTCGATCGCTGCCCGCATCGGTCGCAGCTTCCAGACCGTTTATCGGGAGATCGCCAGGAACAGCAAGGCCGACGGCAGATATCAGCCGTGGTTCGCCCACAACCAAGCCCACGAGCGACGTCGGCGACCCAAGCCGCACCGATTCGCCGCGGACGACCAACTTCGCGCAGTGGTCGCCGGCAAGCTCAAGACCCGATGGTCGCCGGGACAGATCAGTCGATGGCTGCGGCGCAGCTACCGCAATCGACCCGATTGGCACGTCTGCGCCGAGACCATCTACGCGGGCGTCTACCGCGGGCTGATCTGCGCCGCGACCCCTAGCAACCTGCGTACGGCCCGTATCTACCGCCACCGCAGAGGTAGGGGCCGAACCCGTGAAGGCGCGATGAAGCAGTTGACCAAGATGAAGTCGATCTCAAACCGGCCGGCCGTGGTCGAGCGTCGCGGTCAGGTCGGTCACTGGGAAGGTGACCTCATCATCGGTGCGGGACAACGGTCTGCGATCGCAACACTGGTCGAACGCAAGACCAGACACACCGTCCTGGTCCCACTGCCCGACGGACATTCGGCCCAATCCGTCGGTGACGCACTGATCGCTGTGTTCGCCGGCATGCCACCAGCGCTGCGTCGCACACTGACCTGGGACCAGGGCAACGAGATGATTCACCACGACCGGATCGAACGGGCCACCAAGATCAAAATCTACTTCGCGGATCCACACTCACCCTGGCAGCGAGGCAGCAACGAAAACACCAACGGCCTCTTGAGACAGTACTTTCCGAAGGGCACCGACCTCTCGCTCATCACCGCCGCCCACCTCGCTCAGGTAACAGCGGAAATGAACTCGCGACCACGCCTGTGCCTGGCGGATCGCACACCAGCACAGCTCATGCGACGCTGGGACCGCCGACTGGCAACTCAATGATTCGCAACGTTCGCTAGAAACCGCCAGGGCTCACTCATAAAGGACACGCATCGAGCCGCAGTTGTGAGCTGAAAGTCGCAGGCGGGCGAGATTGCAACCCTCGCTGGCACATCCAGCAGTGACCGCAGGAAATGTTGAACGGCACCACCACCCGATCTCCGACCGCGATATCGGTGACCCCGGAGCCGATTTCCTGCACGATACCCATCGGCTCGTGGCCGAGGATGTCCCCAACCGAGAGGTACGGGCCGAGCACCTCGTACCAGTGCAAATCCGAGCCGCAAATGGCAGTCGAGGTAATCTTCACGATCGCGTCGGTCGGTTCCTTGATCATGGGGTCCGGCACCTCGTCGATGCGGACGTCCCGTTTACCATGCCAGGTCACTGCTTTCATTCAGTGCCTCTTTCCGTGTGGTCTGCCCTGTCGTTACCCGAAAGCTGAATGCTTCATTCCGGGGGGGGTCGTCGGTGCTCGGCCAGGTAAGCCAATCGACGCAGGGACTCGGTGTTGCGGCGGTGCAGAAGCGCCGGCCACGCTCAGACCGAATGGTGCACCTGGGACCCCGCTGCGGGCCAGGTGGCAGCGACGTCTCGGATGCGGGACGCGCCGACAACCCATAGGCCCAGCAACCAACGGTCGGACAGCACAGCGAACACCGAGGCCCGTGAACAGGCCATATCCCGGGAGGACATCGACATTGCCTGTCTCCTTTCATGCTGGATCAGATCTGCCGCTCGGATGCCTGCTGGTCGGTGAGAGCGCTGTACCCGGCGGCATCGACGCGGCGGTGGAAGCGAGTGCCCAAGGCTCCGCCCAGCAAGGCGCCCAAGAGCGCGGCCAGGATGGCGGCGCCGATGGCGACCAGGCCGACGGTGGTGACGTCGCCTTCGTCGACCGGGATGCGCGGGAGGTTCAGTTGGGCCAGCACGTTGTACTTGGACCCGCCGATGGCGGCGACGGCGGCGATGATCGCGGAAGTGACGATCGCCCACAACCACACAGCTAGACCTTGTTTGACGCCGTTGAACCGGGCCATCCGGCCGGCGACGTAGCCGCCGCAGTAGGTAGGCCACGAACAAGATCACCAGCAGTACGATGGCCCCGACCAGTCCGACTGTTTTGGCGGTCCCGGTGGCCTTCTGCGCTTCCTGGACGGCTTTGTCGACATTCGCTGTGCTGGTGATACCGAATGCGACGCCGACGGCGGCCAGGATCGCCAGCAGCAGGACGGCCAGACCGGTGGCGGTGAGCCAGCCGAAGAACGTCGACCCAAATTTGATGCCCCCGAACTGGTCCCGCTCGCGGGCCAGCACTGTCTCCGAGGTCGGGATGACCGCTGGTTCGGCTCGGGCCAGGCGCACCGTTTCTGCTGATTGAGGTGGGCTGTCCTGGAGTACGACGGCATCACCGGTAGCAGTTACCGGCCTGGCCGGGTGCTCGGGCGGGAGCGGCTCGGCGGGCTGGTTCGATGACAGAGAATTTTCGCGTTGCCATCCGGTGTCCGAGCTGGCTGCGCTGTAGCGCGGCGCGGCAGTGCTCGGCCCTTCCCGCAACCGCTCGTCGGCGTGCTCGGTCGGGCCCCCTTCGCCCAGAGGTGCTTCGCCGCTGTCGATTTGCGGTGGGATCGCTTCGGGATCCATGGGTGTGCTCATATCTCGCTCCGATGATCTAGTGGATCGTGTGTGTCGTCAGCCGGGCTGCGAACGCGCAGACCGGTCAATCATGTCGCCGACGTTGTTGGGCAGATGCCGGCTTCATCAGGTCCAGCCGATCCAGCAGCATCTCGAGGGTGACCTCGAACTCTTCGGCGGCGTGGTCTTCGGTCAGCTCCTTCTCCAGGCTCAGCAGCACCGGGTAGTTGCTCAGGTCGGCCGGGTCGGCCCGTCCGGGGGGTTCCTGCTCGATGGGGCTCGTCTCGGCGCCATGCGTGGACACCTCCAGGAGCAAATGTCCGAGTAGAAGGCTGGAGAATGCGCGGTAGGCCGCGACCGATGCCGCCGGGCCGAAGCCGCAATCGCGGAGGGTTTGCAGGAACGATTCCATCCACCGCAGGCTCCGCAGAGGGGGTTTGACCCATGGAGCCGCCGGCGGCCGAGTGGCGATCAGCGGGAACAGCAGCGGGTGGGCCAGAGCGATGCGGCGCACACCGTGGGCCAGACGGACTAGGTAGTCGGGCCAGTTGTCGGTGTGCAGGTGCACGTCCGGGTCGCCGTAAAGCTCGTCGATGACGTGCTCGACCACCGCGTCCAGCAGCGCTTCACGACTGGAGATGTAGTGATAGAGCGCCATAGTCTCCACTCCGAAGACCTGGGCAACGCGGCGCAAGGTGAATTGCCGCAG
This sequence comes from Nakamurella panacisegetis, assembly GCF_900104535.1. Taxonomy (NCBI): domain Bacteria; kingdom Bacillati; phylum Actinomycetota; class Actinomycetes; order Nakamurellales; family Nakamurellaceae; genus Nakamurella; species Nakamurella panacisegetis. The sequence goes on along the minus strand of NZ_LT629710.1, from coordinate 3,884,690 downwards.
GCCCTCGGTGTCGATCACCTGGACGGCCGCCAGGATGACCTTCTGCCGGGTGATGGTGTCGCGGTTGGTGACCGGCGTCCTCGGTGCAGCCGCTGCACCGAGGGTTTCGGGGGAGTCTGGATCTGCGCCGGCCGTTGCCATCAGTGATGTCCGTCGCGCGCCAGGGACGAATCGCGCTCGCCTTGCCCGGATGGCGAGTGCAATGTTCGGGTAGCCGGCCGCCGTGAACTATTGGCTGGGCCGTCACGGATGGCGCGAGCCTCGGCGATTTCCTTTTCGTCTTTGGCGGCGAGTTTGTCGCTGGCTTTGGTGTCCCGGGGTGGGAGGTGCAACGACTCCTCCGCGGCGATCCCGGCCTGCAGCTGTCGCCCTCGTTCGATCTCGGCGTCGATCTCGGCGCCGAACAGCAACGCCAGGTTGGTGATCCAGAGCCACAGCAAGAACACGATGACGCCGGCCAGAGAGCCGTAGGTTTTGTTGTAGCGGGAGAAGTTGGCGACGTAGAACCCGAAGCCGACCGACGCCACAATCCAGACGAGCACGGCGATGACGGCGCCGACACTGATCCACCGAAACTTCGGTTGCTTGATGTTCGGTGTGGCGTAGTACAGGACCGCGATGACCGCAATGACGACAACCAGGATGATCGGCCACTTGCCGATGTTCCAGACGGTGACCGCAGTGCCGCCCAATCCGATCGCCGCGCCCACCGCCCGCGCGATAGGCCCAGACACGACGAGGACCACCGCAACCAGCGCGGCCAGGATGACCGCGATGACGGTGACGAGCAGCATGACCGGGCGAAGTTTGTAGAACGGCCTGCCCTCGTCGATCTCATACACCCGGTTCATCGCGCGACCGAACGCCCCGATGTAACCCGAGGCCGACCACAACGCCCCAGCCAGGCCGATGATCAGGCCGATGCCGCCGGCATGGCTGGAGCTGAGCTGCGTCACGGTGCCCTGCAGGGTGTCGGCGGCGCTGGGGGCAACGTCTTTGACGATGCCCATGAGTGCGTCAGTGCCGCTGGGGCCCTGGTTGAACAGGCTCAGTAGGGAGATGATGGCCAACAGGGCGGGGAACACGGCCAGTACGGCGTAGTAGGTCAATCCGGCGGCCAGGTCGGTGCACTGGTCCTTGGAGAATACCCGGATTGTCTTTTTCAGGATGAACTTCCAGGATCTTTTGGTCAGATCACCCAGATCATCGGGTTTGCGGTCGTCGTCCGGGTCCGGTGCGGTCTGGGCCTTGCTCCCGCTGCTGTGCTGGTTCATCGTCGTCTCCGAAGGTGTGGGGTGAAGGCGAAGGGCGGGACCGGCGAACCGGCCCCGCCCGCGGAGTTCAAGTGACCGCCGGGATCAACTGTCCGATACGTGTTGCTGCACGGTGTCTTTCGCGTCCTGCGCCTGGCCCTTGACGTCATCGACCGCGGAACTGCCTTCGTCCTTCACTGTGTCGACGGCGTCCGATGCGGTGGTCTTCACCGACTCCAGCGCATGTTGAGCCGGTTCCTGCAAGTTGCCCGCGGCCTCCTTCGCCGTCGAGGTCAGCTGATCGACCAGGGGCTGCGCCTGCTCCTTGATCGCGGCGGCGGCTTGCGCCTCTGGCTTTGACGCCGGGATCAGGGCGGACAGCAGCATCCCGGCGCCGAACGCGATCAACCCGGCGGCCACCGGGCTGCCCTTGGTATGCTGGGCCACCATCCCTGGGGCGTCACTGACCGCGTCGCCAGCCGAGGACATCGCGCCGCCGGTGGAGCTTTTCGCGGTGTCGGCGGCGCCCATGATGTGGTCCTTGACCGTCATGACTCTACCCTTCACTTTGTCCCTTTGACGTTTGGCGATCTGCGCCGGGCTGACCTTCTCGCCGAGTTCGTTGACGTCGCTGGACAGGCCGGCCCGGGTCTGTTCGATCTGGGCGCGGATGACGTCGGGGTCGTTGCTCATCGGTTCTCCTGTTCGTTGCCCTTGACCGCGTTCGGAATCTTGCCGAGCGTTTCACTGGTGCGATCCAAACCGCGGATCGCGGAAAATTCCTTCTTGCCCATCAGCGCCATCACCGCGGCGGCAATGCCCCACAGGATGGCGACGATCAACGCCGACCACCCGTAGCCCAGATGATCACCCAACGCCCACCACAATGAGATCGACAGGAACAACAGCACGAAATGTCCGGCCCCGCCGGCGCCTGCGAACAGCCCGGTGCCCTTTCCAGCGCGTTTTGCGGACTGGGTCAGCTCTGCCTTGGCCAGTTCCACCTCCTGCCGCATCAACGTGGACAGATCGGTGGTGATCTCGCTGATCAACTCGCCCAGGGACCGCGGCGTGTCGTTCGACGTTTCGATCGGCGACGAGCCCCCTGGTTCGGCGGCCCGGTAACCCTGCGGCGGGTACAGGCCCGGATCCGGGGCGGCGTGCCCCCCGTTCGGGGAACTCACCGGCCCTCCCGCAGATCCTCGACCGACTTGCCGGTCCAGTCCGGGACCGCGCCGGTCCCGTAGAGGTCAGTGCCGTCCGGAGAGGAATGGGCACCGCCGGCGCTCAGCGCACTGGGCTGGACGCCGCCGACTGCGGGGCGGGCCACATACCCGGGTTGCCGAGGAAGCGCAGGGGCCTTGGGCGCCGTACCAACGCTGTTGCCCAACTCGTCCGGGTCGGCGGCCAAACCGCGCGCCAGCCGGCCCGCGACCAAGCCGGCGCCCAAGGCGACCGCCAGGAACATTCCCGGACGTTGCCGCGCGAAGCTGCGAACCTCGTTCAACACGTCGCCGGGCTTGCGACCCTCGAGCCACCCAGCGATCTCATGCGCCTTGTCCGCCGCTTGATGTGCCAAATCGGTCGCCACGCCGGGCTGATCAGATCCCTGGGCCATCGACTTGAGCTGGTCACCGACCGCATGCAAACCATCGGCCAACTTTTCCTGCTGCACCTGAGCCTGGTCCGACAATTCGGACTGGGCCTGGTACAGCATGTGTTTGGCCTGCCGTGTCGCTTCAGCGGTGACCTGCTGCACCTGTTCCTTCGCCACTCCGGCGACCTGCTGGGCCGCTTCACCGGCACTGCCGGCGACGTTCGCGGCCTGGTCCTTGGCGACGTCGGTGGTTGACGGTTCATCACTGGACGACGTAGCCCTCGAATGGGAGGGGTTCAGGTCATAGGTGCTGGGCGGTGGGGTGGCGTAGGCACCGGCGATCGGGTTCTGCCCGGCTGGGGGGTAGGTTCCGAAATCCTGGCTGCTGGTCATCTCAGGGTTCCCTCTCTGGTGGTGGTGGACGAGATGGGCGGTGGGGGTCAGCGGTTCTGCGTGCGGGCGTCTGGGTCGACGGTGGTGGTGCCGTCTTCGACCTCGACCTGCTCCTTACGGACTTCACCGGAGACGTTCTGGTTCTCGGTGACCGTCTCGGTGCCGATCTTGACCCGCTCGACCGGGACTGCCTCGGTGGAGATAACGGGCTGCTCGGCGTGCAGCACCACTTCGTGTTCCTCCTCGGAGATGGCCGGGCCATCAACGGCGTCACCGCGGCTGGCGTCGGTGATCGGCTCCCGCTCGATGCGGACCTCCTCGTGGGAGACCGGGACGGAGACGGTCTGCTGCTCGGTCACCACGTACTTACGGAGCCGGGCCCGGCCGGCCTCGACCTGCTGGGTGCCGACATTGAGGTGCTCCTCGGAACGGGTCATCGCCTCGTCGGTGGTGGGGCCGGACGTGTCGTAGCCGTGGGCGCCGCGGGTGTTGCCCCTCGCGTATTCGTTGTTCGTACCGGTTTCGGCGTATGTGCCGGCGGCGCCGCCGAGGTATTGGCCGTAGTAGGAGTACAGGGACTGCTGCTCGTCGGGGTCCAGATGCGAGGAGTCCGGAACGTCCGGCGCATCCTTCACGACGGACTTGTCGAACGGCAGCACCAGGTTGTCGCCGTCGAAGGTGGAGCCGCGCAGCGGTGCGAAGTTCTCCTTCATGCCGAACAGGCCGGTGTTGACGGTGATCCAGTCCGGTTGGCCGGACTCGTCGTTGACGTAGACCTCGCCGACCGAGCCGATCTTGTCGCCCTGCGGATCGACGGCGGTCTTGCCGACGTAGGCTTCCGGGCCCTGTGCGTAAGTCATGGTGATGCTCCTTTGTGTCCGCCCTCTTTGGGCATGGTTGAACTGGGAATGTCCTGCTGGGAAAATGGTGAAGAACCGAATGGCGGGTTAGAACAGGTTGCCGAACTGGCCGAGCAGCTCCTTCGGGTCAATCCCGAACTTGGACAGCAGGCCGGCGTGCTGGTCGGTGTCAACCTGGTCCGGAAGCTCGGCGGCAGCCTGGTCGGCCTTCCCGGACTGTCCCGTGTCCTTCAGGAACTGAAGGATCTGGTCCTTGCTGATGTTCACTCGGTTCTCCCGTCTGGCATCCCGTCGATGACGGAGTGGTCGGTCTCACTCGAACGTGTACGTCCCTTGATGCCCGTCCGTTTTACGCCCTAAACCGCGACATGGGTAAAATTTTCGGACAGGTGCAGACTCTTGATGCAGGTCCACGCCGTACGTCCTACCTGCCCTCGATACGAACCCGCGGAGTTTTGCTCCTGGCCTTGTCGGGAAACGACTTCCCTGGGACGCGGGTGCGTCTTTAGTTCGCAGTCCAACCCAGCACACCAGACAAAGGAGTCTCGAGATGACGATGGGTGACAAGATCAAGCACACCGCCGAGGAAGCCGGCGGGAAGGTCAAGGAAGGTGCCGGGCGTGCCACCGGCAACGAGCAGCTCGAAGCCGAAAGGAAAGGCGACCAGGCCTCGGCCAACATCAAGCAGGCCGGCGACAAGGCCAAGGGCGCCGTCGATGACGCACTGGACCGCTGAATCAACCACAGGTCGCTACCAGAACACCCGGACACTCGGCGCAACTAAACGGTGACCACGGGAAAGGTCGCCCCACGATGCCATCCACGGCAACGGGGGGCGACCTTCGTCGAGGAGGCGTAGAGCCAGCGACCTCGTCGCCATTTCATTCGCAGCCAAGGATCGCTCCGTGCACAAACCGCAGATTCGCCGATACGGGTGGGGCAAGGACGCCAGGCGACGATGGCCTGGCGGTACGCCCTCAGTGGGTGCTGCGGTAGGCGCCGAACGGATCGAGATAAGGCGGGATGTGGGTGCCGACCGAGGTGACCGAGAGGAATGGTTGAAATGCCGGTTTACCCTGTAAAGGTGAGTGACCCGCTGGAACCGACGCAATCCCATCCTGGGCCGATGGCGTCCTTGGCCGGCGTATCGGAGGGGACCGTCCTTGACGGTCGGTACCGGCTGGAGGAGCTTCTGGGCCGCGGAGGTACCGCCGAGGTTTATCGGGCGACCGATGAGCTGCTGGGCCGGGCGGTGGCGGTGAAGGTCTTCGATTCCCGGCTGACCGATCTGAACACCGTCGTGCGTCAGCGCAACGAGATGCGGGTGCTGGCGACTCTCAATCACCCGAACCTGATCGCGGTGCACGACGCGCGCATCGCCGGTGGCTCCGGAACTGAGGCACTGGTTACTCCCGCTTCCGGAGTGACGTCGTCGGGCCACACGTATCTGGTCATGGAGCTCGTGCCGGGATTGACCTTGGCCGACCTGCTGTCCCGTGGTCCGCTGCCGACGACTGAAGTCGCGCGCCTTGGGTTTGTCCTGGCGGCGGTCCTGACGATGCTCCACAGCGGTGATCTGGTCCACCGGGACATCAAGCCAGCGAACATCCTGGTGGCCGACTCGGGTCAGATCAAGCTGGGCGATTTCGGGCTGGCCCGCATCCTCACCGCCGAGAACCGCCTGACGACCGGCGCGGAGGTCATGGGCACCGCCGCCTATTTCAGCCCGGAACAGGCCCGCGGCAGCGAGGTCGGTCCGTCGGCCGACATCTACTCGCTGGGTTTGGTGCTGCTGGAATGCCTCACCGGCGCCAAAGAATTCCCCGGACAACCGGTAGAAGCCGCGGTGGCCCGGCTGCTGCGCGACCCAGTCGTGCCCGACGACCTGACACCGCCGTGGCCGAAACTGCTGACCGCGATGACCGACAGCAACCCGGCCCGGCGGCCCACCGCAGCCCAAGTCGCCGACACCCTGCAGCAGCACTTCGAGGCCACCCCGGCCGGTCATCATCCACCGGTGTCCACACTGCCCGCCCAGGGGCCGGAGTCGATGGAGGCCGCCACCGCCGGGTGGTCCACTTCGCTGAGCCCGTTCATGCTCACCGGCGACACGGTCCCGGCGCGACGCCACCGCCGACGCGCCGGCCTCCTCCTAGCCAGCGGGACCGGAGCCGCAGCCATCGTGGCCGTCAGTCTCATGATCGCGCAATCGGACGCGACCACTCCGATCAGCACCCCCACGGTCGTCGGGGCCACCACCCGGACCCCGTCGACTGCCGGATCCCTACCGGGCCGGGTAACCGCGGTGACCCACTCCCCGGCAACCACCAAACGGCCCAGCACCGAACGGGCCATCTCACCGGCCGGGCCCACGTCCCCAAAATCCGTTCCGCCGGCCCGGTCCACCAGCGTGCAGGAGGTAGCGGTGGTGACCTCGGGAGAGCACTCGCCAACGCGCAGCTCGGCGACACCGACAACGCCTCAGGCCAGCAACCCTGCTGCTTCGCCGGCTGTGACTTCCACCCAGCCGATCCCACCGGCGCCGGTCACCTCGACACGGCAGTCCACGCCCACCACATCGAGCGCCCCAAGCAGCGCCAAGAGCACGCCGCCGACGACCAAGGCGCCGAAACGTACCACTGCGGCACCAACGACTAAACCGAAGAAGCCCAAGAAGTAGCCCGGCACCCCCGAGCGAGCCGGGCGGAAATACGGCTCGCTCGCCGGTTGACACTCCCCTGTGCCAGCGGCCCTTCGAAAAGCGCCGGGGTAGCCGGTTACTGGCTGGTGCGGGCCGTGAATTGGCCTGGGGGCTCGGTCGGGCTGATCAGCCAGACGCGGACGTCTTTGCCGCCGTGGTCGACGTCTTTCTCGTGGAACCGGACTACTGAGCCGGTGATGCTGCCGGAGCCGGTGACTAATCGGTCCTGACCAGTTGCTTGAATGGTGAAAGCGGCTTCGCCGACGAAGTCGGGAAGTTCATGCGGTGTGCGGCCGTTGACTGCGATGACATCGAAGGCCTGCCCGGCAGGTACCGGATCGGGAGCTTGAAACACCATGCGATTCCTTTCGTTTCGGCTCAGTGCGAGCACTGCCGGCGTCACACCGGCCGGTTCAGGCTTCATCCAGGCGAGGGATGAGTATCTCCCTGATGATGAGCAGCACGGCGGCGGCGACCGGGATGGCGACCAGGGCGCCGATGACGCCCAGCAGCGCGCCGCCGACGAGCACGGCGACGATGGTGAGCAGGGCAGGCACTTTCACGGCCCTTCCAATGATCCGCGGGATGAGGTAGTAGTCCTCGAGCAGCCGGTAGATGATGAAATAGGCGATCGTGTCCACGCACAATGGTACGGAGACGGTCAACGTAACGGCTGCGACGATGACGCCGGCGATGGTGGAGCCGGCGACCGGGATGAGGTCGAACAGGGCGACCATCAGCGACAGCAGCAGCGCATAGGGCACGGAGAAGGCCATCAGCCAGGCGAACGTCAGGCCGCCGGCGATGACGGAGATGATCAGATTGCCCAGTACGTAGACGCCGACCTTGGCCAGGATCTCGTCGCCGATCAGGATGACCCGGGGCCGACGGGTGTGCGGGACCATCCGATAGGCCAGGGTCCGGATCCTTGGCATGTCTGCGAGCAGGTAGGCCGTGAGGACCAGCACGATCAGCGTGTCGGTCAATGCGGAGAACACTGCCTTGCCGGCGACGAGGATCCCGTCCACGCTGACTGATGGAGGCGCAGCAACTGCGGCCCGCAGTTTGTCGATGAAGTGGAATCGATTGTTGAGCCGACCGATGAAGCTGTTGTGGGCCTGGGCGTGCTGCAAATAGGTCGGGGCGTTGTCGATCAACTGCTGCCTTTGGGTGATCAGTGGTGGGATCGCGGCGGCGAGGAAGCCGCCGACTACGCACAGAATCAACAGGAGCATCAGGACAACACCGGCCCATCGGGGCCAGCGGTGCTCGACCAGCCAGGACACGGCCGGTTCCATGCCGATGGCCAGGAACAGGGACAGCCCGATGAGGACGATGTGTCGCCCGCTAGGAGGAACATCTGGATTCCAGCGTAGGTGACGGCCACGCCGGCGGCGGCACTCATGCCGATGAAGAACGGCGACTTGTGGTTGAACCGGCGGCCGATGCGACCCATCGGTTGTTCGGGGGTGCTGATTTCGGCAGCGACCGCTTCGGCTTCTGCGACCGGACCTTCAAGGGCCACTTCGTGGGGCTGGCCGGCGGACTGAGGCCTCTAGCCCTTCCTGACCACGGGTTGAGGTGACAGGTTCCCCGCTGGGCGGGGTCACGGGTGAGAGCCTTCGGTTGCTTCGGTGACCAGAAGGAGAACACCCGTGACCCCAGAACAGATCATCTCCCATCGACGTACCCAGGTACTCGTCCAGGCCGGAAAGGTGGGCGTGGCGGAGGCGTGCCGGCGGGCCGGTGTGTCCCGGCAGTCGTACTACCGGTGGGCCAGCAGGGCGTCCAAGTACGGCACGGCGGCGTTGCTGCCCAAGACCCGCCGTCCGCCGGTGATGCCTAACGCGATGACCGCCCAGGAGGTGTCCACGGTGTTGGCCGTGGCCATCGCGAACCCGACCCTGGGGGCGCGGCAGCTGCTGCGCCACCTGGCCAACCAGGACGTGCAGCGCTCGGCTTCCGGGGTCCAGAAGGTCCTGCACCGCCACCAGCTCGGTGCCCGCCGGCAGCGGGTCGCTGCGCTGGCCTGGATCACCGCCGCCGAGCACGGGCAGGTCACCGACGCCGCCCTGCAGGGGCCGTTCGGGTTTTGCCTGGCCGCGGCCCGGCCCGGGATGAACGTGGCGTTGGACAGCTTCTACGTGGGCACACTTAAAGGTGTGGGAACGATCTGGCAGTTCACCACGATCGACATCTGCACCCGCTGGAGCATCGCCTCGCTGATCGTCGGCGACAAGACCGCCGCCGGCGCGGCGACGTTCCTGGATCATCTGATCGTCGAGTTCGACCGGATCGGCGTACCCGTCACCGGCGTCCTCACCGACAACGGTCCGGAGTTCACCGGCCGCGACTTCCGCGACCACGCCGCCGACCTCGGCGTCACCCACCACCGGATCCCGCCGCGCTCGCCGAACCACAACGCCGTCTGCGAACGGGTCCAGGGCACCCTGCTGCACGAGTTCTACCGGCCGTTTTTCCACCGCGCCCGCATCGACCGGGTCGCCGACCTGGACGCCGGTCTGCAGCGGGCGCTGCACGACTACAACCACCACAGACCCAACCACGGCGCCTACATGAAAGGACAGACCCCACGGCAGATGCTCAACGAGAAATCCGCGGCCAAATAGACTCACCAACCACGACCGATGGCACACCCCACCTGTCACCTTCACCCGTGGTCCGGAAGCTCTAAGTTGGAGGCTCCGGCACGCAAGCCGTCCACGATCGAACGGCGGAGGAACTCTGAGGGCCGCTTCTGATCGCTTTTGCATTCGGTTTCGGCTGGTACGTTTCCTGTGCTGTCGCGGCCAACCGGGGCGGCGGCCGTGGGGGAAGGGGGTCCGGGTGTCTGCTGACGCCGACAGTGCAAAGGAACGCGACCTCACGCAGCTCGTCGAGAGCCTGGACGCGTTGCCCGATGCACTACTGCTCCTTGACGCTCACGGGGTCGTGACGTGGGCCAGTTCGGCCACCTCCGACGTGCTGGTATGGGCGCCGGCCGAACTCGTACGGCGGTCGATCGCCGTCGTGGCGCTGGAGGAGAACATCGAGCAGCATCGGCACCTGCTGGACGAGGTGCTCCGAACGGGTAGGGCGGTGGCCTTCTCGGCGCAGCGGCGACGCGGCGACGGGCAGATCGTCGAGGTCTGGGTGTCCATGGGTCCGATACGTGATGCCGCGACCGGGGAGACGGTCGGTACCTGTGCGTCCGTGCGGCGCGTGACCCCAGAGGTACGGTTGCAGACCCAGCTGACGCCGCAGGATGAGTCACCCCGGCATGTCCGGACACTCCTCTTGTTAGGAAAGATGGAGTCATGGCGAGTACGTCGAAGCGGTACCCGGCCGAGTTGAAGGACCGGGCGGTGCGGATGGTGGCGGAGATCCGGTCCGATCATGGGTCGGAGTGGGCGGCGGTGGAGTCGGTCGCGGCGAAGTTGGGGATCGGGACTGCGCAGACGGTGCAGAACTGGGTCCGCCGCGCCGAGGTCGATGCCGGCAAACGGCCGGGGGTGTCCTCCGAGGCGGCGGAGGAGCTGCGGAAGTTGCGGGCGGAGAACCGAGAGTTGAAGCGGGCCAACGAGATATTGAAGTCGGCGTCAACTTTTTTCGCGGCGGAGCTCGACCGCCGACAGAAGTGATCATCAGCTACATCGATCAGCACAAGGCGGAATACGGCGTCGGGACGATCTGCCGGGTGCTCACCGAGCACGGCTGCAAGATCGCGTCGTCCACCTACTACGACCGCACCCACCAGCAGCCCTCCGCCCGCGCTGTCCGGGACGAGGCGCTGTCCGCGCAGGTCAGTGCGGTGCATGCGGAGAACTACGGCGTCTACGGGGCGCGGAAGGTGTGGTTGACGCTGAACCGGGAAGGCACCGCGGTGGCCCGGTGCACGGTGGAGCGGCTGATGCGCCGGCTCGGTCTGGTCGGGGCTCGTCGGGGCAAGGTCAAACGCACCACTATCGCCGACCCGCAAGCGCAACGGGCCAGTGATCTGGTGGATCGTCATTTCGACCCGGAGGCGCCAGATCGCCTATGGGTGGCCGACTTCACGTATGTTTCGACGTGGTCCGGGTGGGTGTACGTGGCGTTCGTGATCGATGCCTACTCCCGTCGGATCGTGGGGTGGCGATCGGCGACCACGATGACCGCGCAACTCGTCCTGGACGCCATCGAGCACGCGATCTGGACCCGGCAACGTGAAGGGGTGCAGGACCTTTCGGGGCTGATTCACCACAACGACCGCGGATCTCAATATACGTCTGTGGCGTTCACCGAGCGGCTGGCCGACGCCGGCATCGACGCCTCCGTTGGTCGCACCGGGGATAGTTTCGACAATGCTCTGGCCGAGACGATCAACGGGCTCTACAAGACCGAGCTGATCAAGCCCCGCGGCCCGGGCGGACCGTCGAGCAGGTCGAAGTCGCCACCCTGGAATGGGTCGACTGGTTCAACCACCGCCGCCTGTACGAGCACAACGGCGACCTCCCACCGGTCGAACTCGAGCAGGCCCACTACGCTCAAATCAGAGCCCAGCAAACCGCTGCGCTCTCAAACCCGTAGGTGTCCGGACATGCCGGGGTGGTTCAGGATTCCCTCAGCGCGGTGCTGGGCCGCCGGTCCTCCGACGTTGCGCTAATTGCCAACCCTGACACCGAGATCACCTTCATCTCACCGTCGGTCGTCGACGTGCTGAGTTTCACCCAGGAACAGCTCGTCGGTGTCGAGGGCTTGGGCCTGGTCCACAGGGACGACCTCCACGGTGCGGAGTCGTTCGTGACCCGGGTCCTGTCCTCGCCCGGCACTGTCGAGCGCATGACCTTTCGGATCACCAACGCGTACGATGAGTGGCGCTGGATCGAGGAGACCCTGACCAACTGCATCGACGTCCCCGGTGTCGAGGGTCTTGTGGCCAATGTCCGTGACGTGACCAACGAGGTGGAGGCACGGTCTGCGCTTACTGCATCGGAGCGTCGGTACCGCACCATTGTCGAGACCGCCCAGGAGGGCGTGCTCGTGCTCGACAGCGGGTCTCGCATCCTGGTCGCCAACCACAAGGCGGCCGAGATGCTCGGGCATAAAAGGAGTCAGCTCTTCCGTAAAAAGCTGACCTCATTCGTCGACGGGACAACCAAGGAGGAGTTGAGGCGAAAGGTCCGATCGCGCGAAGCAAGAGGACACGAACGCTTCGAAATGACCTACCCACATCCGGACGGCCGCAACCGGATCTTCCAAATAGTGGCTTCCCCTCTCTCGCTCGATGCGGACGGCGCCGCCGGTTCGCTGGCCATGATCTCCGACGTCACGGACGCGAGACTTCTGGAGACCGAGCTGCGGCACCTTGCCCTGCATGATGCGCTCACCGGCCTGCCCAACCGTGCACTGCTCGCGGACCGGCTCTCCATGGCGCTCTCGCGCCAGGAGTTGACTCCGAACCGGCCTGGTGTCGCGGTGCTATCCATCAACGTGGACGGTTTCAAGCTAATCAACGACGTGCACGGGCACGAGTTTGGGGATGCGATGCTGGCGGAGGTAGCGCATCGGCTGAGCAGCGCGGCTCGGCCGGGAGACAACGTCACCCGCACCGGTGGCGACGAGTTCTTGGTCGTCGCCGAGGGGATCCGTGCCGAGGGGGCCCTCGCACTGGCAGAGCACCTGCGCAAGACGCTGCTCGAACCGATGGCCGCGTTCGGCGTCACTGTGTACGTGGACGCCAGCGTGGGTGTCGCGGTGGGCCCAGGGTTGTCGTCGTCATGCCTGCTCAGGTCGGCTGATGATGCCCTGCGCCGGGCGAAAGCGCGCGGGCGTGGTCGCGTGCATGTCCATGATCCGGCCGGTGACATGGACACCGGGCGGCGGCTGCAGGTCGCGAACGCGGTGCGCAGGGCGCTGGACTGCGACGAGTTGACGTTGGGTTACCAGCCAATCGTGGACCTGACCGACGGTCACGTCGTCGGGGTGGAAGCCCTGCTGCGCTGGGTGCATCCCGAACTGGGCCCAATATCGCCACCCGAGATTGTGGCGATCGCCCACTCCATCGGACTGGCTGAACGCCTGGACGAGTGTGTCCTGGCAAGGGCCTGCACCGACATGACCGAGCTGAGAGAACGCAGCGCGGGGGCACACCTCAAGCTGTCCGTGAACCTGAGCGCACAAAGCTTCGAAGGCGCAAAATTGCTGCAGATGGTGATCGACGCCGCCCGGCTCGCCGGATGGCCTCTCGGTCAGCTAACCCTCGAGCTGACCGAGGGGGTTCTGATGAGTGACACCGAGGCGGCCGCCACGGTTCTGGCGCGGTTGGGCGAGCTCAACGTGTCCGTGGCCTTCGACGATTTCGGAACCGGGTACAGCCTCGACCTCGCTCGTCCGATCGAGGTCTGTCTCGATCTGCCACGTCGGCCCGATATACCAACTGAACACGAGCTTGTCCGGCCGATCGAACACGAGCACCCGCGCCCACCGGCACGCGCTTCCATCGGTGCCCGGGTCAATGATCGCGCCACCTGCCCGAGGCTCGAGCACCGTCTCGGCGATCGGCGCCACCAGCAGGTTGTGCTCGGGAGGCTTGAACTCGCCGAACCGCTCGGTGAACAGCGCGAAGGCTTGCGCCTGAGTGAGCGGAACAGTCACCGACCGCAGCACAGTCGCGCTCGAAACCCCACTCGGCACTATGATTCCCGTGCCTGGACCCAGCGGGCGAGTTCGACCGGACCCGGGCCACCGGAGGACCATAAGCGGAGCCCACACCCGACTGGTCCGCTGTTCCTCGTCGACCGACTCCTGGCCGCCGAGACCCACTGAAATCGGAGCACATCACAATGGCGAATCCAACATGGGATCTCATTCACGCCGAACGCCGCCAGTTGGTCAACGACCTGCGGACGCTGACGCCGGAACAGTGGCGAACGACATCGTTGTGCCCGGACTGGACCATCCACCAGATGCTCGGTCACATTGTTGCCCTAACCAAGCAGACACCGCCGAAATTCTTCACCAAACTTGCCGTCTCCGGCTTTCGGTTCGACAAAATGGTGGCCGCCGACGTAGCGAAGCAGTCGGCAGGCACGCCCGCGGATACCCTGGCCGAACTGACCCGGCACATCACCGACACCACTGCCCCGCCCGGACCGGTCGATTCCTGGGTCGGCGAGATGGTCGTGCACGGCGCCGACATCCGGCGGCCACTGGGTCTGACATATGTCCCCCCGGTCGCCACCACACGTCAGGTAGCCGACTTCTACAAGAACTCCAACCTGCTCATCGGATCGAAGCGCCGGATCAACGGCGTCCAACTGATCGCCACCGACACCGACTGGACGCACGGCATCGGCCCGAAGGTACAGGGTCCGATCCTGTCCCTGGTGCAGGCAATGACCGGCCGCTCCGTAGCGATAGCCGATCTCACAGGTGAAGGCGTGACGCTTCTGTCGGCCAGGATGGCCCCACATACCTCGGACTGAAGGCTCAAACCCCCGCCGTTCATCCCAGGCCCATCGATCCCCGCCGGGACGGGGTCGAACGTCCACCGCGATGACCGATCACTCCCCGAAATCGGGCATCCGTTGAGTCCGGCCACCCGCATGGCGTGACGTGTGAGAATCCACCGTTAACAAACTCGACATGTCGGACCTGTTCATCGGTCGGTAGGGTATCGATGGCCGGTCCAACAAGCCGCCGGCGCCAGGTGGTGCGACGCGAGGTAGCCCGTTGTCCGACATTGCTTCCAACCAGCCCGACGCCGCACACGGCAGGCGACCAGGATTCGCCGGTGAAGTGGCCCGGTACGCGCTGTCGTTCAGCGATGAAGAACGCGATGTGGACGACACTCTGGTCCACATCACCCAAGGTGCGGTCAGGTTGATCCCCGGTGCGCAATTCGCGGCAGTGTTGATACCGATGCGCCCTGGACGGATCGACCCCCAAGTCATCCTGGGAGACGGTCTGCCGGACGTCGTGCTGAACCTGCAGAATGCGGCCGGTCAGGGTCCTTGCCTGGAGGCGATCGACACCGGCCGGCAGATCTCCGTCGGCAACGTCGCCACTGAGTCCAGGTGGCCGCAATTCTCCCGACCGGCCGGCGCAGCCGGAATCGCGTCGATCTCGTCCACACCCATGATCGTCGAACGACACACCATCGGCGTCCTGACGTTGATTTCCACCGTCAGCGACGCATTTGACGACGAGTCCAACAGCCTGGCGCGGATCTTCGGTGCCCACGCCGCCATCGCCCTGTCAGGTGCGCGGCTCACTGCGAACATGACGGCCGCCCTGTCCAGCCGCGACATCATCGGCCAGGCCAAAGGCATCCTGATGGAGCGGTTCAAGGTCACTCCGGACGTAGCGTTCACCATGCTGGTCAAGGCGTCCTCGCACACCAACGTGAAACTGCGCACCCTGTGCGAGGACCTGTCCTCGACTGGCCACTTCCCGAACCCAAACTGAGCGGCGCCCAACTCGGGGCCACGACCACCTACCGCCCCGCGGTTGAGATCGCCGCTGAACGGGCATCCTGACGGTCAGGGCCTAGACGATTCCGGAATCGCCGAGACTCCAGGCTCTCGCGGTTGAAAACTCACAGGCGCGAGAGCCGAACACACCCGGCCGCCCACTGTGCCGGGTGCAGGCGATCGGAGGGCTGCGTGGTGGTCTTGTGACCGGCCAAGCGTTCAACCACAGCGAAAACCTCACCCGGCCGCACCGGGCCCTCGAGTCACACCGGCCAGCACGCTCGGGATGGACGCCCAGCCGTCGCCGATTCGAACATGACCTCTGACCCACTCTCGGCGCTCGTTCCTCAGGCTGACGAGGATCGATATTTTAGGGCATCAGCAGGTCGCGGAGGCAACCCGCTCAGCTCCATTCTTCCGGGTTGTCCTGGTAATACCGCGCGCGGAACGTCGATTAGAACGTACCGTGCAGTCGTGACGTTGAACCCGGGTAGTCCTCGACGTGCTCATAACTACGCTCCACCCTCGAATGAAGGATCGGCTGGCTCGATCGGCCGTTGATGATAGCTCGCGCCGATCGCGCAAAAAAACGGAAAGATCCAGCCGGAGGAAGTCGAGTACTTCTCGCGACCTCTCCGCTTACCGGGTCAACCGGGCGCGACCGAAAATCGATTGCCCATCACAGCATTAACATCAGATCTCACGGGGATCGGCACACACCAGTGGCGCACCCGGATTTCGGTGCTGGCCGGAAATCGACTGGGCCCGGCGGCATCAGTGCCGGGTAGGTTGACCCTGGCGCGTAAAGCACGCTGGCATCGGTCTCAATCAAGCCGGTGGGATCTGTCTATTAGGCATCGCACGGGGCCCTCGTAGAACGTCCTCGGCGGCGCACTCCAGACTCCGCTTGGAGAGAGCGGCAGCGATTTGCAGGTAAGAAATGGCTTGCCCTTCGTCCACATGGCAGCGGCCCATCAGCAGGTCGCGGGCTTCGGCGACGACCATCGGCGCGCGCTCAGCAGTGCCGGCGACGAGGGACCCTGACGATCGGTCGTCCAACGAGGATGCATCCGCGAGGCCAGTACGGGCGATGACCTCATCGGCGACATCCCCCGGCAGGTCCGTCTCGGCCGCTTCCTGCTCGGCTCGCTGTTGATTGACCTCCACACGCGCGGCCTGCCAGGCGGACCAATGGCCGGAAACCAGCGCCCACAAGGACAGGGCCGAAACATAGACGACGCTTGAGAGCCACCCCATAATCATAGAGACCGGAATCATCGCGATCCAGAACAAGGTGAGCCAGCCGTTCACCCGGCGCATGAGGATCGGATCGCCCTGCACCGACGCCCACAGAGACTTCAGCGCGGTCACTGCACGCCCCTGGAGGTCGAAGCGCTGACATCTATGACTCCGTCCTGGTCGATCCGCGTGGCTCCAGTCACCGGGCCAACGAGGGCTATCGACTCGTCCCGGTGCCGGAGGCCATCGTCGAGACGGACCGCCACACGCCGCGGATTCTGCTGGTCCCCGTCCTCCCCGGTGAACCGAACCTCCGCGCGGTCGCGATGTCCGACACATGCGAGCAGCCCGGCGCGGCCGCCCCGCCGCACGGGAGAGGCCTGGCCCGGGTCGTCCTCCGGCACATACCTCGTCCGGGTGAAGGGCGCGATCGCGCCGAAAGATCGACCGCGAGCCACCGGATGCGACTCGATGAACACCATCAACTCTCCTGACCACTCAGCCACTGCGGGATGCACATACTCTACTACCGGGTCAGTAGTGGATCACGTTTTCCGCAGTTGCGCTATTCGATCAGGAGAGCAGGACAGCCCCGTAACGGTTCGAGCGCGACTGCAGCAGCGTTGGGCCGCAGCGGCCTGCAGGCGCCCCCACCCCCGGGGAACCAGAGCGGGATCAAATCACTTGCAAGGGAACGCTTCTCATCAGTGCACGTTACCCCCTGTCGTCGATCGCACGCCCAGCTCATCCAGTATCCAAAAGGTCAATCCGTCCGTTGATCCAACACATCGGCGTCCATGTCGCGGACCGCCGGGACCCTGGATCAAACCCCCTGACCAGAGCCGGACAGTTGCCGAACCGGGCAGTCCGAAACACGGGGCCGAGAATCCACTGGGCGAACCTGCAGATCAGGAGGCGGAGCGCCGCGCACTCGGTGCAGGATCACGACCCGAGCCATCAGGTTCCGGGCCCAGTGGGGATCGACCCGCAGCGCCCCGTCCAGTCACATCTGGGTCAGCATGCCGGCCACAGCCGTCAGGTCAGGATCTCGGCGACGGTGCGAGCACGGCCCGCCCGTCGGCGACCAGTCGGCACAAGGACAGCACCGTTCCCGGAGTACTCGGAGGTTCCCGAGGCCGGGGATCAGCAACGTGCCCCCGGTGCCCGGTCTGGCCTATAGGCCCAGACTATCGAATGTTGGGGTCGAACTCGCCCCAGACGCGCAGACCATCCCGGGACGGGGCCACCATGTTGCCCTCCGCAGCGCTCTCGGCGCGTAGCTCCGAGCTGAACGGATCGGCCGTTACCGGCGAGTCATCAACCTCGGGCGGGTCAATCTTGCCCTAGACTCGAGGCCAAATCGCCGCAACCCCAAACGCAGTGACGACCCGACTAAATCTAGGACACTTGATCACCCGAGATCCTCGGCTAAACTCAGGCGGCGCAGGGTCCTGCCCCCGCTTGACCCTGCGTTCCGCGGCAGACCTCCCCCCCGGGTTTGCCGCCAGCTGGCCCTTGCACTCATCGAGCGCAAGGGCCAGCCCCTTGTTGACGTCGCCAAGCCCGCGCACCGCCTAATGCGTCGAGGTGACCGAATCGGACGTCCTGGAGGACGCCGAAGCCGCACGCGGTACTGGGCCAGATCACCGCACTGGGGGTCCTGGTCGCGATCGACGACTTCGGAACCGGATACAGCTCGCTGCTGAAGCTGAAACGCTATCCGTCATCGCGCAAAGGAGACCGCCAGTTGGCCGCCGGACTCGGCCTGCATGCCGGCCTGCATGCCAGCGATGACGCAATCGTCGTCTGCGTCATCGGTCTCGCCCACGCCGTCGGCGCTATCTGCGTGGCCGAAGGCGTCGAAACACAAGAGCAATACTCTGCACTTCGGGTCATGGGCTGCGATCAGGCCCAGGGTTTGCTCTTCGGCCGGGCTGTCCCGGTCCGAGATCCACCCGGTGCGATCGCCCAGTGCCTCCTGGTCTGCGCCACGACGAACGGCGTCCGCGCTGACACGTGATGTCCCCTGTCGTCGGCGCAGCCTCGGCGTCGCTCCACCGCGCGGCCCACCCCAGAGCGTCCCAAAATTGCATGGGCCTGCCGGGATCGCCTCCCCAAACCGCGGTGTCGCACCTATGCTTCCCGAGCCAGTGCCCGAGGCCAACGGTCCCCGTGATGCATCCGTGTGCCGGGCCTGCGGTACACACTTGGACTGATCAACAGCTCGTCGTGGGCGGCCAAGGGCGCTGGTCAATCTGACCCCTCCTGAGACACCAACCGACCTTCCGACGACACGTCCCCTCCACCGGGCGGCGCTGCCTGCGTGTGATGCCCGTCAGGCGCGGGCAAGGGGGAAACGCGAAACCCCTGGCGATCAGCCAGATCGCGAGCACCATCTCCTGCACACCGATCGGAGCGGCCAACGCGAACTGCGGACCGGACTCCGCGGCAATCACCCGCAGCATCACCAGCACCGCCGCTACGGCCAAGGCGACCTCGCCGACAATGCCCCACACCGACAGCCACCTCGGCACGAGACGCGCCTGGTAGAGAACCAGGTAGTACAGCGATCCGCCGACGGAGAACGCCAGCAGCAGCGCCACGTTGCCCAACACTCGATACGCCGATAGGACGGTGTCCCCGACTGTGCGGTACTGAGACTGCGCGGGATCGCCGCCCACTCCGGCATCGTCACGGCTCAGGGTCACCAGCGAGAGCACCAACATCGCGCTCCCGAGGTAGTACATGCCCTCCACGATGCGGAACGCGACCGCGCCCGCAGCGAGGGCCTCGCCACCCCGCCGAACCACCAGGTAGAACGCGACGGCAACCGCCGGGGCAGTGAGCGCGGCGACTGAGGCCAGCAGCGCGCACGCCGCCCCCTGCGTGCTGTGCGCCGCGATCTGCGTGAGGTAATCCGAGGCACCCAGCGGCGCCAAGAGCGGTGCACTCGACAGGCTCGAACCCGTCGCCACGATCAAC
This sequence comes from Nakamurella panacisegetis, assembly GCF_900104535.1. Lineage (NCBI taxonomy): Bacteria > Bacillati > Actinomycetota > Actinomycetes > Nakamurellales > Nakamurellaceae > Nakamurella > Nakamurella panacisegetis. The sequence goes on along the minus strand of NZ_LT629710.1, from coordinate 3,865,215 downwards.
AGGACACCAGCCGCGGTCGCCGGTGGCAGCGGGACGCGCTGCGTCTGGTCCGCACCGTCCGCGTGCGACCTCGGGTTGTTGCCGTGCTGGCCGGCGGCGCCTGCAGAGCGACCCGAAGGACACGCCATTCGGGAGAATGGCGCACCTTGCCGATCCCGACGGCGGCGCCTCGGCCTTCACCGGACTACCTCCCCCCGCGCCCAGCATCCTCGTGGCCCGGGCCCCGACGCGGCAGACCGCTCGTCTCAGCGCACCGGGTGGGTTCCCGGATACGACGACAACAGCGGCTGCGGGTCGGCCAACTCCACAACTTCTCCAGTGAGCCGATGCAGGAACAGCCGGGCTGGGCCAGCAGCGTGCGCCAACTCTTCGATATGAGTGATCGCCGGCGCCAGCTTGGCATGAGTGTCGAAGATGGTGTGCCCGTGCCGGCAGGCCCAGGTACCGTCATCCAGCTCGATCACCCGATAGAACCATGGCATCACCAGAAGATAGGCATCCACTCATCCCCCCAGCTAGGGACGAAGGTCCCAAATCGTGGTCATAGGCCGCCGCCGTCGTTGCGCGCCACCATCCATCGACCCCGGGCGGCTGGGACCGTAACAAGACCATGAGGCCCCCTGGGCCGGATCCGGGGGCGACCGGCCCACAGCGAACCCGCCCTGTGGTCCGATCCCGTCGTGCCACCGACGGGGCCAGGGCCCCCGATCCCCACGCCCTGCCATCAAACGGCGAGTCTGGGGGGTGTCGGGTGATCTGCACTGACGCACGGCACCCCGGAATCCGGGCGCTTCGAACGGATCCGGTGGACCCGGAGTTGTGTGTCATCGGGTAGCGATCCCCTCACCGTCCGTGGCGCCGCGAACCGCCACCGTGCCGATCCGGGTCAGTGATCCGCCCGAGTTGATGGCGAATTCGTCCACCAGACCAGCCGCCCCGGTCTGCACATACAGGTATCGCCCGTCACCCGAGGCCGCGGCAACGGATCGGTTCACTCAGCTGGTAAGCCGTGGGCCCGGAACCTTCGTCCCTCCATCTGCACGTTAACAAACACGAACATATGTTCGATACTGTGGTGACATGGCCGACTACATGAACGAAGCGATCCTGGCAGGTCCCCGTTTTGTAGGCCGGGCAGTGCTAGAGCCTTGGGGTTGATGGTTCGATCTCACAGCCCACCGGTTGGTGGGTGTGGGTGAACCGCACTGGCTCCGGTGGAGACTCTTGACCTTGGGAACGAGGATGGAGTCATGGGATCTGAGGTTTCACCGGGCAAGCCGACCACCCGTCGGTATGCGCCTGCGGAGAAGGAGCAGGCGGTCCGGCTGGTCCGGCAGTTGCGCTCCGAACTGGGCACCGATCAAGGGACCGTGCACCGGGTCGCGCGGCAGCTCGGTTACGGCGCTGAGTCGGTGCGGTCCTGGGTGCGGCAGGCCGACATCGACGACGGACGCAAGCCGGGAGTGTCGACCAGCGAGGCGAGCCGGATCGCCGAGCTGGAGCAGGAGAACCGAGAATTAAAGCGCGCCAACGAGATTCTGAAGCGGGCAGCCAGTTTCTTCGGGGCGGAGCTCGACCGCCAACACAAGAAGTAGTCGCGTTCATCGACGCCAACCGCGCCGAGTTCGGAGTCGAGCCGATCATCACCACGCTGGCCAGCGCCGAGGTGACGATCGCTCCGAGCAGCTACTACGCCGCCAAGACCCGGCCGCCCTCAGCGCGCCAACAGCGGGACGAGCAGCTGATCCCGCAGCTGCGCGCCCTGTGGCAGGGCAACTATCGGGTCTACGGCGCTCGGAAACTGTGGAAGGCCGCCCGTCGGGCCGGGGCACGACATCGGTCGGGACCAGGTTGCCCGGCTGATGCGCGCAGCCGGGATCCAGGGTGTCCGCCGCGGCCGGCAGATCCGCACGACCCGCCCGGACCCGGGGCGCCGCGGCACCCGGACCTGGTGAAACGGAACTTCACCGCGAAGGAACCGAACCAGCTGTGGGTGACCGACCTGACGTATGTCCCGACGTGGTCCGGCGTCGCCTACGTGTGTTTCCTGGTCGATGTGTATTCGCGGATGATCGTGGGGTGGCGGGTCGCGGGCCATATGCGGACCGAGATGGTCCTGGATGCGATCGAGATGGCCCGGTGGAGCCGCGGCACCCGGATCGACGGGTTGCGCTGTCACAGCGACGCCGGCAGTCAATTTACATCCATCCGGTACGGCGAGCGGCTGGCCGAGATCGGTGCCACCCCGTCGATCGGGACTGTCGGGGACTCGTTCGACAATGCGTTGGCCGAGACCGTGAACGGTTACTACAAGGCCGAGTTGATCTACGGACCCGGACGACCCGGACCGTGGCGGACCGTCGAAGATGTCGAGTTGGCGACCCTGGGCTGGGTGCACTGGCACAACACGGCCCGGCTGCACGCTACCTCGGCGATCTACCACCAGCAGAGTACGAAGCCACGTTCTACGCTACGAAACGGACCGACCAACCCCTGGCCGGAATCCAATAGCTCGAGCCTCCATCAGACCCAGTGCGGTTCACATCGACCGAGCGGAGTCCGCGGTCGGTGACCAATGCGTCGAACTCACCGACGTCGGCGAAGCGGGCGAAGCTGTCGACCCCGAACTTGACGTGGACGCCGACCAGCAACCGGCGCCGGGAAACATCCATGACCTTGCGCTTGATCGCGGAGATGGTCGGTTCCGGTGTGGTCAACCCGCGTTCAGGGGAGATGCCGTTGGTACCCATGATCGCGAGATCCACCACCAGCGCAGAAAGCATCTCGATCACCCAATGCCCGACCGTGCCCAGGGTTCGTCCGCGGACGTTGCCGCCGAGCATGATGGTGATCCCCTCGGCCGCGGACAGCGCGGCGGCGACCGGCAGCGACGGGGTCACCACCGTCAACGGGCGCCGCGAGTTCGCGAGCAGCTCGGCGACCAACTGCGGGGTGTACCCCTCGTCGATGTACACCGACTGGACCTCCCCGATCCGTTCCATAACGGCCGCAGCGATCCGGCGCTTCTCTGGAACCATGTGGGAGGACCGATACGCCAACGTGCTCTCGAATCCGGCCCCGTCCAGCGGATACGCCGCGCCGTGTATCCGGCGGACCAGTCCGTCCTGCTCCAGCACGGTCAGGTCCCGCCGGATCGTCTCCGTCGCCACCCCGAGCCGGGCGGCCAAGTCCGTGACCTGGACCTGGCCGTGCTCGCGTGCGAACGCGATGATCTCCCGCCTCCGCTGCGCGTTCGGTGAGTTGCCCACGCTGGCCACCTTTCGGGATTGCGCGAGCCCTTAGGCCGGCCCGTTGCCATGTCCTGTCCAGGATGCGGCGGCCATCCGGGCGAGTCGAATGCGTATAGGCACGCCTGATCACCCGTTTCCTGCCCGATTCGAGCGTTTCATGCCCGATCGCTACCCGCCCGCTCAGCGCCGGCGTCAGGTAGGAACACTCTTAACCACAACCGCTTGGGCCTTTCTGCCGGCCGTGCAGCGGGCCCAGGGATGGGGTCGGTCGGCCTCGGAAGAGGCTATGTCTTGTGGTATCGGGCACCAGTTGACCGCCCGATGTCCGCCCGAACGCGTCCGATGGCGCGGGCAACTACTCGCACTCGCGCGAAGCAGGCCGCGAGGCACGGCTCGTCCGCTCCGCCTGATCGAGGTCGGCACATTGGCTACCAGCCAGGAGCGCGGTTCAGAGGTGACTCGGAGTGGGTCAGTAGCTCCGACGTCGCGCAGATGGATCGAGTTCTATCTGGCCGTAGCTGTTGTCGTCGGCGTTGACGGTGACGCCCGGTGCGACCAGTTCGTCGATGCGGTCCAGGACCTCGGGGGTCAACCGGACGTCGGCGCCGGTGAGCTGAGACTCGAGTTGCTCCATGGTGCGCGGGCCGATGATCGCGGAGGTGACGGCGGGGTGGTTGATCACGAAGGCGATGGCCAGGTCGATCAACGTCATGCCGTGCTGCTCGGCCAGAACGGCCAGATTTTCGGCGATCTCGAGTTTCCGCTGGTTGGCTTCGCTGGTCATGTCGAAGCGGGCCTTCGGGCGCGCCGCGGAGGTTGGGGTGCCGGCGTTGTCTTTGCGCCAGCGGCCGGACAGCCAGCCGCCGCCCAGTGGGCTGTAGGTCAGGATGCCCATGCCGTGCCGGCGGGCGGTCGGCAGCACGTCGGATTCGATGCCGCGCACCATAATGGAGTATGGCGGCTGCTCGGTGACGAGCCGCTCCAACCGGCGGTCACGTGCGGCCCATTGGGCCTCCACGATCTGACTGGCCGCGTAGGACGAGGACCCGATGTAGCGGACCTTCCCCTGCCGGACCAGGTCGGTGAGCGCGCCGAGGGTCTCCTCGATGCCCGTGTCCTGACTGGGGCGGTGCACCTGGTAGAGGTCGATGTGGTCGGTGCCCAGGCGGCGCAGGGAGTCCTCTACCGATCGTATGATCCAGCGGCGTGAGCCGCCGCGGTGGTTCGGGTCCTCGTCCATCGGCATGAAGAATTTGGTCGCCAGGACGACGTCGTCGCGTCGTCCGGACAGCGCCTTGCCGACGATCTGTTCGGATTCACCACCGGAGTACACGTCGGCCGTGTCGACGAAGTTGATCCCTACGTCGAGGGCGCGGTGGATGATGCGGATCGAGTCTGCTTGATCGGCGTTGCCCCAGGGGCCGAACATCATGGTGCCCAGGCATAGCGGGCTGACCGAGACGCCGGTCCGGCCCAGCATCCGGTTCTGCATGATCGATGAGTCCTTTCGTGAAGCGTTCGCGGATAACAATGGCCGGGGGCCCGAGGATGCTCACCCCGGGAGGTCTACCTAGAGCTTGATCATCACCTTGAGTGCTTCTCGCGCGTCCATGGCGGCGTAGGCCTGTGGGGTGTCCTCGATGCCGACGGTGCGGTCGAAGACCCGGCCCGGGTGGACGGTGCCGTCCAGCACGGCCGGAAGCAGTTGTTCGATGTAGGCCCGGACCGGGGCCGGTCCGCCGGTGAGGGTGGTGTTCTTGCCGAAGAACGACCAGCCGATCGGGCCGTCCTGGTACTGCGGGACGCCGACGCGGGAGATGACCCCGCCGGGGCGGACGATGCCGATGGCCTGCTGGAAGGCCGGCAGGTGGCCGACGGCTTCCAGTACCTTGGTGGCGCCGCCCTTGGTGAGCTCCAGGACGGCGTTGATCCCTTCGTCGCCGCGGTCGGCGACGACGTCGGTGGCACCGAATTCGCGGCCAAGGTCGGTGCGGGCCCGGTGGCGGCCCATCAGGATGATCCGCTCGGCACCCAGCTGTTTGGCCGAGAGCACGGCCAGCAGTCCGACTGCGCCGTCTCCGATGACCGCGACGGTGTCACCCGCGGTGACGCCGGCCCGGTGGGCGGCGTGCCATCCGGTGCCGTACACGTCGGACAAGGTGAGCAGGGACGCGAGCAGGCCGCTGTCGGCGGTGGCCGGGTCGACGCCGGGGACCTTGACCAGGGTGCCGTCGGCCAGCGGAACGCGGGCGGCTTGGGCCTGCCCGCCGCTGGTGCCCAGGTCGTCGTCGTTCCAGAAGCCGCCGCGAACGCAGGAGGTTTGCAGACCGACTCGGCAGAATTCGCACACCCCGCAGGAGATCGCGAACGGGGCGATGACGAAGTCACCTACGGCCAGCGTCGTCACAGCGGCACCGACCTCGGTGACGACACCGATCAGTTCGTGGCCGATGCTCTTCCCGGCCGGGTTGTGCGGGGCCGAGTGGTAGGGGTGCAGGTCACTGCCGCACACACAGGCGTGGGTGATCTGCACGAGGGCGTCGGATGGTTCGACGATTCTCGGGTCGGGGGCGTCGGTGACGCGGACGTCGCCGGCGCCGTAGATGAAAGTTGCGCGCATCGGGGTTCTGCTTTCGGTGTCGGTGGAGTCAGTGGCCGACGGTCAGTCGGTGGCTGGCGGCGTGATGTCGTTGATGGCGGCCAGTGCGTTGAGGGTCCGGGGGTACCCGATGAACGGCACCAGCACGGTCAAGACAGCCAGCAGCCGCGCGCGGGTGTTGCCGACGTTGAGGTTGCCGCTGACGTGTCCGCGGATCTGGGCGTCGGCGCCGCCGATCGCGGCGAGCATCGAGAACGTGATCAGCTCGCGGGTCGGCAGGTCCAGGCCGCCGCGTGCGACGGTGTCGCCGAAGCAGTTGCCCGTCAGGTACCGCTGGAAGTGTTTCGTGTCAGATGCCGCGGCGGCGTGCATCTGATCGACGCGGCCCGTGCCGACGATCTGCTCCTGCACCACATGGCCACGGAACTGTCTGCTCTCCGGAGTGCTGGTGGCCTTTCCGGGCAGCGGCAGTTCGACGCCGGCGGCTGTGAGGATGTCGTTGACGGCGTGCAGGTAGTCATAGGCCCGGGCCATCCCCACGTAGGCGACGGCCTGGTAGACCACCTCCTTGAGCTCCACCGGAGTCACCCCGGCGTTGGCCTGTCCGGCGGCGGCCAGCACCTTGAACTCGGCGAGTCCCCCGGCGGCGAGGACCGCGGCCAGCTGCACCAGCAGCCGGGTGTGCAGGTCGATACTGTCGTCAAGCTCGGCTGCGTCGGCGAGGACCTCGGCGAAGGCGAAATTGTCGAAGTAGCCGATGAGCTCGGGATCGGTCCTGGCCAGTGTCGAGACCAGGTCGCCAAACAGCTGGTCGTGATAGGCCTTCGCCGTGTCGTTGATCGTCATGGATCAGACCTGCCCGGCGGTGTGTGCTGCGGTGTATTGCTCGTCGGTGACCGGCTCCAGCCACGTGGTCGCCTCACCCGCGCCAGCGGCGTCGAGAATGGCGTAGTGGCACATCATGTTGGTCTGCGTGCCGCCGTGGAAATGCTCCTCCCCGGCCGCGGTCCACACGCTCTCCCCCGCCCGCAGCACCACCGTGTGCCGGTCGCGGGTACTGACCAGACCGACGCCGTCGGTGCACACCAACAGCTGCCCGTTGGCGTGCCGGTGCCAGTTGGTGCGGGCCCCCGGGGTGAACCGCACCAGTCCGACGGTCAGCCGGGACGTGCCGTCACCGCCGAAGACCGGGTTCAACCAGACATCGCCGGTGAAGTTCGCCGCCGGCGTCTTCACCGTCGCCGCCACTGGGTTCTTGTTCATGTCTCTCCTCGAGTGAGTGCACTGCTGTCAGCAAGTCAAGCCCGGACACTTCGACCCTGGGAGTGTCTGCCCTTCCAGGTAATGCCAGTGCCTCCTTGGCGGTCACGAACGGGCCTACCGTGAACCGCATGGACAACCATGCCGAGATCCGCGAGTTCCTCGCGTCGCGCCGCGCCCGGATCACTCCGGCTCAGGCCGGCCTGCCCGCCTACGGCGGCAACCGGCGCGTCAAGGGCCTCCGACGGGAAGAGGTCGCGCTGCTCGCCGGCGTCAGCATCGACTACTACGTCCGGTTGGAACGCGGCAACCTCGCCGGCGCCTCCGAGCAGGTCCTCGACAGCATCGCAGAGGCGCTGCACCTCGACGACGCCGAACGCGAACACCTGCGCTCGCTCGCCCTCGCCGCCGCTGCAACCGCCCGGCGGCCCCGCGCCGCGTCGGGACCGCTGCGGCCCGTGATCCAGCAGGTCCTCGACGCCATCACCGACGCGCCGGCCTGGGTCCGCAACGCCCGCCACGACATAATCGCCCTGAACGTCATGGGCGAAGCCCTGTACGCACCGGTCCTGAACTCGGCAGCCGCCGGGGCCACCGCCAAACGCCCCGCCAACACCACCCGCTTTGTCTACCTCGACCCCGCGGCCCGCGAGTTCTTCGTCGACTTCGACCGCATCGCCACCGACGCCGCCGCCATGCTCCGCCTCGAAGCCGGCCGCCACCCGCACGACAAAGAACTCATCACCCTGGTCGGGGAACTCTCCACCCAATCCGAGCTGTTCCGACAGCACTGGGCCGCCCAGAACGTCAAGTTCCACCGCAGCGGCCGCAAACGCCTCCACCACCCGGCCGTCGGCCCACTCGACCTCAACTTCGAGGCCATGGAACTGCCATCCGACCCAGCTCTGCAGCTCAACATCTATACCGCCGACCCTGGCACTCCCACCGCCGACGGGCTCAGACTGCTCGCCTCCTGGGCCGCCACCCGCACCGCCGAATCGACCGCACAGAGCACTAATGGCGCACGTTCAGCCACCAGGGACTAGCCCGCCGCACACGGCGAGCTAGACGGACCGGTCGGTGTCGCCGGCCATGCGCGGGGCAGACACCAAGCCCTGAACCGGTCCTAAGGATTTCGGCCCGCCTCGATGCGTAGCGCCGCCACGTTATCTCGGGCAATGACCTGCCAATCAGCGTAGAAGCCTTGCGATCGCGGATCGAGGAACAGCTATCGCGCGAGGTTCGGAGGCTGTGCTGCGGATTCGAACAGCTCGGTCATCAAGGCCGCGGCGAGCGCGTTAACGGCCAGAATGTCGAACCGGCCGTTACGGACAAACACTCCGGCAGATGGGCGGGTCGCTCGGGGTGGCTGTCTTCGGCGCCATCGTCGACGTCAGCGCCTCGTTCGGCCACGGACAGCGAGTCAGCTACGTCACCACCGCGGTGTTGATCAGCGCGACCGCCGTCGCCACGCTGACCCTGCGCCCGCCCGCGGGCATCGACCGATTCCACCCCAGCGCAGTCACCACGAAAGGGCTAAGTCATGAGCACAGCAGCACAGATGATCACCTTGAACAACGGGGTCACGCTCCCAGCGATCGGCCTCGGGGTGTTCCAAACGCCTCCGGATGAGACTCGCGGCGCCGTGACCGCGGCCTTGGACGCCGGTTACCGCCACATCGACACCGCCGCCGCCTACGGGAACGAGCGCGAGGTCGGCGAAGCGGTGCGTGCGTCCCAGGTCGTCCGCGGCGCCATCTTCCTGGAAACCAAGGTCTGGATCAGCGACTACGGCTACGACGAGACCCTGCATGCGTTCGACAAGAGCGCCGGCAAACTCGGCGTCGACCAGATCGACCTACTGATCCTGCACCAGGCGCTGCCATCGGACTTCGACAAGACCCTGAAGGCCTACCGAGCGCTGGAGACGCTGCTGGACGAGGGCAAGGTCCGCGCCATCGGGGTGAGTAACTTCATGGTCGAGCACCTGTCGAAGCTATTGGAGAAGGCTCAGGTCGTGCCGGCGGTGAATCAGATCGAATTGCACCCGTACTTCCAGCAGCCTCAGGTGCAGGCCCTGGACGCCGCCCACGGCATCCTGACGCAGGCATGGTCGCCGATCGGTGGCATCACCTTCTACCGCGAGGGCGCACACACCAGCACGCTGCAGGATCCGACCATCGTCGAGATCGCGTCGGCGCATGACAAGAGCGCGGCGCAAGTCATGCTGCGCTGGCACCTGCAGCAGGGACGCTCGGTCATTCCGAAGTCCACCAAGCCGCATCGCATCGCCGAGAATCTTGCTGTCTTCGACTTCGCCCTCAGCAGCCGGGAGATTGACGCGATCGACGGCCTCGACACCGGTCAACGCGGCGGCCCCGACCCTGACGCCATCACCCTGGCGAATTTCGGCCGCCCGATCCCGGAAGCCTGACGACGATGGCCGAGACGCGAGGCAAGGACGCCGTCGTCACGGGCGCATCATCGGGCATCGGCGCGGCCACCGCCCGGGCCCGCGCCGGCCGTCATCGGGGCGCCCCGAGGACGTCGGTCGCACACGTGTAGCTTGCTGCGATCCCGTCGAAGATGTCCCCGGCATACTGGTCGAACTCCAGCACCGGGTACTCCAGGCTCGGCACCGCGTCCAAGATCGCCCGGGCGGGGAGGTCTCCCCGTCCGAGCGGTACCTGATCCGCTGTCGTTCCGGCCCGCGGACCGTCCGTCAGGTGCAGCGCGACCACCCGCTCCTCCAGCCGCCCGAGAAGTGCAGGTACGTCCTGGCCGCCCATCATGGCCCAGTACGTGTCAAGCTCGAGCACGCCGGGTGCAGCATCTCGACGAACACCTCACAGGCGGACTTGCCGTCGATGATGTTCTCGAATTCCCAGGCGTGATTGTGGTAGCCGACCCGCATCTTCCGCGCGGACGCAACGGGCACGGCGCGCGCCAGCCCGTCGGCGATCGTCCGTATCCCTTCCAGGGTCGCCCAGCGCCCCGCACCGACCAGAGCGATTCACTTCGCGCAAGACCCTTTCATTTAGATAAGAACAATCGGGGCCTACGCATCACCATGATCGCGAACCCACTGGCTCCATGATCTTGTTTCTTGCAGCACCGAACGAGGGGCCCGCTCCGACTGGGCAGGCGCTGCGGGGTGTGAACTGGGTAAGAGAGTCGCCCGGGGTGAGCATCGTGCTCCACCATGGATAGATGGCCCACCGACTGCTGCTAGCCGACGACGATCGCGCGATCCGGGAGTCGCTGGAACGCGCCCTGGAGTTGGAGGGCTATGCGGTCGTTAGCGTTGCCGACGGGGTCGAAGCGCTGTCCGCTGTTCGCCGAGAAACCCCGGACCTAGTCATCCTCGACGTGATGATGCCAGGGATAGACGGTCTGGGTGTCTGCCGAGTGATCCGCGCCGACGGGCTGCGGGTACCGGTGCTGATGCTCACGGCCCGGGTCGAATTGGACGCTCGGGTTGCCGGACTGGACGCCGGCGCCGACGACTACCTGGCCAAGCCGTTCGAGCTCGACGAGCTCCTGGCCCGGTTACGTGCGCTATTGCGGCGAGCGCCGACCGAACCGTCCACTCCGGCGGGCCAGTTAGTCCTGGGTGGTCTGCGGATCGACACCGACAGCCGACGGGTGTGGTGGCACAGTCACCAGCTGGACCTGTCAAAGACCGAATTCGATCTCCTGGAGCTGCTGGGCCGCAACGCAGGCGTCGTGCTCACCCACTCGGCGATCTACGATCGAATCTGGGGCTATGACTTCGGCCCCGATTCAAAGAACCTGGCCGTGTACATCAGTTATCTGCGTCGCAAGTTCGACATCGCCGGGGCGCCGGCCCTGATCCGCACCGTCCGCGGCGTGGGGTACAGCCTCAACGGATCGGGCGCACGATGACGTTGCGGCAGAAATTCGTCGCTGCTTTCGCCGCCGTCGCCGCAGTCGTGGCCGTGACGATCGGCTGGGTCGCCTACGGCACCACCGAACATGCGCTGCACAACGAGATCAACGTGTCGTTGGTGTCGGCGGTCAGCACGCTGGCGGCGGGCGGGTCACTGTCGAGCATCTCGCTCGAGGGCACCCAGGGGGCGCCAGGGGACCAACAACACCATGGAGACGGACCGAGCACGATGTCCGAAACCGCACAGTCGGTGAGTGTCACCGGTGCCGTGACGCACCTGTCCGGAGTGACCGTGGCGTTGCCCGTGAGCCCGCGCGCCTTGCAAATCGCCCAAGGTTCGACGGCAGGACTGCGCACCATCGACCAGGTCGTCGTGGGGAACACCACCTACCAGGTGCTCACCCAGTCGCTCGGCGGCACCAAAGGCGCCGTGCAGGTGGGGCGGGACCTGAACGAGGCCGCCCGGGTGCTGCGGAACCTGGCCGTCGTCACCGTGCTGGTCGCTCTAGCGGTCCTGCTGGTGGCCGGCGCGGCCGGGTGGTGGCTGGCCCGCCGGCTCACCCGCCGCCTCACGGCACTGACCAGCATGGCCGAAACGGTCGGCCAGCACGGGAGCCTGGACGTCGCATTCGCCATGCCCGGTCGGGATGAAGTCGGCCGGCTCAGCTCGTCGCTGCAATCCATGGTCGGCGAGCTGTCGAGGTCGAAGCAGGCGCAACAGCGACTCGTGCAGAACGCCGGCCATGAGCTGCGCACTCCGCTGACCAGCCTGCGCACCAACGTCAGCGTGCTGCGGCGCCTCGCCGAGCTATCCCCCAACTCACGGCAACGGCTGCTCGATGACGTGGACGGCGAGACCAGGGAACTGACCAACCTAGTCAACGAACTGGTGGAGTTGGCGATGGACCGCCGCGACACCGAAACGGCCGGCCCGATCAACCTGACCGCCCTGGCCAAGAAAGTGGCTGCGATGTTCGAACACCGCAGCAAACGGCCGATTCTGGTCCACGCCGACACCGATACCGAGGCCGAGGCCGAGGCCCACGTCATGATCATCGGTCGCCCGAGAGCGTTGGAGAGGGCCATCTCCAACCTGTTGGATAACGCCCTCAAGTTCGATACCGGAGGCGGCCCCGTCGACCTTCGCATCACCGGTGACCGCATCGAGGTGTCCGACCGCGGACCGGGAATCTCCTTGCCCGACGCGACCAGGATTTTCGACCGTTTCTACCGGGCCGACACTGCCCGCAGCATGCCCGGATCCGGTCTAGGACTGGCCATCGTCGCCGAGGTGGCCGCCGCCCACGGCGGCGCGAGCTACGCGCAACCTCGACCCGGCGGCGGCGCGCGGATCGGTTTCACCCTGGGCGCAGAAACGTTCTTACCAAACTCCAACCCGCAACCAGCGATCACTTAGGACCGCCACGGCATCGTCAACCCCATGCCCGAAACGACGGTTGACCAGCGCACCGCAGCCACTGCTGCAGCCACCGTCGAGCCGGCACCATCCCGTGGCACGGTGGGTCGCCGGATCGCCGTCGGCGTCTTCGTGCCGGCGACTCTCGTCATCTACCTGGTGACCGCCGCACCGACGCTCACCGCCGGGGTGGGCAGCCTGGCCAGCGCCTCACTGATGTGGCTGCTAGCAGGGCTCACCGCCACTCTCGGTTCAATGCTCGCCTTCGCCGCACTGCGCACCCGCACCCTGGCCGTTGGTGGCTCCCGCGTGCGGTTGCGGCGAACCCTGGCGGTCAGCTACGGAGCCGGCGCCGTGCACACCACATTGCCGGCCGGGGCCGTTTTCTCCACCGCCTACGCCTACCGTCACCTTCGGGCCTGGGGCGCCTCGACATCGGCGACGACATGGTCCATGGCCATCACCGGCCTGCTATCGACGCTGACCCTCAGTGGGATCGGAGTACTGGGTCTCGCGCTCACCGCCGGCACCGGCGGGTCCATCGCCATCCCGATCCTGGAGATCGCACTGGGCCTGGCGACGGCGATCGCCCTGGTTCAGACTGCACACCACCCCGCCCACATCGTCCGATGGGCCCACCGGGGTTTGGTCGGCATCAACCGGCTCCGCCGCAAGCCCGTCCAGACGGGCGCCGCGCGGCTGTCGGAGATCGTCGCCGATCTGCGGGTCATCCGACCATCGGCCCGGGACTGGCTGGCCGCCGCGATGCTGGCGTTGGCGAACTGGGCCATGGACCTGGCCTGCCTTGCTGCGTGCTGCGCAGCGGTCGGCATCCACATCACCTTCCCCGCGCTGCTTCTCACCTACACGGCCGGCATGGCCGCCGGTAGTCTCCTGCCACTGCCGGCCGGACTGGGCGCCGTCGAGACGGCGATGACTCTGGGCATCACCATGGCCGGCGCCGCCGCCGCACCCGCATTGGCCGCGGTCCTTCTGTACCGGCTGCTGTCCACCGGAAGCGTCGTCGTCCTCGGGTGGCTGATCGTCGCCGCCCAGCAGGTCCACACCGGGCCCGATGACTCGGCCCACCGCACCACCTGATCTTCGCAGGGACGCGCAACCAAACCCATGCTCGGACGCGCCTCGCCCTCACCTTGCCTCACCCCCGATCCCGCACCCCCACCGACTCACCACAGACAGGCAATCACCTTGATCCAAGCCCAATCGCTGACCAAGACCTATGGCCAGAAGACCGTGGTCGACCGATTGAACTTCACTGTCCGTCCCGGAATTGTCACCGGATTTCTGGGACCAAACGGCGCGGGCAAGTCCACCACCATGCGGATGATCCTCGGCCTGGACCGTCCCACCGGCGGACTGGTCACCGTCAACGGCAAGCTGTATGCGGATCTGCCCGCCCCTCTACACGAAGTGGGCGCACTACTGGAAGCCCGCTCCGTACACACCGGACGATCCGCCTACCACCACCTGCTCGCGCTGGCCAAGACCCACGGCATCACCACCTCCCGGGTCCAGCAGGTCATCGACCTCGTCGGGCTCAGCGACGTCGCCCGCAAGCGGGCCGGCGCGTTCTCCCTGGGCATGGGTCAGCGCCTAGGCATCGCGTCGGCCCTACTCGGCGACCCCGGCACCCTCATCCTGGACGAGCCGGTCAACGGATTGGACCCCGACGGGATTCTCTGGATCCGCAACCTGCTCAAGAACTTGGCGGCCGAGGGCCGCACGGTGCTGGTCTCCAGCCACCTGATGAGCGAGATGGCCCAAACCGCGGACCATCTCATCGTCATCGGCAAGGGCAAGCTCATCGCGGACCTACCCATCGCGGAGCTGATCGCATCCTCGTCGCGGGCCAGCGTCCTGGTTCGCACCCCCCGAACATCCGACCTGCAGCGCCTTATCACCACCGCCGGCTACACAGCCGCCGATCACGAAGGACGGCTACAGGTCACCGGGCTCACCGCGCAACAGATCGGCGACCTCGCGCTGGCCAACCACATCGCCCTCCACGAACTGACCCCGCAGCAAGCCTCTCTGGAAGAGGCATTCATGGCCCTGACCAGCGAATCCGTCGAATACCACGGCGGCACCACCCTCGGCGAGAAGAGCGCAGCATGACCACCACCCACGACCAACCCACGCGCGCGCCGCAACGCTATACACCCCAGGCGAATCCGGCGCCTGTCACCCTTCCCCGGGTGCTCAGTTCCGAATGGGTCAAGCTCCGCTCGCTGCGATCCAGCTGGATCACCATGATCCTGGCCGTCGCGGGCCTGGTCGTCGTCGCCATCGCCGGCGGCATCCTGACCAACCAGGACTGGTCCCACATGCGCCCCCGCGAACTCGCCCGCTTCGAACCCATCGGCCAGTCACTCACCGGCATCAACTTCTCTCAACTTGCCATCGGCGTCCTCGGAGTTCTTTTCATCACCGGCGAATACGGCACCGGCATGATCCGATCGTCGCTGGCCGCAGCACCCAGACGGCTACCCGTGCTGTGGGCCAAGGCCATCCTGTTCGCGACCGTGACCTTCGTCCTCATGGAACTCTCGGCCTTCCTCGCCTTCCTGACCGGCCAGGCCGCCCTGGCCAGCCACGGCACCACCCTGGCCGCGGCCGGAGCGCTGCGGGCGACGGTCGGAACCGGCCTGTACCTCACCGTGGTGGCCCTGCTCGGCGTCGGCCTGGGCTTCATCATCCGGTCGACCGCCGGCGGCATCGCCGCCCTGTTCGGCCTTCTCCTCGTCCTACCCGGGATACTGGCGATCCTGCCGCAGACCTGGCAGGACAACATCGGCCCCTACCTGCCAAGCAACGCCGGAGCTGCGATCTACACGGTGAAGCCGGACACCACGAGTCTGTCCCCCTGGACCGGCTTCGCCGTCTTCTGCCTCTACGCCGCAGTCGCGCTCGGCGTTGCTGCCCTGGTGCTCAAGCGGCGCGACGCCTGACCGGAGGGCACGCATTGCGGTGAACGAGATCGGTGCAGGAAGCGCTTGACCTACGCCGCCCTCCCAGCGCCGACCCTCAGTCAGCGACACCGGGACACCGACGCGAGCCTCGCCGCCGAGTCCGGCGTCAGCAGGATGTCCTATTGAAGACGGCGCCCGCCCGCCCGTGCGAGCGTGCGTGCGTGCAGCGCGAACACGATGTTGGACGCCGCCGGGATACCCCGATGACTGTCAGCGCGATGGCAGACGTCGGGGTCGCTGGACACCTTCCCGCATCGGGCGGGGCCCACGCATCAGGAGGTCGGTGTGATCATTCCGCTAGGTACTCATACGTGCGGCGGCGAACGCGCCGAGCAGGGCGTCTTCCAAGGGCCGCCGCGTGGTGGCTGGCGGTGCTGATCCGGCCTGCGTCGGCGGTGGCCCAGCTGCAGCAACCGCGGACCCTACGACGGCGGCTTTGGCTCAGCCAACGCCGCGTAGGAGGACTGAGGGGCCCGGGAAGCGCTCGCAGTTGCGGTCCCTCGCCGGCAGCGCGACCGCCAGAGTTGCATTGGGTGAAGATGATCTTCAGCGCCTGCGTTGGCTGTCACTTTGCCCCCCGGCCCGGCGGCTTGCGCCGGGACATGGCAGCCACCTGGCGGCGGCGATGGCCCTGCTCGCCCGCGACCGCAAGCCGCGCAACCGATCTCCGCGCCCGCGGTCGCCATTGGGCTGAGTTACGTTTCAGGACTCAGGTGCACGTTTACTGCACGTTTTCAAACCATCAGAAGGTGATTTGCGGTGATGGGTGGTGACCGTAGATTTCGGGTCGCCATGAGTCACCCCGGCATGTCCGGACACTCCTCTTGTTAGGAAAGATGGAGTCATGGCGAGTACGTCGAAGCGGTGCCCGGCCGAGTTGAAGGACCGGGCGGTGCGGATGGTGGCGGAGATCCGGTCCGATCATGGGTCGGAGTGGGCGGCGGTGGAGTCGGTCGCGGCGAAGTTGGGGATCGGGACTGCGCAGACGGTGCAGAACTGGGTCCGCCGCGCCGAGGTCGATGCCGGCAAACGGCCGGGGGTGTCCTCCGAGGCGGCGGAGGAGCTGCGGAAGTTGCGGGCGGAGAACCGAGAGTTGAAGCGGGCCAACGAGATATTGAGTCGGCGTCAACTTTTTTCGCGGCGGAGCTCGACCGCCGACAGAAGTGATCATCAGCTACATCGATCAGCACAAGGCGGAATACGGCGTCGGGACGATCTGCCGGGTGCTCACCGAGCACGGCTGCAAGATCGCGTCGTCCACCTACTACGACCGCACCCACCAGCAGCCCTCCGCCCGCGCTGTCCGGGACGAGGCGCTGTCCGCGCAGGTCAGTGCGGTGCATGCGGAGAACTACGGCGTCTACGGGGCGCGGAAGGTCTGGTTGACGCTGAACCGGGAAGGCACCGCGGTGGCCCGGTGCACGGTGGAGCGGCTGATGCGCCGGCTCGGTCTGGTCGGGGCTCGTCGGGGCAAGGTCAAACGCACCACCATCGCCGACCCGCAAGCGCAACGGGCCAGTGATCTGGTGGATCGTCATTTCGACCCGGAGGCGCCAGATCGCCTATGGGTGGCCGACTTCACGTATGTTTCGACGTGGTCCGGGTGGGTGTACGTGGCGTTCGTGATCGATGCCTACTCCCGTCGGATCGTGGGGTGGCGATCGGCGACCACGATGACCGCGCAACTCGTCCTGGACGCCATCGAGCACGCGATCTGGACCCGGCAACGTGAAGGGGTGCAGGACCTTTCGGGGCTGATTCACCACAACGACCGCGGATCTCAATATACGTCTGTGGCGTTCACCGAGCGGCTGGCCGACGCCGGCATCGACGCCTCCGTTGGTCGCACCGGGGATAGTTTCGACAATGCTCTGGCCGAGACGATCAACGGGCTCTACAAGACCGAGCTGATCAAGCCCCGCGGCCCGGGCGGACCGTCGAGCAGGTCGAAGTCGCCACCCTGGAATGGGTCGACTGGTTCAACCACCGCCGCCTGTACGAGCACAACGGCGACCTCCCACCGGTCGAACTCGAGCAGGCCCACTACGCTCAAATCAGAGCCCAGCAAACCGCTGCGCTCTCAAACCCGTAGGTGTCCGGACATGCCGGGGTGGTTCATTCCCGAGCGGCGTCCACATTCGCCAAAACCAAACCACGTGTATTCGAAGTGCAGCAACCGACCGACGACCTCCATCAAGCCGCCGTCCCAGCCATCGGAACGGGAGCCATCCGCGCCCCCTACGCAAGGTTGGATCGCCGGTGTCCCACCGTGCCTGCATTTGTCGCAGCGGACAGTCGCGACGACTACTTGGCCGGCTGGGTCGCCGGCCAAGCCGCCGCGCAGCTCGACGGGCCGTTGCCCGATGAACTCGCGCGAGACGTCGTTTCTATCCTCGAGATATCCATCTCGCCGACCACCGGTCAGGCAGCGCTGCAGCACCAGAGCACCTCGGTCACTGTCGTACGCGCGGGCTGACGCTTAATCGGTCAGCCACCGGCCCACGGCCGGGCTGCGCGTCGATCCGCTCAATGACCCGCGCCAGCAGCCGACGTCGTTGGCCAAGATCCATGTCCGGCCAGCGGCTGGCAAGGTCCGCCTGCAAGATCACCGGCAGATCATCGATCTGAACGGCATCCAGACGACCCTCGAGCTTGTCAATGCGAGCCTGAACCTCCGCCAGCAGCCCCACCAGCACACTGACCATCGCGCCCTTGTATTCCCGGCTGCCCTGCTGGCTCAACAAGGCGTCACGCTCCGCGCGGGCCGTGTCCAGGTCGGTAACCAGCCCGTTGTTGGGGTTGCTGGCCTGCCGGGCAGCCGCAGCCTCGGCGCGGGCCTTGGCCAGCCGCTCGTCGGACAGATACGCGAAAAGCCAGCCCTCCACGAAAGCCTCGGCCCTATCCGCTTGCACGGCAACGGCCTTGGCGCATGTGCCGGCACCATTGCGGAGGTTGGCGTGGCACCGATACACATACGTGCGCACGTTCGACCCGTCAGCGTGCTTGTAGTTCTTCTGGTGACCATAGAGCCGGTTGCCGCACTGACAGAACATCAGCCCTGTCAGGAGCCATTCGTGCGACCCCCACGGCCTTCGCGTCTGCGACGTCGAGGCTGCCTGAAGTGCGCGCAACATTCGCATCCAAGTCAGCCGGTCACACACCGGCTCTTGCCCGATCACCGGCTCCCCAGACTGGTCACGTGCAATATGATTGAGCAGATCGATCTGGACGCCGCGTTGATGCTCGGGCACCTGCCGCATCCGATAACCGACCATCCGCGGCGAGATAAGCGCTCGATACACACTGGCCTCGTACATCGGCATCCCGGCCGCGGTCGTGATCCCGAACTCGTCCATCCAGTGACGGGACACGCTCATTAGGCCCGAGCCCGCCAGCACCATCGGCACTGCAGCCTGCAGCGCCGCGAACTCCACAGGGTGGGGCACCAAGCGCACCCCGCTACGGCCCAATGCGTCGGTCTCTCGGTGACCAGGCATCCACCCAAACGGGCGTCTCCCGCCGTGGTGAAAGCCCGCTTCAGCGGCGTGGGCCTTGGCAGCGCGCTGGCGCTCGCTCATCGTGTCCGTCTCGACCTCGGCCAATAGTGCTTTGATTCCAGTAATGAGCTTTGCTCCAGCGGTTGCTGTGTTCAGCTCATCGGAGGCGTCCTGGTGCGACACCAGTGTCACGCCGCGCGTCTGGCATTGCCCGATCCACTCGATACACCGCGAGGCGACCCGATTGGTGCGGTCAAGTTTCCAAAATGCCACTGCAGTTACTCGACCGGCGTCGATGTCGACGTTCAATGCATGCCAGCCCTTGCGGGTCCGCACTGCGGAAGCGCTCGCGGAGTCATTGTCGACGTACTCACCCATGACCGTCCAGCCCCCCTCGGCGGCCAACTTGCGGGTCAGGTCGATCCGCTGCCGTTCGATCGCGTCCTGGCCGTCCTTGTGGTACTTGGACAGACGCAGGTACAGGCAGATCGGCCTACTCCCCGCATTCACGGTCGCTCGGTCATAGCCCCGGAAAGCTGGATACGACACCGTCCGGATCAATCGCCCCGGCCGGCGCAGAAACGACCGCTCCTCCCCGGTCTCCGGGTCTGTCGTCACACCTTCGACCGTGCCATCCGACAACTGGTTCGTCATGGGTGTACTTTACATCGCTCGACTCGTCGAGGAACAGCACACCCCGGTGGGCCAGGCTGGCACTGCCGGGACGGATGAACGACGAACCGCCGCCGATCAGCGCGGCCAGAGACGCCGAGTGATGCGGTGCGACGAACGGCGGCCGGGTGATCAACGGCCCGTCGTCATCGAGTTGCCCAGCCACCGAGTGCACCGCCGTGACCTCCAGCGCCGACTCCTGATCCAACCTCGGAAGCAGACCCGGCAACCGGCCGGCCAACATCGTCTTGCCCGCCCCCGGCGGTCCGATCATCGCCAGGTGGTGACCGCCCGCCGCCGCCAACTCCAACGCCGCCCTGGCCTCCGGCTGCCCCAACACATCGACCATGTCGGCCATCGGCGGAAGCTCCGGCTCGACACCAGGCCGCGGCAACTGCAACCGATCCGGCTCCCCGTTGAAGTAGCCGATCAGATCGGCCAGGCAACTCACGCCACGCACCTGCACGCCACCGGCCAGCACCGCCTCGGCGAGGTTCGGCGCCGGCACGATCGCCGCCGCCCGACCCGCCGCCTTCGTGGCCAGCAAACTCGGCAACGTCCCTCTGGTCGGCAACACCCGCCCGTCCAAGCCCAGTTCGCCGAGCAGCACCAACTCACCCGGCGCATGGATCGGGATGATCTCCGCCGCCGCCAACACCGCCACCGCCATCGCCAGGTCGAAACCCGCTCCCCGCTTGGGCAATGCCGCCGGCGACAACGCCAATGTGATCCGCTTCTCCGGCCACCGATGACCCGAGTTCACCACCGCCGAACGCACCCGATCCCGCGCCTGCGTCACCGCCACGTCGCCCAACCCGATCACCGTCGTCGCCGGCAACCCATTGGCCAGATCCGCTTCGACCTTCACCAACTCGCCCGACACCCCCGACAGCGCCACCGCCCACGTCGTCGCCAACGCCACACCCATCACCCCCCACAGCCACCCGCACCGAACCAGAACCCATACGACTGCACCGACAATGCCGCGTCCTGCCGCCGGCAACACCGCGGATCGAAAGAATGTGGACAACTCACGGCCTGGGGACAAGCCGTGCCCGTGGACCACGGAGGCGCTGGCGAATTGCTGTGTGGCGGCCTCGGGTCCGGCGCCACCGACAGCCCGGTCCGGGCCCGCCCACGGTCAGAACGCTTGTGGCTAGCGACACCCGTCGCCGGACGACTCACCGACGGTCCGCGGCCTCACCGGCGTCCATTTCGGGGGCCGTCGCCCTGCTCGTCGGCGCCGTCGGAGTCGCCAACATCATGATCATCTCCGTCCTAGAACGCCGAAGCGAGATCGGGCTGCGACGAGCCCTCGGAGCAACCAAAGGCCACATCCGCATCCAATTCCTCGCCGAAGCCATCTTCCTCGCACTCATCGGAGGCGCCGTCGGCGTCGGCCTCGGCGTCCTGTCGACCGCCATCTACGCCTCAACCAAAGGCGGCTGGGCCGTCGTCATACCGACCATCGCCTGGGCCGGCGGCCTCGGCTCCGCGGTCCTCATCGGCGCCGCAGCCGGACTCCTACCCGCCCTACGAGCAGCACGCATGTCACCCACCCAAGCCCTGTGGGCCATCTGAACACGCAACCCCGACACGCTGAGCCCTGGTGGGCCGGCGGGAAAGGTGCCGTGGTGACTACGACGCTTGATGCTGTGAACGCGAGGAAGAAGTCGGACCTGACCGCGCAGGCTGCCGCGGCGGCGGAGCAACGTCCTGGAGCTGTCGCGTCAGGCACGACCGGTCGCTGCGAACAATTCCTCCTCGCCCGCCGCGTCGCCACGGTCTACCCTGACGGAAGAGCCTTACCTTCAGATCGGATTGGACGCAGATGAGCCGTCTATACACGCTGCTGAATGCGGTGCTGCTGATCGGCGGTGTAGCCGCGCTCGCCTTCACAGCGTGGCCACTCGGAATCGTTCTGGTGCTGCTCGGCGGAGCTGGTCTGACCATGGAGATCCGGGCTCGGCGGCCGGCTGTGCATGTCGTGCTCGACAGCGGTCCGGACGCCACCATGCAGAAAGCCCTGGCCCGTGCTTTCACCACGACCAACGCCGCCAATCAGGCACGCTCCGGCATGGAATTCACCGCCGGCCTCTGAGTCACAGCCCAGCGGACGGCGACCGACTCGATGTAGGGGCCATCGGGGCTGGCCAGTATCGGCTCGTCGAACATGGGCTGGCCGGTGATGGCCAGATTGCATGCTTGCGACGGGTACAGCAGGGCCTGCAGTTTCGGCAGATCGATGCTCTCTCCGCCAGCATCGGACTGGGCGACGATGTAGTCGGCCACCTCCAGCGCGGTCGGCGTCGGTCGAGCCTGTCGACCGGATAGGGCGCCGTCGCGGCGGTCTTCACCTCGCTCACCGCAGAATGCACCCGACATGCATGAAGGGTGCGTGGGTGCGGTGCATCGAGCAGCATCGTGCCGCTTGTGCGCCGATGCAACGCGGCATCGCTTGTCGATCATGGACGGCGGTTCGGTGGCTGGTTCATCAGGCGGCCAGCAGCAGGGCCAGCACCGCGGTGTCGGCGTCGTCCATCGGGTCGATGCCGGAGCAGGCCCGCATGGAAGCGACCTGTCCGCTGTGGTCGGCCTCGACCCAGCCGGCGTGGTGCTCCAGGCTGAGGTATGGGATCCCCGGCAGCAGCAGGCATCCGGAGGTGACGTCGGCGTATTCGGGCAGCGAGGGGACGGTGGCGGCTTGAGTCGTCTCCCCCGGCACCGGTCTTCAGGATCTGCCGCCCTCAGCCCGCGCCGCCCGTGTTCATGAGCTCATGCGCCAATTTCCCCTTCATGACGTTGAGAATCCGAAGATCTCGGCTGGATAGGTGATATTTCGCGGCCTGGCCGTAGAGCGTCACCAACTCGTTCAAGAGCTGCCACCGGCTGTCTCCGCCGTCACCCACGTCGTAGACCATTCGCTGCCGAGCCATCTGCATCAGGGCGTCGCCAGCCGTCGCATCCGCGGCCGACAGGCCCGCCAACATATATGCCTCGACGCCTTTCGCGGCGCCGGCCGCAGCAAGCTCCGCCGCCTCCCCAGCCGACGAACTAGCGGCTGAGACCACCGCACCGATTTCGATGCCCCCAGCTGCCGCTCCTGCGTCGGTGCGGTACATCGGCAGGTCACGCGACGGCAGCATCCCACCACTGGGCTTGTGGGGTGCGAAACCCTGCGATGCCGCCCTCAGCATGTCCAGGGTGCTATCGGACTTCGGCGGTGGTGGAAGGCTCAGGGATTGGAAGTACTGGCGTT
This sequence comes from Nakamurella panacisegetis, assembly GCF_900104535.1. NCBI lineage: Bacteria > Bacillati > Actinomycetota > Actinomycetes > Nakamurellales > Nakamurellaceae > Nakamurella > Nakamurella panacisegetis. Next base: position 3,842,360 of record NZ_LT629710.1, on the reverse strand, counting down.
GTGCCTCGTGGGCCAGCTCCGCCTGCAACACGGCGGGGTTGGGCCGGGTGGCCTGTTCCTGAACATGACGCTCAGCGATCATGGCGTTGTAGGCGGCCGCAAGTGGGAAATGCGGGTCACCAAATGCTGGAGTTACCTGCGGAGGCGGCGTCGACATCTCCCGATGATCCCGTCTGCAGACCCGGTTTGCAGCGTGAAGGGCAGGGTTCACCCGCGTTGCGGGTCTGCGTCGACCAGTCGCCGGTCCTTGCCCGGCAACGCGGCGCGGCGCCGGTAGCTGGCGAAGGCGTACCCGACTTGTTCTGTCGACTCCACGCACTGCCAAGTCCGCAGCTCTACCAGGGGGAACTTCACCGCGGCATCCTCGAAGAACTGTGAGACCCAGGTGATCTCCAGCCGGCCAGCCAGCCCGATGGTTTGGGCGTAAGACCTGCCCGCCACCGACTGCCACCGCGCAATCTGGGCCGGCGAGGGTGATCGGGACGATCTTCTGGTCGATCAGTGTGGTCGTTCACATCGTCCTGGTTGTGGCCGGGATATCGCTTGGCCTCCAGGAGATCTGGTGGCTCACCTTGAGCGTGGCCCTCGTGGTTCAAAGCGGTGTTTCGCTCGTCTGGCACCGCCGAGAGCGCACCGCCGGTCGCTTCGAAGTTGACTGACGCGCCACTGGCGCCCGCTCGATTCGACTGCCGGGACCGCGCCGAGCGGAAGGATGGTCTGGCTGTCCGAAGGACGATTCGGCCCATCCGTGCAGCGCCGGCTCCAGCAATGGGCGTCCTCGGCGTGACTCAGCGCGGCGCGCCCCATTTGTCGGGGCCCTCTCGCGCTGCTGTTCCGGCCCGAGGGCGACCCTTAGGTTTCCCTTACCTATCCATGTCATGCTGGTGGGTATGAACTTGCCGATGACGCTGCTGCTCGGATTGATCGCGGGCGCAACCATCTTGCTGGGCCTGCCGGTCGGTCGGCTGCGACATCCGGCACCCGGGGTGCGGGTCTTACTGACCGCCACTTCCGTCGGCGTGCTCCTGTTCATTTTTTGGGACGTCCTGTCCGCTGCGTGGGCACCGATCGACGCCGCCCTCGGCGCCGTCCACGACGGTCACGGCGGCCTGGGCCCCGTTGCCGGCTACGGCAGCCTCTTCGCCGGTGGTCTGGCCGTGGGTCTTCTTGGCCTGGTGGCCTACGACCGCTACATGGCCCGCGCCGGGCAACGCGGCAAGCGCAGCGGACCGGGTGCCATGGCCCGGTCCGAGCACTCCCCACGCACACAGACGCCCGTGATCGCCGGGTGGTCATCCGGGCAACGATTGTCGCTGCTGATCGCCGTCGGCATCGGACTGCACAACTTCGCCGAAGGCCTCGCCATCGGCCAGGCCGCCGCCAGCGGTGCCATCACCCTGGCCACCGTGCTGGTCATCGGTTTCGCTCTCCACAACGCCACTGAAGGATTCGGCATCGTCGCGCCGCTGACCGCCGACACGGACACCGCCGGCTCCGACGGCCGACCCAGCTGGGGCTTCTTGCTCGGTATGGCCGCCATCGGCGGTGGCCCCACGTTTGTCGGCACCGCCGTCGGACACAGCTTCAGCTCCGAACCGGTCAGCGTCGTCTTCCTGACTTTGGCGGCCGGTTCCATCGCTTACGTCATGGTCCAACTGCTCGGCGTCGCCGCCCGCGCCAAACGCAGTGACCTGGTCGCCTACGGTCTATTGGTCGGCCTTCTGGCGGGTTTCATCACCGACGCCGTCGTCTCGGCCGGCGGGGCGTGAAGTGGCCGTCGCAAACGACCAGTTGCGAGGCGGCTTTGGACGCGTTCGCGAACACCGTCATGACCGTGATCGAAAGACGCGAAACCAGCGCTGACACACCGCCTGTCGCGAAAGGCTTCCACGCCATAGGACTCTGGAGGGCTCAGGCGGTCAACCGCGGATAGTCGGTGTAGCCATCAGCGCCGCCTGCGTAGAAGGTGGTGACGTCCGGCTCGTTCTCCGGGTGGTCGCCGGCCCACCGCTCCACCAGATCGGGATTGGCGATGGCCGCCCGGCCCACGGCCACCACGTCGGCAAGACCCTGGTCGACGAGCTGCTGCGCCTCCTGTCGCGTTGTCATTGCACCGAACCCGGTGTTCAGCATGATCGGGCCGTTGAAACGCGCCGCCAGGTCACGGACCAGTTCGGAATCGGGTTCCCGGTGCAGCACGCTCAGGTAGGCCAGGCCCAACGGAGCCAAGCCCTCCACCAGCGCCCGGTAGGTCGCCGCGACATCCGCCTCGTCGGTCTCGGCGACATCCTGGATGTTGTGGGCCGGAGAGATGCGGATGCCCACCCGCCCGGCGCCGACCTCGGCGGCGACCGCTGCCGTCACCTCGACCACGAACCGCGCGCGCTCGGCGGGCCCACCGCCGTATCCGTCCGTGCGCTGATTGGACGCCGACGAAAGAAATCCGTGCAGCAGGTAGCCGTTTGCCGAGTGCACCTCCACCCCGTCCATGCCCGCGTCGACCGCCCGGCGGGCAGCGTCCACGAACTCCTGCCGCACGATGGACAACTCCGCCGTCGTCAGCGCGTGCGGCACCGGGTAGGGCGCCTTTCCCGTCGGCATGTAAACGTCCCCTTCGATGGCGACGGCGCTGGGGGCCACGATCCGGTCGGTCCCGGTGATGTCCGGGTGGGAGACACGTCTGGCGTGTCCCCGGTGGATGAGGCCGAGTTGATTTAGAGTCCTGTTGCCCCAGGTGAGGGGCAGGAAGGACATGATCGGGATGGCTGGTAGGAAGCGTCATTCGGCGGAGGACATTGTTCGCAAGCTGCGCCGGGCGGATGAGTTGACCGCTGCGGGGAGGACGATGGAAGAGGTCGCCGCGGAGCTGGAGGTGTCGGCGCCGACGTTGTACAACTGGCGCCGGCAGTACGGCGGGTTGGACGGCGACTCCGCGAAAGAACTCAAGGACCTCCGAGAACAGAACAGCCGACTGAAGCGGCTGCTGGCCGAAGCGGAGCTGGAGAAGGACGCCTTGCGGGAGGTGGCCAAGGGAAAATTCTGAGCCCGGCAGTGGCACGCCGCGCGGTGGACATGCTCATCGACACAATGAAGCTGTCACAGCGGTTGGCGTGCAAAGCTGTTGGGCTCAACCGGTCCACCTACCAGCGCCGCCCGATCGCCCAAACCCCCGCGGACCCGGACGCTGACCTGCGGGCCTGGCTGCGCCGCTACGCCACCCAGCACCCGCTGCACGGGTTCCGGCGAGCCTGGGCTGCGTTGCGGCACGACGAGGGCCGGCAGGTGAACAAGAAAAAGGTCCACCGCCTCTGGATGGACGAAGGACTGCAGGTGAGGATCTACCACCCCCGCAAACGCGTCGGCATCAACAGCGTCCCGCAGATCGCGGCGGACGCGCCGAAGGTGGTGTGGGCCATCGACTTCCAATACGACTCGACCGTCGACGGGAAGGCCATCAAGATCGCGTCGATGATCGACGAACACACCCGGCAGTCGATGCTGCACATCGTCGAGCGGTCGATCACCGCCGACCGCCTGGTCACACACCTGCAGCAGGCGTTCGACGAGTGCGGCGGCCCACCCCAGGTGCTGCGCATGGACAACGGCCCCGAGTTCATCTCCGATGCACTGCAGGACTTTTGCCGCAACAAGGTCGGCCTGATCTACATCCCGCCCGGCACGCCCTGGAACAACGGGCACATCGAATCATTCAACAACCGACTCCGAAGGGAATGCCTGAACCGCAACCACTGGACGAACCTCCGAGAAGCCCGAGTGGTCATCGGCGACTTCAAGGAAGACCACAACCATCGGCACCGCCACTCCGCGCTGGGCTACCTCACACCCGCCGAGTACGGTGCCCAGTGCACCCACACCCACCAACCGGTGGGCTGTGAGATCGAACCATCAACCCCAAGGCTCTAGCACTGCCCGGCCCACAAAACGGGGACCTGCCACGTCCGGCATTCATCAGCTGCATCACGACGACTCCGCGTTGCTCGTGGACGGCGCCGGCCACCCGGGCCCAGCCGGCCGCCTGTTCAGCGGTGACAATGCCCGGCTGGCCGGAATAGCCACGTGACTCGGTACTGGGGTACGTCCCCTCGGTGACCAACAGCCCCAGGCCGGCGCGCTGCCCGCCATCGACCACAGCAACCTGGCGCGTCACGCTATTCCAGAGACCGTGGTGGCGCGGGCCACAGCCGGAAGCCAGCAACCTCGGTGCGCCCCAAGCGCCGCCCCGCCGGTCCGCGCGCCGCGAGCGGGTCAGTTGCTCGTGCCATTGGAGTAGAAGGTGATGTTGCTGGGGCCCTGGTACGTCGGCGTGACCGCTGCGCCGACTCCGTTGATGACGTGGTCGATCGTTCCGGCCTGGTTGAGCGAGATGGTGAGAATGTCGTGCATCACGACTCCAGGAGTGTCGGGTACCTCGAAGCCGTTCGCGGAATGCAGTGAGGGGTTGACGTTGGTGTAGATGTAGCTGCCCAGGCCGTAGGCGACGTGGGACCGGACCGAGTCGGCGACTTTGTAGGCGGGGTAGCCGGGCTCGCCCTGGTGGCTCCAGAGGGCCTGGTTCGGTGCGTCGTAAGGCAACTCGTTCTGGAAGAAGATGGTCTCGCCGCGCTGGCCGTTCCACAGGACGTTGTACTTCTGGTAGTGCTCGGCGAACAGACCCGTGGCGGTGACGTCGTCGCCGTTGATCACGACCCCGTTGTCGGCGGTGTTCACGGTCCATCCGACGTCGCTGGCGTTCTGGGCGTGGTCGGCGCGCCAGGACCAGATGTCGTCGAGGATCGTGTGGTCGGCGTTGACGACAAGACCGGTCTCCACCCGACCGACATGGGCGCCGCCGACGCGGAAGAAGACGTCCTGCAGTGCGGTGGGATTCGCCGAACGGGAGGTGTGCAGGCTGCCGTGGCCATCCCTGTGGTGACGCTGATCCCCGACCTGCAGGAGCGCGGACGACTTCTTGACCCCGGCGTCGAAGATCAGCCCCGCCACGTCGATGCCCGGAACATCGGCGGTGGTCATCCCGATGTTGCCGGCGTCCGGTTCGATGGTCGCCAGGCCCAGGCCGAGGACAACGGTGTCAGCACGTTTGACGTCGATAGCGCGATCCGTGTGGTAGACGCCCGGTGTCAGCAGCAGGTTCTTGCCCCGGGCCAGTGCCGAGTTGATCTTCGAGGTCGAGTCCCCGGGCTGGGCCACGAAGAAGCTGCTCAGCGGGAGGGAGCGACCAGGGGTCTGGCCGGATTGCCACGTGGTGCCCCTGGAATTCGTCTGGGCCGAGGGGACGAAGACCCGGTAATGCCCGTCCGCGTCCAGGTACAGGTACGGCTTCTCCTTGGAAACCGGGGTCGTGGCCAGGGTCGTGTAGGGGTCTGCGTTCGAGCCGTCAGCCTTCTTCGTACCGAAGCTCTGGGCCGGGGCGCCGAGGTCACCGGAGAACACCTGATTCCAGACGCCGTTGCTCCACCCGCCCATGGCGCTATTACGCACGTAGAACTGCTGTTGGCTGCCGTTGACGGGCGTGTCGCTGCCGAAGGAGGAGTCGGCCACGAAGCCCCCACTGGCGTAGTTCGGCCCGGTGCAGTAGTCCATGAACGTGGTGTGGCCGGTGATGTCCACCCGCCGCACGGGCGAGGCCTGGGACACGGCCCAGAACTCGGTGTTGGCGTAGCACCCGTTGGTGCTGTGATTGCCACCTGGACCGGTGACCGCCAGATGCAGGTTGGCAAGGGAACGCCAGAAGTTGTCCAGCGCCCCAGAGCCGTCACCCTGGTTGTAGACGTCGATCGAACCGTTGATCGTGACATCGTCGGGGTTGAGGCCGAGCCCGGCGACCTCGGTGTAGAAGCCGACCTGGAAGTTGAGGGGCTGGGCCACGCTGCCGTAAGTCCCTGGCTTGAACAGCAATGCGTAGCGCTGGGTTCCGAACTGGTTCAACATCTGCTGGTCGGCGACCGCGTCGACCGTCGCCTGGATCTGGGCCGTGGACATGCTCGGGTCGAAGACGATGACATTGGGGCCCAATGTCATCGAGCTGGCCGAAGCTGTCGACCCCGCGGGGCTCGGGGTTGCGGAGGCGACGCCCGTCACGCCGGCGGTCGCCAGGGCCACGGAAACCAGACAGATGGCGCCCCGCCCCAGGCTGGACGGCCGGGTCCGGAAGCGGTAAGTAGCCGAATCACGCCCTGATCGCGCAAAGATCACGGACATCTCCAATCGGGAAAGGACTGATCCCCGGAACTGTACGACGGAGGCCGCGGCGGCGCCCGTGGAACTTCCGGTCGGACATCCCGTTCCGGCATCGCCGCCCCGGCCGAGCTGCCAAGCGAAACACGACGGCGTACAACCGATCCCCCCACGGCGTGCGCTTCCGTAGACGGTTCCGCTGTCGTTCACCTCCGCGACCGACAGTCCGGACCAACCGGGGCAGTAGTGACGTTTCAGGCCCCGGCCGGTCACCGCTGACTCTGTGGTGCGTTCTCTTCTGACTGCGGCTACTTGCCCGGTCGTGCGGCTGGTGGAGTGGCCCACACGGTCGCCGTCGGCTTGTCCGCGGTATTTCCCGCGATCTTGACGCCCGGCGCGACGCTGGAGATCCGGACCACCGGGCCATTGCCTCGTGCTGCCTGCTCGGCCGCCGGGGCGGCGGCCGTTGCGTTCGGTTGACCTTCGTTCGGGGTGGGTGCCGGGGCGGTCGCGCCGGCATTGCCGGTCAGCAGGACCAAGGTCAGGCCGGTACCGACGATCAGCGTGGCCGCGCCCGCGGTGATCTTCGCTCGTGTGGTGATCATGTGCATGCTCCCTCATCTTCAACGGCGGGTCTCGCGCTCTGCGCCCGCTGACTACTACACGCGGGTCGGCCCGATCCTGTTGCAGTCGGCCACATGTCAATGGCTAGGAAGCACCGGTGTGCTCGGCGACATGGTGGTGACGGGAGACGGTACGGAGTCTGTCCCGGCAGGAGACGAGGCGGACAGGCGGCTACTGCCGTGCACGGTCGTCAGTGGGGCGAGGGGATGGCTGGCGGACGGCACCGGTCCCGGACTGGCAGGTGGGGTGCTGGGGTTGCTCATCCGCCCGGTCAACGCGACCGCGACCACAAGGATCACCACGGACGCGGCAACCAGTACCGGACCGAGCAGGCGCATCGGATGTCGGTGGCTGCGCATTCCTGCGTCCCGGATATCGGAGATTGTCAGGCTGGAATGCACGCGATCACCCCGGCGCCGCAACATCTCGCGGAGCCGGTCCGGCCTATCGTTCATCTCTGGGCCCCTTCGGGTCGGCGGCTACAGCGGGTGCGACGCTCCGACTGGACGGCCTTGGCCTTTGGGGCGGTTCGCCATCGATGCGCAGCGCGGCTAGTCCACGGCTGATGTGCGCCCGGACGGTTCCTGTTCGGCAGTTGAGGCTTTCGGCAATCTCGGAGTCGGTCAGATCCTGGTAGAACCGCATGATCAACGCGGCGCGTGGTCGAGCGGGCAGAGCTTGCAGCCGTTGCCACAATTCCTCGTCCGGACCGTCGAGCCAAGGATCAACCGGAGTGTCCGGCAGGCGGTCGCCGACTGCATCAATGTGCCTGGTACTCCATCGGCGACGCCAGGAGAGGTGTTCGTTGGTGACGGCGCGACGCGCGTACGCCAGCAAGTTGCCCTCTCCGTCCGAGAGCTGGTCCCAGCGCAGGTAGATCTTGACCAGAACGTCCTGCACCAGATCTTCGCCCTGTGCCGTTGAGCCGGCCAGGAGGGCCGCGTACCGCACGAGTCCGGCCTGTTGGAGCTGAAAGAAGTCGTCGAACGTACCTGCTCGCCCCACTGTGGCGGGCCCTCCCCTCGCAGTGTCATCGACGGTCGCCTAATCCAACCCAACCTCGGCTGAGCATCCGTTCCGTCCCTCTCACGCAGCCGGCGGCCCATCTGTTGCACTCGAGTCCTCCGGGCGGCTCAGCTCCCTCCCGCTGCTTTCTGGTTCAGGACCCGCACCCTGCCGTGTACGGCGGTGGCCAGGTCCGTGCCGCCTGACCTTGTGACCTGAACGGGCCGTGACCATACGATGTTTCGGGCCGCCTGGCGGCCGGTTGCTTGAGCCAGGACAGGGCGCTCATGAAGGTGCTCGATCGGTCAGCGCAGCAGCGCGAAGGTGGCGCGCACGTCGTTGACCAGAACCTCGGGCTGTTCGAGGGCGAAGAAGTGCCCGCCGTCCGTGGGTTCATTGAAGAAGATGACGTCGGCGTAGCGTCGCTCAAGTTGCCGACGGGACCGTCGAACCGCTTCTTTCGGCGGCATGGTGAATCCGACCGGGGTCGTGATCGGGTCCTCGATCCGGGCCGGGGATGACCACCCCGACTGGTTCATCTCCCAGTACAGGCGCGCCGCACTGGGGCCTGAGTTCGGCAGCCAGTAGAGCATGATGTCGTCGAGCATCTCGTCCAGGGTGAAGGAGCCTTCCGCGTCGCCCGGTGTTCCGCAGGTGTCCTGGAACATCCCGTAGATCCAGGCCGCGAGCCCTACCGGTGAGTCCGCGAGAGAATAGCCGATGGTCTGCGGACGGGTCTGTTGTTCCTTCGCGTAGCCGGAGAGGTTGTCCCAGAAGTCTTTCGCATCCGCGAGAGCGGCGCGCTCTTGGGTGGTGGCGTCCTGGATCTCGTCCGGGGTGGGGCCGAACATGGCGAAGTTCAGGTGTGAGCCGATGAACCCGGCTGGTGTGAGTTTCGCGATCTCGTCGGTCACCGCGCAGCCGAGGTCGCCCCCTTGAGCGCCCCATCGGTCGTAACCGAGACGGTCCATCAGCGTGATCCATGCGCGGGCGATTCGCGGGATGCCCCAGCCGGTCTCGGCAGGCTTGGCGGAGAATCCGAACCCGGGAAGGTTCGGGATGACCAGATGGAACGCTTGACGAGGGTCACCACCGTGCGCGGCGGGGTTGCTGAGAGGACCGATCACTTTGCGGAACTCCAGCACCGAACCGGGCCAGCCGTGCGTGAGGATCAACGGAAGGGCGTCGGCCTCGGGCGAGCGGACGTGGAGGAAGTCGATGTCCAGGCCGTCGATCGTGGTCCGACTCTGACCCCAGCCGTTCAACTCGGCCTCCACTGCGCGCCAGTCGTAGTCCTGGCGCCAGTGGTCGGTGAGAGCCTTCAGCTTCGCCACCGTCGGTCCCTGGCTGGTGTCAGCGACCGTCGAGCCCTCCGGCCAGCGAATATTGTCCAGGCGGCTTCTCAGATCAACGATCTGTTCATCGGTCACCTGCGTGGTGATGGGGGTGATCTGCGTGCCCATGGATAAGTGCCTCTCTCTTTGTTCGCGAGTCCACATCGGCGGGTCGTGCTGGGTCGACGCCGGCCAGTACCGTACGATACGGTATCGTACACATGCCGGAGAGGAGAGGTTTCTTGTCAGATGCAGCCACCAGAGCGGTTCCCGCGGGATCGCCGTTGCGGGGGGCCGCACGTGAGCAGGCCATTCTCGATGCGGTGATCGAGCTGATCGGAGAGGTCGGCTACGAAAAGGTCACGATCGACGCGATCGCAGCTCGAGCCCGATCCTCGAAAACGACCATGTACCGTCGCTGGGCCGGCAAGGCTGGAATCGTCGCAGACGCACTCAGCAGGCGGGCCCAAGGAAGCGAACCCGAGGTTCCCGACACCGGGTCCCTCCGACAGGACCTCCTGGCGACCGTGCGGCAGATCGCGCAGACCCTCGTCGGACGCCAGGGACCGTCACTGATCGGGCTGCTCGAAGCAATCCGGGACGACGCCACACTTCGCGACCTCATCGGCTCCCAAGTCACCGAACGGAGCCACAGCGTCGGGCGCACCATCTGCGCCCGGGCCAGATCGCGAGGCGAGAAGGTCGATGTCCACCGATCCGATGTCGTACTCGAACTCGCGTTTGCGCAGGTCTTCACCGAGACGCTGTTCCACGGCGGCGTTCCCGACGCTCCTGTCCTGGAACGCCTTGTCGACCACGTGCTCCTGCCACTACTGCAGCGCTCGGTCTGAGCAATCTGCGGCCGCGGCCCGGTTCAGCCCGGCGGTGCGCACCCCGAATGCCCCCTACCGGTACAGGTTCGGTCACGGGTGAGCGTCGCGGTCGGCGCCGGCCAATTGCCGGACGACGTCGCGGGGAACGCGTACTCCGCGGGTGCGAAGGTCAGCGATGAAACAGGCGGACAGCGGATCCGGCTGCGCCGGCGTCACCGCGATGAGCTGCCTGACCCACCGGGGCGAGAACGACCGAATACTGGCCGGGAGGCCAGCGCTCACCGCGCTGACCGGCGTGATCGACAGGCCCATCCCAGCGGCGGCCAGTTGCGGCGCAGCCGTGGTGATCGAGGTTCTCATCACCGGTTCGGGCCGCACCCCCGCCTCCGCCAGTGAGCGGTCCAACCAGTCGCGCAGTCCGTTGTCCGGTGCGAAGTGCACCAGGGCAACACCATCGAGCTCCTGCAGACGTACATCGCCCGGCCGGGCCAGACGGTGATCGACCGGTGCCGTCAGGACAATTTCCTCCTCGGCGATCCTGCTGGTCACGTAGCCCGACGGGACCGGCGCGGGCAGCAGCCCGATGTCCACCGCCCCACTGTCGATGAAGCCGAGCAACTCGGCCAGCACGGCGGACTCGCGCAGGCTGACCACGACGTGCGGGCGCCGGCGGTGCCAGTCGCGCAGGACCGGCGCGACGAGCGGCACGGTGAGGCTCTGGGCGCACGCCACGCGCAGGGTTCCACCCGTGCCGTCACCGACCGCGCGGGCCGAGAGCACCGCCGACGCAGCCGCTTCGAGCGTTCGACGGGCGTGCGGGATGGCCGCGTTGCCGGCGGGGGTCAGGCTCACCCCGCGCGGCCGGCGATTGAACAGCGGGGTCCGTGTCTCCCGTTCCAGCTCGGCCAGTTGATGTGAGACGGCAGGTTGGGTCAGGTGCAGCAGTCGCGCGGCTTCGGTGATCGATCCGCAGTCGGCGACAGCGACCAGACACTCGAGCGCACGGATGGATGCCATGCACTGAACTTATGGCATGGCTCAGAACTATGAATCCTGCGATGGGAAGCTCTGGCCGCGGCAGGGTGCTGAACCACCTGGGGCGCCCGAGCCGGGCCCTCGCACACAACGCACATCAGGAGGTTCGACATGGCGCACGTCTTCGTGACGGGTGGGTCAGGATTCATCGGGCAGGTACTCATTCGTCGGCTGGTCGACAACGGGCACGACGTAAGAGCTCTCGTCCGGAGCGAGACGGCCGCAGCCACGGTCGCGGCCCTGGGAGCAACGCCCGTGCCGGGGGTGCTGACCGAGCCCGACACCTGGCGCGACGCGGTGTCAGGCAGCCAGGTGCTGTTCCACCTCGCGGCCGAGACCAACCTCGACGCCGACCTCGCGAGACACCGACTGGTGACCGTCGACGGGACCAGGGCCGCACTGGAAGTCGCACGAGAGGCCAAGGTTCCCCGCTTCGTGAACTGTGGCAGCGAGGCCGCACTGCTTGCCGGCGATCCCTTGGTCGATCTCGACGAGACCGCACCGCTGCGACCGGACTCGCCTGCACCGTACTGCGCGGCCAAGGCGCAGGCCGAGACCATCGTGCTGGACGCGAATACTGAAGACTTCACCACGGTCTCGATCCGTCCCCGATTCGTCTGGGGTGCCGGGAGCCCCGTGACCGACGGTTTCGCCGCCATCGCAGCGGCCGGGCAATTCGCGTGGATCGACGGAGGCCGTCACACGACCGATATCACCTTCGTCGACAACGCCGTCGAGGGCTTGCTCCTGGGTTGGCAGCACGGCAAGCCGGGCCAGGCTTACTTCGTCACCGACCAGGAACCCGTCGAGTTCCGCGAGTTCATGCAGGCCGTATTCGACATCTACGACGTCGACACTCCTATCCCAGACATCGATCTCGACACCGCAGCCGAAGTCGTTCCGGTGCCCGCCCGCTGGTTCATCGGGCAGACCTGCACTCTGCGCACCGACAAGGCGGTCAACGACCTCGGCTACCGACCCATCGTTTCCCGGGCAGCAGCACTGGACACGCTGCGTCGGTCCCGACACCCCGAGGCCACATCCGCTGGTCGCTGAAGAAGCAGCCGAGAAGGAGCGCCACCGTGCGACCTGCCGAATTCGACCACCCGTCCGTGACCAACCAGTCCACGCTGGCCACGCCTGATGACTGCCGCCGTTGTCGCGGACCCGATGGAGCAGAAACCAGGGAGCTGCTGACCGCAGGTCATCAGTGTTTTGCCGGATCAGGAAGTCCATCCACCGGACCGGGCTGGACGAGGTGTCCACGCCGATCGGTCGTCGTGACCGATCGTGGCAGGGAACGGTTTCGCCCGGCGATCGACCTGCTCATCGCCCTGACGGGAATGCGAGTGCGCGAAGCGCGGCCCACGATGCCGGCCAACCGATCTCGCTCTGTGCGATCGCCGGCAACTCACTGACTCCACGCTGGAACTCTGACGGACGGGACGTGCTGCGGCCGTGACGCTCGCACGCCCGTGCTTCCGCCATCGGGCTGAGCAGATACCCCACCGTCATCTTTGCGGTCACCGACAGTTGGCCGGGCTCTGGGCTTCCGGGGTCCTCGCAGGGCCTCCCCACAGTGTGACGCGCCCGCTTACGGTCGAGCCATGGATATCACCTCTCGTTCGGTTTTCATGGTTGGCGGTACCTCGGGGATCGGCCTGGAACTAGCTCGTCGGTTCCGGGCCGCCGGCAGCGCCGTCGTCGTCGGCGGGCGGCGCGCCGACCTGCTCGTGCAACTCGCCGACGAAGGTCTCGGCACGGTCGAGATCGACGTCACCGACGCGGACTCCGTCATCACTGCGCGCGATGAAGTGCTGCGTATTCTTCCCGGCCTTGACACGGTCATCACCATGGCCGGCATCGGCCGCCCCGAAGACCTCCGCGACCCGGCCCACTTCACCACGACCGAAACGACCATCGCGATCAATCTCCTGGGCACCATCCGGGCCATCGACGCGTTCACCCCGCACCTACTGGAACGCGGGCGGGGCACGATTATCACCGTCAGCTCCGGGATCGGATTCCTCCCGTTCCCGCTGATGGCCACATATGGCGCGACCAAGGCGGCCATCCACGCCTACAGCGAGGCGTTGCGTGCCCAGCTGGCCGGTACCGGGGTCGACGTCGCTGAGCTCGTGCCGCCGGCGGTGGCGACGCATATGGGGTCAGGCAATCCACACGCCCTTGCCCTGGACGCCTACGGCGCGGAAGTCATGGGCCTGCTCGCCCAGGACCCGACGCCCCACGAGATCCTCGTGCAGGGTGTGCTCATGCATCGCTGGGCCGAGCGCGATGGCACCTATGCCGATCTCGTGGCACAGCGCTCGCAGGCCCTGGCGATGCTGCCCGGCCGGTCACCGGCCTAACGTGTTGGTATGACCGCCGACATCGAGGCGAATCGGCTCGGAGCGTACCTGCGGGCCCGTCGCGGGCTTGTCTCTCCGCAGCAGGCCGGCATCCCGTCCGGCGGGGTCCGACGGGTACCCGGCCTACGCCGCGAAGAGGTCGCGATGCTCGCGGGCATGAGCGCCGACTACTACCTCCGGCTGGAACGTGGCCGCGACGCCCATCCCTCCACTCAGGTCCTCGACGCGCTGGCGCGCGTGCTGTGCCTCGACGACGTCGAGCGGGACTACCTGCACGGTCTCGTCACGCCGCACACGCGGCGGCGTCGCCGGACTCCCGAGCGGGTTCCGGCCCGGCTGCACCAACTGCTGGCTGCCGTCGGAGTGCCCGCGTTCGTCGAAGGGCGGGCGTTCGACGTGCTCGCAGCCAACGAGATGGCAATAGCCCTATCGCCACGGCTGCGACCTGGCGAGAACCGGCTCCGCTCGCTGCTTCTGGACCCTGAGGAGCAGGTCTTCCACAAGGACTGGGAGGCGTCCTCGGCCCACTTCATCGCCGCGTTCCGAGAGTCGGTCGGTGACAACGTCGGCGATCCTCGGTTCATCGAACTCGTCGGCGAGCTCTCACTGGCCAGCGGTCGGTTCCGGGAGCAGTGGGCCCGTCATGACGTGCGGGCGCTGACCGGCGGCACAACCACGGTGAACCATCCGGTGGTCGGCGAACTCCACCTGCACCGTGACAAGCTTCCCACCGAAGGATTGTTGCTGGTGCTGTACTACGCCGATGCGGGCAGCGAGAGCGCCGAGAAGCTCGCACTCCTTTCGTCCCTCGTCGAGCCTCGAAGGACAATCTGATCGCCCACCTCGTTGGCGCACAGAGCACCTCGTTGGCGCACCGAGCACCGTGAGCAACGCAGTCGAGGCATCCAGACGAGCCGGGAGCTTGTGCTCGTTGGCCATGAGGTCCTGCGTGAGGGAAGCCACAGATCGCCGGAACGAGGCGACTTCGGAATTCCTGTTGCTTCCGGTGGTTGACAGTTGAAGGCGCAGCGCGGCCCTCACATCTTCGACCATCACCACAAGGAGGGTCACCAATGGCCAGTTCCACATTCTCGACCTCGACCTCTACAAATTTCGACGACCGGCCCGCCAAGCTGACCCATATCGGCGGCACCTTCATCTTGCTGCTCGGGGCGCTGACCGCGATCGGACCGTTCACCATCGACATGTATCTGGCGGCGTTTCCTCAGATCACCACCGATCTGGGCACCCGGCCGGCGGCCGTGCAGCTCACCATCACCGCCACCCTGATCGGACTGGCTCTGGGGCAACTGTTGCTCGGGTCGGTCGCGGACGCCATCGGCCGGCGCAAACCGATGCTCACCGGCCTCGGCCTGTACATCATCGCGTCCGTTGGCATCGTCTTCGTCACTTCTGTCCAGCTGCTCACGGCGCTGCGGTTCCTGCAGGGACTCGGTGCAGCCGCCGGGATGGTGCTGTCCATGGCGATCGTCCGTGACCGATTCGAAGGCATCCAGGTCGGCAAGGCCATCGCCCGGCTCATGCTGGTCGTCGGCGTCTCACCCTGCGTGGCACCCCTCGTCGGTGCCCAATTCCTGCGCCTGGGTTCCTGGCGGGACATGTTCATCGCCCTGGCCGCAGTCGCCCTGGCCCTCCAGCTGGTCGCGATCTTCATGCTGCGTGAGTCCTTGCCCACGCACCTGCGCCGGTCCGGTGGCGTCGTGGCGGCCGTCCGGTCCTACGGCGCGCTCCTGCGCAATCCGATGTTCCTGGGTCTGGCCCTGCTCAGCGGATTCACCATGGCCTCTCTGTTCACCTACGTCTCCTCCGCCAGCTTCGTCTTCCAAGAAGGATTCGGGCTGTCAGCAACACAGTTCGCCATCATTTTCGCCGCCGGCGGGGTCACTTTCACCGCCGGGACTCAGCTCAACGGCCTTTTACTGGGCCGGGTAGCGCCCGAACAGATCCTGCGTGGAGCGGTTCTCGGAGCCCTGGTCATCACCGCGACAATGGTCATCACCTCGGTGATCGGGCTAGGGGTCTGGCCGCTCATTCTGCTGCTGGTCGGGAACATGCTGGCCGTTGGCCTGCTGCTGCCGGCCATCAGCGCGGTCGCCCTCGATCGCAACGCCCACCGAGCCGGCAGCGCCGCCGCCCTGATCGGTGCCACACAGTTCGGGATCGGCGCCGCGACCGCACCCCTCACCGGGCTGTTCCCGGAAGGATCGCCAACCGCCATGGCCTCCGTCATGCTCGCTGCGACCATGGTCGTCGTGGCCATCATGTTCACGATTCGACCCGCTATGCGCCGCACCACCACCCGAGAACGCAGCCTCGCCCGCTCGAAAACCCTGTGAGCAGGCCGAGAACGCCGAGATTTCGACGGACACCCGCTGGTATCCCACCGGCCACCGCGGCCGCGAACCCGGAGGTCACGACCTCCTCCCTGGCCCGCTCCCCCGGCGCGCGCTCTTGCTTTCGAGCCTCATGATCACCTAATGTAGTCAGCAGATCACGCACAGTGGATCACAGTCCGCGACGACAACACCGGAATCGCGTGCGACAACAGAGCGCTGAAGAGGATTCCGATGTATCACCGCACCGACCCGGCCAAGCGTCGACCGCGTGTCGGGCGCCGGCTGACCGCGGTGCTGGCCACGATGACCGCCATGCTGTTGGTGACCACGGCTCTCGCGCCGCTGGAGCGGGCCGTGGCCGCGGCCTCCACGGCGTCGCCCCGGATGGTCGGTGTTACGTTGCCCGGCGCTCCGACGGACCTCACCGCGCTCAACGCCCTCACTGTGGAACTCGGCCGCAAGCCCACCACCGTGATGTGGTACCAACAGTGGGCCGGACAGCCCTCGTTTCCGACCCAGGGCGTCCGCCAGGTCGCGGCCTGGGGAGCGACGCCGGAAATCACCTGGGAGCCGTGGGATCCCTCCGCCGGCATCAACCAGCCCTCCTACAGTCTCGCCCGGATTTCCTCCGGCGCATTCGACAGCTACCTCAACCAGTGGGCGAAGGCCGCTCGCCAGTGGGGCTACCCGCTCCGATTGCGGTTCGCCCACGAGATGAACGGCACCTGGTACCCGTGGGCCGAGAGCGTCAACGGCAACGCTCCGGGCTCATATGTCAAGGCGTGGAACCACCTTCGGGAGGTCTTCGCCAAGCAGGGCGCGACCAACGTGAGCTGGATCTGGTCCCCGAATGTCTCTTACGCCGGGAGCACCCCACTCTCGGAGCTGTTTCCCGGCGCCGCCAATGTCGATGAGGTGGCGCTCGACGGCTACAACTGGTCGACCCTGCAGTCCTGGTCGACATGGACCAGCTTCGCCGACGTCTTCAACTCCAGCCTGGGTGAACTGCGCCAGTTGAGCTCACTCCCCATCAGCATCGGCGAGGTCGGGACTCCCGAGATCGGCGGCGACAAGGCGCAATGGATCACCGACATGTGGAGCACTCTCGCCGCAGCGCCGGACATTCGCGGATTGGTGTGGTTCGACTTCAACAAGGAAGCCGACTGGCGAATCGACAGCTCCAGCGCGTCCGCGTCAGCCTTCAGCACCGGTATGACGCCCTACCTCAACGGTCCGGCCTGACACTTCTGGTGAGGGTGACTCTCGTTCGGGTCACCGCAGCACCGGAGGCCTGGGTGGGGTCGGTCGGACGATTCCGTCGGTGGGTGCGGGCAACGCGGCGCCGTCGAGGGTGCTCAGCGCGGGCATGAGCTGGTTCAGCGGTCCGGGCCAGGGCGCCGGTGCGATCGGCGTCGGCGTGGGAGTCGGCGCGGTCGGTTGGACGATCGCCGTCCCGGGGATCGGGGGTACGGGCCGGGTGAGAGTGGAGTCGACCCGGCCGACCATGGTCGGAGCGCCATCGACGCGGGCGACACCCATCGGCGGCAGGCCGAGCACGTCGATGATGGTCTTCGGGATCGAGGCGTGGGAGTGCCACTGCGGATCGATTCCCTGGGCGACCTTGCCCCCGAACATGAGCAACGGGATCCGGGACCCGCCGATCGCAGTGAAGCCGTCCGGGTGCAGGGCATCTGGCAACGTCTCGATGACGGGTGCCGGAACGGAGTCAGCGTAACCGCCCCAGTCGTCCCAGGTCAGTATGAAGGTCGTGTTGTCCCAGCCGCCACCGTCGATGACGGCCTGAATCCGGTCCCAGACCAGGTTCTCTCCCTTGGTGACATACGTCGGGTTGCTCGTGGCGGGCGGATGTTCGTCGAAGCCGGCTGGACTCCAGACATAGCAGATCTGCGGCAGAGTCCCTGCTTTGGCCATCGGGATGAACTCGGCCGGACGGTGAACGTGGGTGTTGCCCGGGGTGGTGACCAAGGATGTGTAGAACTTGGTCGGGTAGCCGCTCTGGTCCGGAAACGCGGCCCACGACACACCGGCGGCGTCGGCGGTGGTGAAGATCGAGGGAAGGTTCCAGACTGGGGCGGTTCCGACGAAGGGCGGATTCTTGAAAGTGGGCGTCTGCCCGCCGATGGCCAGCATGTGTCCGGGGGTGGAGTTCGTCCCGGCCCCGAAGTGGTGATCACTGAAGGTGAATTCCTTGGCCAGACAGCTGTACAACGGGATGACGGTGTCGTTGTCGATCTGCGCCTGCAGCGCCGGGTAGTCGCCCATGGCGTAGTGCACCCAGGCGTTACGGTCGTGCGGTTGGTCGAAGTTGGGTGGGGCGGGCAGCAGGTTGCCGTGGTTGGCAACCGCGGCCCCCCACTGCGCCATGGTCGGGAAGTAGAAGTCGGGCGTCTTGTTCTCCTGGAGGAAGACGACGACACGGTGTCCGGGGATCGCCGTCACGGGAACTCCTTCTCATCCAGTGGCCCGCGGTGTGCGGGTCGCCCCGGTACCGGCTCCGGGTACGTACCCACCCCGGCACCGACAGTCCACCGGAATCGGTCAGGCCGCGCGGCCGGTCAGCTGTTCACCAGCGCCTTCCTCGGCGATACCGCACGTGGGGTTGAGTTCTTCTTCAGGTGTCCGCCCCCGCTCTTGGTTGAGTCGAAGACCTTTGTGTCATAGGCCATGTGGCCGACCATGTTGGCGAACGTCTTTGACATCCAGGTCAGCACGGCGGGGTCGTTGTTGCCGATGTTGTCGCACCAGCGGAATGGATTGTCCACGCAGCCACCGTCGTCACCCGGCACGGTGCCCTCGAAGTTGCCCTGGTAGCCACCGAAGAGCGCGACATCCGAGGCAAGCTTGCAGCAGTCCTGGCCGGTGAGGACGCCGCTGGCCGGGATTCCGGCCTGCTGGAACACGAAGGCATCGGTGCCGTCGGCGGAGAACAGGATGTGGTTCTTACCGATCGAGTTGAGGTAGTCGATCCCGTAGTCGCGACCGATCGCCGACGGAGCCCAGATACTCGGCGACATCGGAGTCCCGGGGGTCCGTCCGAACAGATTGACCCCGTCTTTCGGGTCAAGGACGCCCGCGACGTAGTTCGGCGTACCCAGGACGTCAGCATCCAGGTCGAACTTGATCTTCGCCAACTCGCTCGCGGCAAGGTTGCTGACGTAGTAGTTCGAACCGAGCAGCCCGAGTTCCTCGCCTCCGAACCAGATGAAGCGCAGTTTGTTGCGGGTGTTGGTGTTCTTCAATTGCTGCGCAATGTCGAGGATCGCCGCCGACCCGGAGGCATTGTCGAGCATGCCGGCTCCATAAATGGCATCGAGATGAGCGTCGATGACCAGGATGTTGTTCGGGTCACCGCCCCTCGAGTCGGCGATGACATTCCAATCGGATCGGTTCGGGTCGTCGATGAGCTTGACGTCGACGGTGAGTACCGGGGCTGAACCCGGCACGTACTGCGCCAGGAGTTGGGTACCTACGGCATAGGACGTGAACAGGACCGGAATCTGCTCCGTGCCCGCAAGCGAGCCGTTGAAGAGGCTGGTTCGACCGGGGTTACCCTCGTTGAAGATGATGGCTGCCGAGGCACCGGCGGCCTCAGCGTTCGCCACCTTCTGGGCAAAGGTGCAGGTGCCGCGCTGGATCAGAGCGATGTTGCCCGGAACGAACCCGGCGAAGTCGGAGGCCTGGCAGCCACTGGCGGAGCTGGGAGCGGGCGTCGCCGGGACCACGATCCCGCCGGCGGGTTGCACCTTCGCGGTGGTCGAACCGGCAACGTGTGCAGGGTTGAAGTCTGTACCGAGCCCGAAAGAATGCCCCGTCGACTCGTCCCGCATCACCGGCGTTCCGACGAAGCTGAAGTAGTGAAATTTGTACTCCTGCAGTGTTACGCGGTAGCCGGCTGCTCTCATCACGCGGGCCACGTAGTCGGCCGAGGCCTTGTACCCGGGCTCCCCCGAATTACGGGACGGATGGCCGTCGGGACCTGGATTTGCATCCGCAATCTGCTGAAACTTGACCATATGAGCCCAGAGGTCGCCTTTGGTGACGCAGGCGACCAACTTCTCCGGGGTGTTGTTGACCCGGTGCGCACACGCGGTCGGGTTGGCGTCGTTCGAGGTTGCCGCGGAGGCACTCGAGGCGGAAATGGGCAGACCGACGGCCACCGTCAGCGTGGCGACGGTGGCCAGCGCCATCCGCCATCCTCGACGTCGTCCAATTCCTGGGCTCATCGTGATGCTCCCTCGCTGACGGAGATCCCGTCGACGTCATTGTCGACGGGGCCCTCGGATGCTACTACCGCTGCACATATTCCGACATACGGCCGAATGGGCGCACATCCCCATCCCGGCACCGCGGTCGCGCCAATTCATGGTGCAGTTCGACGAGGCACGATGCCCACCGCGAGACGATCGTTCGACCTTCGTCGGCGGGCCGGGTCAGGCCGCTTGTCGTTGTGGCCCGCCAAGATGGGTGCGCTGGAAATCAGTGTCGTACTTCAGCCCCAGGGCCATCGCCCGGTCCAGGCCGATGTGGGCGAGCCACAACAAGCCGATCGCCAGAATCAGCGGGTGATGCCATTCCAGAGCAGCCAGGCACATCAGGATCGGCAGGCCCTGCGAATGCGCGAAGTTGTAGGCAGGCAGCACCCATTCGCGTGCCGCCCACGTAGCCGATCATCAACAGATCGGGGGTCAGAATCAGTACGGCGAGCCACCACGATTGGTGGGTCGCTCCGAAGAGAAGGAGCGCGGCCAGCAATTCGACCACGGCCTCGCTCCGCAGCCACCGCAGGGGCTTTCCGGTCACGGCCGGATCGCTGTCCGGATTGGGCACGGCGCGCACGCTAACCATCCTTCGTGGTCGCCGGCCAAGACTTGAAGGTCTGGGCCAGGGCGGCGATGACGCGCTCGAAGCTGCGGTCGACATCGGTGGGGAGCCCGAAGCCGCCGGCTCGTTCGAGGCTGACGAAACCATGCAGAGTGGCACGCAGGGCCCGGACCGCATCGATCGCGTCATCGCCGGTCAGGCGGTAGTCGGCCAGTCCGGCCAGCGCGATGTTGAGAATCGCATTGCTCGCCTTCACATCCTCCTCGTCGGCTGGCTCGGGAGCGCGGACCGTCGCCGCGTACCGGCCGGGGTGGGCCTTGGCCCAGTTCCGGGCGGCGTCGAACATCGCCGTGAGTGCCTGCGCGCCGGCCTTTCCGGCCGCCGCCCGGGCAAAGACGTCCGCCAACTCGTTCTTGGCACGGATGGACAGCAGGCGCCGCAGTGCATCAATCCCGGCGACATGCTTGTACAGACTGGGCATCCGTACGCCGAGGCGAGGTGCGATGGCGGCCAGCGTCAGGTTGGGCAGACCCACCTCGTCGGCGACCGCTTCGGCCTCCTCGACCACCCGAAGTGTCGTCAGTCCGGCCCTAGGCACGACGCACACCGCTGATGAAGGTCTGGATCGCCGGAGCGACCAGATCCGGTCGCTGGGCCTGTGGGTAGTGACCCGACTCGGGCACCATCAGGACCGTGCCTTTGAGCTGGTCGGCGATCCACTGGGCCTCCACCGCGGGGTCGGGGAAGTCCGGGTCGGCCTCGCCCATGATCACCAGCGTGGGGGCGGTCACCGATCTGAGGGCGTCGGCGGCGGCGTCATGGCTGGTGTGAGTCGTGAGTGAGAACGCCTTGGCATGACCTGGCTTCCTCATCGCGGCCGAGACATCGGCGCGGTACTGCGCGAAGTCATCCGGCTTCCGGCCGGCGTACAACTTCGGCAGGTAGGCATTCCAGGACAAGCGCGCCCACAGCGGCGCCATCAGGATCCGGAACTCGAGGCGCTGCAGGGCCGACGCCGCGGCCGGCCGAACGAACGGGCCGACCAGGACAAGCCCCGCGACCAGTTCAGGTCGAGCGGCCGCGACCAGCACCGCCGACCCGGCGGCCAGGGAGTTGCCGACGACGAAGGCCGGTCCGCCCAGCTTCTCGATCAGTGCCGTCACATCGCCGGCAGTGGCCTCGTCGCCGTAGCCGTCGAACTCGGCGCTGCTGTCACCGTGACCGCGCAGATCCATCGACGCCACCCGGTATCCGGCGGCAACCAGGACGGGCGCCAGGAAGCGGTAGCTCGACCGCAACTCCCCCATCCCCGGGACACACACAACGAGCGGCCCGTCGCCGTCGACCTCGTACGCCACGTCTCCGTCCGGACGAGTGAGGATGCCGATCTCCGTGCCGCTACTCATGCTGTTGCTCATGTCGGATCCGTTCTCCATCTGTTGGTGCTGATCTCACTCCTGAGTTGGTGTCGACCTAAAGCTACATGTACTAGCTTGTACGTGCAATGCCATAGCCGTGGCGCTCATAGCTCGGGAGAGCGACGGCACCGGAGTAGTCGACGTCGTCAGTTCGCCGCCTGGGCCGCACGAGCCGCTGCCTCGTACGGGACTCGGTCGAAGATGAAGCGAATGTGCGTGATCCGGCCGTCGACGACAGTGAAGTGGCCGGCCGACGGTGCACTCGGCACCGGGACCGTGTCGTTGTCGTAGAGCAGGATCGCCTCGTGATCATCGCCAAACGAGGCGACCAGCTCGGAATGCTTCAGCAGCTTGGAGAACGACTCCAGGAATGCCCGGTAGCCGACCGCGCCCTGGATGCGTCCGGCCGGCGCGTCGCAGACGATCTCGTCCGCCAGGAAGCTCATGGCGTGATCGATGTCCTTGGCTGCCGATGCCTGGAAGTAGGCCAGTGCGGTCGTCAGTGCGGTGCCGTGGGTCATGTGACTCTCCTCGATGTTGTCTGGTGTTGACCGGCGCCAGTCTCACTCGGATAGCGGACATCTAACGTCCTGAATTGCGTCCATGCTGAGAAATGTCCATGCCGGGGTGTTGCGTCACCCAAAGGAGATCCGTGCTCGACCCGTCCGCTCGCCTGCTCGCTCTGCTGTCCCTGCTGCAACTCCGGCGGGAGTGGACCGGGCAGGAACTGGCCGACCGCTTCGACGTCGATCCCCGGACGATCCGTCGCGATGTCGACAAGCTCCGCGAGCTCGGCTACCCGGTACACGCCACGCGGGGTGTGGCCGGCGGCTACCGACTCGCCCCCGGAACCCGCATGCCGCCCCTGCTCCTCGACGACGCCGAGGCGGTGGCCGTCGCCATCGGCCTGCGAACGGTCGCCGCCACGTCGATCGCCGGCATCGAGGAGACCTCCGTCAGCGCCCTGACCAAACTCGATCAGGTCCTGCCGGAACGCCTGCGCAAGCGCGTCAGGGCCCTCGGTGCCGCCACCTCGGCCGTGCCGCTGGGCGGCCCGTCAACGGACGTCGAGGTGCTCGCCACGCTGGCCGCAGCGTGCCGAGACTCGCAGCGAGTCCGGTTCGCCTACACGGCCGGTGCCGGTTCCCAGCGGTACGCCGAGCCGGCCGCGCTCGTGCACAGCGGCTTCAACTGGTACCTGGTCGCCTTCGATCTCGATCGACAGGACTGGCGCGTCTTCCGACTGGACCGGATTCGAGGCGAGGTCCGCCGGGCCGACCGAGGCCGCCCCCGCGAAGTGCCCGGCGGCGATCCGGCTGCTTTCGTGCAAGCGCGCGCCGGCCGCAGCGGCGGGCTCGACGCCGCCCCGGCCCGGATCCGGGTACAGGCGACCGCCGCGGCAATCCGCGGCCGGGTCGCGCCCGATTCGGTCACCGTTGCACCGGACGGTGAGAACTCCTGTCTGGTCAGCACTGTCGGGCCGTGGTCGATCACGTTCCTGATCTGGATGACGTTGCTGGACGAGCCAATGGAACTCCTCGGACCGCCGGACTTCATCGACGCGGCCAAATCGTTCGTCAACCGGCTGGCCGGAGCCCTCCCCGCCGAGTGAGCGAGCCCGAACCGGCGACCGGTGCAGCCCGTGCCGCTCCTGGCCCGGCAACCTCGCCGGGTCCGCACCACCCAGTCACCTGAACCTTTCCTGTGCGGCCGGCGTGAGGTGCAGTGACGGGCGCCGGAGCCGAGACCTTCCGGACTCGGCTGCGCGCGAGTCGCGCCCGGCCGGCGACCGTACCCATCGACGGAAGGACGGTCAATGATCCGGAAATCAGGACCCTCGAGGGCGTGGACAGCGGTGCTGGCCGCCGGGGTGATCATGGTCGGACCCGCTGCATCGGCATCGGCCCAGGACCGTGAGCACGACCACGACCCGGGCTTCGTTCAGAAGAACCTCGTTTCCGACGTGGCCGGTCTGGCCGCTCACACGGACGCGAACCTGAAGAATCCCTGGGGCATCTCGTTCCTACCGGGCTCTCCGCTGTGGATCTCCGACAACGGCGCCGGCGTCAGTACGCTGTACGACGGTGCCGGGGTCGCCACGCCGCTGGTCGTGACGATTCCCGCCGCCGCATCCTCCGCGCCATCCGGCGGAACCCCGACCGGCACCGTCTCGAACCCGGCCGCCGCCGGCTTCGTCGTAAGCGAGAACGGCGTTTCGAGCCCGAGCCGGTTCCTGTTCGCCACGGAGGACGGCACGCTGGCCGGTTGGAGCCCGACGGTTGACCGGGGCAACGCCATCACGGTGGCCGATCGGTCGACCGTCGTCGATCCGGAGGGTGACGTCGGGGCGGTCTACAAGGGATTGGCCATGGCCAGCACGCCGGCCGGACAGTTCCTCTACGCGACCAATTTCCGGTTCGGTCAGGTCGAGGTGTTCGACCGCAACTTCACGCTGGTGCGGACCTTCACCGACCCCGACCTGCCATCGGGCTACGGGCCGTTCGGCATCGCCACGATCGGCGGCAACCTCTTCGTCACCTTCGCCAAGCAGGACGCCCAGAAGCACGACGATGTGGCCGGATCAGGACTGGGCTTCGTCGATGTGTTCAGTCCCGGAGGAAAACTGCTGCAGCACTTCGCCTCTCACGGACGACTGAACTCACCGTGGGGTGTCACCAAAGCGCCCGCGAGTGTGCCCGGTATCGGCGGCGACATCCTGGTCGGCAACTTCGGCGACGGCCGGATCAACGTCTATTCACCTCGCGGGCACTTCGTTCGCGCCTTGAGCGATACCCGCGGACATCCGATCACGATCTCCGGTCTGTGGGACCTGAAGTTCCCGACCGGCGCGCTCAACGTCACACCCGGGGCGCTGTACTTCACCGCGGGAATCAACGGGGAGGCCGACGGCTTGTTCGGAGAACTGATCGCGGCCCGCTGAATCGGACGGGATCGCTGGGCGGCCGCCGTGACCCTCACCGCGGCCGCCGCACGGTCGCCGACGCCAGACGTCCGGACGGTCTCCAGGGTGGGCGAACCGCCCCGGAGATCGTCCTCAGACGTCGCGGCGTTGCCGGGAAGTCGAGGCACCGGTGAACCGCAGGGTCACCTCGGCGGCGCAGGGTCAAGCCAGCGGTGTCACCCCAAGCAACGCGGCCGCCAGCAGCAAGGACTCCACCGGCAAATCCGATCGCCACCGCCGCGACAACGCGACCACTACGAGTGTCAGCACACACAAGGCCGCCCGAACGGTGGACGCCCCCGTCGGCCGGATCGGCTCCGAACGGGCCGATCCGCCTGCACTCGTCAGATGCTCAAGGTGCCGGTGTGGGCCAGGTTGGCAGCGACCTCGTACAACTTGCGGTTTGTCTGCTGGCTGGCCTTGGCCAGCAGGAGGAAGGCCTGCGCCGGAGTGATCTTGAAGCGTTCCATCAAGATCCCCTTGGCCTGGCCGATGACATCTCGGTTGACCAGGGCCGACCGCACGTTCTCCAGCTCCTGGGCGTCGGCGAGCGCGATCGCCGCGTGGGAGGCGAACAACAGCCCCACATGTTCGGATTCGTCGCTGAACGCTCCCTGCTCCGTGGCCAGAATGTCCAAGGAGCCGAGGGTTTCCCCCGTGACGAACAACTGGAAGCACACCACGCTGCGCGCGCCCAGCTCCCCAGCCCGGGCCGACAGCTGGGGCCACCGCGGCTCGCTGGCCAGATCATCCACCCGCACCGTCTCCTGTTCGAACAGCGCGTCCAGACACGGGCCCTGTCTGGTCTCGGACTGCAGGACGTCGAACAGGCGCGCCCGTTCGCTGCTCGCCGCAGCCGATCGGGCGTTCTTCCGCTGCTGGGCGACAGTGATCGTGGCGTCCTGGGCACCAGGGACCATCTCCACCACGGTGAATACGATGTGATCCATCACCTCCTGCGGAGTGGAGAGCCGCTGCAGGTCCCGGGCCAGCACGGTCAGCTGCTCGGCCAGGTCGTCGTCGCCGACCCGCGTCCCGGTGTCGTTGATCGACGGTTGCCCCGCGGTGGCGGATGTCTCTACCTGCTGCGAAGTCATCAGCAACACCTCTTGCGATAGGGGGATCGGGGGCCGCACAAAGCGGCGGTCCGGATACCGACCTGAACACCAAATTCGTGTGTGCCCAGCACGGTCCACGGTTCGCAGCCAGTTCATCTCACCACATCCAGGGTGAACGCCAGCCCGCACCGGTTGGGGACGCGATGGGCACCGGGCCGACCAGGTGCTCACGTGGTACGCCCGGCCGGAGCGACCTCGAAACCACGGCGGGCCCTCCCGCCGAATGGCCAGGGGCATGGCATGCTGATAGAAGGGCCGGCTCACATATCGGCCGCCCGGCCGCGGCTGGGCCCTTCCGCCGCCGCTGCCTCACCAGGTCCGCCGGTGACAGGTCTTGCCCCTCGGCCGATGAACGTCGGCCGCAAATCCGTATCAGAAAGTAGATCGTGACTTCTCAGCACTCCTCGTCCGACGGCTTCTCGCCGCTGTTCTCCAACGTCACCGCCTCCCCCACCACGCCGGCCCAGGACCGGAGCGACACCTCCACCACTCGGAAACGCTCCGAGCCGAACGGTGACCACCACTTGACGTTCCTCGACCTGGCCGATTCGGACCCGGCCGACCGCTGACCCGGCCCGACCGACAAACCGGATCGGCGCGCACAGCGCTCGGCGAGTCGTAACGCGGCCCGCTTGATCCCGTGGTCACGCCTGTGCCGCGGATGCCGATTCACCGGTTGCCGAGGAATTCCGGACTCGTTCTTGGAATGCCGGATAGTCTCGGCCCGTTTGGGTATTGGACTCGACGAGGGGCGAAGATTACGTTGACGGCGTCTCTCCGGCTCTCGTCCGTTCAACAGCGCAGCTGGCGAGAGCCGTCAGGCGACCACCACGAGCAGACCACTTGCCGGTCGAGCCGGCGCTGGGCCTCTGAACTCGCACTGGCCGGACCGGGCTTGGACGTCCTGGCCACTCGACTTCAGTCCGGCCGTCGGTCGAACGGCAGCCGGAGCGGGCAGCCGGCGATGGCACCAGCGGGGACCGGGTCCGTCGACGAGCGGCAAGAAGGACGGGACCGGAGACTTACCTGGCCGACATGTGCGTTGGCCCGGTCTCGCGCCTGCGAATTGAGAGCAAACTCAGAAGTTCATCCCCCCACTGGGCCCGGTCTTCGTTCCTGGTCCCACATCTCCAGTTCATGGTCTCATTTTTGATCAAGACCGGGCCCCTCGGCGAGCCATTCATCCTGCCCATTCGCCCTTGGGTAAACCGCTAGACTATGTCGGCGCCCGAGCACCGGATACATGCGGCTCCGGCATTCTCACCGCCCGCTCCCGGCATATTGTTGATCAAGTCGTCTCATCGAGGAGGAACATCATCTCGCCCCAGCCGTCGAGCCGACCGGTCTTCTACGACGGCACCGCTCGTCGGCTACCGCGAACGAGATGGGCCATGAGAATCACGGCTTCGGCGGGTGTTGTCGGCGTCGCCCTGCTGACCCTGAGCACGGTCGGCGGCATTCCCCTCCCCGGACTCAACCCCCCGGTGCAGATCGGTCGGGGCGCACCGAGCGTCGCGACAACGTCGGCGACCGCGTCCAGCACTTCTCATGGCGTGGCCAGCAGCGGCACCGCGGGGCCGCGGCCCCCGTCAGGGCCGGCGGGCATCAAGTCGACGGTCCGACACACCGATCCCGCCGCGGCCGCGCCGTCCACGACCGGACCGGCGCCGACCAACCGGACGCCAGTTGCCCGACCGGCCGGTGCATCCTCGGTGCCCGCACCAGCAACGACGACGACCGTGCGCGCGCCGAACCCGGCCTCCATGCCGAGCCCACCCCAGCCGCGATTCTTGGGCGCGAAGGCCGCGTCCAGCAGTTCGACCGCGACGACAACGGCGACGGCGACGGCGACGACCCAGCCGCCCACCGGTCCGACCACGTCCACGTCATCGCCAATCGCGTCGTCGACCGGGACCACCAGCTCGACCAGCACAACCCCCCGACCAACCACGGCCACGTCGACAACACCGACCGCTTCCACCCCGACCTCCGTGCCGGTCGGAAGGGCACTCGGCACCACCAACCGACCGCCGCACCCGTCACATCCCGCCAAGCCTTGAGCAGCTGAGCGATGAACCGGAGAAGACCGCCGACGGTTATCCGAGCGCACTGGGTTCTGCTGGTCGTCAGCATGCTCACCCTGGGAGTGGCGCTGGCCGTGCACGGGTTCACCACCGGGAACCTCGGCGAGGGCGACAACGGGCCGTCAACCTCCAGTGCGTCCCTGACCACGGCAGTTGTCGGCGGTGGACCCGTCGTCAACTCCAGCGACCTCGCGTCGCCCGGGCTGTCCCCCGCCTCCCGCACGATCGCCCTGACCTTCGACGACGGTCCCAGCGAGTACACCACGGGGGTGCTGGACGTGCTGCGCCGCTTCCACGCCCGGGCAACCTTCTTCGTGGTCGGAAAGCAGGTGGCCGAACATACCGACATCGTTCGGCGGATGGTCGCCGACGGCAACGAAGTGGGTGTGCACTCCTTCACCCACCCAGAGCTGGGATCCGTCTCGGCCTGGCGCGAAGGACTCGAGCTCGACCAGACGCAGCAGGCGATCGCGGGAGCCACCGGCTACACGACGAATCTCCTTCGGCTGCCGTATTCGTCCAAGGTCGCGAACTTGACCCCGACAGAGCTATTGGCGCTGCGGCGGGCGGGCAACTACTGGGCGGTGTTCACCGACCTGGACACCAAGGACTGGACCCGCCCTGGCGTTCCGGCCATCGTTGCCGCGTCCGTCCCGCAGACGGGTGCAGGGGCGATTGTGATGATGCACGACGGCGGCGGGGATCGCAGCCAGACCGTCGAGGCGCTGACCGTGCTCATACCGAAGTTGCAGTCCAGGGGTTACCGTTTCGTCACGGTCAGCGAGTCAGTGGGCTTGGCGTCACCGTTCCGGTCCGCCGGCGTTCCCAGTCGACTGCGCGGCAGCGTGGTCATCGCGGCTGTCCGATTCGGTGATCTGGTCGCGTGGCTGCTCTCGGCCACCATGATCCTGGTCGCTGCGTTGTCGGTGCTGCGGCTGCTCTGCTTGGTGCTGTTGGCGCGCCGACACGCGCATTCGCGAATCGACGAGACCGCTGATCATCTGCCCACCATCAGCGTGATCGTTCCGGCGTTCAACGAAGAGGTCGGCATCGCCGCCGCCGTGAAGTCGGTGGCCGCCAGCGATTATCCCCGCTTCGAGATCGTGGTCGTCGACGACGGCTCCACCGACGGCACGGTGGCGGCCGTGAAATCCGCCGAGGTGCCCGGTCTGCGGCTCATACGTCAGGAGAACGGCGGGAAGCCGGTCGCGTTGAACACCGGCATCGCCTCCTCCTCCGGAGACGTTCTGGTGCTGATGGACGGCGACACGGTCTTCGAACCAGACACTCTTCGACGGCTCGTCCAGCAGCTGGCCACGCCGACGGTGGGAGCCGTGTCCGGCAACACGAAGGTCGGCAACCGCCATGGACTCCTGGGTCGTTGGCAGCATATCGAGTACGTCATCGGATTCAATCTCGACCGCAGGATGTTCGATGTGCTGCAGTGCATGCCGACAATTCCGGGAGCGATCGGCGCATTCCGGCGGGAGGTTCTCGAGCAGGTCGGCGGCCTGAGTTCAGACACTCTGGCCGAGGACACGGACCTGACGATGGCCATCTGTCGCGCCGGCTGGAGGGTGGTGTACGAGCCGCAGGCCGTGGCCTGGACCGAGGCGCCGGCCGGCCTGGGGCAGTTGTGGCGACAGCGATACCGCTGGTGCTTCGGCACCATGCAGGCCATGTGGAAGCACCGTCGCGCGGTGTTCGAGCGCGGCGCAGCGGGCAAGCTCGGTCGGCGCGGACTGCCGTACCTGCTGCTGTTCCAGGTTCTTCTTCCACTCCTGGCCCCCTTCGTGGACGTCGCCGCGATCTACAGCATCCTCTTCCAGAATTCAGGGGCGATCGCGCTCACATGGGCTTCGTTCCTGCTGCTGCAGTTCCTGGCGGCGCTGTACGCATTTCGGCTGGACCGCGAAAGCCCGAGAGTGTTGTGGGCGATCGTGACCCAGCAATTCGTGTACCGCCAACTGATGTACCTGGTGGTCATTCAATCGCTGACCACAGCGACCGCCGGTATCCGCTTCGGTTGGCACAAGTTGCGCCGTACCGGCAACCTCGATGCGGCACCCGCACCGTCGACTCCGTGACCTGAGACTCGCAGAACCAGAATCTGAGGACAGCCACTGATCGGCGCCGCCTGATTCAGCCAGCGGACATCACCCGCTCGGCGAAGTGACAGGCCGAGAGGCGACCCGGGCCGTCCTGCCCCGGCAGCGCCCGGAGCGCGGGTATCTCCTCCGCGCAACGCGCCTCCGCCAGCGGGCACCGCTCATGGAACCGGCATCCGGAGGGAGGATTCACCGGTGACGGAGGCTCGCCGGCCAGCACCAGCCGACGCCGGAGCCGGCCCCGCGAATCGCTGCCGACCGAAGGCGAGGCGGACAGCAGGGCCTGGGTGTAGGGATGGCCGGGGTTGTCGTAGATCGTGGCTGTCGGCCCGGTTTCGGCCAACCGCCCCAGATACATCACTGCGATCCGGTCGGCGACGTGTCGCACCACGGAGAGATCGTGGGAGATGAACAGCAGGGCGACCCCGAGCCGACGCTGCAACTCGCGGAGCAGGTTGATCACCTGTGCCTGCACCGACACATCCAGTGCAGAAACCGGTTCGTCGCAGATCAACACCTGCGGGTCGAGGACCAGCGCCCTCGCGATCCCGATCCGCTGCCGCTGTCCGCCGGAGAACTGGTGGGGGTAGCGGGTCATCATGTCCGTCGACAACCCCACCAGCGCAAGGAGCTCGGCCACCCGATCCTTGCGTTGCCGGGTCGAGGCCGATCGGGTTGCGGCCAACGGCTCGGCGATCAGATCCAGGACCGTCATCCGTGGATCGAGCGACGTGTACGGATCCTGGAAGATCATCTGCACCCCCTGGCGCAGGAGGCGGCGATCCGGCCGCCGGCCGGCGGTCACGTCCTGCCCCCGATAGGTCAGCGTACCGCCGTCCGGCTTCTCCAGTCCCACCAGCATCCGGGCCAGAGTGGACTTTCCGCAACCGGTCTCACCGACGATCCCCAGCGATTCCCCGGCCCTGAGCTGCAGGCTCACACCGTCGACGGCCGAGACCCGGGAGGGCGACAACCGCGACCCGACCCGAAAGGTCCGGCGGAGTCCGGCCGCTTCCAACACAGCCTCGCCCCGTCCGAAACGGACGTCCGGAAGCATGTCAGTGGGCTGCGACATCGGCCAACTCCTCGCTGCGATGACAGGCCGACGTCCGGCCGGGTTCTGAGTCCGCGAGCAGCGGCCGTTCCTGCCGGCAGCGTTCGATGGCCATTGTGCAGCGGGGATGGAACGCGCAACCGACAGGCACCTGCGCGGGGCTGGGTGGTGATCCGGGAATGGTCAACAGCTCGCGCCCGCGATCTCCGGCCTGCGGCACCGACCGCAGCAGCGCCTGGGTGTACGGATGACGAGGCCGGTCCAACACCTCTGCGGCAGGCCCGGTCTCGACGATCCGTCCGGCGTACATCACGGCCAGCCGATCCGCCACCTCGCTGACCACGCCGAGATCGTGCGTGATCAACAGGACACCCATACCGAATTC
Organism: Nakamurella panacisegetis; assembly: GCF_900104535.1. NCBI lineage: Bacteria > Bacillati > Actinomycetota > Actinomycetes > Nakamurellales > Nakamurellaceae > Nakamurella > Nakamurella panacisegetis. Next base: position 3,810,637 of record NZ_LT629710.1, on the reverse strand, counting down.
GACTCGGAGCCGATCGAGCAGCTCCAGGATCTGCGCCTGCACCGTGACGTCCAGCGCCGTGGTCGGTTCGTCGGCGATCAACAGGTCCGGCTGCAAGGCGATCGCCATCGCGATCAGGATGCGCTGACGCATGCCCCCGGAGAATTGATGTGGGTACTCGTCGACGCGACGATCGGGATCGGAAATGCCGACCGCCGACAGCAACTCGACAGCGCGCCGACGAGCCGACCGGCGCGAGGAATGTTCGTGCACGCGGAACAGCTCACCGAGTTGGTCACCGATGCTCAACACCGGATTCAACGCCGACAGAGCGTCCTGCATCACCAGGCTCATCCTTTGGCCTCGCAACGAGCGCCTGGCCCGAGCCGAGGCTCTCAACAGATCGGTTCCACCCAGGCGCATCTCGCTGGCTCGTACGGTCTGGCCGGGAGCAGTCAGACCCATCACGGCCCGGGCGGTCACCGACTTCCCGGATCCCGACTCCCCCAGCAAAGCCACGAGCTCGCCGCGCTGCACGATCAGATCGACCTCACGTACAGCGCGCAGTCGGCTCTCGCCGCTTCCGAAGTCCACCGAGAGACCACGCACCGTCAATGCCGGCTCGACCGCCGGGTCACTGTTGTCCACGCCACCCATACTGCCACCTTCCATATTGCCGCAATGTAACAATCCAGCCGATACCTTGCCGGGATTGCACATCAGATGCAGTATCAGAGCCGGAATCACTCGCTTAGCGGGGCTACGGCGCCGAAACTACCCCGGGTACGCGTCCCGGTCGGTGGTGACAGCCATCCTGCCCCCGTCAGCAGGACCACCGACGATCAACCTCCAGGAGGAGTTTGCCTTGCTCGAACCAGCAGATCGCTACACGGGATACACCGCCTACGACTACCTCGAGGCCGGAAAGGACTACCGCGCCTTCGAGTACGCCGAGCAGATCGGACGGGTTCCCGCCTACCAAGGTCTGAGTCTGACCTCCGAACAGCTGCTGCGCACCAGCTCGCTACTGGCGGAATCCACCGTCATCTCCCTGCACGAACACGTTCAGGCGTTCCCCAAGGACATGGGCTACCTGCGCGACCACATCCGACAGGGCCGCGAGCCCACCGCGTATCGCGGTCTGTCCCGGTCCGGGCTGACTGCGGTGTTCGACAACGGCATGGACGGCACCTGCTGCATCAGCAGCGACGCCGGCTGGAAGTACCAGGACGTCCTGTTCGACCTGGGGGTTCGGATGGCCGACATCGCCCATCAGGATTTCGTGATCAAGGGCGAAACCCTGGCCGACATCGAACACGCCAGAGCCACCGGGCGGATCGCCCACATCTTCGCCCTGGAAGCGGCGACCATGATCGAGAACGAGGTGGACCGCCTGGACGTGCTCTACGGATTCGGCGTCCGGCAGATGGGAATCGCCTATTCCGAGGCGAACACCCTGGGCAGCGGGCTCAAGGAACGTGGCGACGGCGGGCTGACCTACTTCGGTGACCGTGCCGTCGAACGGATGAACAAGCTCGGCATCGCCATCGACGTCTCCCACAGTGGTGACCGCACCGCCCTGGAGGTCATCGAGCGGTCCACCCAGCCGGTGTTCATCACACATGCCGGGGCCCGATCGGTGTGGCCGACCAATCGAATGAAGCCGGACGAGGTGATCAAGGCGTGTGCCGAACGAGGCGGAGTGATCGGAATCGAGGCGGCGCCGCACACCACACTCTCGCGGGCCCACCCGCGGCACAGCCTGGAATCGGTGATGGACCACTTCACCTATTGTGTGGAGCTTGTCGGCCTCGAGCACGTGTCCTTCGGCCCGGACACCCTCTTCGGTGATCACGTCGGCCTGCACGACGCGTTCGCCGCGAACCTGTCTCTCGGGCAGGCGCACGGCAACGTCGAGTACGAGAAGGTGCCCTACGTCGACGGTCTGGAGAACCCGGCCGAGGGCTTCTTCAACATCATCGGCTGGCTGGTCGAGCACAACTACTCCGACGACGACATCCGGGCCGTCGTCGGGGGCAACACCCTCCGAGTCCTGAAGGATGTGTGGATCTGATGAGGTACCTGACGCGGCGGCTCACCTTGACCGCCAGCGCTGTTGCGGTCACGATGGCGATCGCCGCCTGCGCCCCGAGCGCGCCGACGAGCCAGAGTTCGACCTCCGGCCCCGCCGGAAGCGCGACATCATCCGGCGGGACCGCCTCGGCGACCGGGGGCACCGTCAACATCGCCACGACCACCGACGTCGTGAACTACAACCCGTTGGTGGGCAACAGTCGGACCGACTACTGGATCACCAACCTGATGTATCCCCACCTGTTGACGATCGCCGCCGACGGCACCAAGCAGGCTTCTCTGGCCACGAAGTGGGGCTACACCAACCCCACCACCGGCTACTACGACATCCGCGGCGACATGACGTGGAGCGACGGCGTCAAGCTCACCGCCAAGGATGTGGCGTACACGATCAACGCGGTGATCAAGGACAAGCCGGCCGGCACCCTGTACGGCCAGCTGACCAACGTCAAGTCGGCGACGGCGACGTCGGACACCCATGTCGAGATCACCTTGATCAAGCCGGATTCCACCGTCGTCAACGAGGTGGGCTTCTGGGGCAACATCGTGCCGGAGCACGTGTTCAGCAAGGCCGGCAATGTGGCCAAGTTCGCGAATGACAACAACTGGGTGTCGGCCGGGCCCTTTGTGCTGACCAATGTGGTCAAGGGCCAGAGCTACACGATGGACGCGGTGAAGTCGTATCCCATGGCTGCCGGCGGGGCCGCGAAGGTCAGCAAGATCGTCTATCGGGTGTACCCGGATGTGAACACGGAGATCCTGGCCCTGCAGAAGGGCGACGTCGACATGATCGCCAACGCGATCCCACCCGCACAGGTGAAGAACCTGCAGAACTCCGACGGAATCAAGCTGGCCGAGATACCCGGCCTGGGCTACGCCCACATGACGTACAACATGAGCAAGGCACCGCTGGACAAACTGGCCGTCCGAAAGGCATTGGCGTACTCCGTCGACTACAACGCCATCCGGAACGTGGTCCTTCAGGGTCAGGGCGTGTCCACCGGGAGCAGTCCGATCATGCCGGTGCTCAAGACCTACTACGACGCCAGCCTCAAGGAGTATCCGTACGACCCGGCCCAGGCCCGCCAGTTCCTGACCGACGCCGGATACAAGGCGGACAGCAACGGCAAGTTCCCGCTCAGCTTCCGGTTGATCTACTCGCTGCAGGACGCCGTCACCTCACAGTGGGTGAACCTGGTCAAGGACGGAGCGGCCAAGGCCGGCATCACCATCACCCTGCAGGGCCTGGAACGCAACACATACCTGGCCAAGACGGCCGTCGGAGATTTCGACGTCTACGCCGGCAACTTCGCCATCATGGACGATCCGACCACCAACATGGCGCTGACCTACCTGAAGGACGGTTCGATCAACTACTCCTACGTCGACGACCCGGCGTTGTCGTCGCTGATCGAGAAGTCCAGGGTGGCGACTGATCAACAGACGGCAATCGGGCTGCTGCAGCAGGCGGCGAAACTCGTGCACGACAACGTCTATGACAACGTCATGTACACCCAGAACCTCTATGTCGCCTACCGCAGCAACATCAACGGGCTCGTCGTCAAGCCGAGTGAGTTGCTCTCCGTGGTCGATCCGGCGTCGCTGGCGCAGATCACCAAGTCCTGACCTCCGCCTCGAAAGGGTCGCCCGCATGCCGTTCGCCCTGTTTGTGCTCCGCCGTCTCGGCCGGGGACTACTGACCATCTGGTTCGCTGTGACCGTCACCTTCCTGCTCCTGAGGTTGCTGCCCGGTGATCCGGCCCTGGCCGTGGCCAATCCCAACATGACGGCGAGCATGCGGGCGACCCTGCTGTCCCAGTACGGACTCGATCAGTCGCTCATCGTGCAATATCTGAAGTATCTGTGGCAGCTGCTGCACGGCAACCTCGGCGTCTCGTTCGCACAGTCCGTCCCGGTCGCGGACGCCTTGATGAGCCGACTGCCGTGGACGCTGCTGCTGACGGGCTCCGCCTTGGTCGTGACCGTCGTGCTCGGTATCCCGCTGGGTGTGCTCGCGGCCTCCCGCCGCGGCGGATTCCTGGATCGGTTGGTTCAGATGGGAAGCGTCGTCGGGCAGTCGCTGTTCGTGCCGAGTGTCGGGGTGCTGCTGCTGTACGTCTTCGGATTGACGTTCCGGATCTTCCCGATCGGAGGTGCGTTCACCGACGGCGCCTACGGGATCGCCTGGTATCTCTCGGTTCTCACCCACCTGGTGTTGCCCTGCGCTTCGTTGGTTCTCATTCAGATCGGCTCCTACGTGCTGACCCTGCGAGCCACTCTGATCGATGCCCTCGGCGAGGACTACTGCACGCTGGCCACCGCGAACGGGCTCTCCGAGCGTCGTGTGCTGTGGAAACACGCGCTGCGGAACGCCCTTCTGCCGACCACCACGTTGATCGGTCTGCAACTCGGCTTCCTGGTCGGCGGGGCCGTGCTCACCGAGACCGTCTACGCCTATCCGGGGATCGGACGGGCCATCTACGAGGCGGTCACCCAGCTGGACTTCCCGGTGCTGCAGGGCGCCTTCGTGCTGCTGGCCGCGGCGGTGGTGGCCGCCAATATGATCACCGACATCGCCTACGGGCTGCTGGATCCGAGAGTGAAGACGGCATGACGACGCCCAAGACTCCCATCTCCGAGCGGTCAAGCATCACGTCGGGCGCTTCGGCGCCGGCCATCGCCGGGCTGGAGCCGGTCGCCACCGAACTGCCCGGTGCGGCTCGCGCCACCTGGCGCGCCTTCCGCCGAGAACCATTGGGCCTCATCGGACTTGCGGTGATGGGGTTGCTGATCGTGGTCGCGGTCGCTGCACCGTTGATCGCTGCCTATCCGGCCGGATACGGCGACACCGTGCTGGCCACCCCCTCCGGAGCTCATCTGTTCGGTACCGACAGTCTCGGCCGGGATGTGCTGGCCGAGGTGGTCTGGGGGTCGCAGCAGAGCATGCTGGTGGCTTTCGCCGCTTCGTTCATCGCCATCGCGATCGGCACCGCGCTGGCCATGATCGGCGCGTATTTCCCGCGCGCCGACGGTCCGATCGGGGTGTTGGTCGACCTGACCCTCTCGCTCCCGGTGCTGCCGCTGATGATCCTGGTGGCTGCGCTGGTCGGGCCGAGCACGGTCACCATCATCTGCGTGGTGGCCGCCTTCAGCTGGCCGGAGGTCACCAGGGTCGTTCGGTCGCAGGCTCTGGCCGTCGTCAAACTGCCGTACGTCGATGCGGCGCGGCTGATGACCACGTCACCGTTCTGGATCATCACGCGGCATCTGATCCCCGCCGTCACACCGGTCATCGTGGTGTCGGTGGTGCTGACCGCCTCCCGCGCGGTCCTGTCCGCCGCCGGACTGTCCTTCCTGGGCCTCGGGGATCCGAACACCTGGTCCTGGGGCCGGATCCTCTACGAGGCGCAGCAGTCGGGGGCCATGTCCAGCGCCTGGTGGCTGACGCTGTTCCCGTCGATCGCCATCCTCCTGCTGGTCCTGTCGGCCACCTTGCTGTCGATCTCCTACAACGACGCCCGCAATCCGCGGTCGCGTCGCCGCTGAAAGGAAGTCCGACGTGACGAGTACCGAAACCCGTTTCACGCCGCGGCTGTCCGCCGACTTCTTCGACCGCGTCCAGCAACTGGTTCGGGAAGACGCCGCGGCCGCGGGGTTCGCGGCGTTGTTCAGCGATGACCCGGAGGACGTCGCATACCTGACCGGCTTCTTCCACCATCCTTGTGAGCGCCCGGTGGCGGTCTGGGTGCCGGTGGACGGCGCCTGTGTGCTCCTGCTGCCCGAACTCGAGCGCGAGCACGCCGAATCCCAGCACGCCAGGGCCGAGATCGTCTCCTACGCCGAGTATCCCGGGGTTGTGCCTCCGTTCGCCGCGCTGGCCGCGGCGGTGGGCCCGTCCGGCATCGTCGGCCACGCCGTGTCCACGTCGTTCCAGCGGCTCGCCGCGGTCCGGGAACAGTTGCCGCAGTGGCAGTTCCAGCCGACCGAGCTGGTCGTCCGGGCCAGGTTCGGCAAGCATCCCGAGGAGATCGCGCTGCATGCCGAGGCCGCCCGGATCACCGATCAGATGCTGTCCGCCGGGGTCGCCCTCGTTGCCGACGCGGTGGCCGCGGGCGCCGCGTTGCCCACTGAGGCCGAGCTGGCCGCTCACGTCACGTCCACCGGGGTGCGCACCATGTACGCCGAGCACGACGACGTGGTGGTGGTCAGCCCGCTGGCCGGTGGATTGGTCTACGCCGGAGCCAACTCGGCCTACCCGCACGGCCTGCCGTCCGGCTACCGGCTGCGGGCCGGCGACACCTTCATGCTCTCGCTGGGCTGCGCCGTTGGTGGTCGTTTCGTCGAGGGCGAGCGAACCTTCCTCCTCGGCGAGCCGACGTCCGAGCAGGTTCGTTACTACGAGGCGGTGCGAGCGGCCCAGGAGATCGGCGGTCACGCCATCCGCCCCGGAGTGGCGTGCGCAGAGGTCAACCGGGTGTGCCTGCAGGTCATCCGGGATGCCGGGTTCGGCGGGTTCTTGCGACACCGGCAGGGCCACGGCATCGGGTTGGGCATGCACGAGCCGCCGTGGCTCGAGGACGGCGATCCCACCCTGCTCGCCGAGGGAATGATCGTCTCCAACGAACCCGGCATCTACATCCCGGGTCATGCCGGTTACCGGATCTCCGACTCCATGCTGGTGACGGCCGAGGGAGCCCGTCCGTTGACCTCGTTCCCCCGGGACCTCGCACACGCCGTCATCGCGGTCTGACCGGCGTCAATTCACTGCAGCACGACCTACTGGAGAGTGACATGTTCGTAGAGATCAACGGCAACCCGCTGGCCGTCGAGGTGATGGGACCAGAACGTGCACCCGTGTTGATCGCCCATCACGGTGCGCCTGGCCTTGGCTCTCGGTCGGAGCCACGCGCCAGCTTCGGTCGGTTGGCCGACACCTACCGGGTGGTGGTGTTCGACGCCCGCGGATCGGGCCAGAGCGGGGGCGAGGGGCCGTTCACCCACGAGCAGTGGGCCGCCGACGTCGACGGGCTGCGGGAGTGGATCGGGGTCGATCAGGTGATCATGGCCGGCGGCTCCTACGGCGGGTTCATCTCGCTGGAGTACGCCACCCGCTATCCCGATCGGGTGCGGGCCCTGGTGCTCCGCGACACCGCGGCCGATCACGCGCACGAGAAGCTCTCCAGGACGAATGCCCTGGCCTCCGCCCGGATCGAGGTGGACGTGGCAAAGCTGGACCGGATCAACGCCGGTCTGGTGCGCGATGACGAAGACCTGCGTGACTGCTGGCGGGAAATCTTGCCGCTCTACGATTTCAACTACGATCCGGCGAACGTGGAGGCCAAGGTGGCGGCGACCCCCTACCGGTATGCCACCCACAACTTCGCCTTTGCCCACAACATCCCGAACTACGACATCAAGCACCTGCTCCCATCGATCAGTTGCCCGACCCTGATCACCGTCGGCCGCACCGACTGGATCACACCAGTCAGCTGCAGCGAGACCATCCATGCCCTGATCCCGGGCTCGGAGTTGGTCATTTTCGAGGAGTCGGGGCATTCTCCACAGGTGGAGCAAGCTGAGGAGTGGACCGCCGCGGTGCGGGAGTTCC